>JBGCGC010000012.1:0-162850 GCA_045110475.1 Granulosicoccus sp.
CCAGACAGCGCAACGCCACGATAGGCTTTCAATGCTAACCACTCTCTTATCATTGACGACGATAGCGACAGTGCCTCTGACGTGGGCAGATAAGGATACGGTGTCCGCAGGTTCTGTACGGAGCGATGGTCTGTTGGTGCAGGCATTATATTCAAACCCATGTATTCAAAACTGTAAACGGAACGAGACATGTGGGCCGCTGACGTTACCAAGAGTAGTACTGACGCCTCCGTGAGCCCTGTAGATTCGTGTACGTGCGGCTGACGAAGCAATGCACGTGTTGCAGATGCGTTCTCCCATGTATTCCGACTGGAGGACTCCAGCAAGATACTCTCTAACGGTACACCGAGTTGCGATAGCAGTTCTTGCATATAATCTGCCTCAGAAAGTGACGTGTTGTCTTCGAAAACTTGTCCACCCACGACGATAATGATTGGGGCTTTTTTCAGACGGAACAGATTATAGGCGTGGATGATTCTATCACCCGCCTCATTCAAGTCGGCCACGCCATTGGGTCTGCCGGGTCTGCTCAGCCCCCCGCCAAGCAGGACAATGGCATCGGCTTCCTGAACTTCTGACAGAGCGTGGCAAGGATAATCTTTTTCCATCGCTTTCGCCAGAGTATTGCTAACAAACGGTGTAGAAGCGAGCAATAGCAACACGACAGACAATGAGAAAATAACGAACGAGAAAACAGGTCGAAGCTTGCGGAGCGCAATTGACAGAAAAAACAGACTAAAGCAGATCCCTAGAGGTGACACAAAAACGCTGATAAGTGCTGACAGTTCACTTCTTCCCATTAAAATATGCTCACGACAGTTTTACTCCAAAGTTGAAGCGGCTTACCCTTACACCAGCCAATCCCATTACCACCAGACTCAAACCGGGTGGTGAGTTTCCTTCCATTGCTGGAACATAAGAACATACGCAAATAATGATGCCAATTCCACTTGCGGGATTGATGCTCAACCCACATCCGTCTGATCGGCACAAGATTAAAAATGCCTTGCTTGCGCAGTATTGATTCCGAAAGCAGTTCTTCTGCCAAGGGTTTGAGCGCGCCACGAAACCAACTGTCTATGGTCACTCCAAATCCCATCTTGGGACGATCCATCAATCTGGCAGGGACCAGACTGTGGGTGACTTCTCGAAGAATCCATTTTCCACAATCGTTTTTTACCCTTAGTGAATCACCTATGCCGGTTGCCAGCTATACTAAGTCATCATCCAGCAGTGGAGCTCTTGTTTCAAGACTAACAGCCATAGTCGCTCTATCTACCTTTGTTAAAATTGTATCAGGGAGGTAGGTAATGAAATCAATCAGGCACATCCACTCAATCAAACTGCTGACTTTTTTCAATTCGTTACTGACGGGGAGAGGTATTCTGCGTGATGCCATTTACTAACGATAATCGCCGAAATATCAACGTATCAAAGACTATTCAAAACACGTACGGCCACCGAACTGCAAAAATATGGCACCCTTGGTAATTCATCGATATTGCCGCCGCCGGCTACCTTTCATATAGCCTTGATGCTCATGTTCAGATTCTATTAGAGCAATGCATATTACGGTCAAACGTGAGCAGTATTGCTGACCAAATTCCATGATCAGAAAATTACTTGGTATAGAAGGTAAATGCCACCGATCTTGAGCAGTCTGCATCGTCATCACCTTCCAGCCGGAAAGCCTCTGGAACCGTGCCTAACTGATATTGACACCCGTATCCAAACTTAACCGAGAATTTATCATCGTTGAAGAAAATTCCTACCGATGCATCCGATTTCGCCACCTCATCTGACAGAAATCCTTCGCGAAAATGCTGGTTATCTTCGATATCGACGCGGCCGCTTAGCTTGTTGTAACGGGCCCTTAGCGACAACAATACTTTGTTGGAACGCCAACTAAGCACCGGGCCTACGAAAAACCATCGACATCACGATGCAGACCAGTAAAACCACCGGCTAGGCCTGCAAACGAAAAACCCTCAGTCCGATTCAATAAACTGTACTTCGTATAGGCGGAGAGGATGTCTGCCTCATCCACAAACCCGATAAAACCATCGAAATCGACCTGGACACCCACATCAGTATCGTCTCCTACACCTCTCGATATACTAATTGCCGACGTCTCTGTCACCGCACCCTCAAATCGCTACTGGCCGTCTCCCAGCGAATTAGCTTCATCAATCTGCGCACGCGACAACGATTCACAAGCACTCATAAACAGGCTTGCGAATAGGCCAATAAAAAGAAAAAACCGCCTTGGCAGTTGACCACTACTTGTCACACGATTTCTACATGGCGCAATTGTTCAGTCAGTAGACATTCACACCATTATCGTTCATTTCATCAAAGGAATGCGGTATCGTCTTCATCTGACCTGAATCCAGACGTAGTAATATTACCTAGAAAAAATAAAGGGTGGGAGCGGGAGATTAAACCATCGTCTGCGAGAGGTAAAAACAGCATTTGTTCTTGCTAATAAACCGAGGACACGTTCAAACAAATTCTGGGGAACACGTCTCAAGAGAAAGCGCATCCTGGGCACACCCGTTGGCTCAAAGCAACTTAAGTTTCATTTGTACTCCTACACGAACTGGCGATGGCGCTCTGCCCCCAGACAAATAGCCGAGATCCGTGGTTATACCGCTACCTAGTATTGGTATGTACGACTCTTTGATAACCTTATCAGGAAAATGCTTATTCAGGCCGAATCAGTGCAGGGATTCTGATCGCACGTGAACTGATGTTTTTAACGACATTGATCCCGTCGAACTAGTAATGCCCACTCGCCTTCATCAATGCATCCGCCCTGTTCTGTGAACACACCAAAGCCTGGTCAATCGACTTCGCTCCAAGCAGCATATCGTGCATTTCATCACCGGCAATCGCAATAATGTCTGCGATCTCAGGCACGGGCGGGCGGGGCCACATCTGCACAGTACCGTTGCGCGCCATGTCGTCCACAATCGAAATCACGGGCGAGATCTGTCGTATCTCAGGATCTCTGCTGACGCTGAAACGCGGACTCACAAGACTACCATTTTCGATATACAACTTGGCAGCTTGTGCCGATGTCAAAGATGTCAAGGCCGTCCATGCCGGGTTGATTCTGTCCGGCTCTATGTTCGAAGGAATGGCAAGTGCATAGCCTCCTATGGGTGCAATGCTACGAGCGGCCGATCCACTGGGATGGGGTAAATATTCTGTATTGCCGTAAGCAGGTGATGACGAATCCAACTCGAACAGAGGGGCCAGCAACGTCGCGCAATACGCAATTCCGGCATGCCCTTCCGTATAACAGCGTGCTCGTTCATACCATGACATCGTCAGAATATCGCGTGGTGAGTATTGCAGCAGTTCCAGCAGGTACTCAGCGGATGCCTTCGCTTCGGCCGTATTGAACATCGGCCGGTATTGCTCACCCGATATATGCTCCCCATCAAAACCATAAGAGGTACGCGCTAAATTCAACACCGGTTGTCCAAATGCGCCCATCACAAAAAGAAACGTGTGCCCCAAGGGTGTTCCTCGCGCAGCATTCCAGGCAATGCCAGCCATACCATCCACGAATGGATCATGGATGCGACGAGCAGCATCGATAGTTTCTTCTACCGTTGTAGGCGGGCTGATATCATTGGCTTCGAACACATCACGCCGATACACAAGCAATTCCGGAGTTGTTTGCACTGGCAAGCCGTGATGCTGGCCGTTGAAGCGTGTACTGGCGAGCGCCTCTGAATGAAAATCTGCAATGTCCAGACTACTGTCATCAATGAACTTGTCTATCGACATCAGGTGTCCTGCCTGAGCCATCTCACCAAACCACGGTAAATCGCAGGCAACAATGTCATAGTGAGATTTCGGTAGTTTCGCATTACGCAAAATTTCTTCCCTAAGACGATCGATCGAAAACGCATGGCTCTTGATCTGCACCCCGAACATCGACTCAAAGCGCTTTTTAAGGATATGCATAGCCATGAACGTCGGGTCGGCATGAAACAGAATTCGCAAACCACCACTTAAATCCAGTTTTGATTCGAAGATGGACGGTGGTGTCAGCACATGCTCGCTAGCATACGAAGACCCAAAGAAATAATGATCCTCTGAAACATCAGAACGCGTCTGCGCCTTGTGACTGCCTAGTAACGATTTCGCCCGGCGCGCCAACTCCTGCCACTCTTCCATCAATCGGGTAGAGGGATGCAGTGAAAAGGATTTGCCTGAATTCGTTCGCGCACGCTTAACGATGAGGCCGCGTTTCTGCAACGCAGTTATTGCTCGCATTGCGGTGCCATAGGAGAGGTTGGAATGCCCGACCAGCGAGGAGCTGGTGGTAAGTTTGCCTTCAAGGTGGTTACGCATGAGAACAACCAGCATTCGAGTTTCGCTATATCCTCGTTTGAGCGACAAAGCGCGTTCGGTTTCGATCTCGAACTGCTCGAAAAAATCGAGGAAACTCATTAGTTCAGGACGCGATATCGAACATCCTGGCAGATTGTCACCGGTTTCATAGGGGCCCTCTGGCCGCCGCCGTTGATGATGGCTACTTCGCCGAGAAAACCCAGACTCCGCTTCCGATTGCTTCATATCCCACCTCAATACCGCTCCTTTCCATCACAGCATAGAACCTATTAACAACAACTTAACATCAACGATATCCAGATTGGACATTTTTTAGCAGTCTTCCAAGCGATGTCAGGCAGATCGAGCTGCCCACAAAGCACCTCGCCTGATGATTTCGGTTACCTGAGATATTTTCAAATCGTCCAGTTCATGCCCGATTGAACAGTAGAACACTCGTCCTTTGTCCCAACGACGCTTCCATACAACGGGGATCACCGTGCCTTCTATCCACCAAAGGTGATCACCCGAGAACGTTGTGGTCGCCAGCACATCGTTCGATGGGTCAACCAGCATGTAATACTGCTCCGATCTCAACCGAAAACTACCAATGCCCTCAACAATCGGATCATCCGGCTTGCAAATCGTCACATCGTAATCAATGTAGTCCTCACGTGGCTGCAAGTTGTCCGGCCAACCTGGCGGATGCGCGACGAACTGGCCACCGATCAGAAAGTGATAGGTCGGCCTATCCCTGAATGCATCGCCCATATGGCCATGCCATCCGGCAATACCGCAACCGGCAGCAATCAGTTTTAAAAGCCCCGTTTCCTGAAGCTTTGTCATGTTGCCAAATTCCTGCTGATGGCCGGATCGCGCTGACGACCAGATGGGCGTTATCAGATCCAGATCTTCAAGATTCTCTGGATGTTCAAGTGGTTGGAGGGTGTCATAAACACTTACTTCAAAGCCATTCTCGTTGAGTAGAGCTTCGTACCAGTCACTAAATTGAGTGGGGGCGTGACCTTCCCAGCCACCAACGAAAAGCGCTGCTTTCATTTTGATTGCTCCTTCATGAAATTGACGATGGAGGCCATATCCCTTTGACCGTACTGAGAGGCAATCGCTTCGTTCAGAACAGCTAGAGTGATCCTGGTCTGCGGCATTCTCACACCCTGCCCTTCTGCAAGTTCAAGTGCCAATGAAACATCCTTGGCAGCCAACTCAACGGTGAAAGAGACGTCATGCGCCTGCTCATCAAGATAAATGTCTCGCCGGTACTTGAGCATGGGAGCTGCTGCGGCCGAGCTTTCAATCACATCGTAGGCATCTTTCGTATCAATGCCCGTCCGCATCACTAGCGTCAGCGCTTCTGCCAATGTCTGGTTCAGTCCATGAATCAACAGGTTTATAGCGAGCTTCATGATCGCACCCTTGCCAGATGAACCTAACCAAATGGTCTTGCGACCCATTGCAGAAAAAACAGGATCGAGAAATGCGTGGTCGCATTGTGCCGCTCCAGCCATGATCAACAATTGAGCATGAGCGGCTGCGGCTGTAGCACCGGATACCGGTGCATCAATGAACCGCTGGTTGAACGTCAAAGCATTCTGCGCCAAGTCACTAACCAGCGAGGGGCTCATTGTACCCATCTCCACAAGTGTCGCTGCCCTATTGGCACCAATTAGTCCATACTCACCAAGATAAACAGCACGTGCTGCTTCATCATCCGCCAACATGGTAACAACGACATCGCAGGTCTGCGCCAAATCAGCAGGCGTCGCAGCAACCTCTACTCCGTGCTCTTTTACCAGCACATCTGCAGATGCTGAACTACGGTTCCAGACCGTTACGCTGAACCCGGCAACTGCACAGTTTGCAGCCATTCTACGTCCCATACGACCAAGACCTGCAAAGCCAAGGCGCATGTCAGACCACACCTGATTCATTACTACCCAAGCCGGAAATTGCTTGTATAAGGCTATCTTCGGTAACCTCATCCGAGGTGAACTCGCACATGATCTTGCCGCTGTACATGGCGACTATCCTATCTGACACATGCAACACTTCTGGCATTTCCGAAGAGATAACGATAACCGCATATCCTTGCGCAGCCAGATCTCGAATCAGTTTATGAATCTCTGATTTGGATCCGATATCAATACCTCGTGTTGGCTCATCGACGATCAACACTTTTGGGTTCATGGACAACCATTTGCCGATAACGATCTTTTGCTGATTGCCACCGGATAGATTGCCTACCAGCTGCTTCCAGCCGGGCGTCTTGATCTCCAGCTTGTCGTGGTATTTTTCATAGATTGCCATGGCGGCGTTTTCCGAAACAAACGGACCCACTGTGAGCTTATTGATCTGGGGCAAGATCATGTTGTCTCTGCAACTCATACCAAGGACAAGACCTTGCTCCTTCCGGTCTTCTGGTACCAGAGATATACCAAGACTGATGGCATCTATGGGTGAGTTGATTAGCGCATCCTGACCTTCCAGCTTAATCGAGCCTGCAGTGGGATTTCTCAACCCGAACAAAGTCTCAGCAATTTCAGTACGACCAGCGCCAACAAGACCATAGAAACCGACCACTTCGCCGCGACGTACCTTAAAGCTGATATTGCTATAAAGCAATCCGCACGAAAGACCCTCTACTTCTAACGCAATATCGCCAAAGTCGTGATCTCTGACATGACGCGTCAAATCAAGTTTGCGCCCTATCATCAACTGCGTTACCTCTTCTTCTGACGTTGTTACCGTATCAAGTGTACCGCGATGAGAACCATCACGAAGCACAGACACGCGATGGGTTATTTTAAAAATCTCTTCCATTCGATGAGAAATGTAGATGACGCTGACACCATCGGATGTCAGGTCCTCTATGACATCGAATAACACCACTTTCTCCGCATCTGTCAGCGATGCAGTAGGTTCGTCAAAGATTACGGCCTTGGCATCATGAGTCAATGCGCGACCTATTTCTACCATCTGTTGATTGGCAATGGAAAGGTCTCCAACTTTGGTTCTTGCATCAAAACCGACCTTGAGTCGTTGCAGAATGGCGTCGGTGTCGTTAAACAGCTGGTGCCAGTCAACTCGCCCAAAGCGCATCTGTGGCAATTCCCCGAGGTAGATGTTCTCGGCTACCGTCAATTCTGTTGCCAGACTCAGTTCCTGATGCACGAATACAATGCCCTTGTGTTTCGCCTCTAAAGGTGTGGTCATGATCACAGGGGTCTCATCGATAAAAACGGTACCCTCATCAGGTTGATGAATTCCTCCCAGCACTTTCATCAGGGTCGACTTACCTGCGCCGTTCTCTCCCATCAAGGCATGCACCTCGCCGGGCATGACCTCAAACGAGACACCATCCAGCGCACGCACACCGGGAAATGTCTTGACGATATTTTCAAGACGTAATGCCGGAGTTGAATGACTCATACTTTCAGCTCCCCGATGGCTTTGGTGTTCAACTGACGGTCCAGTATCAGAACGGCGATCAGGATCAGTCCAATAACCAGGTTCACGGTTTCCGTGCCAGCACCGATATAACCCAATCCCTTGCGTAGCAACTGTATGGCGATGACACCGCCCAGCGTTGAGATGATCGACCCTGAACCACCCGTCAGCTTGGTACCACCGAGCACAACCGCCGTGATTGCCCAGAGCTCAAACAACTCACCGTCGTTGGGATTGACAGATCCGCTCTCTGAATAGAAAACAACAGCTGAAAGCGCTGCAAGAAATCCGATGATGACAAAATTAGTCATCATGTGCGGCCCCACACGAATACCTGCATTCACTGCAGCTTCGCGGTTGTCGCCAATCGCATAAGCCGTTCGACCGTGTACGGTCCTATTCATGACATACCAGATCACAGCAACAACTACGATCAGGAACCAGGTTGCCGTATGCAAGCCGAGAAACTGCGCTTCAGCGAAGTCAACCAATGTCCAATTAAGGTTGGACGTGGGATTCTCGCCGTTATACATGAACACCAGACCACGATAGCCCAGCATTGATCCAAGGGTTACGATGAATGCATCCACCCCTGTTTTCCAGACAATCAATCCATTGATAGCGCCCAGCACAATTCCCGTAATCAACGCCAGAAGCCAGGACACAGGAATTACCCAGTCGCCCAAAGAAGCAAATATCGGCCACGTCATGCTGTCAAGCAAAACGATAGCGGACAATGCGTAGGTTGCACCCACGCTTAGATCGATATTGCCGTTGATCATGATAATAGTCATACCGATAGCTATAATGCCGATCGGTGCTGATTGCTTGAACAGCAACAACATGTTGTCCAGATCCATGAAGGCACCTTCTGACAAGGAAAGGTATTTGCCTGCAATTGAGAAGAACAAAAGCTCGAAAAGGATAAAACCCCAGATAGCACCGTGCTTGAATAGATGAGTCGGGAATCGCATTATGTCTTCCTCACGCAATAGCCGACCAGAGCTTGCCGCGTTTGGCGGCAATATCAAGCCATACTGCGAGGATAATGATGACCCAGGTTAGAACGTACTGAACATAAAACTGCAGCCCGATAAGCAGCAAGCCATTCTGGATAAAGCCCAGTATCAGTACACCTATAATTGTCTTGAAGATAGTGCCTGAACCGCCAAGCAGTGACGCTCCACCTAGAATGACAGCCGCAAGAACCTCCAGCTCCAAACCTTGTCCAACAGTGTTCTGACTGCCCAGACTACGACTGGCTTGTATCAGGCCCGCAGTGGCCACACAAAAAGAGGATAGGACATAGCAGGTAAATATGACACGTGCGCGTGGGATACCTGAAAAGGTTGCAGCGACGCCGTTACCACCCACCGCATACACTTGTCTGCCAAATGGGGTTTTGGCGAGCACAATGCCCAGTAATGCCGCAAGCAAACCAAACAGGAGAATAGGTATCGGAATACCCAGCACACTGCCTTGACCAAAGACAGAAAACCATGTCCCTCCCTTGTCAGCGATATCCATGTTCTTTCCGCCGGAATACGTTAACGTCAGACCATGAATTGCCGATAGCATACCTAATGTAACGATCAGGGAATTGAGCTTAAGGTATCCAACCAGAAAACCAATAAGCGCGCCTAAACTCAAAGTCATGACAAACATCGCAGGAATAGCCAATGCAGGCCCAAGCGTATCGTGAAGATCAAGCACCACTATCGTCGAAAACGACATCATGGAGCCCACGGACAAGTCAAGGTTTCCACTAATGACAACGAAAGTTACGCCCAGGGCCATAACGCCAAGTATTGCTGAGGAGCGCACAACACCCATAATATTTTCAGGAGATACGAAGCGCTGGTTGGCCATCGTAAAACCAATCATGAAAACAACGAAGGCAATGAGAATTCCTTGCTTCGCAACAAATCGCATAACACTCGATTTGGAGATATCGGCCATAGTTTCCTCGCTGAATGACTTCCGGTACGTAATGCTGCACGCTTGTACATACCTGCCGGGGGCGCCCGACGCGTTGTTCAGATAAGTGTCATACCACCATCAATCATGACCACCTGACCCGTCATGTAATCGCTGTCAGCAGATGCCAGAAAAGTTGTTGTTCCGGTTATGTCTACAGGCTTTGCCACGCGCCCTTTCAGGATTTGTGCAGAAAATTCATCCATCGCCTGACCAGGACGCTCGGCGGCACCGATTTCCATCAGATCCTTATCAACTTGCTCCCACATTTCAGTGGCGACCACACCAGGGGCAAAACCAGTCACCGTAATGTTGTGTTTTGCCAGATCACGGGCACCGGACTGGGTCAGCGAAACGACCGCCCACTTACTTGCACAATAAGGTGCAACGTTGTCAAACCCCTGCCGACTGGCAATAGACGCTGTGTTTACAATCTTGCCGCCAGTACCTTGCGCAATCATTTGTCGCGCAGCTTCCTGAATGCCGATCATGCAGCCTAACGCATTAACGCTCATGATGAAATTCCAGTTCTCCTCTGTCACATCCATGAAATTCATGGGCTTGTTGACACCTGCGTTGTTGAATTTCACATCTACTTTGCCAAAGCAATCTACGGCATGAACGATCATGGCTCGGACCTGAGCACGATTAGTCACATCGACTGCGGCATGGGTCACCCGGCCACCGCCTGAGTTCGCCCGAGAAGCATTCAACCGTGCAACTTCGGCCACCCCTTCACTATCGACATCGGCAAAGCACACATCAGCGCCTTCATCAAGCAAGGCTTCGCCTATCGCCCGTCCAATACCTCTGGCGGCTCCGGTGACCACACATGACCGACCCGAAATCCTTCCCATTGCTACCTTCCATTTCTAATGAAGAATTTTCAATTAAACGCAGGCGCTGCACCAATGCAGCACCTGCGACAAACGCATCTCTTCTAGAATACAGGCTTGGTAAATTCGGACATGTTTGCCTGAGTGATCTTCGGTGTATCAAAGTAGTTCAGAAAGGGAACATCCTTACCGGCCAGCACATCAACAGCTGTCTTGATCGCCGCATGTGCATCATCTACAGGTGATTGATAGATTGATCCCCAGTATTCACCACTTTCCATGGCTTCGTAGCCAACCGCAAAATTGGTAGCACCGACGAATATTATGCCTTCGCGCCCGGCTGCTTTCGCCGCGTTAAGTGCACCAACACCCATATTGTCGTCGCCCGAATAGACTCCGTCGATGGTATCGTATTTGACAAGAAACGCTTCCATGACTTTCTGGGATTTCTCACGATTCCAGTCACCCGGCTGTGTCTCGACGATGCTCACGTCAGGGCATACTTCCGGAAGACGGTCATCAAACCCCTTCTGTCGTTCGATTGCGGTGGTGTAGCCCGGTTGACCCGAAATCTGCACAACTTGCGCAGTAGTCTCTATCCCCATTTCCTTGAATTTATCGCACATGATCTCGGCAGAACGCGAGCCCTGAGTAATGTTGTCAGGGCCAGAGAAAGACTTGACAAAGTCGAAGCCTGCCTCCGCAATGTTTGAATTAGTAACAATTACCGGAATACCGGCGTTGTGCGCTTTGCGAACAGCTGGTATGACTGCCTCGCCGTTGGTGGGCCAGATAATGATGGCATCGACCTGTTGCTGAATCAGGTCTTCGACCTGTGCAATCTGTCGAGCAACATCACCACCGGCATCGAGTACAACGGCCTCGATATTCTCGTCGGCATCGGTAGCCTCTTTGAAGGCTTTGTCGTAAGTCGTCTGATAGCTGTCAACCCCGACATTATTCTGGGTGATACCGATCGTATACTCCGCTGCAAAAGCGGAACTTGCCAGTGATACGCCCGCTGCAACAGCCGAAATAGCAAGAATGTTATTGAGTCTCATGGTGTTTCCTCCCGGATTACGTGTCTCATTAGATCGCAATTTCACCCTGTCTGCGACCAGTATCCGTTCCAGTTAAACGGCCCTGGCACAAACTTGTAAAACGCTGTTAACAAGGTGCAGGGAAGCAGGCTGAAAAAGAACAGGATTTTTGTTCAATCTGGATATTTTTTATCCAGAAAGGATTTTTTATCGGTTTTCCAATGTGTCCGAATTGAGCATTCTCGAAGCTTCACTCCTCCCGGCTCCGGGAGAACCGCCCGCGGTGATGAGCGCTTACTTCAATTTGGAGGAATAAATGGATAACAATCGACTCAATGGCAAAAACATCCTGATCACAGGTGCCGGACGTGGAATGGGTGCGAGCAATGCCGAAAACTTCGCCAAACAAGGAGCGAACGTTTGTCTGGGTGACCTTGATCTGGATGCCGCCAGTGAAGTTGCCGAACGCATCAACACCGCCGGCAATGGCAAGGCCATCGCGCTCAGGATGGACGTCACTCGCCGTGAGGATAACGCCTCAGCAGTTGCAGCCACAGTAAAAGCATTTGGCACCATCAATGTTGGCGTCTTCAACGCAGGGTTGAACAAACCAAAATTCTTCATGGATATCGATGAAGACAATTGGGACCTGATCATGAATGTCAACACGAAGGCGATGTGGCTCGGCATGCAGGAGACAGCCCGCCAGATGATTGCCCAGGGCCCACAGGAGCACCCGTACAAGCTGATCAACGTCGGCTCCATAGCTTCACGAAAACCGCTTGTTGATGTGACGGTTTATTGCACATCAAAATACGGCGTTCTGGCTCTCACTCATTGCGGAGCCGTCGCACTCGCAGAACATAACATCACAGTTAACGGGTATGCCCCAGGAGTTGTGGTAACTCCGCTATGGGAACAGCTTGACAAGGATCTGGTAGACATTGGATTCAAGGAAAGAGCCGGCCAGGCGTACGAGGATATCGTCAACGATGCGCTACAGATAAAACGTGTCTCCTACCCCGAAGACATCACGGGTACGGCATCCTTTCTGGCCAGCGATGACAGTGACTACATGACTGGCCAGATGATTCACATCGATGGCGGATGGTGCATTCAATAACACGGCAACTGTACTCAAATTTGTCATAAACACCGATTGCGCACTTGCGTATTCACAGGAGAAAGATGTGTCACGTGCACTGATACCCAATATATTGACCCCTCAGGATCTTGAGCCCCATTGGGAATGGGAAGGTCGTATTCCAGCGTGGGGGCACTCATCGGTCGATTTTGAACGCCGCATCGATCACGACCGCTTGCGCCGTTATCGTCTATCGCGAACACGCCAGGCTTTGAAACAGAGTGATGCCGGGTCATTGCTGCTTTTCGACGTCAATAACATTCGCTATGTTTCGGCAACCAAGATTGGCGAGTGGGAGCGGGACAAGATGTGCCGGTTTTGTCTGTTGACCGGTGATGATGCACCGTATGTCTGGGACTTCGGTTCTGCCGCTGTACATCACAAGAAGTATGCAGACTGGTTGTTGCCAGAGAATTGCCGTGCAGGGGTTGTCGGTATGCGAGGTACTATCCCCCCCTCTTTCGGCTTGATGAAAAAATACGCAGAAGAGATCGCAGGTCTTATTCGCGATGCCGGCATGATCGACATGCCAGTGGGTCTGGACTACGCCGAGACGGCCATGTTCTTTGCCCTCAAGGAAGCCGGGCTAAACGTTGTTGATGGCCAGCAAATCATGTTGTCAGCTCGCGAAGTGAAAAACTGGGACGAGATACAACTACTCACACAAGCCGCTTCGATGGTAGACGGTGTATATCACATGATCTATGAGGAGTTAAAGCCCGGCGTTCGCGAGAACGACATCGTCGCCTTGTCCAACAAGCTTCTCTATGAGATGGGGTCAGATGATGTCGAAGCCATCAACGCAATATCCGGTGAACGCTGCAATCCACATCCACATAACTTTACGGATCGCTTGTTCAGACCCGGCGATCAGGCATTCTTCGACATACTGCAAAGCTATCAGGGCTATCGCACATGCTATTACCGAACCTTCAATATCGGCATGTCAACATCCTCGCAGAACGACGCCTACGTGAAAGCCCGCGAATGGATAGATGCCTCCATTGAAGCGATCAAACCGGGCGTTACCACCGATCAGGTTGCCAGGCTTTGGCCCAAGGCAGAGGATTTTGGCTTCCCTGATGAACTCAGCGCATTCGGTCTTCAATTCGGGCATGGACTTGGACTGGCCCTGCACGAGCGTCCGATCATCTCGCGCTGCGTCAGTCTGGAAAATCCGATGGAAATCAAGACCGGCATGGTGTTCGCACTGGAAACATATTGCCCGGCCAGCGATGGCTACTCCGCTGCCCGCATAGAGGAAGAGGTGGTGGTCACTGACAAAGGTTGCGAAGTCATATCGCTATTCCCTGCACAGGAATTGCCAATTGCCAATCGATATTGATGATCAGCCAGATACTGGATGACTCTGACTTAATAACGGTGATACCCACCAACAGTGCAGAGCTCATTGAGCCTGACAACTGTCAATCCCACGCAGGCGGGGATTTATGGTCCGACACCTGAAAATTCCCGCCTCCGCGGGTATGACAGATAGCGGTATTTCTTCTCTAGTCAGTGCCCTTGACCTTCACTTTGCAACCGGGCGTCCGGACTGCATTCCACCCATGACACCACTGCGATGAACGCAAAAAACAAAACCCAGAACAATACGGAAAAATTCATACGCCTCTACCGTCAGATGGTACGCATACGCTGTTTCGAAGACAACGCCAATCAGCTATACCTGTCAGCAAAAATGCCCGGCCTTACCCACATGTATTCAGGACAGGAAGCCGTTGCTGTAGGAATATGCGAAGCGCTGAAAGTGACTGACAAGATCACCTCTACCCATCGCGGGCACGGTCACTGTGTTGCCAAAGGTGCTGAATTCAAGGAGATGTTCTGCGAGCTGCTGGGCAAGCAAGAGGGATACTGCCGCGGTAAAGGTGGATCTATGCATATTGCTGATCAATCCAACGGCAATCTGGGTGCAAACGCTATTGTCGGCGGATCGATGGGAATCGCCACCGGAGCAGCTTTCACGGCAAAGCTACTCGGAAATAATGATGTGACAGTCTGTTTCTTTGGCGATGGTGCTACCGCACAAGGTTTGATGTACGAGGTTATGAACATGGCCGCCTTGTGGAGCCTGCCAGTGATCTACGCCTGTGAAAACAACGGTTACTCCGAATACACACGCACTGATGAAATTGCAGCAGGCTCCATCACCGCACGCGCAGAGTCCTTCGGGATTGAAGCCCATACAATTGATGGTCAGGATGTGCTCGCAGTTAACGCACTTACAGAGAGACTGGCCGGCCGCTGCCGCGCAGGTGAAGGACCGTTTTTCATCGAACTGCAGACCTACCGGTATCACGGTCATCACGTTGGCGATATCAACCGCGAATACTATCGCTCTAAAGATGAAGAGAAAGAGTGGCTAGACAACAAGGATCCCATCACTCTCTTTGGCCGATACCTGACAAGCGAAGGTATTGCCACCACCGATGAACTTGAAACCTTGCAGGCCGAGGTCAGGGCGGATGCAGACTCGGCTGTGGAGTATGCGCTCGCGGCCAGCTACCCCGATGTATCCGAAGTCGATATGCATGTTTTTGCTAATTGAGAATGAACTATGCGTGAAATTACTCTTTCCCAGGCTGTCAACGAGGCGTTGACCGAAGAGATGCGTCGTGACGACACCGTGTTTATCATCGGTGAAGACGTCGCGGAAGCCGGAACACCTTTCAAAGTGCTTGCCGGCCTAGTTGAGGAGTTCGGCACATCGCGTGTTGTCGATACGCCTATTTCCGAACCGGGTTTCATGGGCATTGCCGTTGGGGCAGCTATGACAGGCACACGCCCGGTGGTGGACCTGATGTTCGGTGATTTTCTTTTTCTTGTCATGGATCAGCTTTGCAATCAAGCAGCCAAAGCGCACTACATGTCTGGCGGCAAGCTGCGTGTCCCTTTGGTATTACGCACGAATCTGGGTGCCACCCGCCGCTCCGCAGCTCAGCACTCGCAATCCCTGCATGCATTGACGGCGCATATACCCGGCCTCAAAGTGGCTTTACCTTCCTCTGCCTATGAAGCCAAGGGACTGATGAAGACAGCCATTCGTGACAACAACCCCG
The DNA here is from genome assembly GCA_045110475.1 of Granulosicoccus sp. GTDB lineage: Bacteria > Pseudomonadota > Gammaproteobacteria > Granulosicoccales > Granulosicoccaceae > Granulosicoccus. Next base: position 15,890 of record JBGCGC010000012.1, read on the forward strand.
TGGTCATCTTCGAAGATAAACTGATGTATCAAATGAAGGCACCGGTTCCCGAAGAAGAATTTCTGATTCCCTTCGGCGAGGCGAACGTAAGACGACAAGGCACTGACATTACGCTCATTGGCACGTCTTCCATGGTGCAGGTCGCTGACGAAGCGGCAGAGCTTCTCGCTGCCGAGGGAATAAGTGTCGAGGTGATTGATCCTCGCACCATCGTGCCACTGGATGAAGAGACGCTCCTTCAGTCAGTTAGGAAAACGTCCCGTGCAATCGTTATTGATGAAGGGCACCAAAATTATGGCGTAACTGCCGAGATCGCCTCAAGGCTCAATGAAAAGGCGTTCTATTATCTTGACGCACCGGTGCTTCGAATGGGCGCCATGGATGTGCCCGTACCGTTCAGTCCGGTACTGGAAGACTTGACGGTGCCAACACCGGAAAGTGTGGCGGCCAATGCGCGCAAACTGGTTTCAGGGACATTGATCCATGCCGCATGAAATCATCATGCCAGCACTGGGTGTCGCGCAGGATACCGGACTGATCATCGCCTGGCTCAAGCAGTCAGGTGATGCCATCAAAACTGGTGATGCGCTGATGGAAATTGAAACTGACAAAGCAATAGTCGAAGTTGAAGCACAAGCCGACGGTTATCTCACCCATGTCAGTGCCACCGCTGGTGAACATGTACCGGTTGGCCAGGTGGTGGCGCTGATAAGTGATACCGTCGATGAAGTCAATTCTACTCAGTCGGATTCTGCAGAATCTGAAACGCGGGCCATCGCCACGGAAATTGAACTATCTGACCGGAAGCCAGAGGGTAAGGAAATCATCATGCCAGCCCTTGGCATGGCACAGGATACGGGCTTGATTGTCGTGTGGCACAAACAGCCGGGAGATTCGGTTGTTGCCACCGATATCCTGCTAGAGGTTGAAACCGACAAATCAATCATGCAGGTCGAAGCCGGGCACGATGGCTATGTTGCAGCCATCATCGTAGATGCGCAGAAAGATGTACCCGTTGGATCAACTATTGCCATCATTTCACCAACAAAGCCTGACAACATTCTCGCGCGTAAAAGCGTTGACCCCGCAGTAACTGTGGATACCGACCTCACAGAGGTAGCACAGACAGCAAAGGCGACGCCAGAAAACACCACCCACAGCAGAGTCAAGAGACATACTCAATGCGCTAACACTGTTGAGCCACGGTGCCAGTCTGGCAGTCGAATTCTCGCCTCACCCAAGATGCGACGACTTGCTATCAAACAAGGGCTTGATCTTGAACAACTGGTTATGCACGGTGTACCACAGCCCTTTCATGTATCCGATCTTGAAACGCTGAAAACACTGAAAACGCAGAAAACACTGGACAAGCTTACACCTACTCCCAACTTTAACGCGCATGGCGCCATGCAAGCAGAATGCGCCCCCGTGGCTTTACGCGTTGAGGTTCGCGTAACAGCGAAGAATAACATCGAGTTTCTTGACTGGATGGCAGAACATAAAAATATCTGTATACCACCGCGAATGGCCTGGCTTCGATATGCAAGCGCTGCGCTGCGCAAGACACGTGATCCGGCTTCAGAGCCGATGATTGTTGAGCTAAGACAATTGCAGCAAACCGATGGCTGTTATGCCAATGCTGACCATTCAAGACTGTCACAGCCATTGACGACTAGTGTCGACCAGACGCCCGGTCTTGTACTGCGTGATTTTAGCGCATCCCGGATTACCTCGATTACCACAGCGGCGCAGCTTGCGCCGGTATTAACGATCAGTCGAGAATACGACGACTATGCCGTATCACTCGACTATCGAACAGATCAGCTTGATGAAAATGTGGCGATCGATTTCATAACAGATTTTACATCGCGCCTTGCCGATCCACTGCGACAGCTTCTCTGAACATCTACTACTATGGACTACACAAATCTTTACATCGATGGGCAATGGCGTAATGCCCTGAACGGTGAACGCTTTGACGTCATCAATCCAGCTACTGAGGAACAGATTGCATCCGTTGCATCGGCAGATATTGATGACGCCGATGCAGCACTCGATGCGGCTGAAGCGGCGGCGACACTATGGGCACAGAGAACGCCACGTCAGCGCTCGGACGTTCTGCGTAAAGCCTGGGAGCTGATGACAGAACGTCTTGATGAATTCGCTCGCCTGATTACCCTTGAAAATGGCAAGGCCCGCGCTGATGCCGTAGGAGAAGCTACCTATGCAGCAGAATTCTTCCGTTGGTTTTCAGAAGAGGCTGTGCGCAATGACGGCATGATCAAGCTTGCGCCCAGCTCTGGCGCAAGGATTGTTGTTCAACACAAACCTGCTGGTATAGCGGTACTGGTCACGCCGTGGAACTACCCGGCAGCAATGGGAACTCGCAAGATTGCCCCTGCCCTCGCCGCTGGCTGCCCTGTAATAATCAAACCGGCATCCGAAACACCCCTGACCATGCTGGCATTGATGCCGTTGCTGGAAGAAGCGGGGGTGCCCAAAGGTCTGGTCAATGTTTTGCCATCGAGACAATCCGGAAAACTTGTCGACCATTTGTTGCACGATTCACGCGTGCGTGTCATCTCATTCACCGGATCAACAGGCGTTGGTCGAAAACTGTTGCATGCAGCGGCTGATCAAGTGCTCAAGCCTGCAATGGAATTGGGCGGCAATGCACCGCTTATCGTATTCGACGATGCGGATATCGATAAGGCGGTGACAGGTGCTATGCAGGCCAAAATGCGCAACCTTGGGGAAGCGTGCACTGCCGCCAATCGTTTCTATGTTCACGAAGAAGTCAGCGACGAGTTCATCCACAAATTTACAGCGGCCATGTCAGCATTGACAATGGGCAATGGCCTTGAAGACGGTATCGATGTAGGTCCACTGGTAAATGCTGATACACGCGATAAAGTTGCAAATTTTGTCGATGATGCAGTCGCAAAAGGTGCAAGAGTTGAACTGGGTGGCAGGCTACCGTCGGGGCCAGGGTTTTACTATCCACCCACGGTATTGTCGAATGTTCCGGAAACGGCAAACTGTGTAGCCGAAGAAATATTTGGTCCGGTAGCAGCCATACAGGCATTCTCAAACGAGGACGATGTTATCCAGCGTGCCAATAGCACAGAGTATGGTCTGGTCGCCTATGTATTCTCTGAAAACATGCATCGGGCCATGTCCATCTGCGAGCAACTGGAGTACGGCATGGTCGGACTTAACCGCGGCCTGGTCTCCGACCCGGCGGCCCCGTTTGGTGGCGTCAAGCAATCTGGGCTTGGCCGCGAAGGCGCACAGGAAGGCATGATGGAGTTCATGGAAACACAATACATTTCGGCGGAATGGTGAGATGAGCGACGCAACGTACTTTGCGACTCCATCGGTAGCAGCGATGGCACTACGGATGGGAGTTGATCTGGCTGATGTCGCTCGAATGGCAGGTCGGATTCACATTGCTCGAGAGGATGTTGAAAGGCATGTCACTGAAATGAACCAGCACGTTAAAGGCGCAGATAGCTCTATTCTCTCTACGCCGTCACCGAACGATGACAGCCGTTTCTGGAAAGTCGATCATTCCACTTTCGGACCTGTCACCGAAGAGCCACTATCGAATTTCGCGCTCACTGCATCCTGTAATCTTAGCGCAGCCAACCGCACCATACCCCAGGTCACACATCATGATCGTGCTGATCTACGTGCCGTCCAAGCACTGCGAACGCGTCTGAAAGCGGAAGCGACAGAACGTGGAATCAAACTGACCATACTGGCGTTCCATGTAAAGGCGCTTGCCCTGTGTCTTGAAGTATTTCCGCAATTTAATGCCTCGCTATCAGCAAATGGTAAAACCCTCTTTGTGAAACACTACCGCCATATTGGTATTGCCGTTGACACCCCGCACGGGCTCATGGTTCCTGTCATTCGCGATGTTGATCGAAAAGGCTTGTGGCAAATTGCAGAGGACATCAGCGACTTGGCGGCACGTGCCCAACAGCGAAAAGTACGCCCGAATGAAATGGGAGGTGCGTCAATGACAATCTCCAACCTTGGGGGAATTGGCGGGATCGGATTTACACCTATCGTCAACCCGCCTGAACTTGCGATCTTAGGCATCACTCGCACTGAAACCGTTCCACTATGGGAAGACGGAAACTGGAATCCCGTTCCCATGGCTCCACTTGACCTGTCGTATGATCATCGTGTGATAAACGGTGCACTCGCTGCCCGCTTCGTGGCACATCTGGCCAGCATGCTGGCCGATCCACGTGAGATGCTGGTTTAAGGAGAATGGCTTTGATGCTTGCCATCATAGATATTCACCCGAAAGTGTCGAGAGTGTAAATACCTGCTCATAAGAAGATGCTGCCAAAAGCCAGACTAAGTACAAACACTTTTTCTACCTGTTTCGGTGTGGTTCTGTGCTTGCAGACCGACCGGGCCTTAGTACAATTTAGTTATCCGGGATAAAGACCCGTTGTACATTGCGGCTGACATCCATGTTCTCGTGAAATGACTGTACTGGATAAGCACCGCCCGGTTTAAGGGCATTCTCACGAGATTTTCAACACAGCGAGTAGATACACGCCAATTCTGATACAGTAATACGAATCATTCTTATTAACATTCAATAAGTATGAAGTCACGACTCCGATTCACCCTACTCTTAGCCGCAGGCCTACTCGTTGCTGCAAGCTCCCTCCAGGCCGCCACTATCACACCATCGGAGGTCATCAACACCTATGCCAACATCGCTCAGGCAGGCTATCAAGACTCCCTTTCAACTGCGCAGACTCTACGCACAGCTATTCAGACATTAATCGACGAGCCATCCGAAGAAACACTGGAAAATGCGCGGACAGCCTGGAGGGCCGCCCGTGTTCCATAACAACAAACCGAGGTCTATCGATTCGGCAATGCCATTGTCGATGACTGGGAAGGGAAGGTGAACGCATGGCCGCTTGATGAAGGATTGATTGACTATGTTGATAGTAGCTACGGCGCTGACTCTGAAGAGAATGGCTTCTACACAGCGAATATCATTGCTAACCCGTCGGTCACCATCAACGGGCAATTAATTGATGCCAGCTCGATAACTGCCGATTTACTAAGCTCTGAATTACACGAGGCTGGAGGCATCGAATCGAACGTGGCAACGGGATATCACGCCGTCGAATTTCTGCTGTGGGGTCAGGATCTCAATGGCAGCGATGCCGGGTCTGGCAATCGCCCTTATACCGACTTTGATGTTGACAATTGCACCAATGATCACTGCGATCGTCGTGTTCAGTATCTTGGCGCTGTCACAGATCTGTTGATTACTGATCTGAAATTCATGACCAGCGCCTGGGCAAGTGGTGGCGAAGCTCGTACCACGCTCATGGCCAAGGGTGACGAAGCAGGACTTGCCACCATATTGGCCGGAATGGGCTCCCTGAGCTATGGAGAATTGGCTGGAGAGCGAATGCAACTGGGATTGATGCTGCATGACTCGGAAGAGGAGCATGACTGTTTTTCAGATAATACATCGGCCTCTCACTTTTACGATGGCCTCGGTATTCAGAATGTATACGCTGGTCGGTATGAAAGACATGACGGAAACGTTGTAACCGGCCCCTCACTGCAGGACTTGCTGGCGTCGACTGACGAAGATTTGTCTATCGAACTTGGCAATGATCTGCAAGCTAGCGTATATGCCCTGCAGGTACTTCTGAACAGTCAGCACAGCGGCCAGGCTTATGATCAATTGATTGCTGAAGGCAATACCGCAGGCAACGAGATGGTTCAGACAGCCATAGATGCCCTGATTCACCAGACCAGAAACATAGAACGTGCTGTCGTTGCCCTCGGAGTATCTGGTATTGAGATCGAAGGTTCAGACAGCCTGGATGATCCTTCTTCCATTTTCCAGTAAACCACGGCTTTTTCCAAAACGCTGTGATCGAAAAAACAACGAGACATTACGGAAAGTCCAAATACCTTAAGTATTTGATTCCTGCTGTATCTATATTGCTAACAACAGGGTTTGTTGCAGCCAATACGTATGTTCAGACAACGGATGCGAACACTGCCGGCATTGCATCGGGTAACGATTCTTTACCCGATGCGCTGTGGAAAGGTAATGATCGCGTTCGCGGAATACTGCATTCAAGCAAGGATTTTTCACGCCCGGAAAAATTCGAATTGATGCAAGGTGGCGCCGGCACTCAAAAGACCAATTTCGATCGGAACGCCTACTCTCAGGAAACTTCGACGCTCGGCTTTGAGCAGTTGCAGCACTTCAAATTGGGCAATGCCTTATTCAACAAACTATGGGTTGCCTCCCCATCGTCCACACAGGCATCCGACGGGCTTGGTCCATTCTACAATGCAAGAGCCTGCCAGTCATGTCACATTAAGGATGGACGTGGTCAGCTACCGCTCGCGGGTGAGAAAACAGCATCGCTGGTATTGCAGTTAAAAAATGCCGGCACCGACAACTGGGGGCCAGATCCGGTCTATGGCGCACAGTTTCAAACATCAGCCGTCCCCGGTATCAAAGCAGAAGGCCTGGTAAACATCACCTATGAGCCACTCATTCGAACCTTCGCTGACGGCACCACATACGAGTTAAGAAGGCCTGTTTATTCGATGGAACAGCTTGCCTATGGTACGGTGCATTCGCAAACCCGGGTGTCCCCGCGATTAGCACCTGCAGTGCATGGTCTGGGATTACTGGAAGCGATAGATGCCACTCACGTTCTGGCATATGCTGACCCGGACGACAGCGATGGGGACGGCATATCCGGGCGCCCTAACTTTCAAGTGCTGGAAAATTCCCTACGGGTACTCGGGCGATTCGGGCACAAGGCTGCCATGTCATCCCTGCGAGAACAAAACGCACATGCACTGTTTACCGATATGGGCTTGTCGTCAGCCGCAACATCTTTGAGTAACCCGCACGGCGACTGTACGACGGCACAAGGTGTTTGTCAAAATCTTGTACATGGCGAACAGTCGAGACTTGGCAAGGGTGAAGCACCGGACAAAGTGGTGAATCTGATGACCTTCTACACCCACAATCTCGCAGTACCTGCTCGTCGCGATGTCTCTGACCCTGATGTGCTGGCAGGCAAGCAACTTTTCTACAACAGCGGCTGTTCAGGATGTCATATCCCGAAACATGTCACGGCAAGAGATGCAGCTCAGGATGAATTGCAATTTCAACTGATCTGGCCCTATACAGATTTGCTACTTCACGACATGGGCCCTGATCTGGCAGATTATGCCGGTGAAGGTGATGCTAACGGTTTCGAGTGGCGCACCGCTCCACTTTGGGGAATTGGTCTGGCACAGACAGTCAATCCGAACACAAGCTTCCTGCATGATGGGCGTGCCAGGACATTAATGGATGCTGTGCTGTGGCACGGTGGAGAGGCGCAAGCCTCTCTTGATCATGTGCTGGAAATGAATAAGGATGAGCGCTCTGCGTTGATACGTTTTCTGGAATCACTGTGACAGAAGCCAGCTTGAGTATGGGCGACCCGATGCTTGAACGCCCGGCTTCGTTGCCGGCCCTGACCGACGACACTGGTTCACTGACCAACAAAACACATTCCCAGACGAAGGCCCTGGCGGCAGTTGTAACGGGAATCGAGATAACGCTGGATGACGGGTTTTTCAAGGCGCTGGGCATCAGTGCCTTATTCAACAGCGAGGATGGTGACTGAAGCTGATGAACCAAAACGGACAATCGCGGCGCCTGTTGCTCAAGAATGCACTAACGGCAATCTGTTCGTCTGGCACACTTACATTGGCAAACAATGCCAAGGCTGACAGAGAGTCGAATATTGCGCGTGAGAGATCAACAGGCAGTTTGTTTATCAGTAGCGCAAGGCACTCTGCGGAACAACATGTCGCGGTAGTATTTAATGAACAGGGCGATATCCTGACCACGGTGCCCTTGAGTGCTCGTGCTCATGGTGCGGCAGCTAACCATCAAACCTACCGCGGTTGTCTGTTTGCGAGACGTCCGGGCCTGTACATCAATACGTTTGATATCCGCACGCCACAGACTCACCAGATCATCCTGCCGATATCAGGCCGTCATTACTACGGTCACGGCGTATTCTCTGGTGCCGGCGATATCCTCTTCGCAACAGAAAATGACTTTGACGGTGTGCGTGGCGTTATCGGTTTATATGACGCTGACAACGGCTACCAGAGAATGGCAGAAATAGCATCAGCGGGTGTTGGTCCACATGAAGTGGTTCGAATTCCGGGCTCTGCGTTGCTGGTCGTTGCCAACGGAGGTATTCACACACACCCGGATTCAGGCAGAGACAAACTGAACATTGCATCCATGCACCCTTCCCTGTCCATTATCGACTCGCGCGATGGCAAACTGGTTGGCCAGCACTTCCTGCGTGAAGAACTGCATCAGGTATCCATCCGGCATCTTGCCTGCACCCCGGATGGAGAAGTGTGGTTCGCTGGTCAATACGAGGGCACTGATCCGCTGGTTGACGGCCTTGCCGGTGTCATCTCAATAGATCAAAGCATCAATAGTTTTCAAGGTGGTAGCTCACGTCAGGGCCTGACGATGATTGACTTGCCCGCTAGTCTGCAAGCCAATTCATTACACTATCTTTCCTCAGTCACTGTCGCCGGACATCATGCGATTTTCACCTCTGCCAAGGGCGGACTGGCATTCAGGGTCAATCGCAAAACACGACTCTTGGAAGATAGCGTGTCCGTGTTTGATTGCAGCGGTGTCGCACCTTTGCACCATTCGGAGTCTGCCGGAGCCACGCAAACAATCGCAAACGATGCGGCAGTACTCACTACCGGCACAGGGGAAATTGTACGCTTGGATGAGAATGGAACAACCAGCCTTGAAATGCATAACCTGCAATGGGACAACCATGTTTACCAGCTGTCCTGAGCCAAACGGTTCTGTTACGTTATTCTGTTACGTTATACAGGCACAGAGAACGGGCAACTTCCATGCCGACAATCAGAACATTATGAATAAATACAACCACCTGCTGCCACTCTCGGCACTGGTACTGGCACTCCTGTTCAGCCAGTCATGCAGCGATTCAGGTGTCTCGGTGGGAAATTCCAGCGCCGGTGGTGGACAACTTGCCGCCAATGACCCTCCACTGGGGGGCGATGATCTGAGCGAACCCGATGAAGTCAACAGCCCGACCGGGCAGGCACCACCAGCGACCAGCGTCTCCAATCTTGACCCTGCAGATGTCGCTGCCTCACGTTTTCTGACTCAGGCAACCTTTGGCGCAACCCCTGACAGCATTGCCCAGCTACGAAGCAAGGCGAACCAGTCCGAATGGATAGATGAGCAGATTGCGCTACCCATCTCTCTCACAGAACCCTATACACGTGCCAATAGTAATGGCAGCGGCACCGCTGCACGACACGAAATCTGGTGGAATAACGCATTAGACCAACCAGACCAACTCAGGCAACGTGTCGCGTTTGCACTCAGCCAGCTGTTTGTCGTCTCCGATGTGGACTACCTACTCGCCAACAATCAGTACGGAATGGCCAATTATTACGACATGCTAAGTCGCAATGCCTTCGGCAACTATCGCACGCTGCTGGAGGAGGTCACTCTGCATCCGGTCATGGGCGTCTATCTGAGCATGGTGCGCAATGAAAAAGCTGATCAAGCCAATAACATCAGGCCGGATGAAAACTACGCCAGAGAAGTATTACAACTTTTCTCTATCGGGCTTTTTGAGCTGAACAATCGCGGAGAAGCCCTCCCGGAAAGCCGCCCCCGTCCAAGCTACACGCAGAAACAAGTTGAAGAATTTGCACGAGTATTTACCGGTTGGAACTTCAGCAACGTGGCGAGCTGGGACTCCAACAACCTCGGCAGTGATGAGGCGTTTACCAATCCGATGATCCCCGACGAACGGTTTCATGATTCGGGTGCAAAAACCTTGCTTAACGGCGCTGTTGCGCCTGCCGGTTTGAGTACTCGTGAAGACATGGCATTCGCGTTGGACAATATCTTCCAGCATCCCAACGTCGGAGTGCTCGTATCGCGTCATCTTATCCAACGGCTGGTGACCAGCAACCCGTCAGCAGAGTACATAGAACGCATGACGGCTGTTTTCAACGACAACGGCAGCGGTGTTCGTGGAGATCTGGCGGCACTTGTCAAAGCCATCCTGCTTGACCCTGAGGCACGAGAGGGTCATCTGAACGATTCAGACTTTGGCAAGCTGCGCGAACCTGTAATTCGATTCGCTCACTATTGGCGCGCCCTACAGGGCACACCCGGGCAATTGGCTGAAGGCGTTCATAATTCCGCTGACTTCACGCTACAACGAATAGATGAAATGGGGGGACAAGCCGTGATGCGATCGCCGTCAGTGTTCAATTTTTTCAAACCTGACCACACGATTGTGCCGGGTGGCAGAACACTTTCTCCAGAGATGGAAATCATGTCAGAGGCAAATCTGGCCTCCACACATAACAATTACCATCACCAGATCTACCGTTTTAACAATCGTTCCGACATCGAAGGCAATGGTGACAACCAATACGTGACTACCATCAACCTTGAGCCTCTGGTAGCCATGGCTGGCAATCCGGATGAATTGCTTGACTGGTACAACCTCATATTTCTTGCCGGAGGTATGCCAGACGATGTACGACAAACTCTTTTCGAATACATGAGCACTTTACCCGATGATGATGCGGGGCGTTTCGCGAAGGTGCAGGACACACTGTTCATGGTCATGGTTGCGCCTCAATTTCACATGCAACGATAACCACAGTACTATCAGTATTGATGTCAACACACCCCGGATAAAACAATCGGGACAGGAATCAAAAACGGATCGACCACAAACATGCGCCACCCAGTTGATAAAGAAAAGCGCCGTCTGCTGAAAGCGCTGGCATGCCTGCCTTTGAGTTCAGGTGTTTCGATGCTTGCCGGTAACGGTCGCGCACATGCCATGAGCTGTGACAGCGCCAAGTCTCTGGTGTGCATATTCCTCGCCGGTGGAGCAGATTCGTTCAATATGTTTGTGCCGGGTGATAGTCGCTATAACGATTATCGCAACTCACGTAACGAACTTGCCGTACCAGAGTCCGATCTCCTCGCAGTAAACGACAGTCAACAGGGAAGCTTTGCATTTCATAGACTCCTACCCAGCTTCGAAGCAATGTATTCAGAACAACGCCTTGCGGTCGTCAGTAATACCGGCACATTGATTCAACCCACCAGCAAGTCCGATTACCTGGGAACCGTTGCGTTACCGCAAGCCTTGTTCGCTCACAATACCCAGCAAAAGCTTTGGCAGACGGGAGCAGGTGCTGTTAACGGCAGTACCGCCTTTGGCTGGGGCGGGGCTATTGGTGATCATGCTAAAAACTGCAACGGCAACATACCGATCGCGCCATCGTTTTCAATGGAAGGCAGCACGGACTGGTTGGCATCAGCTAATTCAAACTACATCAGCCTCAACGCTGATGTGGCCGTGGAACGAATGTACGGTTACGATGATATCAGCGACTGGATTCCGGACCAGCGTCTGACCCAGGTAGGCAACACGCTTGAAAAACTTATCGCTCAGGGGCAGGCCAATGGCAATACACTGCTCAGTCGCGCCATTGCCAATTCTGTCGGGCGCGCATCCGATGCCACCTCCGCCCTGCACTCTGCACTACTGGCGAACCCTCTGGAACAAATGCAGTACAGCAGTCTGAATAAACTGGCAAAGCAACTTCATCTGGTAGCGCGACTCATCGCCTCACGTGAACAGCTGGGCATGAAAAAACAGGTGTTCTTTGTGCTAATGGGCGGCTGGGACACGCATTCCGACCAACTTGACCGGTTGCCGGTTCAGATGACAGAACTCAATGAAGCCGTAGGTGCGTTTCAGCAAACGATTGACGGACTCGGCCTTGCACAAAGCGTCACCTCTTTTACTGCATCAGATTTCGGCCGTACACTGGGCAGCAACGGCAATGGCACAGACCACGGCTGGGGTGGACACAATTTTGTCTTCGGTGACGCGGTAGAGGGTGGGCGCATCTTCGGCGAAACACCTGACTACGCGGCAAGCAACAACGAGGACGATGCAGGAGAGGAAGATGGCAGCTTTGCCGGCAGGATCATTCCGAAGATATCCGTTAACCAATATGCAGCCACACTGTCACGTTGGATGGGTGTCTCAGAGGCTGATCTTGAATCGGCGCTACCCGATCTTCAGAATTTTACCGAGAAAGACCTTGGTTTCATGAAAGCCTGAGACCTGTCCGAACTAGACATCATGTAGTGATCTGCCCATCTCAATGATAAACCACGTGTTTGGCATGGGCGGGTTGCTACATGATGCCTACGAGCCCCACAAGACGTTTTCGTTTGCTGCTATTGCAGCCTCGAGCAAGCTGATCAGCGGCCCGGCACGCTTGTCCAGACCAATGGTTGCTTGTTGCTCTTCGTCATCAAACGCGTTTGACATACTTGACGTACTCTCCGGCAGCGCTTGTTCCGCACTGTCACCGGAGTTAGCCCCAAGTGCGGCCAGACCCTCGTTAAGCTGCCGCAGCGCTTCAGGTACCTCATCAGCCATAATGGCCCCGGGCACATTACCGCTTTGCCCCATGATTTTTAACAACGCCACGGCGGCGGTGCCGAACATTGTGATGTCAGAATAAGCGTTTGTTTTAAACGTGACTAACATAATGGTATCTACCTGGAACTAGCGAATTGGCTGACTTTAACACACACGTTTTCGGTGCAGCGGCTGTTATCAGTCTGGGGGCTATCTGCGCCACCAAGCTCCTGTCTCTGACATTGCAGGAGGGTGTTGCATTGATGATCATGGGGGTGATTGGCGGCGTACTGCCCGATGTCGACTTGAAGAGCTCACGCGCCTCGCAAGCATTGTTTTCGGTACTGGGCGTATTCGCAGGACTCGCCTGGCTTTTCGCAAGCATGAAGTACTTTACGGGTCTGGAACTGTGGCTTAGCACTATTGCAGTGTTTCTAATGATCAGATTCCCAGTGGCTTATGCATTCCACCGCCTAACAACGCACAGGGGTGTACTGCATTCGCTCATTGCAGCCGTAATGGTCGGTGTCGTAGCCTGTGCCATTACCTGGCAATATTCACAAACCAGTGCTTTGCAAAGCTGGCTGATTGGTCTGTCACTGACCAGCGGCTACATTGTCCATCTGGTGCTCGATGAACTCTACAGTGTCGATTTCACAGGCGGCCGCATAAAACGCTCGTTTGGTAGTGCGATAAAACCATTAGACTTGCAGCAATGGCCTGCCAGCTGTCTGGTCGCAGGCTTAACCGCAGTAGCATGGTTCTGGACGGCACCCTATTCAGAAGCGATCAACGAGCTGACAGAACGGTATGGCGATTGGCAAGTACTGATCGTTCCAACGTGGCTGTAATTTTTGCTTTTCGCAAATTGATTGCCTTTGACTCTCAGGCCTTACCATTAGCAGGCCTTACCATTAAAAAGGGCCGTCATCTCTGACGGCCCTTTTTAATTTATGCTTCAAGTTCACGTTGAACATATTTCACTATGAAACGTCATGAAGAGGTAACGGCTACTCCCAGTTTCTCAAGCGACTCATACGTAATGCCACCGCGGCCCAATCCACTTTCAGACTGAAATCGCTCCATTGCATCAAGTGTTGTGCGCCCAACGATACCGTCAATTGGACCAGGATTAAAACCTTCAGCCAGCAAAGCTCTCTGGAGTGCAACAACTACCTCGAGCGTCATGTCAGTTTCGCACAGGACTTGTCTCCATTCGAGCTGACCGGGTGAGGTTTCTACACGACTGGTAACCGTACGCGTTCTGGCAGGTATGGCAATTCGCCGCTCAGAAGCGGCAGACACAAGTTCCTGCACCTCGAAGGTTTCATATTCTGCCGGTACAGGCGACGCAATCGCCAACGCGGGTTCGGCAACAACCTGACGTTCTATGGAAGTGAATTCTGCTGGCGTTTCCTCAAGACATACTATCCGCCCGGTAGGTCGAGCGTTAGCTTCCGCCGCGGCATCCTTGGCCAACCAGAAAAACACAGGATCGGAAACCTTCACGCGCTTGCTGATGGTTTGGTATTCAGCCGGTATGTCTTCACGCACCTCTTTTGGAGGAGTAACCAGTCGCTGCACATCTATCGTCTCGAAAACAGCTGGAATGCTTATGGTCTTTGTCGTTGCAGGTGTATCAAGAACGGTTTTGGTGAGCGTTTCGTACCTCTCGGGCATTTTTACCAGGCACATGATCTCTCCCGCAGTGGTATCGGTCCGCTGTACCAATCCGCAGTGCTGCCATACGTTACGTGATGGCTCAACTAATACGGATTCGGTCTCAGTTCGGTAGACTGCGGGCACATCGACCACTTGAGTAGACGCCTCTTTTACCTCAATGCGTTCTTGCACCGTTTCAAACACGGCTGGTACGATCGTTATTTTTTCACTCGCTTCTTTTACCAATTCCTGTGTTGTGCGGGTTTCATACTCCGCCTCGATATAGTATTCAGTAAAGCATGACCCAGACACTAAAGCGTCAAGATCAACACCAGAAAGCGCGATGTGCTCAACAGCATCAGGACTTGCAGGTACAACCTGGTTCCCGATGGTTGTGGTCCAGCGCTTTTCAGCCGGGCGTACTTCGAGCCGTTCTGTTTCTGCTTCAAATACAGCAGGGGTTACTTCCAGCCCTTCGTAAGCCTCCTTTATTGCAAGGCGCTTCTCAACGGTATTGTACTTAGCTTCGACAGTCTGAATACGTTCAGAGGCTTCCTGTATAACGACCTCTTCGGTGGTGACTTCGAACACGGGAGGTGTAATCACCTTGGTATAACACTCGCCTGGCTGTGCATCAGGCAATATCAACGTGTTGTCTATCTGCTGAGCAGTAGCGGGAAGAGCTGATGCACCGGTGGCTAAAAAGCCAAGCAGGGGCAAAGTCAATTTACGCACGATGGGTAACTCCAGAGTTTGGATTAAATGCTCACAGGTCAGCCAGCACCTGTTCGCAGATCGCTTATTGTCTAATGGTAGGCCAAGGAACGCAACGCTGCTCACACTTCGATGACCATCAGGGGTTATTTGGTCATTTTATTGACTGTAATGGCAGCGAAACGAACTGCACGAATACCCCCGATTGCCAGAAGCAACCACAATGCCACCATGCCACTTTTCTTGTTTGAATCATCACTAGCAGCGTCCGTATCCGGCATATCAATCGGATCCGGATCTGTACCCGGATCTGTACCCGGATCTGTACCCGGATCTGTACCCGGATCTGTACCCGGATCTGTATCCGGATCTGTATCCGGATCTGTATCCGGATCTGTACCCGGATCTATACCCGGATCTGTACCCGGATCTGTACCCGGATCTATACCCGGATCTGTAACTTCGGGTACCAAAGGTTCGGGATCTTCGCCATCCAGTAGGCCGTCATTGTCAGTATCCGGAACCAGTGGATCAGTACCTGCCGTAATTTCATCGCCATCAGAGAGTCCGTCGTCATCAGTATCTGCTCGGGTTGGCGACAATCCGCGCTCTACCTCTTCACCATCATCCAGACCATCAACATCACTATCAGCAAGAATCGGATTGGACGCCCACATACGTACTTCGTCAAAGTCACTTAATTGATCATCATCGGTGTCCGCCGACAGCGGGTCCGACATTGACTCGTTGCGTTCCTCACCATCCAGCAGACCATCGTTATCCGTATCGTCATCCAACGGGTCAGTCCCAATCGCTACTTCCAGTCCATCCATAAGTCGATCATCATCCGAATCCGGATCATTGGGATCGGTGGATATGGCTGCTTCATCTGCATTCGTCAAACCATCATTATCGGTATCAGGGTCGACGCCGAGTTCGAGTGTTTCGTGATTACGCGTTTCATTCTGAGACCCTCCACCGCGCTTGATGCTGCCTGACACAACGTGCCAGGTTGAGCCAACGACAGCACCGCCACCGCTATGTCGGCGATCAATCATATTCTGCAGTGGCCGCCAAGAATCGGCCTCGACGTTATAGGCTTCAACGGTGGCAAGCGCATTGGCAAGTTCAGAGACCTCACCACCCGCTATTAGTAGCTCGTCTCCAGCTGATGCGACCACCGTACCAGCCCGGGGTGTGGGAATATCTTCGCCAATGCTCCACGTATTTGTCGAAAAATCATAGACGTCAGTTTCCAACACGGTATTGGCAAACACATCTCCTTGTGCATTGCTTGAGCGTCTTCCACCTGCCGCTACCAACTTGTCATTGACAATGGCCGCTGCAAAATGATCTCGGGCATTGGGCGCATCCTCCAACGTTTCCCATAACTCCGTGACCGGATCGTATCTGTCGAACCACGCGACGGCGCCACCGTCGTGTCCTAGCGTGTTGCCACCCAGCAAATATATCTTGCCGTCTCTGACAACCGCTGCCGCCGCACCACGCCTTCGATTGACGGGCACTGGCTGGTCTTTCGTCGACCAGGTGTTGGATACGGTATCGAGCACATGAATATCCGGCGCACTGGCCTCTCTGGGAAACCCGCCAGCGAACAACGCACCCAAGGCATAGATATCAGTACCGATTACAACTGGCTGGAAGTGATGCAAGTCGACAGGTGCCCTACCCAGATTCTCCCATCGACGCGTAACGGTGTTGAATACTTCCACCGGTCTATTACCTCGACCACCCATGATGTACAGTTGGTTACCGACCGCTACTGCGCTGGCTTCGTGACGCGCTGTAACCGTACTTCCATCAGAGCTGCTGAGGCTTTGCCACGGCGTCTGCGCATCAATAATGTCAGCAAAAGGCTGACCGAGAGAGAACAAAGTGACGGCAGTCAAACAGAGCAGGAAACGCGGCTGACGCATGGCATTCGGTTTTTTCGTGTAATCGCATCAAAAAGCACATATCGGACCAGCAAAGATCAAGCAGGCCTTAGCTTTCATAAGGCCTCTAGCCTCTAGCCTCTAGCCTCTAGCCTGGAAGTCAGGCCGGCGAGCTTTTCAATGCCAGCAGGTATTCTTTCTGCCGCTATGGACGAAAAACCAAGGCGGCAAAAATTGTGAGGCCCTGCTCGATCAGCAAAATAATGATCGCCAGCATTGATTACGATACTGTTCTCTGCGGCAAGCTGCTCAAGTTCAATAGCCCTGATAGATTCAGGCAGACGTACCCAGAAAGATGAACCGCCAAAACTTGGCGCCGTCGAGGAGAATACACTGTACGCCTTCAGCGCCTCATCCATTACCTGCCAGCGCTGCTTGAAAGACTGAGCTAATCGAAGCAGTGCAGAATCGTGGTGACCGAGCGACAGGAAATGTGCAACGGTGCGCTGGTTGTTCGTGGGTGGATGTCGGTACATCAGACGCCGCAGCGCCCGCGCCTGCGCAATGAATTTTTTCGGGCCCACCATAAATCCTAACCTTAAACCTGGTGCCAGAGTCTTGGACAGACTTCCCACATAAATGACGCGGTGCTCTGTGTCCAGACTCTTGAGGGCAGGAGTTGGCTTTCCGATGAAATTCAACTCGCTCTCATAATCGTCCTCGACAATTGTCACATCATGTTCTGTTGCCTGGGCAAGCAACTGCTTACGCGCCTCAAGTGGCATTGTGGTTGCAGTAGGACACTGATGACTCGGTGTCACGTACATCAGTTTGCATCCACTGAATCGCTCATCGGTTTGAACACCCGATTCGCCAACCGGGAATACTGCTCTTTGGTCTGAGAACAGTCCAAAAATATTTCGTGCATCCACATAACAGGGGTCTTCCATACCCACGATGGATTGTTTCTCCAAGAGTAGTTGAGCAATCAGGAACAAGGCATTCTGAGCGCCTGTTGTGATGAGAATTTCATCCTTGTCAGCCCATACCCCCCGCCGAGGCAGAACGCGCGTGTGAATCTGCTCTACCAGCAAATCATCGTCATGATCCACTCTATCTTGCGTCCAGCGACTAATCGCATCCACTCGCAACGAAAGCCGGCACGCCTCACGCCAGTCATTAACAGGAAAAAGTGATTCGTCAGCCTGGCCGTAAATGAACGGGTAATCAAATTGTCTCCAGTTAAGCGGGCGGACAATATTGCGTTGCCCAAGCAGATCTACAACAGTCTCCGGCCCGTCGCGGTACAAGGCGTCTTCTGAGTTAAGAGGCCATTCGCCCGTGGCTGGTCGAGAGATTTCAACGCGCCCCTCCAGCATCTCGGGATTGACAAAGTATCCCCGCCTTTCATGCGAGACCAGGTAATTTTCATCAATCAGGTGCTGATAGGCCAGAACGACCGTATTGCGCGCAACACCCAACTGGCGAGAGAGTTCTCGGGACGAGGGCAATGCCACTTCTACGGGAATTCTTCCATCCAGAATAGCTTTGACCAAGGCTTGCCTTAACTGCGCCTGAAGACTCTGATCTGCCCCAGACTCCAGTTTGAACAGCTGATGCCACATCGGTTTCTCATGGGCCCTACCCACGTCCCCTCGCCCCGCTGCCAGGCTTACTCGACACATCCAAATCCAGCTCATCGACGGAATCAGGGAGTTCCGATTCGGCCAGGGCTGGAATTTCGATTTCCCCCGATAGGGGATGACCCAGTACGTCGTCCTGATCTACGAAAGAGCCGGAATCGCCTCGCCCGGGCTCGTAAAACGATGAACTGGTTCGAAGCAGCCCAAACCCACTGTCAATCTTGCGCGAAAGTGTTGGCAAAGGGGGTATAACGTCCCGTTGTCCATTCGAGTTTTTCGCCAACTCCAGCTCACGGCGCTTGTTTGATTTATAGCTGGCAAATTCACGTCGCAAGTGAAGCTGTTTCTCCTCAAGCAAGGTCAACTCGGTCTCCAGACCCTGAATCCGCTCCGCCTGCTGCCTCGAATGCGCTTCCAGCGCTCTCTCTCGTCGAGCTCTGGCTTCACTGATGCCCGGCACCACGCTATCCGATTGCGCACCTAGCCGTGCAAGCTCACCTCTGGCCGCTTGCAGATCAGGCTCGGCTGCAAGGTGGTGCCCCTGTGCACGTTCAGAAAGCAAAGATTCTATAGCGATTCGTGCTTTTCGCTTCGTTAATATCGAGGCGACACAAAAGCCCATGACTGCTCCAAGCAATGTAATTACAGCAAGAAGAATGAGAAGATTACTGGGCAATTCGGCAATCATTGAATGGGATCCTCTGCTGCTACTTTGACACGGTGCGACCCGTACGGCAATCCCTCGCCTGACTCAACCTGGATGCGAAACCTGTCCTGATCGAGACCGCGCCGAGTCAGGTAGGAGGCTATAAACCGACCACGCTCGATACTCAAACGGTTGTTATCCGCGGCTCCACGGAACTCATTTGTGGCAACAGCAATCACGACAGGTATTTCTGCGTAAAGAAAAAGCGGGTCGAAGATTCGGTCAAGGTTACGTTGAACATCGCGATTGAGCACCTCACTGCGATTCTCGAATCGCAATCTCGCGGAAAGCCCTGCAAGCACACTTAGCTCCTCCTCGCGCAGGCTCTGATAGCGAGTTTGTCGTGTTGAATCCTCTGCGGTGGTCGGTAGCTCTTCCGCTGCCAGGGTCTCTGCCGCCGGTTGCGACTCCTCGGCCTCTTGTCGTTCGGCAGCCAGACGAATCTCGTCCTGTGCTTGTTGCTCCGCTGCCAGACGTGCCTGCTCGGCCTCCTTCTGCCCTGCCGCTAATCGCGCCTCTTCGGCAGATTGCTGCTCTGCGGCCAGACGCACCTCATTGGCCTCTTGTCGTTCGGCAGCCAATCGCGCCACCCTGGCCTGTTCCGCCTCAGCAAGAATCCGGGCGTCCTCGGCAGCTTGTCGCTGGACTGCCAGGCGGGCTTCCCTCACCTTCTGCCGCAACTCAATCAACCTCGCTTCATCCGCAGCTTCCTGGTCAATCATTGCCTGAGCTTCTTCAGCCCTCTTCTGCTCCGCAGCAACCTCTGCCGCTTCAGCCACTCTCAATTCCTCGGCAATCCTTGCCTCTTCGGCAACCCGCAATTCCTCGGCAACTCTTGCCTCTTCAGCAACGCGTAATTCCTCGGCAATCCTTGCCTCTTCAGCGACCCGCAATTCCTCGGCAATCCTTGCCTCTTCAGCCACCCGCATTTCCTCGGCAATCCTTGCCTCTTCAGCCACCCGCAATTCCTCGGCAATCCTTGCCTCTTCGGCAACCCGCAATTCCTCGGCAACTCTTTCCTCTTCAGCAACGCGTAATTCCTCGGCAACCCTTGCCTCTTCAGCAACCCGCAATTCCTCGGCAATCCTTGCCTCTTCAGCAACCCGCAATTCCTCGGCAATCCTTGCCTCTTCGGCAACCCGCAATTCCTCGGCAATCCTTGCCTCTTCAGCAACCCGCAATTCCTCGGCAACTCTTGTCTGGTCGGCCTCGTTTAACCCTGCGACTTCTTGGGCCTCATCAGCCGCTTGTCGCTCTGTTGCCAGCTGGGAAAGCTGCTCAGCCGCCTGCGCTTCAACTGCCGCTAACCGTTCTGCTTCCAGCTGCTCGTTTGCGGCAAGCTCCATCTGATCGCCAGGCCTTCCTTTCTCATCCAGCATCTGGTCGTCGCCAGATTCAGGTAATTCAGCGGATGTCAGTTCATAAAGCCCACCATCTGGAACAGCTACCATGCGGTAGGCCCAAACACTCGCGAATAGCCATGCGCAGACAGCGACAAACAGTACCAACCAGGTTCGACCGGTCTGTGTAACCGAGTAAGTGCGAGACGTATCCATCAATAGGCCTTCATATGCTCATGAGAGATCGTTTTTCCAGTGGGATTACAACGGTTCGCAGTTTGCTTGTTTATTAACGTCATGACAACAGAGACATTCTGACAAGTGAGATACGGTAAGCATTATCTCGAATCCCATCCTTGTCCAATCCACGATGAAAATAATCATGGGATATGTTTACCACAGTCCAAAGCCGGTCTATTCCTGACGATCATAGTTCGGGAAAACGCTATTTTTCGGTCTGACTGGATCTCCTGGCCAGAGCCACAAACTGAACCCGGGCACAGCTGATTCATTCACGCAAACATGAGCGACGAATCGTGCGATTAGCTTAGTTACGAGGTTCGCCGAATCCTCACATGACCGACGTACCGGTTAATGCCCTGTTAACGACATTTTCAAGAGCGGTAACAGTTTATCGTGCAGCGTCTTTGAACCGCAAGCCACAACATAACCTCCATCAACAGCGCTGTTACCTGACCAGTTAGATACCACACCGCCTGCGGCTTCAACGATAGGGATGAGAGCCTGTATATCATAAGGTTTCAGGTCACAATCCAGCACAATGTCCACATGGCCTGCGGCGAGCAATGCGTAGGCGTAGCAGTCACCCCCATAGCGCATAAGCTGCACATCATTTTTAACCTGCGTAAAACAGGCCATGGCAGAGGCGTCTGTAAACATGTCTGGCGTGGTGCAATACGCTATCGCATCGGATAACTCAGCGACAAGACGGGTTGAAAGTACACGTGTGAAATCCGTGGTAATCAGCCTTGCCTCGCTACCACAAGCCGTATACCGCTCTTTGAAAAATGGCTGGTCCATTAATCCAAGAATGGCGTTCTGTCCGTTGTACAGGCCAATAAGAGTTCCCCATAAAGGCATGCCACTCATGAACGCTCGCGTGCCGTCAATCGGATCAACCACCCACAACAATCCGTTGTTGCTAGCGATAGCTTCGTGCTCCTCGCCATAAAAACCGATATCAGGGCATTGTTCACGAAGCACGTTGCGTATGGCAAGTTCAGCCTCACGATCTGCTACCGTCACAGGATCGAAGCTTCCCATTCCGGCCTTGTTTTCTACCGCGAAATCACGACGGAAGTATTTACCCGTCACAAGCGCTGCCGCATCGGCTGCTTCACCGGCAACCTGCATCAGATACTGCAACTGTTCAGCATCCGGCAGTACCGGTGCGTAACGAGGTAGGGTCATTGCCTGATCCATCTGGAAGATTGCGCCCATTCTACGACATGCTAACCAGACGCATACAGACCGATTATGTGGCGTGCCTTATGCGCACACAGCGCCAACCGAAAAACCGGGACTGCGCCATAACACGCTGAAGACTGAATCAACGTGAATTCGTAGCAATTTGTTCTTGTATTGCCCGCCCATACTGCCTATACCCCTTGTCCGCAAACAAACCGCGACAACTATCAACACCGAGCACCGGTAGCGAAAGTGACCTTAAATCATGAACTATCGACGTTTTACCAAGTGGCACACCCCGACTTTAATTGCATGTATTGCTACTCTGGGCGGCTGCCAGCATGTCAACGTCGCGCAGATCACTTACGAGGTGTTGCGTGCAGATGACTGTCGGCGCAATCAACTTGAAGTGTTCTGTGGCCGTACCTATGCCAGCGAATACTACGAATATGTAAGGATGCGCGAGGATTTTCTTCGTGATCAGCATGAAACAAAGCAAGGAAATGTCTCTGATGAGCTACCCTTGTAACAGGCCCATTTCACCACCCAAGCGTATGTCACACGCGCCGTTAGCCCGTATCATCGCCCATCGGGGCGCATCCGCCGATGCACCTGAGAATACCCTTAGTGCCTTGCAGCTCGCGGCAGACCAGGGCGCTACCTGCGTCGAGATCGATGTGTCAATCAGCGCCGACGGTATTGCCTTTGTCCATCATGACGCTCAATTGCAGCGCTGTACCAACGGTACTGGTCTTCTATGCGAACATAGCGCGGCGCAGCTGGATCAGCTCCGAGCAGGCAAGAACATGGCGGGATTTGAAAACGAACCTCTACCAAGACTCAGCGCCGTAATTACCTTGCTGATCCGCAACGAACTGGGACTGAACCTTGAAATAAAACCACAGCAAGGCCTGGAACAGCAAACGGTGAATGCAATCCGCGATGAACTGCAAACCCGCTGGCCAGATCATCTGGCTTTGGTCTTGTCCAGCTTCAGTCACAAAAGCATTGGGATGGCTAGAGAGTGCATGCCCGACGTTGCCAGAGCCCCGCTGGTGGGTGCCATTCCAGATGACTGGACATCCCTGATGAAACGCTACGATGCACAAAACCTGCACTGTGCGGAAAATACCCTGACTGCTGAAAAGGCCAGATTGGTAACAGATGCAGGCTTTGGCCTGTACTGTTACACCGTTAATGATCACCAACGAGCCAGTACGCTTCTTGGCTGGGGAGTGCACGGGATATTCACCGACTACCCGGGCAACATCAACGTCTGAGCTGACTCCGGATTTTCACCGGGTTGTTCACGAACCACCTTGCAGTGTCCGAAATTTGAACTGGACGCCGGGTACCCCAGAGGGCTCGTTACGCATCAATGCATCCAGAACGTCCGGCCACACACCTTCCCAACAACACCCATGGCTAAACCCCGGAAATTCGAAACCGCTGGCGGACGCCTGGCGCATGATGACCGGCTTGATCAACTGGACAGGGATGACCGTATCACGGCCACCAATCAGATGCCATTGCCAGATTTCAGTGCGCAAATCCTGCTTCGTTGCAGGATTGATAGAACTGTATAGCGGTGTGTATCGATGATGTTTTGTCCAGCCATCGGTATCCAGATTCGCGGCCAGCGTAACAACCCGCGTCACTTGCGGTAGCTGTTCTGCGAGCAACATGGCCAGCGTTCCCCCGCCGCTATGCCCCATGAGCCAGATCTGCGTCGCGTTATGTCGCTTGCTGAGGGCCCTGATTGCCGATGTCATGCTCGAAACTATCGTCTCCGAGTAACGAGCAGACGTCCACAGACTGTTATCACACGCTACTTGATTATGAAATCCGTTATAGCAAGGCCTTCCCAGATACACGGCAGGATTGCGCTCGTAGCTCATCAGCCTCAGCATGAGCGGGTTACGCGGCGTTGGATCCGGCATCACGATAACACGGTGCTTCCACGGTGAGCCATCGCCTTCGAGGTAGATACGCAATACACCGTCGTGATCAGGGTACTCCGGCTTCCCCGCTTCATATGTTGCCAGATTGTCAAAAACCAGCAAGTTAAAACCGTCAGCTCTGATACTATAAGTATCGAGACCATAGTCACTTGCCAGCTGGTTCAACTTACCTGTGGGGGTCGCGCAAGCCTGAGCGAACAGGCAGCATACAACCATCAGGTAAAGCCAGGAAGTGACTCCGAAACGATGGTTATAGCCTTGCACCCATCCAACTGTGCCCAACCGTCGATAACGGACCTTACCGACTTGCAGATGCTCGACCGTCAGAAGAATCACCCTCGGCAATATAGTCAATGACAATCTGGCCGTATACTAAACACAACTCAATACACCGAGAGTTACCCATGCGGCGGCAAGATGCTTACCGAGCAAAAGACCATGACGCTCACATGGCTTGTGTTCCTGATCGGGCCAGCCAGAAAGAAGAGCATAGGCTAAAGCGCGAGCGCTGTGGAAATCTTCTGCGTTGTCCGGATCCTGAGCATCATGTAGTGACCTGCCCAGCTCAATGATAATCTACGTTTTTGAGATGGGCAGGTCACCCAATGATGTCTGGTATGGTCACCACTTTGCACTATAACTTGCGTAGTAGCGTCTTGCGCAATACGGACTGGCTGTAATGTACGGAATTATAAATTCATCATGGAAAGCGGCTGGCGTTGTTGTTCTGTTACTCGCAGTGTGGATGTTAAGCGGATTATTCGCCGCTGACGACGCCTCCGACGACGATAGTGCCAACTCGGCAATTACCCCTTCAGTGCTGGTAGAAGTCACTGTTGCGCAATCTACGCTCATGGCACGCGAGCTGGACCTGCAAGGCCAGCTGGATCCTATCCGCCATGTTCTGGTCAGGGCACAGACCAGTGGTGAGGTTCAGAGCGTCATCAAACGCAAAGGGGCGCGTGTGAGCGACAATGAGGCGCTCGTCAAACTGGACGAAGGCGGTCGCGGCAACGCACTGGCCGAGGCTCAGGCTGCCGTTAAAACCGCACAGAGTGAACAGCGTGCAGCCCAGTCGATGCAACGCCAGCGGCTGCAATCACAATTGCAGCTTGAGCAGGCAGACGCTGTACTGGAAGCTGCTCGCGCAAGGCTTGCTACGGTGGTGCTGGATATCGAACACACCACCGTAAGGGCTCCGTTTGCAGGGGTGATCAATGCATTACCTGTGGAACAAGGTGCATTTGTGGAACGCAGCGATGTCATTGCAGAACTGGTCGATGACAGCGCCTTTAAGATGAGCACACAGGTGTCCCAGCACTCGCTTTCACAACTGGTACCGGGCCAGCCAGTGACCGTCACTCTGATAACGGGAGAAAGCCTCAGTGGCGTATTGAGCTTCATCGGATCAGTTGCTGACCCGCAAACGCGTAGTTTTGCCGTCGAAGCGTTAGTCCAGAACACATCAGACACTATCGCTGCAGGCGTCAGCGCAACGCTCAGCATTCCGTTCAAAGAGGTTGAAGCGACATTCATTACGCCATCTGCGCTGTCATTGGGAGACGAGGGTGAATTGGGTGTCAAGGCGCTTGATGAGCAGGATCGCGTTTTGTTTCTGCCCATTGAACTTGTCAGCACAACGCTTGAAGGCGCATGGGTAACCGGCATCGCACCCGATACGCGCATCATTACACTGGGCCAGGGATTTGTCACGACTGGTGAGCAAGTGCGCGCCCAGATGTCACAGGTTAACTGATGATCTATCAAATCATCGATGCGGCATTCAGCCGTCATCGAACGGTGGTCATGTTGCTGATTTTTCTACTGGTCAGTGGCGTGATGGCCTACATCAGTATCCCCAAGGAATCAGAGCCTGATGTCCCGATTCCCATTATCTATGTATCCATGACACACGATGGTATTTCTCCTGACGACGCCGAGCGATTACTTGTAAGGCCTATGGAGAAAGAAATGCAAAGTATCAGTGGCCTGAAACAGATGAGTGGCACCGCAGGCGAAGGCTTTGCCTCGGTTCTGCTCGAATTCGATGCAGGGTTTAATGGTGAAACTGCTTTGGCCGATGTGCGCGAGCGCGTAGACAAGGCAAAATCGAAATTACCAGCCGCCACTGATGAGCCATCAGTCAATGAGGTGAACGTTGCCTTGTTTCCGGTGCTCAATATCAGCCTGTCAGGACCGATCCCCGAACGAACCCTGACACGCATAGCGCGAGAATTCAAAGACAAGCTGGAAGCACTGCCCGGTGTCCTTGAAGCCGATATCGCCGGCGAGCGTGAAGAATTTATGGAGATCATTGTTGACCCTCTGGTCATGGAAACCTATAACCTCGATTTTGATGCCATATTCGGTATCGTGAGAAACAACAATCTGCTGGTGGCTGCAGGCGCGATAGACACCGGTGCCGGACGTATGGTGGTAAAGGTTCCCGGCGTTATCGAAAACATTGCAGACGTGATGAAGCTTCCGATCAAGGTCACTGGCAGTTCAGTGGTGACATTCGGGGACGTGGCGAGCATTCGACGTACCTACAAGGATCCTTCAAGCTTTGCCCGGCTCGATGGTCAACCCACGCTGGTTCTGGAGATATCCAAACGACTGGGTGCCAACATCATTGAAACAATCGATTCGGTTCGTACTGCCGTCGATGCCGAGCGCGACAGACTCCCTCCAAACCTGATCATCGGCTTTCATCAGGATAAATCGTCTGAAACAAAAACCATGCTCACAGACTTGCAGAACAACGTTATTTCCGGCGTTGTTCTGGTCATGATCGTGATCATGGCGACCCTTGGGGTACGCTCTTCCATTCTGGTTGGCCTCGCTATCCCGGGTTCTTTCCTGACAGGCATTCTCGTCATTCATTCAATGGGTTTCACAATGAATGTCGTGGTGTTGTTCAGCCTGATTCTTGTTGTCGGCATGCTAGTAGATGGCGCTATCATTGTCTCCGAGCTAGCCGATCGCAACATTGATTCGGGGATGGATACCAGCTCTGCCTACGCCTCTGCGAGTAAACGCATGGCCTGGCCCGTCATAGCATCCACGTTCACCACGCTGGCGGTTTTCTTTCCGTTATTGTTCTGGCCCGGGTTAATCGGGCAGTTCATGCGTTACATGCCCATCACCGTCATAAGCTGCCTGCTTGCATCGCTTGCCATGGCTCTGGTCTTCGTACCGGTTGTGGGAAAACTGATAGGGCGCAGGACATCAAGCCATGACGCCGTATACGCACATAGCGAGGACAGTTTCGATCCCGCCCAGCATGCGCCAGACAAGGTTCGAAACAATGCCCATGGAATTAAGGCAAGCTACCTGCGCACCCTCTACACCCTGCTCTGTCATCCAGTGAAAACACTGGCTGGGGTACTGCTGTTTACGGTCGGTAGCTACCTGCTGTACGGCGTCCTTGGCAAGGGCGTTGAGTTCTTCCCCAGCGTAGAACCCGAGTCAATGGCCGTACAAGTCCACGCACGGGGGGATCTTTCCATCTATGAGCAGGACGCGATTCTTGCGCGCGTGGAGCAACGCCTGTTCAATCATGACGAAATAAAGTCCGTGTACACGCGCACAGGGAACAGTAATGATCAGAACAATTCCAGCAGTGATGTCATTGGCAGTATCCAGCTTGAGCTCATAAAGTGGGACAAACGCAGAAAAGCCAACCAGATTACGGCACAGCTGCGTGAAGAGCTGAGTGATATTGCCGGCATCAAAGTGGAGTTTGTTGCTAATGAAGGTGGCCCTGACGGTGGCGGCAAGCCCATCAACATTCAGGTCAGTGCACCAGTGGCAAAACTGGATGGCGCTGTCGATCAGCTTCGTCGAATCATGGAGGACCAGGGGGGGTTCAAGGATATCGGTGACAATCGAGCGCTTCCAGGTGTTGAGTGGCGATTGAGCGTTGACCGTGAGGAAGCTGCGCGATTCGGCGCCAATGTTGCGCTGATAGGTAATGCCATCCAGTTGATCACCACCGGCATTCGCGTTGCCGGCTACCGTCCTGACGATGCAACTGATGAGCTGGATATTCGAGTGCGATACCCACGCGAAAAACGCGATCTGGATCAGATATCGCAAATCAGGGTACCGACCAGCAACGGCATGGTGCCAATTTCCAACTTCGTGACCATTAGCCCTGCCCCGAAAACAGGTGTTATCAAACGTGTCGGCGCGAAACGAGCGGTTACCGTGGAAGCTGATGTCGCCGACGGCAAACTTGCCGATACCGAGTTAACGATACTTCAGGGAACGCTGCTTGAGCAGGCAGTTGATCCCGAGATCAGCGTGGCATTCAAGGGCGAAGCCGAAGAACAGCAAGAGACCATGGTGTTCCTGCTCATGGCGTTCGTGGGCGCTATTTTCCTCATGACCTTGTTCCTTGTTACCCAGTTCAATAGCCTGTATCAGGCTTTTCTGGTCCTCACCGCTATCCTGTTTTCCACCTCAGGTGTACTCGTTGGCTTGATGATTACAGGGCAACCATTTGGTATTGTCATGGTTGGTATAGGGATCATTGCCCTTGCTGGTATTGTGGTCAACAACAATATCGTCCTGATCGACACATACAACACTTATCGTCGTCAGGGGGCTGCTGCGATCGATGCCGCCATGCTCACAGGCTCCGTAAGAGCACGCCCGGTTCTGCTTACCGCGATCACCACTATCCTTGGGCTTGTACCCATGGTGTTTGCCATGAACATCGACCTGATTGATCGTACCATTTCATTCGGTGCCCCCTCCACACAATGGTGGACTCAGCTGTCGAGCGCCATCGCGGGTGGGCTGGCTTTTACGACGCTACTCACCTTGTTCTTGACCCCCTGCCTGCTGGTATTGGGTGTGAAGGCGACCGAGCGTTACCAGGCACCAAAGCTACAAACCAGCTTAGGCTGAATGGCTCTGAATGAAGAAATATAACCTGTAGTTTGTCATCACCGTAGAGATGGGGATAGAGAACTCGTCGTCAAAAGGATCCGCACTTTCGTGGAGATGGCGGATATAAATTTCCGAAAATGACAATCCTGAATTCGCAGGGAAAACACGGATAAAATCACGGAGAGCGACGCCTACAAACTTTTCGTGATGACTCACCTGCACGAGCAGCCATCAGCTTGGGTTGAAAAATTTTGTATAAGAGGAGAAGACGCCGCCGATTTGCCAGGCCTGTAATGCCTTGCAATCGCCTTTTTCAGGCTAACTCACTGAAAAAGGAAGGTGGCGTCCCCTAGGGGACTCGAACCCCTGTTACCGCCGTGAAAGGGCGGTGTCCTAGGCCACTAGACGAAGGGGACTTTGATGTGTTGAAAAACTCAACGCCTTCGAGCTGCGCAGTATACCGGAAAAAAAATCACTGTGGCATTTATTGCAAGAATATTTCCCAACGTGATGAGCCATCACACGTTTACGAACAGATCTGCACCAAGTGTTTACCGGACAGCAGCGTATCAGGCTGCGCTGGGGTCATCTGAGCCATCTGTGATCTCGGGCATCATGACCATGACCTGATTGCGCCCTGCTTCACTGGCTTTATTCAAGGCATCGTTTGCGCGTGCCAGCAAGGCTGTCGCGTCCTCGTCATCAACCAGCTCCGTCAGACCGGCACTGGCAGTCAGGACAAACTGCACGTTTTCGTAACTGACACAGCGGTCAACATCCGCAAGCAAGCGCTCTGCAAGGATCGTAGCTCCGTGCAATGCTGTCTGATTGAGCACAAGGCAGAAGGCGTCGTTCTCTGTACGAAAAATCAGATCACTTTGACGTAGTCGTGCAGCAAGCGTTTTCGCCACTGTATGCCACGCCTGCTCACCAACCTGAGAGCCATGATGCTCACTAATCGAGTCAAGGTGATCGACGGATATCAGCATGAGCGACAGAGGTTGCTCCACTCTGCGTACCAACCGGATTTCCCGTGGGAGCTGTTCATCCAGAGCTCGTTGATTGCGTAACCCGGTTGCATCGTCGGTCATCGCTTTCATCAGCACCGAATAATGTTCGAGTGCATTATCCAGCGGGTAAATCAGGCTCTCGACCAGACGCTCGGCTTCACGCTCATCGCGTGATGTGAATTTTCGCGCACGCATGAGCGTGATTTCACCCAGCATCCGGTCGCCCAGACGCAGCTCGAATCGCTGACGATGGGTTCTGACAAATCCGAGCATAATGTCGGCGCCACGCGAATCTGCAAGAAACTGAATGCCGTCGAATTGCACGAAAGCCTGCCCTTCTGTGAGCAAGCATTCAAACAAGCGCTCCAGATCGAGCTTGCGGTGTAATAACGCATGAAATTCCAGCTGCTTCAGCTGTACATCCAATCGTTGTTGACGCAACGACGAATGCGATGTAACTGCGCCTTGATTGGCACCAAGAACGGACATCAAACCCACTCCACTATTCGTTGAGAGCACTCTTGCAAACGACAGACCAATCTGCGTAACATCTCAGGCAAACGTGTAGTCAGGCTGGGGGCCATGACGTCAACCGCTTCGTCCGGGATCTATCCTGCAATACCGCTGGTGATATTCAAATAGAGCACAACACCAAGCGCTGCCACTGTTATTCCTAGTAGCGACCAAGGGAGCACGCTGTTTGAGGAATCAGTCGGTGTAACTGTCTGCCACTCATCACGTAGATCGGCGGGCGCGGTGTCCGCTCGGGCACGTCTCTCAAAATGTACAGGGGTCGTATTGACACGTTCGTCTTTTGCTGTGCGGGCCGTCAGGAACTGATTCCAGCCATCGTCCGACTGAAGGTTGAGCAACTCTTCCGGGATGAGCTCCGGTACCTGTGTAACAGGCTCCCAGAGCTCTCCATCGCGACTGACGCGGTCGGTATTACGTACACGTCCCAGCAGCAGGAATCGACCAACTTCATTTGTAGAGAAAGGTCCTTGCACTCTGGAGCCCTTCTGTACATACCACTGTGATTCGTCAGTGACCATTAAGCCTACCTCTGCGTCCATTCAGTCATTCGAGCCTTGAGACGAGTCAGCGCCTGGCCATGTATCTGGCAGACCCGTGACTCACTGACCCCAAGAATATCGCCAATCTCCCGAAGGTTAAGATCGTCGTCGTAGTACAGTGACATTACCAATGCTTCGCGCTCTGGCAGGTTCTTGATATTTTCAGCCAGCGCATGTCGAAACGATTGATACTCCACCTGATCGCCGGGACTGGCCTCAGCACTTTGCGGAAGACTGATCGTCTCTCCCGTGTGCTCGTCTGGCTGATCAAAACTGAACACATGCGCCGCAGAGCTTTCAGTCAAAATGAGATGATAGGCTGATAATTCAATACCCAATTTTTCAGCGACATCACCGTGCTTTGCTTCTCGCAAGCCCTCTTGTTCCAGGTTACGCAAAACCTCAGCGGCCTCACGTGATTTTCGGTGGACCGAACGTGGCGTCCAGTCAGAGCGTCGAATTTCATCCAGCATTGCACCCCTTACGCGGATTCCAGCGTAAGTTTCAAAGCTTGCGCCCTGAGAGGGGTCGTAATGTCGGGCAGCCTCAAGCAAGCCGATCATTCCAGCCTGGATAAGGTCTTCCGCTTGAACACTGGGTGGCAGTCGGTTCAGAAGATGAAACGCAATGCGTTTCACCAGGTTTGCATTCGCCGCAACCAACCCGTCAGGGTCGACTGTGGTTACTTCGTTGTACATCGCGTGTGCATTCATACGGAGTTTATTCCCACCGTGTACTGTCAGCGGTTTGTATCAACCGCTCTACAAAAAATTCAATGTGACCACAAGGTGTCTGAGGTTGAGGCCATCGTGCAACTCGCGCACCAAGTTTCCGGAATGCAAGCGCACTCGGTGATCGCGGGTAAGCCTCTACCACTGACTGCTGTTGACACACTGCCAATTTCAATTGCGGGTCGAATGGAATGGAACCGCAATAATCAAGCAACACATCCATGCATTGATCTGTCATCTGCGTCAGCGCTGCGTACACATTCAGCCCGTGACGCGACGACTCGGTTTTGTTTGCTACAACCCGAAATCGCCCAACCCTGCACTGCTCGTGCAATACCTTAATAGTGGCAAACGCATCGCGTAACGCGGTAGGTTCATCCACCACTACAACAACGACTTCCCTGACAGCCCGACAAAAGCTCAAAACGCTATCCGAGAGGCCTGTTGCTACATCCACAATCATGGTATCGGCAGAGGTATGCAGATCACTGAAGAGCCCGATCAACGATGCGTGCTCAAATTGTGAAATATGCGCCATTTCTGAGACGCCACTGTCACTTGGTGCAACTGTTACACCCGTTGGCCCCTTAACCAGGATTTCAGCTAGCGCGACGCTACCACTGAATACATCCGTAAGCGTGAATGCCGGATGCAAGCTGAGTAGCTGATCAACATTACCCATCTGAAGATCACCATCAACGAGCAAAACCTCATGCCCGCTAACGCCCAGAGCGGCAGCCAGATTCACAGAGACAATCGATTTACCCACACCGCCCTTACCGCCTGCAATAGCGATAGTTTGAACTGGCTTGATATGCCGGAAATCTTTTGACGGCTCTGACATTCTCATACAGGCAATACCAGAACGATGGAGACGACTAGCTGCAACGATACGTCCTCACGAGAGTGTTTTTGCAGCTTCACCATGAGGCCGCTAGATTGAAACACTGTCAACCTTGGAGGGGAGCAAGTCTCGATCCACCGGACTGCGGCTTCGCACACTTATAACTTGGACGCAAGGCGCAATGACAAGTTTTGCGGAGTGTGCCGCAAAATTGAGCAAGCTGAATCTACACGATCAGTTCGTCCACTTGCCAGCACCGTGTCACGAAGTGACAATATGCGCCCGAATGTCATTTTATAGCCAAAAAATACAGATTTTCGATGCGGGTTCGCGGCAGTTCCGGAACAACGTTTAACGCCTCTGCCTGCTAACCGCACAACACCGGCAGATAACTGGCGCTGATCCATTTAGCAGCTCAAGGTAGCGCAAACCGTTGGATATTCAATGGCGATTCATCAAACCCCGTGTTGACTCGGATGCGGCAACTTTCCATAACACTCGCGCCAGTGGTTGTGCCCATTAACGCTCACAAGACGCGCAATCCCTGTAACCTACTGGCAAAGCTCAGGACACCTCTTCCGGTCTCTGAATGCTGTACTTGCGCATTTTCTCAACCAGGGTTGTACGACGAATCTTCAGACGATTGGCGGCATGTGCAACCACACCAGAACATTCGTCCAGAGCCTGCTCGATAAGGCTGATCTCTATATCAGTCAGATGCTGCTTCAATTCGATACCCTCACGCGGAAGCCTCGGTTTGTTGTTCAGAGCAACCGCCGGCATGCCCTGCACCATTGGCAGAGCATCACCGCCCTCATCGTCTTCGCGTTCCTGATTGAGTGCGCTACCGTGCGGTGCCATTTTGGGTGGAAGGTCGCCCGCATCAACAACCCCGTACGGATGCAGAATCGTCATTCTCTCCATCAGGTTGGCAAGTTCTCGAACGTTACCCGGCCAATCGTAGTTACACAAAGCCATCATCGCAGCTGGCGTCAAACGTACCGACGACTTCTTTTCATGCTCAAGCCGGGTTATCAGTTCGTTCACCAGTAACGGAAGATCTTCAGCGCGACTACTCAGAGGTGGCATTTCGATGGGAAAAACGTTCAGGCGATAGTAGAGATCTTCGCGAAAACGGTTCTCCTCAATCAGAAGTTCCAGATTACGGTGCGTGGCCGCGACAATCCTTACATCGCTCTTGATGCTTTTGTTACTGCCGACTCGCTCGAAAGAGCGCTCCTGAATGACCCTGAGCAACTTGACCTGCATCGATAGTGGCATGTCACCAATTTCGTCAAGAAAGATGGTGCCACCTTCAGCGAGCTCGAACCTGCCCTGCCGTGCTCCGACTGCTCCCGTAAACGAGCCTTTTTCATGTCCGAACAACTCCGATTCCAGTAATTCCCCCGGAATTGCCCCGCAGTTAATCGGCACAAACGGCTTGTTTCTGCGATTCGAGTAGTAATGGATGTTGCGCGCAACCACCTCCTTGCCCGTTCCCGACTCGCCAAGAATCAGAACTGTGGCCTCGGTAGGCGCTACCTGATCCACCATCTTTCTCACGCGCTGTACCGACCGACTGTTACCTACCAGAGACCTGAACAACTCGGGATTCTGGGTAGCTTCCTTACTGGGAGTTGTGTTTGCAGAACCACGAACCTCTGACTTGTGCAGCAAGTCGGACAACGCTGCGTAGCGGATATTTTCCTTGAGACATCCCACAAAGTTGGCATCAATTTCACCCTGAGAGATATCTGCCGGACGGGGTCCAAGCAAGAGCACCAAAGGTGGGCAATGTTCGTGTTTGGCCCTGAGGTTTTCCGCCCAGGGCACGATTCCGTGAAAATTGGCAATCAGAATGCTGGCGTAATCGGCGAGCTCTCCGAGATTGTCAAGCAACTCTGGAGAACTCAGCACCTTCGGTTCGTAATCGATGAATTCGAGCTGATGCGACAACCGTTGAGCGCTGTCGGCATCCTGATCAACAATCAGAATCTTTCGGGCTTCTTTTCTATTAGACATTATGACGCTCTTCGCAATGCAACCGGTCGAGGAATGGAAAGATCAATAGATGATAGAAGAAGGTACGGATAAGACAAAGAATTGACGACTGAAACACAAAAATAGCATGTCATTCCAGCAATATCAGGTTTTTTCTGTATTTTTATAGAAATATTCTGCAGAAATCGACGTCAGAGGGATTGCGTGTGCTCGTTTGCCGATTATGCGCACAAGCTTTGTGACTTGACCATCTGTCCCGTTATTTCTTATTACACTAAGCCACACTTTCGCCGCTCCCATCTCTACCCGCTAGGTGACGGTTAATCCGGTTTTTTCAAGAACCAGCTAACCGGGTATGTTGCAGATACCTGACCCGGCACCGGTGGGAGAACACAAAACAAGAATGACCCGACATCTTCGTCTTCGAAGGAGTCAAAGGGTCACGACGAGGAAGTAGACACATGTCTCAGGACCAGAGCGACAGTTCCGACACCAAAGTCACCAACATCGCCGATGCTCGCAAAGAGCGTCTCGACAAAAGTACCATTGCCTACGGGCGACGGCATGGAGATGATCCGACCGGGCCGAACAAGAGCGCGAAGAAGCAGGAAGACAAACCCAATGTCCGGCCGGTGAAGGAAGGCCGCACCTCAGGCAGACGTTTCGATCGAGAGAAGGTTGACAAAATAAAGGAACAGCTTGCTCGCGGCGAATACAAGATCGATTCTCTCCGCGTAGCTGACATGTTCATTGAACATGAACGGCATAGCTGATCTGATGAGGAAACCGGAGCGGTATCGTGACCTGGCGAAATAGACGAACGCTCTAGACGCGAACACCTTGCCTTGGCTGTCCGGAAAGAATCTCGGGGATGACTATCATATGAGCAAACCAGTACTCGATTCGGCTGAAAATAACTTTCCTGGTCAGCCAGAAATACAGGCCGACAAGTTTCCGTCGCACAGCTCTAAAGAGACTTTTTTCCTTGCGAAGGTCTTTGAGACAATGCTCAGTCTGACCAACAAGGAGCATGCTACCCTTTGCTGAATTAACGTCACCAATCAGGGAGCTCTCAATGAAGTACATTCGCGCTATCGTGTCCTGGCCAATTGTCGTATGGATGTGCTACATCTTTTTAGGGTCATTACCGTACAAGTTTACCGGTCACCCTGACACCCAACATATATTCGGCACCATCGGCGAATGGATAGGTGGATTTGCCGGCGCAGGTGTAGGCAACCTGTTCAGGGATTTTGGTGCTTTTGCGGTCGGTGGTTTTGAGCTCCTGACGGCTATCGTTCTCTTGCTGCCAGCCCTGTTATGGGTTATTTCAAAAATGACGAAGTCATTTTTCGGCATCACTCGCCGCAGGTTTCACGTCATCGGTGGACTCATGGCCTCGATGGTGATGGCAGGCGCTGTGTTCTTCCACCTTTTCACACCGTTGGGAATAGAAGTACTACACAACGGTGTCAGTGATGGCGGAAGCCTCTTTTACGCTGCCGTGTCAATCCTGATACTTGGGCTGGTGCTCGTCGCCATTAACCGGGGTTGGAGCGATGACGAGCGCTATTCTCAGATCTGACAGCTAATCCAACGCAGATTAAGCGCAGTAGCACGGCTCAGTCAGATGACTCGTCGTCTGGCTGACTGACAACAGGCACACCACCCCTGCTTTCAGGTTCGACTCGTGTCCCGGGGCCCCACCCTGAGTGTGAAGAAGTCACTACCGGGGCGAGAGTTCCGTGTGTTCTCAAAGGATTAACCCCTGGATCGACGACCTCCGCGACGAGCTTCAACCTGACGTGTCGTTGCCCGATCCGCCTCACGCCGACAATATACTCGCTCTTTATGTTGCCCATGCTGATAGCATCGAACAGACGTGGTATCCGTTCGGCGAGCTGCTCGAGAAACCTCTGCTGTTCTTCGTTGACTGCCATAATAGCTGGCAGTATATACAGTATAAATCACTCACAGGGGATACCTGTGAGTGATTGTCTGGTTACAACAGACTGATAGACGCCAGACACCGACTTGCGCGTCTAAACATCACGTAGCTAGCCGGTGTAGCAAGCAGTCTCGTCAGACGGAAGCATCACTCTCGAGGACAGCCGCAGAGTTCCCCACAGGAATCTTGCGTGGCTTCATGGCCTCAGGGATTTCCCGTACTAAGGCAACTTTCAAGAGCCCATTGTCCAGCTGGGCACTGACCACCTCGACGTGGTCCGCCAGATTGAACTTGCGTTCGAACGAGCGAGTTGCTATCCCACGGTGCAAATACCTGGAATCCTTCTTGGCATCTTCCTTCTTGCCTCGCACAGTAAGTACACCTTTCTCCACCTGTACATCGATTTCGCTGTCCTGAAATCCGGCTACAGCCAGCGTAATGGAATACTTGTTCTCACCAACAAGCTCGATATCATAGGGAGGGTAACCGGCTGATTGCCGATCAGCGCTCAAGGCTGCGTCGAGCAGTGAGCCGAATCGGTCGAAGCCGACAGTGTTTGCGTACAGTGGTGCCAGATCAATTTTCATTTCAATATTCTCCAATAGAAGCAATATAAGGGTCTTGCCAGCAACTCTCTATGAGACCTTGCCGACAGCTACAAACTAAAGGCAGGCATAAATATTTCAAGTGTTGAGATGCACGATCTGCGACTTTTTTCGCATGAACGAAACCGCCCCACAGCCGTTTATTCAGTGCACACCTCTTCGTTTTACCCGTTTGACCTTAATCCTTTTCAACCGCCTCCGTCATGTTAACTACACAAGGCTATGGCTGAGGGATTGCACCCATCGGCGTTCTCACGCTGATTAGCAGAGCTTATGAACATGCCTAACCCGGCAGCCTTTTCACCCCCTTATTCGCGCAACACATACACAGGCCGTTTTGCGGCATTGGACAGGTCCTGCAAAATTCTGTGTACTCGGGCAATCGGACTCCTGTTACTGGCAGGGCTTGCACCTGCCGGCATATCAATGGGTAACGTCGCTGCCCAGACACCCGACCCTGCATCGGCACCCGGCAGGAGGGTTTTTATCCAGCACGTTTTTCCCGACGAATCCACAAGGGTGCTGTCGGGGAGCACGTTAAATGGAATATCTGTTGACCGGGTTAACTCTGGTATATCTGAAAACCCCAACGCGCCAGACATAGAAACTTACGCCTTGTGGCAAGTGTCGCCGGCAAATGCCGCCAGGATCATCACACCAATGCCCGTCACACCGTTAACAAGCGGGATCGACATAGAGTTTCTGCAAACCGGTACTGTTACTGTCACTGCCTATGGTTATGAATTCTCTGAAGCCCCTCACGAGTCCACAGAACCGGGATTTAATACCGCTGTTTTCACATTTGATGTCGTCTCGTCACTTGCAGTTGAAGAAGAGCTTGAACCGGCAGAGCCTTCGGAAGGTGCCGATGTGTCAATAGACAGAAACGCCCCTGTATCAACGCCACTGAGCGCAAACGCGCGTGCAGCATCAAACACCATAAATCTGGCTTGTGCTTCTGTGTCAAACGCGGTTCCGGAAACCGGCACGTCAGGGCAGGTCGCACTGTCTGCCACCTGTGAAACGCTCGCCTTGCTGGATGACCCTGCGGCAAGTCTTGATCGACTGGTACCAGAGGAATTCTTTGCCATTGGCGATGCATTGACGACAACCGCTGACAACCAGATCAACAATATCAGATCTCGCATTAACGCCGTGCGATCCGGCCATCAGGGTCGTTTCGATATCAGCGCTCTGAACTTACAGCTATGGGATCAGGCTATTGCAGGATCAGTTCTCAACACTGCCAAGGATGCCGCATGGCATTTTGGCGGAGGTAGCGCATCACAAGATACGGTCAGTGACAATGCCTTTGGCTTGTTTGCCAATGGCAACATTTCGATCGGCAGCGTTGATGGAAACGGCATCCAGAGAGATGCCGACATAAGCTCCAGTAGCCTGACTCTCGGGGCAGACTATCGGCTCAGTAGCCATAGCGTTGTGGGTGCAGCGCTGGGTTTTATCAATGACAATACTGACTTCAATGGTGACAACGGCGATATGGATATGCAAGGAATCAGTGTTAGCGCCTTTGGCACCTGGTACGAACACGACAAGGGGTATGCAGATATCATTTTCGATGTCGGTACCAATAATTTCGATCTGACACGCCGTATAAATCTTATTGGACAGAACAGTGAAAATGCAAGGAGCTCTACCGACGCCACGCGCGTTTCGATATCAATCAATGCGGGTAGAACGTTTAACCTTGGCGCTACCGAATTCGGGCCTGTCGGCAGAATCACCATAACGCGTGCATCCATTGATGCATTCAGCGAAACATCATCACTGCCAAATTCTGGTGCCGGTACCACGCTGAACGTCAATTCCCACACGCAGACCTCCAGCCGTTTTTCACTTGGCGGTGAAATCAAACGGGTTATAGGTACATCAAAGGTTGTGCTTGTGCCTTCCGGGCGTATTGAAGTCGAACACGAATCGGAGACCGACAAAGGCGTTATAGAAGCATCATTCAATAACGACATAACCGGAAATCAGATGCAGGTAGAAGGTGCCGACAGGGATAGCAGCGCTGTATTGATCAGTATTGGGTCCACTTTCGTGTTCGCTCGGGCACAAAGCGCCTTTCTGTTTTTAGAGACGCGTACTCAGGATAAACATGTCAGTCAAAACAGAGTGCGTATAGGCTATCGGGCGCAATTCTAGTCCTTAGTACCGTTGTATCGACTACACATTCAAATTTCATCGAGTAAAAATCTTTAGCGCAAAATAACCTTGAATAACATGAAATACAGTGATTTAAGACGCCGATCGATCGTTTTCTGGTGAAAACGTATAAATATTGCAGTCAGGTTCTGACAGCACGCCTATCCAGCCAGCGAAATGAACTTGATGACCTCTTCGAATGACAAAGGGATGACGTCCACTGCATACAAAGGTCCTGCTGCGGCAAATACGCCCAGGACTGATGCCAATTGCGACGAAGAGTCATTGCAGATCAGGCTAAGACATCTGGAAACTCAAAATGCCGAGCTCAAATTGCAAGAGCAAGCGCTGAGCGGGCAGATTAACACCCAGCGAATAGCGATTGAAAAGCTGAACGCGCGTAGCAGTGAACTGCAAGCCGTGATCGACACCCAGAAAACTGAA
This sequence comes from Granulosicoccus sp., assembly GCA_045110475.1. Classification (GTDB taxonomy): domain Bacteria; phylum Pseudomonadota; class Gammaproteobacteria; order Granulosicoccales; family Granulosicoccaceae; genus Granulosicoccus. The sequence continues at coordinate 55,526 of JBGCGC010000012.1, forward strand.
GAGAGCCAATATCGAAAATTGTTTGACCTCGCACCGGTAGGATATCTGTCGATGGACGAAAACGGAATCATCGAGAAAATCAACCTTGCCGGTACCTGCTTTCTTCACCTGCCCAGCATCTATCTTGTCAACACGACATTCTCAACATATCTTTGCGATGAAGACCGTGAACTGCTGCGAGACCATTTGAAATCAGTAGCAAACTCTCATTTGTCGCTGACATGGCAGGTAAAACTCAAGTTACACGATGGAACCGAATGTTCGGTGATGCTCGCAACAAGTGCGATTCGATCTAAAAAATCGCTAGAGATGAGATATCAGGTCATGATCATCGACATCACGCAGCAATTGAAAACCGAAACTCTGCTGCGTAACGCTAATGAATATCTCGATGAACTCGCTCATCACGATCCACTGACACGCTTGCCTAACCGCGTCATGTTTACCGATCGATTACAGTCAATGATTCTTGAGCGCACATCAGAGAAGGCGAAGATTGGCATCATCTATCTCGACCTTGATGGATTCAAACCTATCAACGATACGCTCGGGCATCAAACAGGCGATAAAGTCCTGTGCACGATAGCAGGGCGACTAGGCAAACACCTGCACTCGGCAGATACGGTGGCGCGAATCGGAGGCGACGAATTCACCGTCATTCTCGACAATCCGAAATCGGCCGACGATGCAATTGCACAAGCTAAAAGAATTGGAGATATTATCAGACAACCTATTCACACGTCAGAAGGTACCGTGAGTGTCAGCTGCAGCATGGGGATAAGCTTATACCCCGAACACGCGCAACGAACAGATGAGCTGGTCAAGGGCGCTGACGCTGCGATGTATCAGGCCAAGAATGCCGGTCGTGATCAGGTGCGGTTGTTTTGCAAGGAGTCCATCGAAAGCACTTGCAGGCTATCCCAGCTTGAGACAAGCTTGCCTTTTGTAATACGGGACAATCAACTCGAATTGCACTTTCAGCCAATCTACAACACTGCAACACTCACTATCGTGTCCCTCGAGGCTCTACTTCGATGGAAGCATCCAATATTGGGACTCATTTCACCCGCTGAATTCATACCACTGGCGGAAAAATCTGATTGTATTATCGACATTGGAAAATGGGTACTGCACACTGCCTGCAAACAGGCTAATGCATGGCGCCGTGAGGGCTTCGAATTTCCGATTGCCGTAAATGTGTCAACCAGACAGCTGCTGGAGTCAAATTTCGCTGATCAGGTCAGCCAAACTCTCAAGCAGTTTCAGTTGGATGCTCGATCACTGGAAATTGAGATAACGGAGTCTGCAATCATGATCGACCATCACAAAAATCGTGAGCCATTGTTGAACCTCCGCAACGCAGGACATATCATCACAATAGACGATTTTGGCGCTGGGCATTCGTCGCTTGCAAGGCTTGTTCACTTGCCAGTGTCAAGGTTGAAAATTGATCGCATGTTCACCTGCGACATTGACCGTTCAGAGAAAATGCGTTCAATTATCAAATCCATTATCAGCATGGCGCACGGACTGGGACTCCGAGTTGTGTCCGAAGGTATTGAGCTTGCCTCCCAACTGGAGTTTCTGGACCAGGCCAACTGCGATGCTGTCCAGGGATTCATGATGTCTCGAGCGAAGCTGCCCGAGGACATTACAAAACTACTCCGACTCGACCGCGAGAAAGTCAATGGGCTGTGTCTAGATCTTCCAGAGCTGGGGCTCGAGAAGATGTCTTCTTTACATCCCGAAACATGACAATCACGCCTCGGGCGAGTCCAGTACCTGCTCTGTATGGATGCAAACCTACTTGCAATTGATCTACTTTGTTTCTCGAAATTTCTCGACTAATCGTTTTACCTGTAGACAATACGCGACGCAAATCATCGATCAGGTTCTTGTAATTCAGAGTATGGGCCAAATCGACAAAGGGACGCCCGATGTCAGACGGCAACAGACTCACTGTCCGGGTCGCATATTCGGTGAAGCGACGGATACACAAGTCAGAGTCCAGAATAATCACACCAAGGCGAGTGCTGTCAAATAAATCTTCAAAATCCTTGTTCAAGTCCGATAACTCGTGAATCTTGGTCTGATATTCGTGGTTAACGGTATAGAGCTCCTCGTTAACTGACTGCAGTTCTTCGTTAGTACTCTGCAGCTCCTCATTAGCTGCCATTAACTGCTCGTTAGCCGTGCGATGTTCGTTGTCTGAAGATTCCAGATCATTGATTGCGGCCTCCAATACCTTTCGGGTCTCAACAAGCTCATACTGCAATCGTTTGACTTCGGCATGGTCTGTATCGTTCTCGGAAGATGCAAGCGTGGCCCCCGATTCTGCGCTGGAGAATATGACCAGAGCGTAAAAAGCTTCTTTCTCACCCGCAGATACGTGTGGCGCTACCTCTATATTGACATGGCGTTCGCCCTGCCCTGATGGCACGCAAGCCACCTGCTTGTGACATACAGGCGTATGCTCCTTAAATGCACGTGCTATGGCAAACGAAAGCGATCCGCGCAGACCTTCCGGAACCATCTTGGTAAGATCCAGCGTCGGTGCCCCCAAATTGACCTGCAACAGGCCACTAGGGTCAGATACAACCAGCATGACTGATCGCGCTGTGTCAATGAGTACATTGGTGTTACGCGAATGCTGTGACAGGGCATCAAGCGACAGACCAATCAGCCCACTGGATTTTGTTTCGTTTTTCAGCTGCACGGGCTTGATGGCAAGTGGCTCAGGATAGTCCAGCGAGGCATCACTCAATTGCTCCATGGAAAGATGAAGAGGTACGCGCAAGTCTCGAAGTTTCTTGTATTGATTCCATTCGCGTTGTAAAGGGTAGAACTCACTTTGCAAACTGCCGAGCGTTTCGGAAGGGCCAAGAAAGAGAATTCCGTTGATGTTCAGCGCCGAGTGCAACTTTTTTATGGCTGTCTGTTGCAATTCCGGTTGCATGTAAATCAACACGTTGCGACACGTCACCAGGTGCATACGCGTAAACGGGGCATTCTTGATAAAATTATGAGGTGCGAATATCACGCTCTCACGAATCTCAGTGGAAATCGTGTATCCCTCGATGCTGCGCGTAAAAAAACGCTGTCGACGCTCAGGGCTTACCTGGGCTAAAGCTCTATCGGAGTAACAACCGGTACTCGCGTGCTCAAGGGCTTTGCGTTCGATATCGGTGGCGTAAATCTTGAATTTTATCTGTTTGTCCAGCTTCTCAAGCAGCTCTGTCAGGATAATACCCACCGTGTAGGCCTCCTCACCAGTAGAACATGCTGAAACCCATACGCGAAAAGTATCGCCTTCGTTCCAATCATCCGCTATCAAGGGGACAATCGTTTCCTTTAATTTATCCCAAGCGTCAGGATCGCGGAAAAAGCTAGTCACAGTAATTAGAATGTCATCGCGCAATTCCCGGCGCTCTTTCTCTGATGAGCGAATGAATTCAATATACTTTTCACTGGTCGGGATACTCGCCAGGACACGACGACGCTCGATACGTCGAAACAGGGTTTCGCTCTTGTACTGTGAAAAATCCACGTCGTTGTCTTGCAGCAAGGTAACTACCTCACTAACATATACCGCACGGCGTGCTGGCCAGAGTGCAAGTGAATCGTGGACATAATCACCACTCAAATTGTTGATGAATTCTGCTATCTCGGGCGGTGCAAGAATCTGATGCACCATGCCCGTCTCAATGATCACATTGGGCATACCATCAAATTCCGCTGAGTCAGGTGTTTGAGCCAGTACGACACCACCAGCTTCGTTCAGTATTTTTGCCCCTCGAGAACCATCGGTACCTGTTCCTGAAAGAATAATACCGACAGCACGATCCCCATACTCACGTGCGATGGATCGAAAGCCGATATCAATCGGAAACTGAGGGCCCTTGCTTGAGCGCTGTTGCTTGGACAGGTCGAACTTGCCATTGGATACTTCAAGGTTCTCACCGGGTGGAATAACATACACACAACCTGCGCGTAACTTTATACCCATAGCCGCTGTACGGACTTCCATCGACGTTTCCCGCTGCAGGATCATATCCATAAGCGTTTCGGAATCAGGCGATAAATGCTGGATAACAATGAAAGCTGCATCCAGATCTGGCTTGAGACTACGAATAATCGACTGTAGCGGATACAAGCCGCCTGCGGAGGCACCGAATGCTACAACAAACGGGGAGGCCTCACCGATATCCACGCCTTCTGTGTCATTAACCAGCGCCTTTTCGTGGTTGCTTCTAAGTAGCTGGGATAGTTTATCGATTATCTCCAGCAGAATGCGGCTGGTTTCCTCCTCGTTAAAAGTATCATCAAGAGCGGGATCAATCACTTCGTCAAAAAGATCCTGAACACGAATCCCTACGTCCTCCGAACCATGAATATTAAGCATCTGCCATTGCGAAAACCGGCGCCGCTCTACCGAGCCCAATTCAAATGTTCTTAAAATGTTGTGACGCGGATCATTCCTGATCTGCTCCATAATCTCATTGACAGCGTTTTCAGGTCCTTCCAGATACTGGAAAAAACGGCTGTTCTTCAAGCTCAAGTAACCCGTCAACCCAAGTCTTCGATTTTCCTTTACCGCGGCACTATTCAGCTCGTGCAGAATATTCTGATCAAAGGGTACTGTCGCCTCACTGGCATAAGCTATTGCAATCATCTTGAACGCTCAATTGTCAAACATTAACCCTTGGTATCCAAGCGGCATACGAGCACTGACGTTCTCCAAACCTACTCACTCCGCTAAATTCAAGGATATGACACAATCCTGTGCATAGGCCCTGATAAGGCTCCTGCGATCGCTGTCGTTATCATACAAACGTTTGAATTTACTTCGTAAATTCTTCTACCTTTATCACTGCAGAGGAAACCTGCGAGAATCGATCCTGTAATTGCGCAAGCCAAAATACGCAAGATACTTATCCGAACTCGCTCTTCGCATCATCTCTCATGTTTGTTTTTCAGGTAAACAGACGTGGACGACACTTCCCACCGCAGGTTCTGATTCCAGCCAGATTCTACCGCCGTGTAACTCCACTATTTTTCTGCATGTGGCAAGACCAATACCTGTACCTTCATAGTCGTCTCTGGAATGCAGGTGGTTAAACGGAACAAATATCTTGTCCCAGAATTTCTCTTCAACACCAATTCCATTGTCAATGAAGCTTATTTTCCACAGCTCGTTATCACGACTGACCGTCACCATGATTCTGGGATTGTTCGAACAAAAGGCGATGGCATTGGATATTATATGCTGGAAAACTGTCACCATCTGTTGGACGTTACAATCGATCGTGGGTAAAAAATCGTGGACAATATGTGCATCAGTACTAGATATTTCGTCGTGAAGACTATCCAGTGCATCTACCAGCACCTCCTCAAGATCAACTTCTTTTGCCAGCTTCGGGCGTAAGCCACAACGACTATAACTGACCAAATCTTCAACCATTCGTTGCATTCGAGCGGTCGTTTTACGGATCAGTTGGACGTCTTCAGTGGCATCACTGTTCAAATCACGGGAATGATCTTCGAGCAACCAGCCACTAAGCAAATTCAGATTTCGCAATGGAGCCCTTATTTCATGCGAAACCACTGACGCGAATTTTTCAAGATCCTTGTTTGTTCGCATCAATTTATTGGTCAGTTGAATTCGCTCCGAGACGTCTCGCAAGGTTGCCAGAAAGCTGGTTCTGCCTTGCCATTCGACCTTGACAACACGCATTTCTGCTACGCAGATTGGTCGTCCAAGATGAAGTACCTCAATTTCTGTGGTGTCACCGGTCATGACCGGGTAGCCAAAGGACCTGCCGAGCAATCGCTGTGTACTGCGTCCGAACATAATCTCGGAGGCCTTGTTGACGTATTCGATTGTGCCTTCAGGATCCATTACAACGATGCCGTCAGGTGAGTGATACACGACGCTATTGAGATGCGCCGCACTCAACCTTGCCACATCGGGGTGGTCGTGACTGGATATCAACTTTAGGTCACTCATTATAAGATTCGCAAACCATTGTTATTGGGCCATTAGCACTAGGAATCCTCAAACATTTCCCGCAGGCGTTCAGACTCCTGCGTTTGATGATACTGAGGGGTACCATTGAGAATGCCTGTTATGTTTCTGAATGGCTTACCGACATTCATACCGGTATCGTTAATGATGAATTCCCTTATTTCCTTTTCGTGAAATGATCCACGCATCTTCAGGACGGCAATACCGCGGCTGATTTCGCCAAATAATTCCACATAACGAAGCAAGATGATACTGTCAGTGATGGTAGAAATATGTGCCTCGGTAACTGACGCTCCGCCCATGAGCGAAGGGGTAACTGCCGTAAAAACACCTGCAATTTCCTCCTGCTTGATAAATGACGTCAAGCCAATCACGAATTCCCGATAACTCTTGGTCGTAACACCCCTTTCCAGAGCAGACAAGCTGTCCACAGCGATTCTCGTTGGTTTGAACTCGTTGATCGCTTTTTTCATCACGATCAAGTGCTCCTCCAGACCGATGGTTTCAGGATAAACACAGATAACCTTCAAAGAGCCATCGGCTTCCATTTCCTCGAACTTCACGCCCCAGCCTTCTGCATTGCGGAACAACTGGTCACGACTCTCCTCAAAAGCGAAGAACAGACTGCGTTCGTTCTCTCCGGCACCACCAATGAACGTGGTAGCCATCAAAGTTTTTCCAGTACCCGTCGCCCCAGATATCAACACAATGGAATCACGGAAGAATCCTCCTCCACACATGGTGTCCAGCTTGCTTGTTCCAGAGCTTATACGAGAATGAGATGATCTATGGTTCAGGTGTACCGTAGACAGGGGGACACCAACGATGCCACCATCCGCAACGATACTGAATGGATGTTCACCCTTTTGATGATCAGTGCCACGAAACTTCAGTATTTCCATAGTGCGGCGGCGACTCTCGGCTTCCAGCACGTTTCGAAGAATGATCACATTGTCGGCAACGAATTCCTCGATACCATGCCGAGCGATGTCTCCATACTCGTGTTTTCGTTCTGCGGTCATCAGAGCAGTAACGCCTGATTTCTTGAGAGCAACAGAGATACGTAACAATTCACTTCGAACAAGATACTGGTTTTCGAACTTGCCAAATATTGCCCCGAGTGAATCAATCGAAATTCGCGATGCACCGATCTTTTCAATGGCAAATTCGATTCGCGCCAGTAGTGCTCCCAAGTCAAATTCGCCACTGAGAATGGGCTGTTCTTCAGGCCTTGGAGATATATCAACAAATACCCAATGACCCGAAGCCTCCCACTCAGCGATATTCCATCCAAAGCTCAACATGTTCTGCCTTATATCCTCGGGCGTCTCTTCGAATGTAACGAATACGCAGCTTTCGTTTTTAAGGGTGATCCCGCACGCAAGGTATTGAACTGCAAACACCGTTTTCGAACTTCCCGCAGTGCCCGTAAGCAGTGTTGTACGTCCTTTGGGAATGCCGCCATTGGAAATAGCATCGAAGCCGGCAATGCCGGTTTCAAGCTTTGTAATGCCTTGGCGAGTTTCAGAATTCATTGGCTTATAGAGTCTCCAGAACCTTCACCCTTGCAAGCCCAGTCCAAGCAGGAGAGACTGTTTATCTGACAGATCTCCAATGGTTCGTCTGACGGGCAAAGGGTTGAGCTTGATGAGTGTTGGTGTGGCCAGAACGAGATCGTCCTCAGCCAACTGCGGATACTCAAGAACGTCAATGACATTCAATTCGTAGTCGTCAGCGACCACCTCCTGCAACGTGTCACGCAGGTTTTTCAGGGCTGTATCGGAGCGCACAGAACGGCCTGACACGAATAGCTTCATCTTCAACGCACTCATCCTTGCTCACTCACGGCGCTGGAATCCAGCGATGGCTCCAGTGCAGCTTGCTCGGGTGTCACGTCTCTGCCTGATGGAGCCGCATCTGGTACGCATCGGCTCTGATAGAACAAACACAGATGCCCCAGCAAACCCGTAAGAAGGTAACGAGCTTCCTCATTGCACAGTGAGCTTCGACGAGCAGACATACTGGCAAGTTTTGCGTTCAATGACGTGGTATGGACCTCGACAACGTCTCGTGGTGACGCTTTGTTGGCACCCAGAGAATCTGCCAGTGATCGTAGTTTTTTCGCTACGTTGTATTCGATCTTAAAGTGGCGCAGCTCCAACGCTTTATTGATAAGGTTACTGTACTCGTTTACAGCGTGAGTAAAGAATTCTTCGTTAGTCGTCTTGAGAGTGCTTAACTCGTGGACGCTCACAACCGCGTCGCGTTGTACCGGGGATGATGCATCAGATTCCAACCGTCTGAGTTCCTGTTCACGACGAACCTGTTGCTGTGTGACACGAAGCTCCTCGAGCAGTCTGAAACGTTCAATGGCATAACGCAGGGTTCGGCTGATTAAGGTAGTGTCAAATTTACCTTTGACCAGGTAATCATGTGCCCCGTGCTGTACCGATTCCAATGCAGTGTTTTCATCATCGATTCCCGACAAGACGACAACCGGAGTCGATGCCAGACTGGTGAAGGCAATAACAGACTCCAGCCCCTCGCTGTCAGGCAAGGTAAGATCAAGCAATACCACATCATATCGTTTTCGACTCAGCTCGGACAGGCCATCGCCTGCAGAACCTTCCCGCGTCAGGTCGAACATGCGAGTTCTTCTCAGCGTGCGTTGTAGCATCTCGAAATCATTCGAATTGTCTTCTACAACAAGAACTTCAAATTCTGTATCCACTGATGAGCCTGAAAGAGCAAATGGCGACTGATGACAACCGCCCCAAGCTCCGTGTCAAAGCGAATTGGACGACTGACGATCACGATAGCGTTGGTCAAGTACCAACACTTATTAAGTGTACCTAGCTGCCAGAACCTGCGTAAGGGTTTTTGAGTGCTTGTAACGGCTCAAAATGCCAGTATTTTGACCCTCCCGGTTTTATCAAGACAACACCAGTCTTATACCAACTCGTTTCGTCAATATTTTGTCTATTACTACTGCGCAAGCGTTCGACCTCAAAAGCCATCGGTGATGGTTAGTTCTTCCACCGGGACAGCAAAAAAACCCGTTGTCAGTCAACAGGAAGTACTTTTGATGATCAGGAAATGATGTCAGGAACATGCCCATGCAGGTGCCCCCACTTTACTTTTTGACAAATTTCCAGAGCAGGAAACTCAGGGTCAATCTTGCAATTTCACGGTTTCCTCAAATGCGTGGCAAACGTGATTCATCTCCAAGCTGTCTGATTGAGCGTCCCAAATTCCAGAAGAATTCACTCTTATCGGTAAAGTAATTTGCGGGATGTGAGCACACGACAATGAAAATACCATCGAGAATGCTGAGCAGTGGCTCAGCTTTGCGAGTTTCAGTATCAATCGGTAATCGTGTGTTCTTGTATTGCTCGACAGCATTGGCGAAGGCTTGCTTGAATTCGGACTTGAGCTCCATCGTTATCACCGGCAGGCCATTGACTAACAGCACCAGATCAACACGCAGCCGATTTATGCCATAGCGCGCCAAGATATCGGGGTTCAAATCATGCTCGGGCTTGAACTGACACAGACTGAACCGCGCGCCACGATCTTAATTTCCTGTCGAAGCACACCCAAGGTGCCATAAGTGCGAAGCTCCTTGTTCGCAGCATTCGGGTCGGCCTTATTCAACTGCGATGCCAACCGCTCCAGAAACTTTGTTTCAGTATTCGTCGGATAGATACCGCAGTACTTCTCCCACTGATCAGGCTGACTTTCCTTGACGTACGCCAGAGTTTCCTCTGTGTTCAGTGCTAATTCGCGATTGTATTTTGACACTGTACCAACCAGCCAACCGTTAGCTTTCAGGTGGGCGATGATGTCATTCTGGAATACGTACTCAGCAGACTTGTCCGGGTGGTGCGCCATGGTGTTATGCGTTTGCGCTGGAAGTGGACGGGAACTCTATGGGATACCGATTACGTACACCTGTCTCGGCAATAACTACGGTGGTGATTGCTACTGCTTGGCGTTTTCTACAATAGCTATAAAATCAGGCTTACACTCAACGATCATTGTTCTTCAACGAGTTCATTGAGTCCAAGTTTCTCCGCAATCTCGTCTGTACGAGCCCAACGCTGACCCGAAATTTTCTCTATCACACCCTTTATCACACCCTTAAAGACTCTCAAAAATGTAGTATGCGCTGCCGTTTTATGACGAAACTCGTGCGCTCCTGATGGTAGCAACGCGCGAATATCACTAAACGGATCAGATTTCGTGAACTTGGCAAGCATTCTTCTCTCAGCCTCAGCACGCTCTATCGACTGGTGACCTGACACTAGATAGTGCTCAAACATTGATCCAACGCGATCTAGATTCAAAGCTGGTGTTACAGCCATTGCGTGCCCCAGCTCAAAAAGATAGCGCCCATTGTCTCTTTGCAACAAGGCACATAGCTTGGTCGTCAGAAGCTCCTCAACGGTAAACGTCTGAATTGCTGTTTTCCCGCTGAACCATGGATTATCAACAGAATATTCAGTGCAGACAGGCGCATCTACAATCTTAATTTCCTTTATGGTGATTTCCAACTTAAGCTTTATGAATAGGTTGGGATCATCTTCTGCTGATACCTTAAATCTCAACTTCGGCGTGGTTTTACTGGGCGAAAAACTACCGGCCCCCACATGGCTCAAGCATAACTCGCAAAGCGTCCAGAATAGGACCAGTCGGACTCGCTTCAGTACGAACCAGATCGATATCTTCTGAATAACGCATTGGCTGAGGAAAGATGATTTTGTTTAACGCCGTGCCACCACGAAACCGGAGCGCTGATCGTAGTAAATCATGATTAAATATTTCTACCAACCCTCTGGAAATAATCAAATCCTGCTCGATCTGTTGCAATTCGGCCCAAGGTGCAATCTGACTCCAGGCGGTAATACTGGTTTCCGGAATCATTGCTCATCAATCTCCAGTGACCGCCTTACAATCATGTGCCAACGTCGATCCCTCTGTGGCTCTGTGTCATCAAACATGCTCAACTGATCTTCGGGATCAAGCTCAACCCAACGTACTTTTCGGTTTTCAATAGCTCGCTGCAACGGCATGGCGATTTCATCGTGAGAAAGGAAGTCCAGGACATAGCCGAGACGTTGCACCACAGGCAATTCAAATGATGACACCAATAGTAAAAGCTGCCTGGTTTCAATGCTTGCTGCCAGCTCGTTAAGCACACTGGCCGCATGATCCATGCCCACCACTTGCCTTGCTATACCGAATCAAATCCAATGCAGTCAGTGCCGGTGATGCGAGCACCATTGATCCCGTGTCCGTTTTACGCGCATCAGTGGCATCTAAAACATCAAGAAGGTTGTTGCGATAATGGAATACGATTCTGGTACGCCCAACGTCAATCGGTTTCCACTGCCGATCAGTGACAACCTGAAAATCCATCACCGCCTGATGGGCAGCACCGTGCAATTCTGCCGCTTTTAGCAAACCCACATAATAGGGCCGCCCAGCATCACGCATCATGACATCATGGCATCAATGTACCAACTAGGCGGCGGTGCACCCCATTTCAGAAATCGCTGAGGCGTGATAACGTAAAACCCACGACGCGGCGCCACAATATAGCCACGTATACGCAACCTCGCTGCCGCATCGAGAATCGCGCCATGGTTAATGCCAAGCGCTTCCATAGCGCTCTCACGCTTGAAGCAATATTGCCCTGTTGATGCTAACTCCTCAACGTAAAGAGACAGATTTGACGGCTTTTTTGCACTCATGTAGAGCCAGTGAAAGGTATATTCGGGCTTTGAGTTCACTCTGATGAGAGGAGATCAGCTGGTGCCCAGCCCACTGGACATTGACTAAAGAGCACTGGCTGTGTCGCCGCCGGGAGTCGCGGCTTCCGGGAGTCCTCCGGAACCGATAGTGGTGGAGCTACGCGGGATCGAACCGCGGACCTCTTGCATGCCATGCAAGCGCTCTCCCAGCTGAGCTATAGCCCCACATCGGACGCGAAGCATAAGACCGGAGAGGACTGCTGTCAAGCGTCGTGCGGTGATATATGTCATTCCGATGAATAATAGCGCCTGAACCGTTTGCTGACCTCGGAGGCAGGCGCTTCGACGACGCAACCGTCAACGAGATGGGCTTCACATTTTGACCATTTGTGCACCTCAAAAGGCCCTCGCCGACATTTACCGTCTGAACAATTTGGCTATCCTACCGCTCGTCATCATTACTACTCGCCAGAAAAAGGACTTTCCATGATGCGTCACCGCGAATGTTGTCGGCTGTTTCGAGCTCTTGTCCTTTTCATTATGGCTCCATGCATGGCGATAGCCGCTGGCGAGCCACCGGTGGCGCCGCGCAATCTGCAGGGCGCTATCATCAATAATCAGGTAACACTGACCTGGGACGCTTCACGTGACAGCGATGACGAGGTGCAAGGCTATAACGTCTACGTGAATAACCGTTATATCCGCACGGTATCCGAAAATTCCTATACCGGCCCGGTAACCGCTGGTGTGCGCGCAAGCTTCCATATCATTGCTTTTGACTCGCCACCGCGTCGTTTCTCGGCTGCGTCAGCGTCTTTGATACTGCCGGATCCGGGGCTCCCTGACGATCTCACGATCCCTCCTTCAGCGCCAACCAATCTAACCGGAACCCTCGCCGGAGGGCAGGTCAACCTTCAATGGAACGCGTCAACCGACGACGAGGCGGTACTGGGCTATAACGTCTTTCGTGACAACCGTTACCAGAGCACCGTTTCTGATACACAGTATAGCGGCCGTAACAATGGTGATGAGGCACATTCCTGGCACGTTGTCGCCTTTGATATCCGCAGAAATTTCTCCTCACGGTCGCAGACCATCCGGCTTCCTGAGGGCGAACAAGTCAACTCTTCGCTTGCGCCAACGACACCAACAGATTTGCAAGGCAGCATTACCCGTGGAACGAACACAGATACCGTAGAGCTCACCTGGCGGGCGTCTACCGATAATCAGGCGGTTGCCGGTTACAACATTTTCGTAAACGGCAATTACCTTGCAACTCGATTTGATACCCGATACACCGGTAGTTTGCCGAAGGCAAGCACCTATGCATTTCAAGTAGGGGCATTCGACTTCGACCAGAATTTCTCAATGGTATCGAGAGTGCTGTCGCTACCGCTCGGCGGCGCCTCTGAAGATCCAGGCTCTCCACCTTCTGTACCAACAGGTCTGACCAGTGAGCGCGAAACCGACAATGGCATGACCAGGATACGCTTGAGCTGGCAGCCATCCACAGGACCTGCAGCCGTCAAAGGCTACGACGTGTATCGCAACAATCGGTATATAAACACGGTCACGACTAACGCATACACCGATACATTGCGTATCGGTACATCAGCAACCTATGCCGTTGTGGCCTTCGATTTCTATGACAACTACTCCGAACGTTCCGAGGCCTTAAGCGTTGCCGGCAGTGTCAATCAAGCACCATTCTTTGCAAGACTGGATAACCAGATACTCCGTGTCGGTGAACCGTGGGAATTGCGACTCTCCCCTGTTGACGTCGATGGTGATCCTGCAGGTATTCTGGTCAGCGACCCGCCACAAGGTATGAGATTCATCGACAATGGTGACGGCAGCCGCTCATTGACCTGGCAACCCCGTGCCAGTGATATTGGCGTCTATTCCATTGAGGTGACAGCTTTTGACCTCAACGACACATCACTACGCAGCACTCAGACCATACAGATATCCGTGGTACCTGAGACCTCCGTCAGCTCACCCCCATTCAGTGTGCAGATAGCCAACGATGCCTATAACCTGATAGAAGGCGATGCGCGGGGTATTCGCATTCCGGTCCGCATTAGCCGTGTCGGTAACTTCGCCGAAACCGTAAATCTCGACATTAGTACAGAGACATTAGCCGATAGCAAACGACTGGACGCAAGCTTCAATAATGCAACCCTGACCAGAGAAGACTCCAGCAGTGTGTTAACGGTGAGACTAGGCATTGATACATTGCCGCTACTACCCGATCAACGACGCCTTGTCATCACTGCACAGGCTGGCGGGTTCACTGTCACAACCACCATCATTGTGGCTGTAACACCGGTGCCGAGAGATGATATCTATCTTCTGATCGGTCAAAGCAATATGGTTGGCCTGAGTGAGACCGACGCTAAAAACTCCGAGCCCGGTGGAGCCGATGAGCCTGATCCACGCATTCTTCAGGCAAACGTCACTGCCAACGATTCCAGTTTGACAAGCGACAGCGGGGGGTTTCTAAACCCCTCAGCCAACTTCAGCGCGCGACCATTCAATCAGGCTGAAGACCCGTTGCATACGCCCTTTGACGCCTCCTCCGGACTCAAGAGCGGCAGCCGTGTTGGCATGGGACTGAGCTTCGCCAAGACTGCTCTGCCCAATACCACTCGCAATATAGTTTTGGTGCCGGCGGCTTGGTCAGGATCGGCTTTTTGCAACACTAACGATCCCGCTGCACACTGGAATGCCGAGCAGACCAGCAATCCGGCTCTGGGCAATACGCTACTTTTTGATCGCGCACTTGTGAGAATAAATGAGACGCTATCGCAAACTGGCGGCATATTGAGAGGCATTCTCTGGCACCAGGGAGAGAGCGACAGCAACACTCAGTGCGCACCGTTTTACGAGGAAAACCTCAATAAACTGATAACCGCGCTCCGCACCCGTATCCAGCCAGATGCTCGTGGCAGTCGCGCCCGGGGTCCATCTGCAGACATTCCCTTTGTTGTCGGTTCCATGTCACGTGGTCGGGATGAACGCAGTGATTTTTCTACATTCCAGGCCAGTAAAAGGCAGGTTGACAGTGTGCACCGCAATATCGGCTTCATTGCAGGACACAGCGCCTTTTCCAATAATGACGACCTGATTCCCGACAACGGGTTTCCTTGTGGTGCAACCTCCTGTATACACTTTGGTGCAGCGGCATTGCGTGAGATGGGCGTACGTTTCTACAACTCCTTACTTCGCGCAGCCGGTAACCAACGCTAAAAGGAGCTTCCCATGTTCATTCCGATGGGCACGGTTGTCACGGTATGTATGATCATCTGTGTGGTATTTGCCAACAGATTACCAGCAGGTGCACTCAATACCCGAACGCCCGGGTTTGTATTGCGCACGGTCGGATTCATCTGTGGTGCCGCAGGGTTATGGAATATCTTATGGTATGCATCGAGACACGTCCTTGAGTTCTGGGGGCAAATGGCGTTCGGATCAGGGTTACTGCTTTGTGCCTTGAGTGCTCTGCTTATACTGCCGGCAGAGCGTGCTCCTGCCGCATTGGCAAAAGCACGTCATGGAATGGTGCTGGCACTGGCACTCTTTGCCGCCTACTACGCCTGGACCATTTATAACCTTTGAAGGCTTCTTCGGAACACTCGCCGACTAGTACCCGTTACGCCTGTCTCGGAGCTCGGCAAAAACCGCGACATCATCAGCATCGTCCATACCCAGAGCACGACGGATCCCGGCATCATCAGTACGCAGAAACGGGTTGGTTTTTTTCTCCAGCGACATAGTAACGGGCACGGTAGGTTCACCCTTGCTTCTCAGTGATTCAACCTCACTGACGCGCAACTGTAAATCGGTATTTTCCGGATCTACATCCTGCGCAAAGCGCGCATTAGTAGCGGTATATTCATGCGCGCAATACATCAGTGTATCTTCTGGCAAATTGCCCAACTTACTGATGCTGGCAAACATCATGGCCGCATCGCCTTCAAACAAACGGCCGCAGCCCATACTGAACAAGGTGTCTCCTGTAAAAACCAGCTTATCCTCTGCGAAATAGTAGTTGATCATGTCCGTTGTATGACCCGGCGTATGCAGCGCTGCAACCGTCTTGCCGGCAAAGTCAAACACAGCGCCATCATCGACATGCTCATCCAGACCTTTGATGGGCTGGGAACGTTCTACCGGACCGATGACGTGACACGATGTTGCCAGTTTGATTGCCTCAAGCCCAGCCGTGTGGTCACCGTGGTGATGTGTTATCAGCAGATGAGAAAGCACCCAGCCCTTGTCTTTGAGCGCGCCCAATGCCGCATCTGCGTCACCGGCATCAATACAAGCCGTCTGACCACTGCTGCTATCGTGGACAAGCACACCATAATTGTCGGACCCATACGGAAACTGAAAACATTCGAGCTTGCTCATCAGGCTTGTGCCTCTGCCGCAACACATCCGGCAGCGTCGGGTGAGCCCGTAACGTAGCGCAGTATTTCTACCACCTGCTCCGGAGTTTGCGCCCATCCCATGGCCGCAGCATCGACCTCTTTCAGGGGGTGGATAATGTCATCGTCATGAAGGGTAATGTAAGGCTTGCCCAGAGCCGCACAGTAACCTGCATCAAAGGCTGCATTCCACTGCTTGTATTGACTGCCAAAGCGGATGATGGCGACATCACATTGCTGGATTTGCGTACGAGTACGAATGGCATTGACTTTCGATGACTGATGATCGCGCCAGAACCCCTCTTTCGCCTGGCCCAGAACATCTCCGGCTGCGTCGCTGGCACCATGATTGGTGATAGCCGATGTGAATTGCAGCGGCAGACCAGCGCTTGCGGATGCCTGCATGATGCGCTCCCGCCAATCAGTATGAATTTCGCCAGACAGGTATACGGACCATTTACGTTGCATACTGCTACTCCTTAAGTTGATGATGGCCAGAGAGCAGGCGCGGCAGACACAATTCCGCCTGCGCAGGCTCCTCGCCTAGTGGAACATACAAAACCTTCATTCGGCGAATCGCTCTGCACTCATCCGACGCTTGCGAACTCGAAAAATTATCGGGCAATCCGTGAGAGCGAGCAACAACACGGCTGGTCACAGGGCGGTTCACCCGAACAAAGTTACTCAAAGACGATTCTGAGTGAACGTTTTGTATGTTCCACTACACTTGACTCGAGCTACGCACAGAATCCGCAATTAAATCGCAATTTTGTGAATATTTCATTTTTTGATACCAACCCCTAACGTTCTGCGCTAACAGGACGCTTTTTTCGATCCAGGCGTACAGGTTACCAGAGCGAACACTCATGCTCGACACTTTGCAGTTCCATCTCCAGCTATCAGCCAGCTCACTGGCGTTTGCCGCTCTTGTCGTGCTTGTTGCAGGCATGTTACGTGGCTTTTCAGGATTCGGTCTTTCGGCTCTGGTCATGGCGGGTCTGGCACTGCTGATTCCACCGATCGCCTTGATTCCTGTGTGTTTTTTGCTGGAATTGGTGTCCGGTGCGGTCATGTTCAGAGGAGGCCTTGCAGAGGCCGATCGCCCGCTTGTCATTGCTCTTGTCGTCGGAACAGCCGTGGGAATGCCTATTGGATTGGCAGCAACTCATGGCTTGCCGCCGGAGACATCCCGTCTTGTCGCGCTGCTACTGATTCTGTTCCTCGCAGCACTTCAAATGTTCAAGTTATCTCCCGCTTTCCTCGGGTCGAAAAAGAGTGTGTATCTGGCGGGGCTGTTTGCCGGAATGGTGACAGGCCTTGCTAGTATCGGCGGAATGGTCGTCGCTTTGTACATTCTGTCACTCAGAGTATCGGCGCGTGAAGTCAGGGCATCTCTGGTTCTTTACCTGTTTGTCAGCATGGCAGTCTCAGCTTTCTGGCTTCTCAGTACTGGAACACTGGATACGCTGGCGTTCAAACGCGGGCTGTTACTAGCGCCTATGGTTGTTCTGGGCGTTTTTATCGGAACCTGGTTGTTTCGCCCCTCCCTGGAGCCGTTTTATAAACGCTTCTGCCTGTTCATGCTCATGTCACTTGCAGGGTTCGGCCTGTTCCGTCTTCTAGTGTTGTAGCATTCACCGGCGATTTCGCTTTCAGCCGATCAACCAACGGGAGTACGTTAATGGGATTGCTTGTCGATGGACAGTGGCACGACACCTGGTATGACACCGATTCAACGGGCGGAAAGTTTCAGCGTTCGGAGGCAGGATTCAGGAACTGGATAACGGCCGATGGCTCAGCGGGCCCCACTGGTTCCGGAGGCTTCAAGGCAGAAGCAGGTCGATATCATCTTTATGCAAGCTACGCGTGCCCGTGGGTTCACCGAGTGCTGATCTACCGCACCCTTAAAGGCCTGGAATCAATGATTGATGTGTCATTCGTGCATTGGTTCATGGCAGATCGTGGGTGGACATTCAATGAGGATGATAATGGTATCGTCGGCGATCGCTTGAATGGCAAGGAATTGATGCATCAGATATACACACTGGCTGATCCGGAGTACTCCGGCAGAGTCACCGTACCTGTGATTTGGGACAAGCAAACCGGCACCATCGTATCCAATGAATCCTCCGAGATAATACGCATGCTCAACAGCGCCTTTGACGGTGTCGGCGCGCAGCAGGATGATTACTATCCTGAGCCCTTGCGTGGCCCGATCGATACGATTAACGATCGAGTCTATGACACACTGAACAATGGCGTGTACAAGAGCGGGTTTGCGACAACCCAATCAGCTTATGATGAAGCTGTAGTGCCTTTGTTCGAAACGCTGGACTGGCTGGAGGGCCTGCTTGAAGACAAGCGCTTTCTTTGTGGAGCACAACCCACAGAGGCTGACTGGCGACTACTGCCGACGCTACTACGCTTTGACCTTGTGTATCACGGGCATTTCAAATGCAATCTTAAACGCTTACAAGACTACCCGAACCTGTGGGCATACACTCGTGACCTCTATCAATGGCCAGGTATCGCGGCGACCTGTAATTTCGAACACGCAAAACGTCATTACCTGGAAAGCCACGACACAATCAATCCCTACAGGATTCTGCCAATAGGCCCAGCCATCAATTTTGACGAAGCACACGGACGAGAGTCTTTAGGTTAAGGTTGAGAAAACGTATCGAGCGATCTGGTCAACAGCTTTCAGTTGCTGACCCTTCGGTTGCTTTCAGATACCAGATTGGTTTTTATCACGACGAGGATGACAGTCCCCATGCATGAACTCACCGGACAATGTGCCATTATCACCGGAGCCAGCCGAGGCATTGGTGCGGCCACTGCACAAGAGATGGCCGCAAACGGTATGCACGTAGTCCTTGCTGCACGCTCCATCACCGACTGCGAGCGAGTTGTAGAAGACATACGTGACAACGGCGGACAGGCCACTTGCGTTACCTGCGATGTCAGTCGTTACGAGCAACTGCAAAAAGCAGTAGCGCATGCGATTAAGGAATATGGACGCCTGGATGTACTGGTGAACAACGCCGGCACCATTGATCCCATTGCGAACCTGGCTGATTCGGATCCCGATAGCTGGTCCAATGTGGTTGATATCAATCTTAAAGGTGTGTACTACGGAATTCGCGCGGTTCTGCCTATCATGCAGGATCAGAAAAGTGGCGTGATCATCAATGTCAGCTCAGGTGCCGCAACCAACGCACTGGAAGGCTGGAGCCATTACTGTGCGACCAAGGCAGGCGTGCTGTCTCTGACAAAATGCGTACACAAAGAATACGCAAGCTATGGCGTGCGATGTATCGGCATGAGTCCGGGAACGGTGGCCACTGACATGCAGGTATCCATCAAGAAATCCGGCGTAGGGCCGGTGAGCCAGATGGACTTTGCCGATCATATCCCACCGGAATGGCCGGCAAAAGCCATCAACTACCTGTGCACGTCAGATGCGGCCGAGTTCTCTGGAACGGATTTTTCCATCAAGACTGATGAGGGCCGAAGGCGAGCCGGATTAATCGACTAAATTCATCTGAAGCCTGAAACGAGACCACTTTGAGACAACGAATCGATGCAAGGCAGCTCGCACGCGCAGCTAACAGCGCTAGCTCTGCCGACAGATCTCGATGGCCCTCTCCAAGCGCTCTATCACATCATCCTTCTCAATCAGTGCAATAGTGTCTGCCATAGATGGAGATTGCGTGCCTCCCGTTATCGCCAGACGCAAAGGCTGTCCCAACTTTCCAAAACCGATACCCAGTGATTCAGCGCAAGCATCCAGAGCAGACTGGATAGCGGTTGCATCCCAGTTATCCAGTACGAGCAACCGACTCATAGCATCACTCAGAACATCAGCAGTCTGCGCCTTGAATTGCTTCTTCCGGGCTTTCTCGTCATAGCTGTCAGGGGCTTTGTAAAAATACACAGCAGCGTCTGCCATCTCGACCAGGGTTTTTGCACGATCGCGCAACAGCATGGCAACGTCCCTCAAGGGGTAGCCTTTGTCAGTCTCGACATTCAGCTTCTGCATGTAGGGTAACAAGGCCTCACCCAGATGCGCTGCGCTGGACTGCTGAAAATACTGCTGGTTCACCCATTCAAGCTTCTTGTCGTCAAACACTGAGCCGGAACGATTAACAGCCTCTAGCGTGAACAACTCGCGCATCTCATCAGCAGTAAACAATTCCTGATCGTGATGAGACCAACCCAGCCGCACAAGATAGTTGAGCAAAGCTTCAGGAAGATAGCCATCCTCGGCGTACTGCATGACACTAACCGCGCCATGGCGCTTGGACATGCGCTTTCCATCTTCTCCCAGAATCATGGGCAGATGCGCAAACACAGGACGCTGGGCACCCAGAGCGTCAAAGATATTGATCTGCCGCGGCGTGTTGTTGATGTGATCATCACCGCGAATGACATGCGTGATCTGCATGTCAATATCATCGACCACCACTGTCAGGTTGTAGGTAGGTGTACCATCGGAGCGCATGATGATAAGGTCATCGAGCTCGGCATTGCCGATCACAATAGGACCTTTGACGGCATCATCGATAGTGACTTCACCCGACAATGGATTCTTGAATCTGATAACAGGCTTGATACCTTCAGGCGGTGTATCGGTACGGTCACGCCAATAACCGTTATAACGAGGCTTCTGTTTGTTGGCTGTGGCTTCTTCGCGCATTGCCGTCAACTCATCTGGCGTACAGTAACAATGATAGGCATGTCCGGTGTCCATCAATTGCTGTACGACTTCACGATAGCGCTCAAAGCGCTTTGTCTGATAAAAGGGCCCCTCATCATAATCCAGACCTAGCCAGTTCATGCCATCCAGAATCGCCTGCACCGACGCCTGCGTCGAACGCGCCTGGTCAGTATCTTCGATCCGCAGAACAAACTCCCCACCATGCTTTCGGGCAAACAGATAACAGAACAGTGCAGTACGGGCACCGCCGATATGGAGGTAGCCGGTGGGGCTTGGAGCAAATCGGGTACGAACCTTCATGAGACAAGCTGCGCGGTATCAAGGGGGAAGAAGTGTACCAAAGGCCAATGTGCTTGGCACTTCGTTCAGATATTGTGGATCAGACAAGATAATTCACCCACAGAACATGACAAGCGCGTAATTCCCGGTGACTTTCGGTATTTGTACCAAGCACATCAAGACCGAAGCACCGCTATACTACATTTAGGTAACTTTGAACCAATCGCAGATGTCACGAGTTGAGCCACCCGCAGCACCCACTGTCTCTAAAAAAGAGCAGGCTCCACGGTGGCTGTCTTGCGCTGCAACCAATCTTGGGCATGTACGCAAGGTCAATGAAGATTCCTTTCTGGACGCCCGTGAACAGAACCTGTGGGTCGTCGCCGACGGCATGGGCGGTCACAGCCGGGGGGATCGAGCCAGTCAGACCATTATTGAGGCCTTGCACACATTCAAGGCAGGCAACACCGCATTGGACAGCGTTGAGGACCTGCTTAACCGGCTCAATGAAGCCAATACTTCATGCAGGCAACTCGCAGAAGGCAAGGTCATGGGTAGCACGGTTGCGGCTCTTTATATTCACGCAAACGCCGCCTTTGTTCTCTGGGCTGGCGATAGCCGGATATACCGCCAGCGAAACGGCGAATTCAGCCAACTGACCGATGATCACAGCCTTGTACAAGAGCTGCACCGACTGGGTGAGTTGACAGCCGACGAGGCAGAAAACCACCCCTCGGCCAACGTTATAACACGCGCGATCGGCGTTGCTGACGAAATTGATATTCAGGTGCGTCAGGTCAATATCCAACCTGGCGATCGCTTTCTTCTGTGTAGCGACGGCCTGTTCAAGGATGTAAAACCTGAAGAAGTTGATAATAATCTGGCATTGCCATCACCGAGGCAGGCACTCGATCAACTGGTCAAGCTCGCCCTACGACGCGGTGGCACGGATAACGTCACCGCCATTGTCGTACAGTCACCTACAATCTGATTGACGTTAAGAGTCTGGTTAGATCTGGTCCAATCACAACTCATGATCGGACCAGAACCTGCCGGTTACAACGTTGCCTGTCTTACTGCAAAGCTTTTTGAACGCTTTAGTGCACTAAAGCTACGCTGGGTACATGCTCCTCATTCGAAAACACAAGTTCCTGCCCAATTGCATCAACGAATATTGTCTCCCCCGCAATAAACTCTCCAGCGAGAATCTTCTGCGCCAGCGGATTCTCTACCTGTTGCTGAATTTCACGGCGTAGCGGTCGTGCACCATACACCGGATCAAAACCAGCCTCTCCGATACGATCCAGGGCCGCCTCCGTCATCACCAGATCCAGATTACGGGCAGCCAGCCGTTTTGCGAGGTGTGACACCTGAATGCCGGCAATCATGCGAATGTTCTCGGCAGACAATGGCTGAAATACAACAGACTCATCGACACGATTGATGAACTCGGGCCTGAAATGCTGACCGACAATTTCCATCACCGCCGTTTTCATTGAGTCATAGTTTTCTCGACCCGTCAGTTCCTGAATAACATGACTACCCAGATTCGACGTCATGACGATAACCGTATTGCGAAAATCCACGGTTCGTCCCTGTCCGTCTGTCAGACGACCATCATCAAGTACCTGCAAGAGAATATTAAAAACATCACTGTGCGCCTTCTCGACCTCGTCGAGTAAGATCACCGAGTAAGGTTTACGTCGCACAGCCTCTGTCAGATACCCACCCTCCTCATAACCGACATAACCGGGAGGCGCGCCAATAAGCCTCGCAACAGAATGCTTTTCCATGAACTCTGACATGTCGATTCTAACCATCGCATCGTCGGCATCGAACATGAAACTTGCCAGCGCTTTGGTCAGCTCTGTCTTACCCACACCTGTAGGCCCGAGAAACAGGAACGAGCCAATGGGACGATCAGGATCAGACAATCCCGCGCGTGACCGGCGAATGGCATCAGAAACAGCCTTTACCGCTTCAACCTGTCCGACCAGCCGCTTGCTCAATTCATTTTCCATACGCAGGAGCTTGTCCTTTTCACCTTCCATCATCTTGCTGACAGGTATACCAGTCCACTTGGCCACAACCTCGGCGATCTCTTCGGCGGTGACATTGGTACGCAGCAGCGTCATCTCCTGATCGTTATTGTTTTCCAGAGCCTCAGCCAATGACTTCTCCAAAGCCGGGATCTGCCCGTACTGCAACTCTGACATCCGCGTAAGATCTCCCGCGCGCCGGGCAGTTTCCAGTTCCAGACGCACGCGTTCCAGCTCCTCCTTGATGCCGGTTGCATTATGCACAGAAGCTTTTTCAGCGTTCCATATCTCTTCCAGATCGGCAAACTGTTTTTCCAGCACCTCAACTTCTGCATCCAGATCGGCAAGCCGCTTGATAGACGCCTCATCTGATTCCTTGACCAGAGCTTCGCGTTCTATCTTGAGCTGAATGATACGACGCTCCAGTTTGTCCAGCGCTTCGGGCTTGGAATCGATCTCCATTCGAATATGGGATGCTGCCTCGTCAATAAGATCAATCGCTTTATCTGGCAATTGACGATCACTGATATAGCGGTGAGACAGCGTCGCTGCCGCAACGATGGCAGGGTCCGTAATATCAACACCATGATGAACCTCATAGCGCTCCTTTAATCCACGCAGGATGGCGATGGTGTCCTCTACACTGGGCTCATTGACAAGAATTTTCTGAAAACGTCGCTCTAGTGCTGCATCCTTCTCAACATACTGACGGTATTCGTCAAGCGTAGTCGCACCAATGCAATGAAGCTCTCCACGCGCAAGCGCAGGCTTGAGCATATTGCCAGCATCCATGGATCCTTCTGCCTTCCCGGCACCTACCATCGTATGAATTTCGTCTATAAAAAGAATGATCTGGCCTTCCTGTTTGGCAAGATCACTCAGAACCGCCTTGAGGCGTTCCTCGAATTCACCACGAAACTTGGCTCCCGCAATCAAGGCACCCATGTCCAGTGACAACACGCGTTTGTTTTTTATACCATCAGGCACTTCACCATCAACGATACGTTGGGCGAGCCCTTCAACCAATGCCGTTTTTCCCACACCGGGCTCACCGATGATCACAGGGTTATTCTTGGTACGACGCTGCAATACCTGGATGGCACGACGGATTTCATCATCACGGCCAATGACGGGGTCAATCTTGCCTTGTTCAGCTCGCTCTGTGAGATCAATGGTATAGCGCTCAAGTGCCTTGCGATTGTCTTCGGCATTCTGATCGGTGACAGGGCCACTCTGAATGTCTTCAAGGGTCTTCTTGACGGCAGCAACATTGGCACCATTGGCAATCAGAAGCTCGGCTATGGAGTTTTTCTTCTCCTCAAGAGATGCCAGCAAGAACAACTCGGAGGAGATGTACTGATCATCTCTCTTCTGAGCAGCCTTGTCTGTCAGGTTGAGCAATCGCCCCAGTTCGTTGGATACGTGCAGTTGCCCACCGCCACCTTCCACTTTCGCCATGCGATCCAGGAGCTTGTCCAACCCGGTTCGCAAACCATTGACATTGACGCCTGACTGCGCCAACACGGGTCGCACACCGCTGCCGTCCTGATCCAGCATGGCGATCAAAAGATGAGCCGGCTCAATGAATTGATGGTCGCGCCCGACGGCCAATGACTGTGCGTCTTGCAATGCCAGCTGGAACTTGCTGGTTAGTTTTTCCATTCTCATGGGAATCTCCTGTATAGCGATTCGCGCAAATTTCGTTGATGGAACTATTGTGGTGGTGCCAATGGTCAATTCAAGCTAACGAGGGTGCATGATTGTTAAATCAACGGGAGACAGCGGTAAGAACTGACCAAGTGTTGATCTGGATCAAATGTATTGACTGGCGCAGTGCTTACACCGTCGCTCGGCGCGTAGACAGAGACCCGTGTTTTGCCGTTATATTCCCGAAAGCGCCAATAGCGTCGTTTGCGCGCAGGCTATCCCCTGACGTTGTACCTGAGCAGGCGAGAACCCATGCTGCTCAGCACGTGGATTCCCACCAGAGCAGGAATGACCTATGACAGGTAATCACGTTATAAGCTTGCTGGAAACTTCTGAACGGTACGTACACTCAGTAGAGGCGACATCAACCAGGTAGCTTGCAAATACAACGTGATCAATCGGCCGATATCCAGGCAACAGTCGCTATTCGCCCACTGTATTTTCCATCACGCCGGTGCGAATGAAACAAGTCCGCCTGTGCGTGAGTACAGTACTCGCCGCCATACGTCTTGCAGCCTGCATCATGTAGCTCGGTACGAGCCAGTGCATAAATATCGGCCCAGTACTTTCCAACGACCTTGCCATCTGCGAAGTGTTCTGCGTTAGCGACATTACGCTGGATGAACGCGTCACGAACATCGTCACCCACTTCAAATCGAGTGGGACCGATGGCAGGTCCAAGCCACGCACATACCTCTGCACAATTGTCGAAACGCTTCAGGGCCTGATTGACAATACCTTTCGCCAGCCCGCGCCAACCGGCATGGACAACAGCCAGCTGAGTGCCGGCAATATCACTGATTACCAACGGCAGGCAGTCGGCGGTGAGTATTGCCAGAACGGTGTTGGTCATGCACGTATACGATCCGTCTGCATCGACGCTATCATAACCTTCGGGGGTCACATCCAAAATCTGCGTACCATGAGTCTGATTCAACCAGACAGGCAATGCTGGTAATGACAGGCTCTCCTTCAGCATGCGCCGGTTTTCCATCACAGCGTCTGCGCTGTCTCCGACATGCAGCCCCAGATTTAAAGCATCAAACGGTGGTGCACTCACACCCCCTTTTCGCGTCATCGTCACTGCAGACACTTTTGGAGAAACCGGCCATTCAGGCACGACACCGCTCAGATTGGCAAAGCGTTTCACGATTCGCTGTCTGTGCGAAGTTGCTCACTAGCCACCAACTTCAGCGCAGCACATAATCGGGTCATATCCTGTGGTAACGGCGCATCGAAACTCATCTGTTCACCCGAACCCGGGTGTACCAGAGTGAGCTTTGATGCATGCAGAGCCTGCCGATCAAACGCTGCCACCTCTGGCACAGTTGACACCTGCCGCGGTAACACTGCGAGCCTGCGCCCGTAAACAGGATCGCCGACCAATGCATGCCCAATATGGGTCATGTGCACCCGGATCTGATGCGTGCGGCCGGTTTCCAGCTTGACACCCACTTTCGCGCACCCCAGGTAACGTTCTTCACACTGATAGTGGGTCACAGCAACCTTGCCCTTGTCATGCACGGCCATTCGCTTGCGATCACGCGGGTGGCGACCAATGGGGGCATCGATAGTACCGTTTATCGGCACATCACCGATAACGACCGCTGTGTAGTTTCGGCCCATCTCCCGCGCCTGAAGCTGACGCACGATGTGGGTATGTGATTCAAGGGATTTCGCCACGACGCACAAGCCGCTGGTTTCCTTGTCCAGCCGGTGCACGATGCCTGCTCTGGGCACATTTGACTGCGAGCTGTCGTGATGAAGAAGACCATTCAGCAGTGTCCCGCGACGATTGCCGGGAGCCGGATGCATGACCAGGCCCGCCGGCTTGTTGATAACGATGATGTGTTCATCCTCAAAGACGATGGGCAGCTCGATGGCCTCAGGCTCGAAACAGTCAACACTGTCATCTACCAGCTCATCCGGCGGCAATTGCAGACTGAGCAACTCGCCACCCACCAGCTTGTCGCGCGTTCGGCGCTGCAAGCCATCGACGGTCAGGTAACCCTCGTTAATCCAGCTTTGCAGACGATTCCGGGAATAGGCATCGAACACATGCGCGGCCACCGCGTCCAGCCGCTTGCCAGCCAGAGCGACATCAACACGAAAATCGGTCTGAGCATCGTGGCCGTCGGCATCCGAGAGAGACGGCGGAACTGCAGACTTACTGTCTGTAGGCCTACTATCTGTGGACTTACCTTCTGTAGACTTACTAATCGAATATACTCCGCATGATCGACTCTCTGGGGCTGAATGCCGCCGGACAAATTGACTTCAGGCCCCGTCCGGCAAATGCCCCAGAGCTCTTGTCGTATTCTGAGCCAAAAGACACCAAGCCACTTGCCCTTGTTCCGCTAGGCTATAATCATCGCATGATATCGAAATTCAACCGAGTGCTCGCATTTGTTGCCTTTACTCTGTCGCTGCTAAGCGGCTGTGCCAGCAATAGCCCCGAGGCATCCAGCGAGCTCGACAGCGCCGAAGGCATCTACAATCTGGCCAAGCGTGCCCTGAACCAGGGTGACTTTCTGACCGCAATCGACACGTTTGAGGTACTGGGCGCACGTTATCCGTTTGGTACCTACACCCAGCAAGCACAACTGGATGTGGCTTTTGCGTACCTGAAACAGGATGATTTTGATAGCGCCATTGGTGCAGCAGAGCGTTTCATCAAACTCTACCCACGCAGCGAGAATATCGATTACGCCTACTACATCAAGGGCGTCAGCCATTTCTCTCGTGGTGGATCAGCCATGGAGCGCATCTTTCCTCGCGATATGGCCAAGGTTAACCAAAACTGGCTGCGTTCGTCCTTTGCCGAATTCGACACCCTCGTCAGACGGTTTCCTGAGAGTAAATACACAGCCGATGCACTGGAGCGAATGGCCTTTCTAAAAGACGAAATGGCGCGTCACGAGCTGATTACGGCTCAATTCTATTACGATCGTGGTGCCATGGTGGCTGTGGTTAACAGAGTTAACTACCTGCTGGAGCATTTCAACGGCTCAAAGCACGTGCCAAACGCGTTGGCTCTTATGGCAGGGGCTTATCAGTCACTGGGGCAGGAAGATTTACAGAAAAATACCTTGCGCGTACTGGCCCTGACCGATCCGGAGCATCCAGCAGTAGACGGGTTAACCGGGTTCTGAACCCACTGTTGCCCTGCACGGCTCCCGCACCAGGCTAATCAAGTCGCACTTTTTAGGGGCGTCTTTGACATCAGTGGTCTGATATTTGCCTCACGCTAGCTACATCGAGCAAACAACAGCACTCAGTGAAGGCCAGCCCCGGCAAACACTATCAGGAAAGTCTGGTTGAAGAGACAGTTCATAAACCGGACTGGGATGCGCTACGCCTGCTTAACCAGTACAGGTTACTTATCATACTCGCGCTGGGCGCTGTGTACTACCTGCCCGAAAACCAGCGATTGCTGGGTTCAAATCATCCTGCATATTTCATCGCTGCGCATGCGGGGTTTCTCGTTGTCACGCTAACGTTCATGTACTTGCGACGTATCCAGTCGCCTGCACTCAACACGCAGTTTTTTGTCCAGAATTATCTGGACATACTGTTTATCTGCGTACTGATGTTCAGCAGCGGTGGTATCAGTAGCGGATTGGGACCTCTTCTCGTTATCAACATTGCGCTACTCAGCCACTTGTCCAACGTTCGACATTCCTTACTGTTCGCAGCTATCGCCACTATCTTCCTGATCGGCGAAGAACTACTTGCCTCACTGTTGAGTAGCGTACCAACGGCGGACTTCCAGGCAACCGCCCTGCTAGGTTCACTGCTATTTCTGACTGCATGGCTGATGACGGTACCCTTGCGTCGCCTTCTCAGCCGTCAATTGGTAAAGTCCACCCATTCACGCGCTGTTCTTGACGTCAGGCAGATCGCACAGCTCAATGAAGAGATCATCCGCGAACTGGACTCAGGCGTTCTGGTTGTAGATCATGCCGATAACGTTCAACTGATGAACGACATGGCCAGGATGCTTTTAGCTGTGGAGTTCGCCAGCATCCCATTGCAAATGAAAAAAATCTCGGCTGACCTGCTGGAGAATATGAATGCATCGAGACGTTCGCCCACCTTGCAAACCAGCCCTTTTGAAGTCAGCAGTACAGGACAAACCGTTTTGCCCCGCTACACCCGCCTTTCAACTGGTGGAATGCTCATACGCCTGGACGATCATTCGCTCATCCGTCAACAGTTTCAACAGCTTAAGTTGGCATCGCTGGGTCGATTATCTGCCAGTATTGCTCATGAAATACGCAATCCTCTTGGGGCGATCTCGTATGCCGTTCAGTTGATAGAGGAATCAGATTCGCTTAATCCAAAAGATGCAGACCTTCTGGTTATTGCCCGGCGGCACACTCAGCGTATAAATCGCATCATCGAAGATGTATTGCAATTGTCCAACCGCGACAGGGTGCAATTGGAGCCTGTTCACATTGACCAGGTTCTGACCTCGTTTGTGCAGCGCTTTATCGCTGAAAACAGTTTAAACGAAAATCAGTTGAGGGTAAGCACAGAACCCTGCCTGGCGACCATGGACGCTGGCCATCTCGATCAGATAATGTGGAATCTATGCACCAACGCATTGTTGCACAACGATAAAAGCACCATAAGCATCCAGCTATCCTGTTGCAATACGGGACAGGGAACAACGCAAATTGACATAAGCGATACCGGCAAAGGTATCAGCGACATTGATCGAGACAATCTCTTTGAGCCTTTCTATTCCACGCACCAGACTGGAACAGGCCTTGGTTTATTCATCATCAGGGAATTGTGCGAACTGAACAATGCCAACATTGAAAGCCTGCCCGCAGCCTCAGGCGCTCACTTTCGCGTAACGCTTTCATCCGCTCAGGACATGGCGGCCTGACTTATGGTAAATATCGCTCTGGTCATTGACGACGAAGCCGACATCCGTGAGCTGATCACCCTGTCTCTTGATCGCATTGGTCTGGACACGCATACCGCGAGCAACCTTGAAGAGGCACGCAATTTACTCGCACGCTATGAGTTTGATGTCTGCCTGACTGATATGAAACTTCCCGATGGCAACGGTGTTGAGTTTGTCAAATACATACTTGACATCCAGCCCGACCTGCCTGTGGCGGTGATTACGGCACACGGTAATATGGATGCCGCTGTGGAAGCGATGAAGAACGGGGCATTTGATTTTGTCTCGAAACCGGTTGATCTTAAGCTGCTACGTAATCTTGTTACGCAGGCAATACAGATCAAGCATCAAACAGTCCACTTAAAAACGCCAGATTCTGTCAGCAAGGAAGGTGCTGCCACAGCACAGCGTTCATCGACCAGCGAGCCTGAAGAGCGCAAGCTGTCATCAGGCACGAACGAGAAGCCAGTTGGCACAAGCCACGAGTCCATCGCTCACATGAAATCCTCACCCTCTACAGGAGAGCCTACAGCAACACACGTTACCCTGATTGGCGCGGATCGGCTCATTGGACAATCAGAGCCTATGCAGGCCTTGAAGAAAATGATTCTGAAAGTGGCTCGCACCAATGCCCCCGTCTGGATCACCGGTGAATCCGGTACCGGCAAAGAACTGATCGCCAGACTCATACACGACAACGGTTCCCGAGCTGATGCCCCCTTTGTGGCTATCAACTGTGGCGCTATTCCTTCAGAGCTCATGGAAAGTGAAATGTTTGGTCATCGCAAGGGTAGCTTTACCGGAGCGTACAAAGATCATGACGGTTTATTCAAGCGGGCCGAAGGGGGCACTCTGTTTCTTGATGAAGTCGCCGAATTACCGTTGCATATGCAGGTCAAGCTTCTACGTGCAATCCAGGAGCGCAAGGTGCGACCCGTGGGCACCGCAGAGGAGGTCAGTACCAATGTTCGAATACTCAGCGCCAGCCACAAGGATCTTGCAACTGAAGTGGACAACGGGCATTTCAGGCATGACTTGTATTATCGACTTAACGTCATCTGTATTTGCGCACCCAGCCTCAGACAACGACGCGAGGACGTCGTACTGATCGCACGACATATTCTGAAATCGATTGCCGACAAGGACGGCCTGGAGAATCACTGCCTGTTGACGCCCGAAGCTGAAAAAATACTGTACGGCTATTCGTATCCGGGCAATGTACGTGAGCTGGAAAACATTCTGGAAAGAGCAATAGCACTCAGCGACACCGATTTGATTGAGGCCTGTGACCTGAACCTGCAAATCGATAGCAACCCACAAATCATGGAACCCGTGCGCTATTCGGGAAAACCTGCAGCCAATGACCCGGGAGAGCGCCAGATGATCATGAATGCCCTCGAACAGACCCGATGGAATCGCAAGGCAACAGCCGTGAAGCTGGGTATGACATACAGACAATTACGTTATCGCATCAAGCAATATGGAATAGATAATGAAAGTCTGGATGGAACTGACGGATAAAACAATCGCATCGGCGGTAGTGTCACGCTATACGAGTCAAATGTCTCTTTTTGTCTTTTAGATGACAAAACCATTGTCAACTTTTGACAACAGTGGCACTTGAAACTGCCAGGCAGTTCACGTTAGACGTGTTTCACGAAATCGCTAACCGCTTGTTTAGCAAAGAAAATAAACCGTGAAAAAATATATTCCACCCGTGGCACAACCTCTGCACTTAACCATTTGTCCTCAAGGACGATACATCGTTCGTAGGCCTGGCTTGACACCATCCTATACAAATTCAAATCTCTGGAGATAAACCAAAAATGGTTAACATGCAAAAACAAATGCGCAAGGTAGAAAAGGGTTTTACACTAATCGAACTCATGATCGTTATTGCGATCATCGGTATCCTGGCAGCAATCGCTGTTCCCCAGTATCAGGATTACATTGCGCGTACACAAATGACAGGTGCTTACGGTGAACTATCGTCACTTAAAACAGGCGTTGAAACATCGCTACTTCAGGGTGACACTACCCTTGTTGCAGCCGACGTCGGCTACAACGCGTCAAACTTGATTGGGACAACGGCCCCCGTTTTGACCTTTGATGACGATGGCAGTGGAACGGTCGTTGCTTCACTCAGTGGCGCAGTCAGTACCGCTATCAGCGATGCTGAAATCACACTGACCCGTGCAACAAATGGCGGCTGGACATGCACAGTTGTAGCAAGTGCAAACGGCGGCTGGAAAGACTCATACATGCCAGGAAGCTGTACAGCACCAGCTGAAGCACCAGAAGACTAATACATAACGCTACTCATTATCAATTTTTGTACATAGCGACATCGGTATGGATAATATAGAGATGAGCAACTTGCAGTAAATCACGCCAACGGTTAGAAGGGGTGATGTAAACAAGTACGGAAGGGGCCTTCCATCATGGAAGGCCTTTTTTTTAGAACTGGCTGAATATCTACTCTCAGTGAAGACAGTTTGGTATTCCATCGAACTACTGAACTTGCCTTATGTGAATTTATCTGGATAGCTCAAGGTGAATCGTAAATGAGAAAATCACAGAAAGGGTTTAATTTGATCGAACTCATGGTCGTGATAGCGATCATCGGTATCCTCGCAACAGTTGCCGCTCCTCAGTATCAGGACTATAGCGCGCAAGCACAAATGACAAGCGCCCTCAGCGAGATCGCTGCATTGAAAAATGGTATTAACCTTGAACTGCTTGTGGGAAATTTCGCCCCTACTCTCGCCGATGTGGGCTACATCTCATCCAACCTGATGACCACTGATCCCGCACTGAATTTTAATGAAGCGGGTACTGGCACTATCGTTGGCACGCTTGACGGCAATGTCAGCACGGCAGTCAAAGGCACCATCATCACGCTGAGTCGTGCAGCCGATAGTGGCTGGACGTGTACGGTAACCACCACCGACGCCGGCGCGTGGAAAGCATCGTATATGCCGGTCGGTTGCACGTAACGCTAGCAGCGCCAATTTGGTCCCAGTGCAGAACGACATATACGAGATGGGCGTACAAAATCAGTTATTGATCGACCGCTCATGAAAAAATGGAAGTTACTGCTTCTGCACATAATTGTTCTCCGGTTGACGCCTGTTTTCACAAACCGAATTCGCTGCCCGATGTTTCTGCTGTGTATTGCCGGGCTCTTTACTAAAGCAAGCCTTGCTCGTGCCGATTACTTTCGCATGTGTCCAAGATTCCACTTACCGGACAGAAACCTCGAGACCTGATCATGACTCCAGCAACTACTTCTCTGAGCGGAATCGCCCGGCAACTCGTAAGCCAGGGCCTGATAACAGCGGACGTCGCAACTATTGCTCAGGAAACAGCAGAATCAAAGAAACTTCCATTTATGTCTGCGCTAGTGGATGACAGCTCCGTCAATTTTCAGCATATCGCTCAGTACATCAGCGCCGATTTTGGCCTTCCGTTGTTCGATCTGGACAGCATACGACCGGATAGTCTGCCCAAAGAATATTTCAAGGAAGATTTGCTGAGCACTCAAAACGCGGTGCCCCTGGCAAAACGTGGTTCTCGCCTGTTTATCGCAATATCTGATCCTACCAATAGTGATGCACTGGACAAATACAAATTTGCCTCAGGTTTGAGCGTTGAAGCCGTTGTTGTCGAAGAACCCAAACTGGCAGAGCTGAGGGCTGTCGTTCAGGATGGCAATAATGGCTTGTCTGACGATCTTGATGACAGTTTCGATCTGGAAGTCGATGGTGCAGAAGGCCTGGAAGTGGATGAAGATGACTCCGGTGTTGATGAAACGCCTGTCGTCAGATTCATTAACAAGGTACTTCTGGATGCTATAAAGCGGGGCGCATCCGATATTCACATTGAGCCTTACGAGAAAATATTCCGTATCCGCTTTCGGGTTGATGGTGTGCTGGAAGAAGTTGTTCACCCACCGTTGGCCATGGCGGGCAGACTGACTGCTCGTATCAAAGTCATGTCTCGAATGGATATCTCCGAGCGTCGCGTCCCACAGGATGGCCGGATTAAGCTCAAAATCAGTAAAACCAAGGCCATTGATTTTCGTGTCAACACCTGCCCGACGCTCTTCGGTGAAAAAACGGTATTACGTATACTTGATCCCAGCAGTGCACAACTGGGCATTGATGCTCTCGGTTATGAGCCTGAACAAAAAAAGCTGTATATGGAGGCATTGGCCAATCCCTATGGAATGATACTGGTCACAGGGCCAACCGGAAGTGGAAAAACTGTATCGCTTTATACCGGTCTGAATATCCTCAACGAACCGGGTACCAATATTTCAACAGCCGAAGATCCTGCCGAAATAAATCTTGCTGGCATCAATCAGGTCAACGTAAACCCCAAGGCAGGACTCACCTTTGCCGAAGCACTGAAGTCCTTTTTACGACAAGATCCGGACGTAATCATGGTTGGTGAAATTCGTGACCTGGAAACTGCGAGCATTGCGGTAAAGGCGGCACAAACTGGTCACCTGGTCTTGTCAACACTGCATACCAATGATGCACCGCAGACGCTGTCTCGCTTGATTAATATGGGCGTGCCACCGTTTAATATTGCTACAGCGGTCTCCTTGATTATTGCTCAGCGACTGGGGCGGCGATTGTGCTCTGCCTGCAAGATTCCCGCTGATGATATACCGAGGGAGGTTCTGCTTCAGGAGGGATTCAAGGAGGAGCAACTGAAAAGCATGACCATGTTCAAAGCCGTGGGTTGCAAGAAATGCAACAGCGGCTACAAGGGCCGGGTGGGCATCTATCAGGTCATGAAGATCAGCGAGGACATTGGCAAGATCATCATGGCAGGTGGTAACGCCATAGAAATTGCTTCTCAGGCAAAGGCTGAGAACATACCTGATTTGCGCGAATCGGCATTAAACAAGGTTGTTGAAGGTGTCATGAGCCTTGAAGAAGCAAACCGCGTAACCAAGGATTAGATTATGGCCCGTCCAGTAAAAGCCCCAGTCATGTTCGAGTGGGAAGGAAAAAACGCCAGCGGCAGTAAACAAAAGGGCTTTCTTACCGCCCCTAATCCTGAGCTGGTCAAAGCCAAGTTACGCCGACAGGGAATCATCCCTACCAAAATCCGCAAGAAGCGAAAAGAGTTCGGCGGTAAGGGCAAGATCACGCCCGGCGACATCGCCATGTTTGCACGCCAGCTGACAACCATGATGGGCGCAGGCGTCCCCATGGTTCAGTCTTTCGAGATCGTAGCCAACGGTGCCGACAATAAAGCCATGCGCGACCTGATCAATGGCATCAAGACAGAAGTAGAATCTGGCAGTAATCTGACCAATGCACTTCGCAAGTATCCAGAGCAGTTCGACGAACTATTCTGTAGCTTGACTGAGGCTGGAGAGCAGTCAGGTACCCTTGAATCGTTGTTAAATGAAATTGCCAACTACAAGGAAAAATCGGAATCGCTGAAAAAGAAGATCAAGAAAGCCCTCTTTTATCCAATCGCTGTACTGATTGTTGCCTTTATCGTAACCGTCATCTTGTTGGTATTTGTTGTTCCTCAGTTCGACTCGTTGTTTGCCGGCATGGGCGGGGAACTCCCTGCATTCACACAAATGATCGTAAACGCATCAGAGTTCATGCAAGCCTGGTGGTATGTGATTATTGCGGGTGTCGGTTTAACAGGCTGGATATTTTTCCAAGCGAAAAAACGATCCAAGCCGTTTGCACAACTACTCGACAGGCTAACGCTGAGAATGCCTGTGTTCGGTGACATTGTAGTCAAAGCCGCCACGGCACGTTTCTCCAGAACCCTGGGCACAATGTCCAAAGCCGGCGTCCCTCTGGTGGAGGCTATGGAATCGGTCGCAGGTGTTGCCGGAAACCATGTCTTCGAGGTAGCCATACGAAAGATGAAAGACGAAGCCGCTACCGGCCAACGCCTCACGGCATCGATAGAGAGCTCTGGCTTGTTTTCAAACATGGTGGTACAGATGGTCTCTATCGGGGAAGAATCCGGCTCCATAGACGATATGCTGAGCAAGGTGGCCGACTACTATGAAGAGGAGGTGGACAACGCAGTAGACGCCATGACATCCCTGATGGAGCCCATGATCATGTCCTTCCTGGGTGTCGTTATCGGGGGCCTGGTCATTGGCATGTACCTGCCAATCTTTAAAATGGGCGACGCGTTCTAGAATTACCGGCATACTCTCACCATGGTATTTATCGATGTCTTGCAAAGCAATGCTGTAGTGTTCTACGGCATTGTTGCTTTCGTCAGTTTGATGGTAGGCAGCTTCCTTAATGTGGTTATTCACAGGGTGCCGATCATGATGGAGCGTGACTGGCGGGATGGCATTGTTGAATACCTTACCGACCAGCAGACCGACAAAGAGAAGCCTCTGGAGTTCGACTTTAAATCAGAGCTTCCTCCCGAACCATTCAACATCGCTACCCCCCGATCGCGCTGCCCGCATTGTGGGGATCGGATCAACGCCTTGCACAATATTCCGGTGGTAAGTTATCTGCTGCTGGCGGGCAAATGCGCCGGATGTAAAACCGGCATTTCGATCAGATACCCCATCATTGAATTGGTCACTATGCTTCTAGCACTGCTGGTGGCATGGAAGCTGGGCCCGACACCTGCTGCGATGTTGGGCATTGTCGTTACCTGGTTTCTGATCGCCATGTCCATGATCGACATCGATCATCAGCTGCTGCCAGATTCGATGACCTTGCCGCTGATGTGGATAGGCCTCATTGCCGCCCTGTTTCCGGTATTCGTCGACTTGCGTTCTGCAGTTATCGGCGCAGTTGCCGGCTACCTTGTCCTCTGGACGATCTATCAGCTTTTCAAGCTGATCACGGGTAAGGAAGGCATGGGCTATGGTGATTTCAAGCTGCTGGCAGCCCTCGGCGCTCTACTTGGCTGGCAAGCGCTTCCGGTGATCGTCCTTTTATCCTCGCTGGTGGGTGCGGTGGCAGGTCTTGCGATTATTGCCATTACTCGCCGTGACAAGAACATTCCCATTCCGTTTGGCCCTTACCTGGCAGCAGCTGGCTGGTTGGCCATGTTATGGGGCGACGACCTCAGTAGTTGGTACTATAGTTTCCTTACATAAACCGTAGTGCGGATGAGACGTTCAGACGTGTCATGTGGCCTACTGGAACAAGGGGTTGCTGATGTTGTTAATAGGTCTCACGGGGGGCATCGCCAGTGGCAAGACGTTTGTGTCAGAGTGCTTTGAGACACACGGAGCACCCGTCATCGATGCAGACCAACTGGCACGCGAAGTTGTCCAGCCGGGTAGTGACGGATTAAGCCAACTGGTAAGCCACTTTAGCGAATCCATCCTCACACAGCAACAACAGCTCAATCGCAAAGCGCTGCGGGACATCATCTTTGCCAACCCACGCGAGCGGGAGTTTCTGGACAACACCCTGCACCCCTTGATACGCAAGCTTTCAGAAGCTCGTATTGAGGCTGCCCGAAAGCTTGCCTACCCTTATCTTGTTTACGCTGTACCTTTACTTGTGGAAACAACTCAACAAGAGCGATTTGATCGCATCGTTGTCGTGGATGTACCAGAGGCACTGCAGATTCAGCGTCTGGCCGTGCGGGACGGCAGTTCCACGTGGCAGGCTCAATCCATACTCGATGCACAAGCGACCCGTCAGGAACGATTGGCCGTAGCCGATGATGTCGTCGATAACTCGATGACAAAAGAAGATACACAGGCGCAGGTTGAAAAGCTCCACGATCAATACATGATAATGCACAACACATAGCATGCGCCCGGGCTTTGCGTTTAAAAACCCTCCGTACGGTGCGAAATAAGTACGACCGGGGCACAGATTCATCAAAACACAGAGAAGTCTAATGTGTTAGATTCTTGATTGATAAAGTACATGGGGTCATGACACCTGATCCACATTGTCAGAAACCAAGAAATCTACACTACCTTTTCCGGAGGAACATGATGAATTCGACCACCCGCTTGTCACTGGCCGTTTTACTCGGTGCGGCTTTATCGACATCGACTCAGGCTGCTGATGTCACCTTGCGCGTATCACTTCAACTCCCGCTAACAAGTCATCTGGGCCAGAACCTTTCGATGTTCGAATCGGAAGTGGAAGAGAAATCCAACGGTGAAATTGATATCGAGATCTATGATTCAGCTACTCTTTACAAAGACAAGGAAGTACCAGCAGCCGTAGGCGCAGGCTCTATTGAAATGGGTGTGGCGTCGCTGACGCGTTATGTCGGTGATATCCCGGCTGTCGATATTTTCTATCAACCGTTTCTGTTTGATACCGAAGAAAAAGTCAAGGCAGCTGTTGCCGAAGGCTCACCTATCCGGCAGCCCCTTGATGAGGCTATCGCAGATACCGGTGCTACCGTTCTGTGGTGGCAGGCCTATGGCGGAGCGATCATGCTGTCGAATGATGCACCCGTAAAATCACCCGCAGACATGGTTGGCAAAAAGGTTCGTGTCTTTGGCAAGACGCTGGGTGATTTCGTTAGTGCAACCGGCGGTGCACCCACGCTTATCTCCGGCTCCGAACAATACCTAGCCTATCAGCGAGGCACCGTCGACTACGGCATGACCGGAGTCTCTGGTGTCAAATCTCGCAAGTTGTGGGAAGTCATGGACCACATCACCGTAACCAATCACGCTGACATCGAGTTTATTGTAGTGATCAATACCGAGACGTGGAACGGTTTGTCTGACAGCCATCGTGACATCGTGAAAGCTGCTGCAAGAAATGCCGAGGCCGACGTACGTGATCGTATGAGTGCTATCGAGGCAGAAGCCTATGCAGCCGCCGAAGAGAATGGCATGACCATCTATACACCGACTGAACAGGAGATTGCCATATGGCGCGAAGCCAGCCAACCGGTCTATGATTCGTTTACTGAAACAGCCGGTGAATTGGGCAAACGGGTTCTTGGCGCTGCCAAAGAACTTTAGCTGTGAATCATACCTCTCGTTGGTTATAGGCTATCAACAGCGGTCGGGTTCCAGACCTTATCAAGGCTCCCCGCTAAAAACGGAATTGACCAGGCAGATGAGTACAAGCAGCCACCTAAACGGTCGCGTAAGAGAAATCAATGCGTAAGCTGTTTGCAGGTACAGTGAGTGCTTGTGCTGTATTGTCAGCCTATCTCTTCGTTTTAGCGGGTGCCATGCTTACCTACGAGGTAATAGCCCGATACTTTTTCACCAAGCCCACCATATGGGCTGCAGAGTTGTCCCAGATGTGCCTTATCTGGGGTACTCTGCTGGCTATGGCCAAACTGCTGGAGACCGGGCAGCATATTCAGGTTGATGCCATAGTCAGACTCCTGCCCTCGCGCATAGCCACGGTCCTACAAGCGATCGTGATGTTGATAGTGGCAGCCTTTTCAGGTTTAGTCTGCTACTTCGGATTCGCTATCTTCTATGATTCGTTTGAACGTGGACGTACCACCGGCAGCATGTTGAACGTGCCTATCTGGATTGTGGAACTGGCTGTGCCCTTCGGATTCGCACTGCTTTTCACACAAGCCCTGCTTTGCGCTGTGGACGCTGCTCGCAAAGCGCTGAACAACGATGAACCTGACTCAGCCTCGGCCAGTATCCAATGACTGTCATTGTCATCCTTGCCTGTCTGTTCACGTTATTACTGGCACGAGTGCCCGTGGCCTTTGCCCTGGGTTTTCTCGGGCTGGCGATGTTGATTGTCGGTGGTTTCTCACCGCTTATGGCC
This sequence comes from Granulosicoccus sp., assembly GCA_045110475.1. Classification (GTDB taxonomy): domain Bacteria; phylum Pseudomonadota; class Gammaproteobacteria; order Granulosicoccales; family Granulosicoccaceae; genus Granulosicoccus. Next base: position 95,140 of record JBGCGC010000012.1, read on the forward strand.
CCACAATCAATGCTGTCCACACTGGACGGTTTCATCCTGCTGGCGGTGCCCTTGTTTCTGCTGATGTCAAACGTTTTGCTCAAGGCAGGCGTAGGAGCTGATCTGTTCGGCGCGGTGCAGGCATGGGTAGGACACTGGCCGGGAGGACTGGCCGTTGCCACCATCCTTTCCTGTGCCTTTTTCGCAGCCATATCAGGCTCATCTGTAGCGACCGCGGCAACCATAGGCACGGTGGCTATTCCAGAGATGATCAATCGAGGTTACGACAAACGGTTTGTCTACGGCTTGTTAGCCGCAGGCGGCACCCTCGGCATACTCATCCCCCCTTCAATTCCGATGATCGTGTACGGATTTGTCACTGAAGAATCTGTAATCGCCTTGTTTCTGGCCGGTATTGGACCCGGCTTTGCGCTGGTCACACTATTTGTCTTGTACTCGATGATCCATGCTCGCTATATAAAACCAACGAAGCGTATTGATCGAGCAAGCGCATCGCAGAGAAAGGCTGCGTCTGTGCGAGCACTCCCTTCAGTCGGACTGGCAGCGCTCATTATGGGAGGCATATATTCGGGGGCATTCACTCCAACGGAAGCTGCCGCCATCGGTTTTGCTGCCTCACTGTTTATCGGCATTGTGATACTCCGCAGTTTAAGCTGGACGGGCTTTCAGGCAGCAATGAAAGACTCCATGGTTACGACTGTGGCAATTTTATTGATTGTTGCCGGCGCGAAGATTTTTGGCAAGGCCATAGCGCTTTACAGAATTCCACAGGACATATCGATGTTTATCAGCCAAAACGTCGATACACCGATTACGTTCATACTCATTGTCAGCATGGTGCTGTTGCTGATGGGCCTTGTGTTCGAGGCCTTGTCGATGGTTCTTATCATGACACCGGTATTGCTACCGGGCGCCATGGGCCTGGGTTTTGATCCCATCTGGTTCGGGATATACATGGTGATACTGGTTGAGTGCGCACTTATCACTCCCCCGGTGGGTCTGAACCTGTACGTGATTCAATCCGTTGCCAAAGCACCACTTGGTGATGTCTCAAGGGGCGTGCTGCCGTTTCTGGCCCTGATGCTGCTGACGGTCGTGGTACTGTTTCTAGTACCCGACCTGGCGCTTTACATACCGTTCAAGATGTAGGCGTTCTGAACGGTTTTTCTGCGTGATATGGCTACGCACCTGCACTGGGATGACAAGTAACAATTCGGATCTCTTCGCAATTCGAGTGTTATAGCAATTTGAGTTTCGTCATCCTCGCAAATGCAGGGATCCATAGTTCGACGTAGACAGAGCTCCCCCCACAAAGGGATGAAAACCTTAAAGACGTCTGGTTGCAGCACCACTCAGATTGACGAGCGCATCCACAATTGGCTGGTTGGCTTCCGGAAAACTCAAGTCGGCCAGATCCTCCAACGCCACCCAATCCAGTTGTTGCCCTTCACAACCCCGGGGTGTTCCAGTAAAGGCTGTGACATCCCGGAAGTGCAAACGAACATGCTTGTCAGTGTAGTGATGCTCAAGTGTCTGACGGTGGGTGCAACTTTCAACCGACAGGTTTATTTCTTCAAGCAGTTCGCGCTTTAATGCTTCTTCCTGAGTCTCATCTGGCTCAATCTTGCCTCCGGGGAACTCCCAACGATTGCCCTGATGCTGATCGGGTTTTCTCAATGCAAGTAGTACGTGGGTACGCTGTGAATTAAAAATGATTCCGGCAACAACATCGACTCGCTTCATGGCTTGAACACGACGTGGACCATCCGGGCAAGGCGTTACGAACGATAATCAGCATTGATGCTGACGTAGTCGTGCGACAGGTCGCTGGTGTAAACAGTCGCCGTGGCAGTACCTCGCCCGAGATCCACGAATACGTCAATCTCTTCGCCCGCCATCACGGCAGAACCACGCTCTTCAGTGTATTCAGGTGCTATGCCCCCTGACTCGAATGCCAGTACATCACCGAGACTGACACGCACCCTTGAGGCATCCAGCCCTGCAACGCCCGCCTTGCCAATTGCCATAAGCAGACGACCCACATTAGCATCACTGGCAAACATCGCCGTTTTGACCAGAGGCGAGTTGGCAATTGCGTAGGCAACCTGCTTGCACTCAGCTCTGTCAGCCCCACCGTCAACGTGTACGCTGATGAACTTGGTAGCACCTTCGCCATCACGAACAATGGATTGCGCCAGATCAGTAAACACACGGACAAGCGCCTGCATGAATAGCGGCCAGTCAGCGTGCTCGGGGCCAAGCTCAGCGGCGGTAGGCTGCGAAGCACCCGTGGCGACCAACACACACGCATCATTGGTGGACGTATCGCTGTCAACGGTAATGGCATTGAAAGAGAGCTCTACAGCTTCCCTCAATGCAGACTCCAGATGCTTCTTGGCAATCGACGCATCGGTAAATATATAGCTGAGCATCGTCGCCATATCCGGCTGAATCATGCCTGACCCCTTAGCCATACCACATACGGTCACCGATTGCCCATCGACATCAATAAGCTGCGAGGTCAACTTGGGCACAGTATCGGTCGTCATGATGCCACGCGCCGCAGACTGCCAGGCTGAAAGATCGGTGGTACCCCCGGCGGCCAGTAGCTCACCTGCCGTGGCAATACCTTCACGCATGATGCTATCGGGTAACAGTTGCCCGATCACGCCCGTGGAGAACGGCAGAACAGATGATGACGGAATGGACAAGGCAGTGGCGACAGCATCGCAATGACCCCGTGCCATAACAATTCCAGGTTCACCTGTGCCGGCATTGGCATTGCCCGAGTTGATCAATAATGCACGTATGGCCCCGTGACTATCAAGCAACTGTTGCTTGCAAATAGTTACAGGCGCTGCACAAAAAGCACTTTGGGTAAACACCGCAGCACAGCTGGACCCTTCGGCTATTCTTGCAACCACCATATCCGGTGTACGGTCGCGTTTGATACCCGCTGCAAGGCTCACCAGCTCTATTCCTGCGACAGGGGCTCCCTGAGGCAGGTTCAGATTGACCGGCACTTAGGTGAGTTTTCCGTGACAGGCCTTGTACTTCTTGCCGGACCCACAGGGACACGGCTCGTTACGGCCCACTTTCGGCATATTGCGCCGCACGGGTTGAGCAGGCGCTGTGGCGGCAGCCTGTCTTACAGCAGCAACACGGGCAGCCTCGGCAGAGGCGACGGCCGCGGCCGCGTCATCTTCGGACGATTCATCTGCCAGGGCACTTGCCACGGCCTTGTGTTCATAGCTGACCTTGGGCGCTTTCTGTTGCGCTTGTGCCTCAGCCTGAGCCTTCGCCTCTTCAACCTGCTCGGCGCTGCGAACCTGCACCTTGCTTAACACCGTCACAACCTGGGTTTTGTACTCACCCAACATGGTTGTGAACAGCTCAAACGCTTCTTTCTTGTATTCCTGCTTGGGATTCTTCTGGGCATAGCCACGCAGGCCGACACTCTGACGCAGATAATCCATGCCCGCCAGATGCTCCTTCCAGGCATCATCCAGCGCTTGAAGTGACACATAGCGCTCGAAATTTCTCAGGCCCTCGGCACCAGCCGTAGCCTCTTTTTCGTCGTAAGCCTGCTTCAACTCGTCAAGTACACGCGCCTGGATATCTTCTTCAGGCAGATTGGGGTCTTCTTCCAGCCAGGACTTGATGTTGATTTCCTGATTGGCCATGCTGTGTAATTCTGCTTGCAGGGCGTCCAGATCCCAGGCTTCTTCGAGAGAACCGGGAGGAATGTACTGCGAAATAACATTCGGGATGATTTCCTCGCGCAGCTCATCAACCAGCTCGCGCATATCGTCAGTTTCCATAAGCATGTTGCGTTGCTCGTAGACAACCTTGCGCTGGTCGTTGGCCACATCATCGTATTCAAGCAAGTTCTTACGCATATCGAAGTTATGACCTTCCACCTTGCGCTGCGCATTCTCGATCGCCTTGGTCACCCAGGGATGCTCGATAGCCTCGCCCTCTTCCATGCCGAGTTTCTGCATGAGCCCGCTGACTCGTTCGCTGGCAAAGATCCGCATAAGGCTATCCTCAAGCGACAGATAGAATCGTGTGGAACCCGGATCACCCTGACGGCCTGAACGACCACGTAGCTGGTTGTCGATACGACGGGATTCGTGTCGCTCGGTACCAATAATATGCAGACCACCGGCCTTGAGAACTTCGTCGTGGCGCATTTGCCAGTTTGATTTAAGCTCTGACATGTTGGCTTCTTCAGCACCACCCGATGCGGTAAGCAATGCCGACATTTCCGCCTCCAGACTTCCACCGAGAACGATGTCTGTACCACGACCCGCCATATTGGTGGCAATCGTTACCGCACCCGGCTGACCGGCGTTCTCGATGATGTTGGCTTCACGCTCATGTTGTTTGGCATTCAGTACTTCATGCTTGATGCCTTTCTGTTTTAACAGACCTGCCAGATATTCTGAGGTCTCGATGGAGGTTGTACCTACCAACACTGGTTGCTTTCGTTCCGAGCAGTCCTGAATATCTTCAATGATGGCATCGTACTTTTCACGCTGAGTCAGAAACACCAGATCGGATTTATCGTCACGCGCCATGGGCCTGTTGGTAGGAATAACCACCACCTCCAGACCATAGATAGACTGAAACTCGAAGGCTTCCGTATCAGCGGTACCAGTCATGCCAGCCAGCTTGTTATAAAGACGGAAGTAGTTCTGGAAGGTAATGGAGGCAAGCGTCTGGTTCTCGCGCTGAATCTGAACCCCTTCCTTGGCTTCGATGGCCTGATGCAAACCTTCCGACCAACGGCGACCAGGCATGGTTCTACCGGTAAATTCATCAACAATAACAATCTGACCGTTGCTGACGATGTAGTCGACGTCCTTCTGATACAAGGCAAGCGCGCGAAGCGCTGCGTTCAGATGATGAAGAACCGCAATATTAGATGAGTCATACAGGCTTCCCACGGTCGACAGAACACCGTGTTCTATCAGCACATCCTCCACGGTTTCCATGCCGGCTTCTGTCAGGTGAACCTGTTTGGCTTTCTCATCAACAGAGTAATCGCCCTCGCCGTCCTCTTCGAGCTGGCGAGTGAGCTTGGGAACAACAGCGTTGAGCTTTCCGTAGAGCTCGCTATCACCGTCTGCAGGTCCTGAAATGATAAGCGGTGTACGGGCTTCATCAATGAGGATGGAATCGACTTCATCGATGATGGCGTAGTTAAGACCACGCTGTACGCGCTGGTCGGGACTATGCGCCATGTTATCGCGCAGGTAGTCAAAACCGAATTCGTTGTTGGTGCCGTAGGTGATATCACAGGCATACGCTGCGCGGCGTTCATCATTGCCCAATCCGCCGACGATGACGCCAACGCTCATGCCCAGAAAGTTATATAGCTTGGCCATCCACTGCGAATCACGTTGGGCCAGGTAATCGTTAACGGTGATGACGTGCACGCCGTTGCCGGTCAATGCATTGAGGTAGACCGCTGTGGTTGCCACTAACGTCTTGCCCTCACCGGTTTTCATCTCGGCAATCTTGTTGTTGTTCAGTACCATGCCACCAATCATCTGCACGTCAAAGTGGCGCATGTTGAGCGTACGCTTGCCGGCCTCCCTTGCGACAGCAAACGCCTCTGGCAGCAGATCGTCAAGCGTTGCCCCTTTGGCCAAACGCTCCTTGAATTCCGCTGTCTTGGCAGCCAGAGCTTCATCGGACAAGGCCTGAAGCGCAGGCTCGAAAGCATTGATCGCATCCACATCCTTGCTCATGCGCTTGACTGTGCGATCGTTACTGCTGCCGATGAACTTCTTGACCAGATTACCTAACATGAATACCAACCTTGATGCAGCCTGTTGCTGCTGTTGCGACTTTGCCACTATACAGAGGCGTATATTATGTCACCGAATACGATGATGCGCGCCTGGCAGCGACGATTCACGTAAACCGCCCCGGCACAGACCTTCTCACTGTCTCACCCTTTCGCGCTAGGATCCTGCACTGATAAACTCAAGCGGATCGACAGGCCGCCCCCCAGCTCTCACTTCGATGTGGACGTGAGTGCCGGTTGATTTCCCAGTCGAGCCCATGGTGGCAATAATCTGCCCCTTGTTTACGCGGCTTCCCACAGCCACAAGGTTGGCTTCATTGTGCGCATAACGGGTACTGAACCCGTCAGGATGTTCGAGTTCGATCAAATTGCCATAACCGCCATTTTTTCCGGAATACGTCACAACACCATCAGCTAACGCAAATACTTTACTGCCATTCTTACCGCCAAAATCCACGCCACTATGAAAACTTCTTCTTCCAGAACGCGGATCAATCCTGTAGCCAAAGCGGGAGGTGATCTGAGCCCTCACAACCGGTGAACCGGAAAGCGTGAAACTACGCGCCTGCTGGCGCTGCCTTTTAATACTGAGCATCATCTCAGCCTGAGTAGTCATATGGTCCACAGCGTGTTTTGCAAGCACAAAGCGCTGCCGAGCGACCTGCTGGTCACCCTGCAACGGCGATAGAGACGCCAGATAGCGCTCATCAGCCAGTTGCAACTCAAGCGCAAATTCACCGCCCTCAAGATCGGCTGCGTCGACAATACGCTTGAACAACAAACGCAAACGCAGTAATTCAGCCTGCAACTGACCCCATTGTTGCGCCTCGACTGGAACCTGATCATCAGCAGCGTACGTTGAAGGCAACGCTGCACCCACTTGGGGTGGTTGCTGAGGGGCGTCGATTATGGGCGCTGATTGAGAAAGCAGATAGCCTAACGCCCCGCTTAACGCGGCGAGACAAAGAGCCAGCATGGTAGTCTTGAGAGCGCCTCTATGGCGCATTCGCCAGACGGCGAATCTGGCGAGCCTTAAACGCATGCCTACTGGCAAGCGCAGCAACGCCTGAGGCGGAACCCTTGATAAGGATTGAGACGATGAAGCAATCATGAAGTCGTTTGAAACCCTGGTCGGCAAGACAACCAGAGCGGCCATTGCCGACGATCGTCACATCAAACAGGTGATTTCAAAGATTGTGCCAGTGAGAACCATGCCGCATATTGAATTTTGTCGCGTTGAGGGCGGCCGAGTGCGGATAACGGTCGATAGTGCCGTCTGGATCTCGCGAATCCGGTTTATGGAGCGGCGTATTATTGACGCACTGCGCGAAAACAGGTTCGATTCGCACACAATAAGCTTTCACGTCTCGCCAGAAATGAAACCGGTCGTTCGCAAAACCGAGAGAGCGGCGCAAAAAGCCAATGGAAGCGCCGCCGCAGTCGAGGCAGCCTTGTCCGCTGTTACAGAAAGCGACCCCGGGAATGACAGGCTCAGACAGGAACTATTGAAACTGGCGCGTACACTACGCGCCGACAAGGATTGACCGTTAACGGGCAGCTGAAACACACTGCAACATTAAATCAGCCGACCGCCTGAACCGGCTGGGCGAGTGGCTGATCGTAGGACACGGGCGATGCCGCAACATTATCGTTGTCGAAGACCACTTTCTCCCAACACTGCTGCTGCCTGAACATTTCCCGCACCAGCAGGTTATTGAGTTCATGACCTGACTTGTAGCCACTGAAAGCCCCGATCATGCTGTGTCCCATCAGGTAGATATCACCGATACCGTCGAGAATCTTGTGGCGAACAAATTCGTTTTTGTAGCGCAGGCCTTCAGTGTTGAGGATGCGGTAATCGTCAATGACTATCGCGTTTTCTACACTGCCCCCGAGCGCGAGATCTTTCTTGCGCAACTCTTCGATATCACGCATGAAACCAAAGGTTCGTGCGCGGCTGATGTCCTTGACAAATGAGGTGGTGGTGGAGAAATCCACACATAGTCGCTGCGAGTCCTTCTTGAATACGGGATGATTGAAATCAATAGTGAAATCGACCTTGAAACCGTTGTACGGTTCGAATCTGGCCCACTTGTCATCAACTCGCACTTCGACAGGTCTGGTGATTCGGATGAACTGCTTTGCAGCCGCTTGCTCTTGAATCCCAGCAGTCTGGATAAGATAGACAAACGGGGCGGCACTGCCATCCATGATGGGTATCTCGGAGGCACTGACATCGACCAGACAGTTATCTATACCAAGACCCGCAAAGGCTGCCATCAGATGTTCGATAGTGGATACATGAACATCGTCGTCGTTGTAAAGGCGTGTTGCGAGTTGCGTGTTGCGCACACCCAATGCACTGCTGGGGATTTCTGCAACGGGCGAGACATCGGTTCGACGAAACACAATACCCGTATCAATCGGAGCCGGGCTGAGTGTCAGGAACACTTTCTTGCCCGTGTGCAAGCCTATGCCAGTTGCACGAATTGAATCTTTTAACGTTCGTTGTCGAATCACAGTAATTTCCCGCCGTACCCGTAGCAAAACCTGCCTTACGTATATATAGCAGCTTTGCCCGGTTTTACAGCTTCCCGGTATTTTGCCCGGCCAGAAAGTTGGATCTGGCTACATGACAAAGCATCGGGGTGGCCCATTTTGACACCTGCTTCGCCGGACAGCAGGATAGCGTCCAACAAACAGGCAACATAAAGTAACTGTCGGACGCCTTTTTGGGGCGTCCGACGTTAACCACGCAATTTTACTGTATTTTTCCGTACTACGCTCGAGCTTGCCCGATAGTCACAGTCTTTTTCAGTCTGCCTGACGGCGTAAAAATGCTGGAATATCAAGGTATTCCACGTCATGACCCGCATTCGCAGGACCTGTTCCCTGCGCTGCACCATGTGCAGTCTTCCGAACGACTGTGGGCTTCTCGTAATTATCATAAGGGGACGGTGTGTTACCTCTTACCTGACGCCCCTGGCTCTGACCTACGTTTCCGCCGTTTCCACCACCCGTGGTATACGTCGGTGCACCATTAACAACCGAGCGCTGAACAGAGCGTAACTGCTGAGATTGCTGTTGCTGACCCAAACCGGTTGCAACGACAGTCACACGCAACTCACCTTCAAGTGACTCGTCAATCGCAGTACCAACCACGACAGTGGCATCGTCTGCGGCGAAGGAGCGAACCACATTGCCCACTTCTTCGAACTCACCAATAGCCATATCAAGACCGGCAGTAATGTTCACGAGAATTCCGCGTGCACCCGCCAGATCGATATCTTCCAGAAGTGGGCTGGAGATTGCCATCTCGGCAGCTTCGGTTGCTCGCTCATCACCCCGGCCAACTCCGGAACCCATCATTGCCAGACCCATTTCGCTCATAACGGTGCGTACGTCTGCAAAGTCAACATTGATAAGACCGGGGTTGGTGATTAACTCGGCAATACCCTGAACCGCACCGCGCAGAACGTCATTGGCAGCCTTGAAGGCATCAAGCAGACTGATGTTCTTGCCAAGTACTGACAAAAGCTTCTCATTGGGAATCGTGATCAGAGAATCTACCTGACCTCGCAGTTCCTCGATACCCGCCTCTGCAGTACGCATACGCTTGTTGCCTTCAAACGGGAAAGGCTTGGTCACAACGGCAACCGTCAACACACCCATTTCTCGAGCAATCTGTGCAACTACCGGTATAGCACCCGTGCCCGTTCCTCCACCCATACCGGCAGTGATGAACAGCATGTCGGTACCTTCGATGAGATCCTGGATACGATCACGATCTTCCATCGCAGCCTGACGTCCGATCTCAGGGTTGGCGCCAGCTCCCAGGCCCTTGGTAATGCTCTGACCGATGTGCAGAACGGTCTGCGCGTTCATGCCCTTGAGTGCCTGCGCATCTGTGTTGGCACAAATGAAATCAACACCTTCGATGCCAGAGGCAACCATGTGTTGTACCGCATTACTACCACCACCACCGACACCTACCAATTTAATGACGGGCGAATCGTTTATTGAGTCAACAAGTTCAAACATTGAAAGTTCTCCTGATCTGATTAATTTGAGTGTTACGTTCTCTTGCGGACCAGTCTTCTGAGAACCGTTGCCGCATGTAGGCCTTGCATGTAAAAAACTACTTAGAAATTTCTCTGAAACCACTCTGTCATCCGTTTGAACAAGCCCTTTTCAGAGCGTGTATCAACGGGTTCCTGACTGGGATTCTGCCGACGCTGCTGCCCATAGAGCAGCAATCCGACACCTGTTGCATGAATCGGATTGCGAGCGACCTCGGACAAACCGTTTACATGCTGCGGGACTCCTAGCCTGACTGGCATATGAAATATCTCCTCGGCCAGCTCTACCACGCCTTCCATCTTTGACGTACCTCCAGTCAATACAACTCCGGCAGCACAGGCGTCTTCAAAACCACTGCGTCTGAGTTCACCCTGAACCAGTCCCAGCAGCTCCTCATACCGCGGCTCTACCACTTCCGCGAGAGTCTGTCTTGCCAGGCGTCGAGCGTTTCTATCGCCCACACCTGGCACTTCGATCATGTCGTCCGGGCTTGCTAACTGGCGCAGCGCACAGGCGTACTTGACCTTGATTTCTTCAGCAAATTGAGTCGGCGTTCTGAACGCCACCGCAATGTCATTGGTGACCTGATCGCCGGCTATCGGAATGACTGCCGTATGACGTATGGCACCCTCAGTGAATATCGCGATATCAGTGGTACCTCCACCCATATCCACCAGTAGCACACCCAGATCCTTTTCATCATCAGTAAGCACTGAGTGACTTGATGCCAGCTGTTCGAGGATGATGTCCTCAACCTCCAGGTTGCATCGCTGAATACACTTGGCAATGTTCTGGGATGCGCTGATTGATCCAGAGACAAGATGCACTTTGGCTTCAAGGCGAACTCCGGACATACCCACAGGTTGATGAATACCATCCTGATTATCGATAATAAATTCCTGTGGCAACACATGGATGATTCTTTGATCAGCAGGTATTGCTACCGCCTTGGCAGCATCTACGACGCGGTCAACATCATCCTGCTCTACCTCCGTGTTCTTGATCGCTACAATGCCATGCGAGTTCAGGCTCTTGATATGCGAGCCTGCGATGCCGGCAAAGACAGAACGAATCTGCACATCCGCCATCTGCTCGGCTTCCTCTACCGCTTTTCCTATCGCATGAACTGTGCTGTCGATGTTAATGACAACACCTTTCTTCAAACCCTGTGAAGGGTGGGTACCCATACCAATGAGCTCAACGTTGCCATCGTCATCAATCTCGGCTACCAAAGCCACGATTTTCGAGGTGCCAATATCAAGACCGACGACCATTTGTTTGTCTGTTGCCATCTGATTGTCCGTAGATCTAGTTTTCATCAGGGTTAGTCACACCGAGCGTGTTCGCGCCGAGCGCAAATCCATTGCTATACCGCATATCAAAACTCAAAGGCGCATCCGTTGCCTTCTCCGCAATTCTTTCGTAGACATCCAGAAAACGACTCATGCGCAATTCGCGCTCATCCAGGCCTAATCTGACCACCACACCATTAGACAGAGTCAATGTCTGTGAAAGCCGGTCATCTTCGTCGAGCAGTTCAAGGCTCAGATCAAACCGCGATAGCTGCTGGTCATACACACGATAGGCATCGAGAAGTGCAACATGGCGACCCTGCGCTCCCAGTACCTGTGGCAATGGACGAAACACCTCACTCCATCTGTCAAACGCGGTGCCATTACGATCCAGCTGATGTGGCTTGAACAACACCAGTCGCTTACTGATCAGGTGGTCATCGTTCCAGCGAGCGGCCGGTTCGTGCTCTTCAACTTCAATGGCAATACGAGATGGCCACACGCGACTGACCCGAGCGCTGGCAATCCACTGTCTTGACTCCAGACTCTGACGAAGTCTGTCAATATCCAGACCATAGAAACCTTGAGCTGTATGCTGGTTGATGTTCGCCATCAAGGCATCACGGTCGGCATAGTCCATCGTGCCCAGTACATCCACATGGGTAACCGGGAAACGCACCGGATCCTGTGCGAGCTGCGAGGCGACAACTGGCAGTCCCATCAAAAAGGCAAGCCCTAACAAGGCGACCACCCATCGGGTTGTCGCTGACAGCCGCAACGCCGCCAAAGGCAGAACCTGTTGTCCACCGATCAGAGGCGAATTAATCGCATTCATTTTGTAACGCCCTCTGGTACGAGCGTATCTGTGAGCACCCGCAGGCAAAGCTTGTCAATGCTCATACCAGACTCACGTGCAGCCATGGGCACGAGACTGTGGCTGGTCATTCCCGGGATTGTATTGCACTCGATGAAGTGCGGTTCGCCCTGCGCATCCAGCATGATATCGACTCGCGCCCACGATCGGCAGTCGAGCGCTTCAAACACATTCAATGCCATGCACTGGATTTGAGCGGTAACTTGTGGGGAAAGCGCTGCCGGGCATACGTACTCGGTGTCGTTCGCAATATACTTAGCGTTGTAATCGTAGAATCCACCGGCCGCCTTCGACGTTACCAGTGGTAAGGCTTTGCCTCCGACAACGGTGGCCGCTATCTCTGCGCCACTCATGAACTGCTCAATCAATACCGGACCATAGCGTTTGGCCTCGGAAAAACCTTCGGCAAGGCTATCCATACTTCGTATGACGCTCACACCGATACTGGAGCCCTCGTGTGTGGGCTTGATCACAACCGGCAGACTCAAGGCCTCGATCGCGGCAACCGCCTCATCATAATCAGCCACTCTTCTGGCTTGTGGCGTTGCAATGCCTTGCATGGACACCAACGCCTTCGCACGCCATTTATCCATGCACAAGGCAGAACCCAGCACGCCCGTCCCTGTATAGGGAATACCGGCAAGCTCCAACGCCGCCTGTACCTGACCATCCTCGCCACCCCGGCCATGCAATATCAGGAACGCACGATCAAAGCCACCCTGATTTAATACCGTGGCGATATCACGACCGGCATCAACAGGATGGGCATCCACACCTGCCTCGCTTAATGATTCGAATACCTGCTGACCGCTCATCAGAGAGACTTCCCGCTCAGCAGACCACCCACCCATCACGACAGCAACCTTGCCAAAATGGTACGGCTGAATCTCCATGCCATTCATGCTCAAATCATGCATTGAAGTACTCCGGCAAGCTCAACGCTAATCCACCTATGCTGCCAGCACCAAGGGTCAGCACGATATCGCCGTCTTCGATGATGCGCTCAAGCGTCTGTGGTACATCATTGATGCTTTCTACAAAAACCGGATCGACAGCTCCCCGGTTACGAATGGCTCTGGCCAGTGCCCGGCCATCAGCTCCATTGATGTGCTCTTCACCTGCCGCATAGACGTCCGTCAGCAACAACACATCAGTCAGCGACAGTGCTTCGGCAAAGTCTTCAAACAGATCCCGTGTACGCGTGTACCTGTGTGGCTGAAAGACCACAACCAGTCGACGCTCCGGCCACCCACCTTTAACCGCCTTGAGCGTTGCACTGACCTCGGTAGGGTGATGGCCATAGTCGTCCAGCAATTCTGCAACACCCTTTTCAAACCTCAATTGGCCGTGGGACTGTGCGCGTCTGCCAACACCGGCGAAACGCAACAGGGCGCGCTTGCAGGACTTCACGTTGACGCCAAGCTCCAGAGCCACAGTGATAGCGGCAAGCGCATTGAGTACATTGTGATGACCCGGCATGTTAAGCGTGACGCCACGAATTTCACTGCTGACATCACCACCATCATCAATACGCACATCAAAATGCATTCTCAATCCATCCTGATGAACATTCAGGGCCTGCACATCGGCAGACTCGTCAAAGCCATATGTGCGCACCGGACGCCCCACTCGTGGCAGTACATCACGTATGTGTTCGTCATCAATACAGACAATGGCAAGACCGTAGAAAGGCAGATGCATCAGGAAATCGACAAATGTCTGCTTCAGCTTTTCGAAATCACCGTCATACGTCGAGAGGTGATCGGCATCAATGTTGGTCACAATCGATATCACTGGCTGCAGATAAAGAAACGAGGCGTCGCTTTCATCAGCTTCTGCCACCAGCCATTCCGACTGGCCCAGGTAGGCATTAGCAGACGAACTGTTCAGGCGACCACCGATAACATACGTGGGATCCATACCACCCTCGGTTAGCAGACTAGCAACAAGACTGGTCGTGGTAGTCTTGCCATGAGTTCCTGCCACGGCAATTCCCTGCTGAAACCGCATCAGCTCAGCCAGCATTTCGGCTCGCCTTACAATGGGGATTCGCAACTCTCTTGCACGTTCCAGCTCCACGTTGTCAGACGGCACCGCTGTTGAGATAACAACAACATCTGCATCTTCGACATGTTCAGCGACATGGCCTTGCCTGATCTTGATACCAAGCCCTTCGAGTCTTTGCGTCAAGGCATTGCTGCCCAGATCCGAACCACTGACGCGAAAGCCCAGGTGGTGCATGACTTCTGCAATGCCACCCATGCCTACGCCACCGATGCCAATGAAGTGCATGGCCCGTACCCGGCGCATCTGGCTTTTTACAACTGGCGAGATATCGACGACCATCAGCGTGATACCTCCAGCAATGCATAGGCAACCGTTGCGGCGGCATTCGGAACAAAGCAGCCGCGTGCAGCCACACTCATCATTTCAAGTTTCTGACGATCTTCAGACAGGGTCATCAGCTCTTTGGCCAGTGACTGCGCACTCAAGGTGCTCTGTGGCATGAGCAGTGCCGCTCCAAGGTCTGACAAATGTCGAGCGTTCAATGTCTGGTGGTCATCGACAGCATAAGGAAAAGGGACAAGGATGCCGGGCAAGCCAATTGCACCAAGCTCTGTAACAGTCATCGCACCACTGCGACAGATAACTACATCGGCACTTTGATATGCCTGTGTCATATCCTCGATAAATTCGCTGACAAGCACTTGCGCATACGTGGCCTTTCGGTATTGCATGCGAACATCAGCGGCATCAGCACGCCCGCTCTGATGGTGAACAACTACCGACTGGTTCATCAAGGCTATCGCCTGTGGCACCAGCTCATTAAGCGCACTCGCACCGCGACTGCCACCCACGACCAGCACACGAAGCGGCTGACTAGCGTCGGAATTGATCACAGCAGGCTCGCCAGCCAGAGCTTCCATATCCGCGCGCACCGGATTACCCACCACGGTTGCATTGCGTGATGCCTTGAATACATTGGGCCAGGCGCTGAACACGCGAGTCGCAAAACCACTGAGCCAACGATTGGTCATGCCCGCAACCGCGTTCTGTTCATGCAGTACCAATGGCTTGCGTAGAAGCAAGGCTGCAAGACCCACTGGACCTGACACAAACCCGCCCATACCCAGTACCGCTCTTGGCTTAAGGGCTCGCATCTGCCGCACGCTCTGTACCAGAGCACGCCCAAGCCTGAAAGGACCCAGCAAGGTTTCAAAGACCGTTTTTCCACGCAGTCCGGCCACATCAATCCAGCACATCTGTATGCCATCTGCGGGCACCATAGTGGCTTCAAGCCCACGCTTGGTTCCAAACCAGACGACCGGTACGTTTTGAGACTTCAACACAGCGGCAACAGCCAGCGCAGGAACAACATGACCTCCAGTGCCTCCCGCTGCGATAACCACGGCACGCCTTCTCGAGCTACTCATGGATAGGCCTCTTCAGCCAGGGAATCACCTGCGCGCAGTGCAATACGTTCATCCTGCGCAAGTTCCCATTCCACCCGCAACAAAAGACTGAACGCGATGGCAAATACAATGGCGCTGCTTCCGCCATAACTCATCAATGGCAAGGTGATACCTTTAGTCGGCAATACACCAAGGCAAACACCCATATTGATAAACGATTGAAGCCCGATCCATATACCGATGCCCAGTGCAACGAAGCCTGCAAATCGATTGCCTTGCTCATCCGCCTTGCGCGATAGACAAAAGCAGCGCCAGACGATAAACACATACAGACTGATGGTCGCTACCGCACCGATCAATCCCAGCTCCTCGCTCAAGACAGCAAACAGGAAGTCAGTGTGAGCTTCCGGGAGAAATTCCATTTTCTGGATACTGTTTCCAAAGCCGACCCCAGTAATGCCACCGCTGCCTATGGCAATGAGGGAATTTGTCAGCTGGTAACCTGAATCAAATGCATCTTCGAAGGGATCCATGAAGCTGACAAATCGTCGAAGACGATAAGGTGAGAGCATGATCAGGAACGTACCCACAGCACCGAGAACCGCGATAAGGGAGACAAACTGGCTGAACCTGACGCCGGCTACAAATAGCATCAGCGTGGCAGTTGAGGCAATCACCACAGCAGCACCAAAGTCTGGCTCAAGCAGCAACAATGCACACGCCAGAGATATGAGAAGTAGTGGCCGGGCAAAACCGCCGAATGTGGTTTGCACCAGATGCCCGCGACGCACCAGATACCCCGCCAGATACACAATGATGAACAACTTGACGGTTTCGGACACTTGTATCGTGAAAAAGCCTAGATCTATCCATCGGCGACTACCGTTGACTTCCTTGCCAATGAACGGCACCAGAACAAGGACAAGGCCCAGCATGGATATGATGATCAGATGAGGACCATATTTTTCCCAGACCGACAATGGAATACGAAAAACGACTGCTCCGATACAACAGCCAATTGCCAGAAAAATCAGTTGCCGGATGACAAAGTAGAACGGTGTCTGGTGAGTACTCTGAGACACAGCCGTTGATGCCGATGCAATCATGACAGCACCGAACAAGGCAAGCGCTACAATACTCACCAGCAAGGCGTGATCGGAAAACCGAACATTTCTGGTGTTCGTGACTGTGGAGACACGGCCTGATGCTACGCGACTGATGACGCTGCTCATGCTGCCAGCACCTCTTGTACAGCCGCCACAAACTGCTCGCCTCGGTCTTCAAAGTTCCTGAACATGTCAAAGCTTGAGCATGCAGGTGATAGCAATACGACATCGCCTGATGAGGCCCGTAAGCTTGCAAGGTTGACAGCACCAGACAATGTCTCTGCCATCTCAATGTCTGCGCAACCGCTTAATTGATCAGCAATGAGCTGACGATCCTGGCCAATCAGCACCAGCAGTTTCACGTACTGCCGGACTGTGGAGGATAGCGGCGAAAAATCTGCCCCCTTACTCATGCCTCCGGCAATGAGAATGACCGGGCCTGGCATGGCGACAACTGCTTTCTGGCAGGCATCAACGTTTGTGCCTTTGGAATCGTTGTACCAGCGAACACCGCGCCGCTCACCAATGTATTCACTGCGATGTGCCAATCCCTTGAAATGCTCAAGCGATGCCAACAGCGCATGTCTTTCCAACGGCATCGATGCAAGCAGTGGCGCCGCCAGTGCAACAACCGCCAATGCATTTGCCACATTGTGTTCACCCGGTACCGCTAGTGCAATGTCATCCAGAATTGATCGATGCCAATGACAACAATCACTACCGGGTTCACCGGTGGTGAAGAAACTGCACTCCCCGCTCACATTATCCGAAGGCCACGTACGCTCATCGTCACGATTGGCCACACAATAAACGGCATTTCGGTAAACACTGCGTTTTACAGAAGCATAGTGTTCAATGTTCTCGTATCGATCTCTGTGATCGTCACTGACATTAAGCACCGCCGCCGACAACGGGCGCAGCGAACGGGTTGATTCCAGTTGATAGCTGGACAATTCGAGTACCAGCACGTCTGCATCACTCAACAGACTGTCCAGAGCGGGGTCTCCAATGTTTCCACACGCTGCAGCATTGATCCCACAGGCACAGAGTGCATCGGCCAGCCATGCAACGACGGTGCTCTTGCCATTCGATCCTGTCACTGCAACAACGGGTACCGCCACCGCACTTGCAAACAGTTCGATATCACCAATGACATCAATTCCAGATTCCAGAGCGGCGACTACGGCCGGATGAGCTCTGGGCACACCGGGGCTGAGAATAATGACATCAAACCGGCAAAACAACTCGGCGTGAAACGTTCGATGCAGCTGCGGCTGCACGTCAAGGTTCATGAGGTTGCTTTCGCTGACATTCTCATCAGCAATGTCGAACCCGACACCGTGACGCGATAAAAACCTTGCAACAGAGGTACCCGTTACACCCAGTCCGACGACCAGTACTTTTTTCTCTTTGAGTTCGGTGATATTCATCAGCGAATCTTCAGGGTGGACAAACCCACCAGCACGAGAATGACGGTGATGATCCAGAAGCGGACAATGATTCGTGGCTCCGGCCATCCCTTCAGTTCAAAGTGATGGTGTATCGGTGCCATGCGAAAAATTCGCTTGCCGGTCAGCTTGAACGAGCTCACTTGCAGAATGACCGACACCGCTTCGAGAACAAAGATGCCGCCCATGATGAACAACACCAGCTCCTGCCGGACCATGATGGCAACGACACCCAGCGCTGCACCGATGCTGAGCGCGCCCACATCACCCATGAAAACCTGCGCCGGATATGTGTTGAACCACAGGAACCCCAAACCGGCCCCAACCAGCGCACTGCAGAAAACCGTAAGCTCACCGGCACCCTTGATATTAGGAATTCCAAGATACCCTGCGAAGATCGCGTGCCCCGCAAGGTAGGCAATTAATCCAAGACCGGCTGCAACCATTACCGACGGCAGAATGGCCAGACCATCAAGCCCATCTGTCAGATTGACCGCATTGCTGCTACCAACGATGACCAGAAATGCGAACGGAATGAACACCCAACCCAGATAGATAACTGTTTCCTTGAAAAACGGGACGATCAACTCAAGCTCTTCGCGTTGACTAACGGTCAGATAGAGCGCGACCACTGCCACACCGGCAACCGCTGTCTGCCAGAACAGTTTCTCTTTAGCCGTCAGCCCGACTGAATTGGATAAAACCACCTTCCGATAATCATCCACCCAACCGATGGCACCAAAACCGATAGTGACGAACAACACGACCCATACCTGCCGTACACCCAGGTCAGACCATATCAATGTGCTTAATGCAACAGCGATGATAATCATTGCACCACCCATCGTTGGTGTTCCCTGCTTAACCAGATGAGACTGCGGACCATCCGAACGTACTGATTGCCCGATCTTGGCCGCGGTCAGCCAGCGTATCAATCTGGATCCGAAAAGCAGGCACACAACCAATGCCGTGAGCGCAGCGAAGATAGCGCGCAAGGTGATATAGCGAACGACATCAAAACCCGGATCAACGCCCGACAACCAATCGCTGAGCAGAAGCATCATGAGTGCGCACCTGCGGCTACAGTGTCCGATTGACCCGTGCCAGATGACAATACGGCATTGACGACTCGCTCCATACGTGCACTTCTGGAGCCTTTGATCAAAACGGTCACATCATCAGCCAGGCACTCACGCAGACTGGCAATCAATGACTCGTGATCGACAAAATGTGCGCCTTGTTCAGGTACTGGCCCAAATGCTGAATCATGGAATGCTTTGCAGGTTTCAGATGAAAGAGCACCGGTAGTCCACAACCCTTCGATGCCCTGCTCTCTGGCAAACTGGCCGATCTCACTGTGCATTGACGGCGCATCCGGGCCCAGCTCTCCCATATCGCCCAGCACCAGATACCGCTTGCCACGATGTGCAGCCAGCACCTCGATGGCTGAACGAACCGAATCAGGATTGGCGTTGTAACTATCATCGATAATCGCAGCACCCTGTGCACCTGGTTTCCTCTCCAGCCGTCCCGGTACCGGCGAGACCGCTTCCAGCCCCCTGATAATGGAATCAGCCTGCACGTCCATACATTGCGCAGCGGCTACTGCCGCTAGTGCATTCAGAACATTGTGCTTGCCCGCGAGTCGAAAGCGCGGAGAAATCGTCTTACCGATGCTGTTGATCAGCAGCTCGTGACCGAACGAGCCTGATACATCAGCATCGTCGGTTAAACCAAACTCGCGTGTCCGACAATGCAAACAAGCGGCGCGCATGACATCTGCAAAGGCGTCATCTGCGTTTATCACACCATAGCCGTCAGACTTCAATCCCGCATATATTTCCGACTTGGCATTCGCGATACCTTCGACACTGCCAAAGCCTTCAAGATGTGCTGTACCGATGTTGGTCACTACCGCAACATCAGGCTCAACCAATGCAACCAGTCGTGCAATTTCGCCCGCATGGCTGGCACCCATCTCGACGACAGCATAGTCATGCTCCTTGCGCATGTTCAAAAGCGTCAGTGGTACGCCAAGCTCGTTGTTCAGGTTACCCTTGGTTGCCAGTACCGGCCCCTGCTGCTGCAAAATGCAGGTAATGATTTCCTTGACGGTTGTCTTGCCGTTACTCCCCGTCACAGCAACTGTTGGAATGGCAAATCTGGACGCCCAGAACTTACCTAATCGACCCAGAGCGGTCTGTGTATCGGCCACCCGTAACTGCGGAAGCTCGCAGTTGACCTCTTCATGAACCATGATGGCAGCTGCCCCTGCCTCTCGTGCCGCCTCAACGAACGCATGCCCATTGAAGCGTTCACCAACGATGGCTATGTAAAGCTCACCCGGCTTGAGAGTGCGCGTATCGATACTGACACCCTCAACGGCAACACTTCCACCTATCAAGGCAGCATCAAGAGGTGCAACACATTCACTCAATTCCAGCTGGAAACTCATGATGCTATTCCCAGTAACAACTGCGCCTGTTCACGATCACTGAAGTGATGCTGCTCAGTACCAATGATCTGATAGTCCTCGTGACCTTTGCCGGCAATCAGCACCAGATCTCCAGCCTGCGCAGAGACAAGCGCATGCCGAATGGCATCTGCCCGATCCGCTATCACCGTGACGTTTTCTGTCGTGTCAAAGCCATCCAGGACATCATTGATGATGTCCTCAGAGCGCTCGGTACGCGGGTTGTCATCAGTGAGCACCACCTGATCAGCCGTTTGTGCCGCCTGTGCCATCGGTGCGCGCTTACCTTTGTCGCGATCACCACCACAACCAAACACAACCCATAGCTGCCCGGCGCAATGCACCCTTACGCTATCGATAGCCACCTGCAAGGCATTGGGTGTATGACTGTAATCAATGACCACTGTTGGTTTGTCGCCGCCACCCAGGCGCTCCATACGACCCGCCACAGGTTTTACAGCACTAACACAATGACTCGCATCGTTAGCTGCCATTCCACAGGCACGCAAGCTGGCGTAGCTTGCCAGCAGGTTATCAACATTGAATCGGCCCAGAAGATCGGAGACTACGGTGCGTGTTCCTGCATCATCAGTCAAATCGAAAGTAAGACCGGAATCGGTTGTCAGCACGTTTCTGGCAAGTACTCGATGATCAGTTGATTGACCTGACTCACCTTTGGCTGAATAGGAAAAACAGGGCACATGATCAATCCGGTCAATCAAATCCCGACCCATTGAATCATCCGCATTCAATACCAGAGCCTGCAGCGAAGCCCAGTGAAACAGACGTTCCTTGGCAGCCCGGTAGGCTTCTACCGTGACGTGATAGTCGAGATGATCGCGCCCCAGATTCGTTAACACAGCGACATCCAGCGCAAGCCCGTTCAGCCGTCCTTCCGCTATGCCGTGTGAAGAGGCTTCGAGTGCGATAAACGTGGCGCCCTGGTCACGCATGACAGCCAGCATGCGACGAAGCGTCACACAGTCCGGTGTTGTCAGATCGGTCTGTTCCAGCGCATTACCAATTCCCCAGCCCAGCGTGCCGATATATCCACATGATTGATGATTTGCAGCAAACGCTTGTGCGATGAAACGACAAACGGAGGTCTTGCCGTCCGTGCCGGTTACCGCCACCATCGTCATGGATTTATCAGGCTCGCCGTAAAACCGCGATGCAATGTCGCCACATCGATGATCAAGACCTGTGACCGCGACGACCGCGACATCACGAGCAACCAGTTCATCAATGATTGCATTGAATTGCCTGAACGTGGCATCTGAAGCCAAAACAGCAACAGCTCCGGCGTCAACTGCATTCAATGCATAGTGCATACCATGTGTCGTCGCACCACCGACGGCCAGATAGGCGTCTCCGGCACTCACCAGACGACTGTCCAGATTGACACCTGTTACTGCAATAGCAGGTACACCCTCACTCACCCATGGACTCAACAAGGCGTCCAGCGACCAGTTGTAGTCAACGGCGCTCATGAACGATCCCCCAGTGGATCAGGTACTGTAATTACGGGCGCCTCAGCACGCTCCTGATCAACGTCATCCGGTTCGACACCCATAAGGCGAAGTGCATGTGACATGACCTCGGCAAATACCGGCGCAGCCACTGCTCCTCCAAAGTGTTCACCTGCCTTTGGATCATGCACTACAACAACGATGGCCAATCGTGGATCACTGGCCGGGGCAAATCCTGCAAACAATGAAGCGTAACGATCCTCAGCATATCCGCCCGATTGAGAGCGATGAGCCGTACCGGTCTTGCCGGCAACGCGGTACCCCGGCACCTGCGCCCGTGTGCCAGACCCCTTGATGACCACCGATTCAAGCATGCTCCTGATATCACGTGCTATGGACACGTCGATCACGCGTTGGCCCGCCGCAGGTGTCTCGTTTTTCACGAAAGACACCGTCGGCATCACACCATCGTTAGCCAGTGCCGCATAAGCGCGAGTCAACTGTAGGGCTGTCGCCGAGATACCGTAACCGAACGATACACTGGCCTGCTCGGAGCGATGCCACAACGTAGGATGATTGAAATACCCTGCGACCTCGCCGGGAAATTCGCTACCCGTCGGGTGACCGAATCCAAACTCATCAAATACGGACCACATTTGTTCCGGGACGAGCTGATTGGCAACCTTGCTGATTCCGACGTTGCTGGATTTGGTGACAATACCGTTCAGATCCAGCCAGCCATAATCCTTGAAATCATTGATCTTGTACTTGCCGATCCGATAGTGCCCAGGCGATGTGTAGACAAGATCTTCCGGCTTGAAATCACCAGACTCAAGTGCGGCAGCAATGGTAAAAGGTTTCATTGTCGAACCGGGCTCAAACACATCGGTCACGCCACGGTTGCGCTGACGCCCACCAGTCCGATCACTGAGACTATTGGGATTGTAACCAGGATAGTTAACCATCCCCAGTACTTCTCCAGTGCGGGTATCCATCACCACAACAGAGCCACTTTCGGCATCGTGCTTGTCGATGGCCTCGCGCAACGCTTTGTCGGCAAAGTACTGGAGCTGACGATCGATGCTTAAATACAGATCCTTACCGGTAACCGCAGGCTTGAGTACATTCAGCCCGGTGATCTCTCGACCAGTTCTGTCTTGCACAATACGACGCAACCCCGGCTCACCTGACAGCCACTCGTCGTAAGCCATCTCCAAGCCTTCACGACCTTTGTCATCAATTCCCGTAAACCCGATGATGTGCGATGCAGCGGGACCACTCGGGTAATACCGCCGATATTCACGTTGTACTTCAAGTCCTTCAATATCCAGAGACTGGACACGAGCCACCAGCTCAGGAAGCACATGCCGTTTGACATACAGGAACTCGCGCCCCCAGCCATCGGCATCAGCAATTCGCTTGTTGAGTCTGTCACCATCAATATTGAGCAGTTGCGCTACCTTGAGCATTTTGCCGGGCTGTGTGGACAGCTTTTCCGGCACACCCCACAAGCTGTCTATGGGTGTACTGATTGCCAGGGGATCTCCGGATCGATCGAGCAGATCACCTCGATGTGCCGGTATTTCCACAGTACGCAGCTGACGGTTTGCACCCTCTGAACTCAAGTAATCATGTTCAAAAACTTGCAGGTAGGCGGCACGCCCGATCAGCACCAGCGCAAGCAGCGCAAAACCTGCGATGACAACACCTCGGCGCCATGACCATCCTGTTGTGTTCGTAGCTGCCATCGTTAACGCACTATCATCACTGAGCCTTCAAGGCCCGGAAACACCATATCAAGTGCCTCACGCGCCTGGCGCTCAACCAGACCATACTCGGAAAACGTACTCTCTTCGATTTGCAACTGACTCCATTGCACATCAAGCTCATCGATTATCAGGCGGTTACGACCAATCTCTGCATGAGCTTCCCGACTTAGGTGGGTGGTAAACACCACTCCCAAGGCTGTGCAAAAACACAGAGCAGTTAGCACGAGCACACTGACAATCGTGCTGTTCATGACACTCTCTCCGCTATACGGAGCACGGCACTGCGCGAACGCGGGTTGTCCGCAAGCTCGGCCTCACTGGCCTTGACAGGTTTTCCTATGACTCGCCATGGATGATTATCCTGAACAGGCTGTGGAAGGTGACGCGGAATTTTCGGATCCGGAACCGGTTGCCGAAGGGCGCGTTTGACCAGCCTGTCTTCCAGGGAGTGGAATGTAATTACAGCAAGTCTGCCACCAACACGCAACACACTGGATGCTGCAGCCAACGCATCCCTGACCGCGTCAAGCTCACCGTTTATCTGAATGCGAATGGCCTGAAAGCTGCGTGTTGCAGGATGATGATGTCGTTCCCAGCGTGGATGAGCGGCCTTGATGATCTCGGCAAGCTCAAGGGTTCGGCTGATGGACTTTTTAGCGCGCGCCGCTACGATGGCAGCGCTGATACGCTTCGCGTACCGCTCTTCACCATACATTTTCAGTACCTGCACAAGCTCGCCCTCACCCACAGTAGATATCCACTGCGCAGCGGAAACTCCACTACTCGGATCCATTCGCATGTCCAGATCGCCATCCCGGGAAAATCCAAAACCGCGCTCGGCAACATCCAGCTGTGGAGACGACACACCCAGATCCATCAACAATCCATCGACTTCGCCCAACCAGCCATGCTCTTTCAGCACCGCCTTCAAGTCGGCAAAGTTTGCCTGCCTGATCGAAAACCTTGTCTCTGCAGCGAAACGTGCCTGCGCATCGCTGACAGCCTCGGGATCCCTGTCCAACGCCAGCAACTGCCCGGATTCTTGTAGCTGAGTCAGTAAATACCCACTGTGACCACCACGCCCATAGGTGGCGTCTACATAACGGCCCTGCTTGTTGATCGTCAAATTCTCGACGGCTTCGTGCATTAGCACGGGGACGTGACTTTGCTCTGGGGATGTCTGGACAGACTCAATCATCAGAGCGACAAATTCGACAGTTCTTCGGGCACGTCTGACATGTCAATGTCATCGTCATCACACAGGCCGAATTCGCGCTCCCAACGAGATTCGTCCCACAACTCGAACTTCTCTCCCTGACCCACCAGCATGGCTTTCCGGTCTATACCGGCAAACGACCGTAACTCTGACGTCAACAACATTCTTCCGCTACCATCTAACTCAACCGGTGTTGCATAACCGACATACAGCCTTTGCAGCTTCTGAACTGCCTTGGATTTGATGTTCGGGGCGGCCATCAGTTTTTTTTCCAGTTCAATCCATGCATCCTTTGCATAAACGTTCAGACAACGCGCAGGAGAAGCTGTGACCACAAGTTCAACCACACCACTTTCGTCGAGGACATCTCTATGCGCCTTGGGCATGGCAACACGCCCTTTTGCATCTACACTTAATTTTGTGAGACCCCGAAACCACATTGCTGACTACCCGTTTCCCCACAATTAACCACAAAACACCACTTATCCCCACTATACGACTCTGATTTCACAGGGTCAACGTAATTTCGTGCCTAAGCGTCTGTTTTTTCAAGAAAAGATCACTCGACAGTCAACTCACCGAACCTTTAACTATCAATGGCTTAGATAGCTTTAATAGAATAATAGTGAGGAAGGAGCCCTATCTATTTAATAAATTGCAAGGCAATTGAGGATTGTTGCGTAATGTTTGCAATCGTTCAGGCCCCGAAAACGGGCTGGCAGCCCACCGGGCGCCCGACGCTGTACAGACGCCGCCCAAGCTAACGGTTACGGTCTACCACTCGGTGCAAGCCTGCCGATACCACTGTTGACTTAGCGCTGATGAAGGATCAGGGACCAGCTTGAAACAGATACCCAACGAGAGCATCAAGAAGTGGGCGTACTCCAATAGCAACAAGCTATCGCATCCGGTTTCCGTGGCGGCCGTATGTCCGAGTTGCACACTGAATGTTGTCTTCAATACGAAACGCAGACTTTACGACCCCAATCGCGATACCTCTTCGTGCTCATCGGATTGCTCAGCCTGTGGCGCAACCGTGCACTTCTGGGTTGTCGATATGGTGGCACACGCCAGACAGGATGGCGACGGAAATCCCGGCATATACATGCTGCCAGCGCCGCACGAACACATGGACATGGACACCCATAAAGAGTCGATTCCCGATAGCGTCCTGCAATATTGCAAGACCGCGCAGGACATCTATTTCTCCGGCAATCTGATGGCAACCAATGTGCTGATGAAGACCGCCATGGAGACTATCTTTGACGACTTCCTGCCCGTTGGCAACAGTCGCACAGACTTGTCGATGATGATCAGGGACTCGATCAGCACCATCAATCACAACGAACCTCTGGCCAAACTGTCTACGTCAACCAGAAAACACGGTGATCTGCACGAATTATTCAAAAGACATCATGGGACCAATCAGGAAACTGCCGATGCGATGATGCGGATGCTGGAAAACCTGATCATGTATCTCTACATTCTACCGGCCCGTTTCAAGGATCTTGAGGAACGCTTTGCCGAACTCAAGGCAAGTGCCGATAATGAAACTGCCATTATTGCAGGTGACGTGGATTCTGATTCCGAAACAGACAGTCTTGACTACGACGATGATCAGATAGAAGACGCAGCCTGAGCGGCAATATCACCAGTCTGGCTCTTCAAGGCTGAGGCCTGAAGACGCTGCGCGTCTTGCCTTGCATCACCCGCCTTGTCTTGAAAAAAGGAGTTGGCCATAAGCCGGGTTCTGTCGAGGACTATCATTCATCTAGGCGCCATGTCACCATGACGCTCATGCGACCTACCCAGGGACAGCGCGGACCACGCCTATGTCCCTCTATTTGGTCTTGCTCCAGACGGGGTTTACCATGCCATCGAATGTTGCCACCGATGCGGTGTGCTCTTACCACACCCTTTCACCCTTACCGGCAGTAATCTGTATTGCTACAGGCTAATGCTTAGGCGGTCTACTCTCTGCTGCACTTTCCGTAGGCTCACGCCCCCCAGGGATTACCTGGCGCCTTGTCCTGTGGAGCCCGGACTTTCCTCCCCTGACAACTGCTTGCGCAGATATCAGCAGCGATAGCCTGGCCAACTCCGAGCGCATGGTATCACTTGCCCATAGACACTATTACCAATTCAACAATATTCTTTATTGACTCAATGGCACTGACTGAAAACCCGTCATCCCCGCGCTGGTGAGGACCCCCAGTGCATTACACCAGTGCATTACACTAGAAATCCTACTCATCAGGTAATGACTCGCACACGTTATTTTCCTGATTCAGCTCTATTCCTCTTTCACCAAAGGACCAGCCCACGTGACGCACATCCCAATCTTTGATGGCCACAACGACTTTCTGCTGCGACTTCTGAACAATCCAGCCAAACGGGACCACATCTGGTTACGCGGCGATGGTGAGGGCCATATGGATCTACCCCGAATGCGCAAAGGAGGATTCGCCGGAGGTTTTTTCGCCATCTACCTACCCTCGCCAGGTACTGAGGACGGGTTTGACAGGGATGACATTATGGATCACCCGCCTTATGAATTGCCACTGCCCGAGGCGCTGGACATTAACTACGCCCAGCCCGTCGCCCTGTCGATGCTGGGCCACCTACTCTGGATGGAGCGAGTCAGTGAGGGTCAGTTCTGTATTTGCCGCAGCTATGCAGATGTCCGGAATAGCCTGCAAAGCGGATCCATCGCTGCGATCATGCATATGGAAGGTGCAGAGGCCATAGGACCAGATCTTGATGCCTTGCACAGCTTCTACAACATGGGCCTTCGCTCGATTGGACCCGTTTGGAGCAGACCTACGGTGTTCGGCGATGGCGTGCCTTTGAAATTTCCGGGTAAGCCTGACATCGGCGCGGGCCTGACAAATGCAGGCAAAGACCTTATAAGAGCCTGTAACGATCTTGGCATCATGATCGATCTTTCACATCTAAACGAGAAAGGCTTTGATGATGTGGCAAGCATTACCGATGCGCCCATGGTAGCAACACATTCCAATGCTCATGCCATAACCCCATCACCACGCAATCTGACCGACAGACAGCTATCCATCATTCGCGACACCGGCGGCATGGTCGGCTTGAACTTTGCCACGATCTTTCTTCGACCCGACGGCCGACGTTCTGCCGATATGACGCTTGAGCCGGTAATGCGCCATCTTGACCATCTGATCGAACAGCTTGGCGAAGATCATGTCGGATTCGGATCTGACTTCGACGGAGCAACCGTACCGATGGGCATTGGCGATGTTGCAGGCTTACCCGTTCTGGTCAATGCACTGCGTGAGCACGGCTATTCAACCAGCCTGCTGAACAAGCTGTGTTGCGAAAACTGGTTGCACTTGCTGGAAAAGACGCTTAAAGACGGGTAGCTGAAAGCATAGGCGTCTCTATTTCCCCTGTAGCGTCAGCGCTCGCTCGTAGGCGTCACGCTTGTTTATCGAAAAAATATCGGCGGCAGCCTTTGCAGCCGTTTTAACCGGCAGGTGCTCCAGCAACACACCCAGTGTTCGATCCAGCTCCAGAACAGCCTCTGCCCCCACCTCATTTGAAACAGGCTTGCCGGCTATAACGATGACGAACTCGCCTCGTTGTTGATTGGCATCGTTAGAAATCCTTGCCACAATGTCAGCGCTTGTACCCTGCAGAACAGTTTCAAAACGCTTGGTCAACTCACGCGCAATGCATAGCTGACGCTCCTCACCAAATACGCTGCGGATGTCCTCTAGACAGTCGACGATACGATGCGGTGATTCGTACAGTACCACCGTGTGCATCAAACTGGCGAGTGGCTGTAGCCACGCTTTGCGCGCTCCCCGCTTATGCGGCGAAAAACCGACGAACTGGAATCTGTCCGTGGGCAAACCACTGACGCACAAGGCGGCTGTCAGTGCACACGCCCCCGGCACTGGCGAAACCTTGATGCCGGCCACCTGACACGCCCTGACCAGACGGAAACCCGGGTCGCTGATGAGTGGTGTGCCCGCATCGCTGATCAGGGCAGCGCTGTGTCCATCCTGCAAATACCCGAGCACAGCGTCCACTTGTGCCTGCTCATTGTGCTCGTGCAGAGCTGTAACCGGGGTATCAATGCCATGATGTCTAAGCAGCGGTAAACTATGGCGTGTATCCTCTGCATATATCCGATTGACGCATCCCAGCACTTCAATGGCCCGAGCCGATATATCTTCTCGATTGCCAATGGGCGTTGCCACAATGTACAAAACCTGTTCCGACGACATGATGAATTCGACCTTTTTGCGATGGATTTTTGTGCTGCTGCTCACCAGCGCTTTATCAGCCTGTGTCACCCCATCGGCACCACCTCTCCCCGATAGTCCAATGAACGCCAGAATAACAGACCCCGACGCCCGTCGGCAGCTGCAACTTGGCAATCCCCTCGCAGCGGCAGATATCTACAGCAAACTTTCGCTACGCGTGAGTGACCCGGCAACTCAACAAGACTACTTGCTGATTGCCTCCGAGATCCTGTTTGATCGCGGCTTTATGGAACAGGCACAGAAAAAACTCAGCGAAATACCCACCGAGCTGGCTACGCTAGAACTCACCCATCGACGAGACATTCTGCTCGCCAAGAGCTTCATCGTCGAACGCGATGCAGAAGCTGCGCTGACGGCATTACCAGACCCCATCATGGTTGACACTGCGCTGAATCGTGGACGCATTTTTGAAACTCGTGCGCAGGCTTACGAGATTCTGCAAGACCCTGACAACGAACTCATCGCTAGAATCAATCTCGAAGGCCAACTCGATGACCCCACCATAGTCGAGCGCAGCCAACAGCAAATCTGGCAATTGCTTACCACGCAATCACTATCCACGCTTCGAAGCATGACAACCAATGTCAGAGGCGATACCTATCAAGGCTGGATAGAGCTTGCACTGGCTCACTCCAGTGCAGGGATGGATTCGCAAACGCGCCAGTCGTCATTGAGCAACTGGCAAGAGCGCTTCCCGGGACACCCGGCAAATCCCGGCTTTGTGACGGCGCTTTATTCAAACAATGGATTTGAATCAGACAACTCACTGGATGCCATTGACCAGATTGCCATTCTTCTACCATTATCCGGCCGCAATACGGCTGTAGTTGCAGGTGCCATCAGAGATGGCTTTATTGCCGCCCACCAACAAGCTAATAACACACAAAAAGTACCCACTCTGCGCTTCTATGACGTAGGGGATAATCCGGGGTATGTCAGAACTGCCTACAGGAACGCCGTCATCGATGGAGCAAACGCCATCGTCGGCCCACTGACGAAAGAGGCTGTGGCATCTATCGTATCGCAACAGGATATACCCGTACCCACGATCACACTCAACACAGTAGAGACAGCGACACTCAATTCGGACATATCCAATGTCATTCAGTTTGGTCTGGCCCCTGAAGACGAAGCGGTGGCCGCCGCATCACGGGCAGCAGGACTTGGACTGACCAATGCGATTGTGTTTCAGACCGATGATTCGCGAGGCGACCGTGAAGCCAGAGCATTTCGGGATGCGATGTTCCTTTACGGAGGCGATGTGGTGCATATAGCAGTTCTGCCTGCCAATACCTACGACTACTCCAGCCAGATAAAAGAGGCATTGTCGATAGACGAGAGCGATGAAAGGTTTCGACGGCTGAGCAGCACAATAGGTAAAAAACTGTTTTTCGAGCCATCCATTCGCAGTGACGTCGATGTTATCTTTCTTGCTGTCGCTAATGAGCAGGCTCGATCGGTTCGGACGCAGCTGGATTTTTTCTATGCTCGCCAGCTACCCAGACTGGGCACATCACGAGTGGCAGGCGTCGATGATGACGAGAAAAAAAACGCGGATCTCAACACCATCTACTACCCCGATGCGCCCTGGGTGCTACGCCAGTCGCTGGACAACGATCCGTTAAAGAAACTGATACTTGCAAATTTCGACAACGCTGACGGGATTTACGGAAAACTGTATGCCTTGGGCGCCGATGCGTTCACTCTAGTCACTAATCTGGACACAGTCAGCGCTGGAGAACGACTCCCGGGATATACCGGCGACCTGGAACTCAGGCCAGACGGACGAATTCAACGCTACCTGGACTGGGCGCAGTATGTTGAAGGTGTGAGCCAGAACGTCGAAAGCGTCGATGCACCGTCTTTACCATCGCTACGCTCAACGGTAATCAACTAGGACAGAGACACACTTCAAAGAAGAAACTACCCGGACATCAAGGTACAACCCGGGCGGCGAAATCACCACAGAATCATGCATTTTGAGGCAATAAAGGCCTGAAATGTAACCACAGCTGATCAGGGACGATCATGAAAAAACAGGAACAAGGCGCACTGGGCGAGGCGTTGGCCAGAGATTTTCTCGAATCCGAGGGATATCGTTTCATAGAATCCAACTTTCTCAGACGCGTGGGTGAAATTGATCTGGTCATGCTCGCACCACCACACGAACAGCACACTCGTACCATCGTATTCGTTGAAGTCCGCTATCGCACAAGCTCACGTTTCGGTGGCGCTGTTCAGAGCATCGACTGGAAAAAACAACGCAAATTGCTGCGCACAGCAAATGCCTGGCTGCAAAAGCACGCCGATAGCCGGGATTGTGCCAGGATTGATGTCTTTGCTATAGAGCCTTCAACACGCAAACCCCGGGAGGGAGAGCGGCTGTGGAGAAACCATCATGTAAGGTGGTTGATAAACGCCATAGAAAGCGCTACTTGACGATTTTGAGATTTGGCCTTTTGACCTCTGGCGGGGCTCCAGGCACCTTGTCCACCTCAGGCTTGGGTCCACTGCCCGGATCAGGTGGCGTGTCATCCTGCTCACCAAACATCATTCCCTGGCCGTTTTCGCGCGCATAAATCGCAAGTACACTGACTACCGGCACATGAACATCCATTGCGGTGCCACTGAATCTTGCATTAAATGTCACCGCCTCGTTTCCGAGTACCAGGCTGTGTGTGGCTTCGGGACTGATATTGAGAATGATTCTTCCGTTCTCAACAAACGCACGCGGTACTTCGACCACGTCCAGCGCAGTGTCTACCAGCATGTAAGGCGTGAAGCCATTATCAACAATCCACTCGTACAAGGCACGGATCAGATAAGGTCTACTTGATGTCATTGCACCATGTCTCTTTCTGCATTGGTCAGGCTAGCAATAAATCCAGGCCTGGCAAACATCCTTTGTGCATATTGGTTGATCGCAGACGCCGATTCAGGCAATAAGATGCCATAAGCTGGAAGTCGCCACAACAGCGGCGCAAGTGTTGCATCCAGAATTGAATATTCTTCGCTAAAAAAGAATGGCATTGCTGCGAACACATCATTAGCCGCAACCAGAGACTCTGTTAGCGCTTTCCCTGATTCTGCGGCCGTATTCGTTTGCGCCGGTGCGTTGGGCAGCAAATTATACCAGTCGGCTTCTATGCGATACAACGCTAGACGGGTACGCGCCCGAGAGACAGGATCGATAGGCATAAACGGCGGGTGCGGATATCGCTCGTCCAGATAATCAATAATGACGCGGGCATCGTACAGGGCAAGGTCCCGGTCGACGAGCGTGGGACAGCCGCCGCGCGGGTTAAGCTGCAACAAGTCCTCATCGGCTTCGCCCTCGGCTACCGAGACAATCTCTGCGATTATGTCCTTCTCACTCAGAACCAGACGCACACGATGGCTACACAGACCCGCCCAACTCATGGAGTCTGCGTCCGAGTACATCAGGATCGTGGAACGTCTGTTACCGATCAAACTCAAGAGTAGCCCCTGTCAAGTTAAAAAAAGCCCGCATTCGGACAAATGCAGGCTTCGCTTTACTGCTTGTATTGTACCGCGAGACGAAAAAAACTAGACGACGTCTTTCCAGTACTCTTTCTTAAGCATATAGGCAATGCCTAATAGTCCGAACAAAAATAGCATGACAATGATACCAACACGGTGCCTTGTCTGTTTGATCGGATCTGCTGTGTATGCCAGAAAATTGGTGATATCAGCAACCAGATCGGCATAATCATCAGGTGTCATACTGCCACCTTCTGCTTCGGAGAGACCTGTGATGGGTTTGCTGCCATGCGCTTCCTCACCGTAAACGGGTGTCTGCCAACCCTGCTGCTGCCACAAGACATGAGGCATAGCCGTGCCCGGATAAACGAGGTTGTTTACGCCGGTTGTCGTGATTCCAGGGTCTACATAATAGGATTTGAGGAAAGTATATATCCAGTCCACACCCCGTGACCTTGCCGTCAAAGACAAGTCGGGAGGCACAACACCAAACGCCTGCTTTCCATATTCTGTTGTCATGTTGTTGGTCATGAGAGCACCAACTTTTGTAGGCTCTCCAGCATCATCAGTGGTAAAAATGAGGTTGTTTTCAACATCCTCTTCACTCAGGCCAATATCCTGAGCCATCCTGCTGTAGCGCTGGTATCCGGCGCTATGACAACCCATGCAATTATTGACAAAAGCGCGGGCGCCACGTTGCAGCGATCGTTCATTTCCCTGATCGATGAGAGGTGTCTCCAGCGCCACCGCCGAACCCGCGGCCTCTGCCTTGCCCACGAAAATCAGGCAGGCAATTGCCAGAGCGACAGCTGTGCCAGCGATCATCAGCCTTGAATTGTCGACCTTGCGCGCCGCCTTTACACGCAACGCATCGGGCCGTCTCAAACGGTTGGCTTCTCTATTGTTTACTGTCACGCCGTGACCCTCTCAGGAATCGGCTTGGTCGTTTCGTACTTACTGACAAAGTAGAGACCGACGAAGAAGCCGAAGTATATGAACGTGCCAATACGTGACATCAGAGTGTAAAGAGGAGTCGCTGGCTGGATACCGAGATAACCAAGTACGACAAAAGCGATTACGAAGGTAAATAGCAGGATCTTGTACCAGATGGATCGGTATCGGATAGAGCGAACCGGACTCCGATCGATCCAGGGCAGGATAAACAGCACAAGGATAGCTGCGCCCATCGCCATAACACCGCCCAGCTTGTCGGGTACGGCGCGAAGAATGGCGTAGAACGGCGTGAAATACCAGACCGGCGCAATATGCTCAGGCGTCTTCAGGGGATCAGCAGGAATGAAGTTAGCGTGCTCCAGAAAGAAGCCACCCATTTCCGGTGCGAAGAAAACAATAGCAAAGAAAACGATGAGAAAAACAATAGCGCCCATGAAGTCCTTCACGGTGTAGTAAGGATGAAATGGAATTCCGTCCTTGGGAACGCCGGCCGCGTTCTTGTTGGCCTTGATGTCGATACCATCGGGGTTGTTCGATCCGACTTCGTGAAGTGCCATGATGTGGGCAACCACCAAAAACAGCAGAACCAGAGGAACTGCGATGACATGCAGCGCAAAGAACCGGTTGAGTGTTGCATCCGAGACGATGTAATCACCCTTTAGCCACAGCGTTACTGCATCACCAATACCAAACGGGATTGCGCCGAACAGGGAGATGATTACCTGGGCACCCCAGTAGCTCATCTGGCCCCAGGGCAGAAGGTAACCCATGAAGGCTTCTGCCATAAGCACCACATAGATCAGGCAACCGAATACCCAGAGCAGCTCACGCGGTTTCTTGTAGGAGCCGTACATGAGGCCACGAAACATATGAAGGTAGACGACGACAAAGAACATCGAAGCGCCTGTGGAATGCATGTAGCGGATAAGCCAACCATAGTTGACATCGCGCATGATGTATTCGACCGAGATAAACGCCATGGCACCGTCAGGCTTGTAGTTCATGGTGAGGAAGATGCCGGTAACTATCTGGATAACCAGAACCAGCATTGAAAGAGCACCGAAGTAGTACCAGATATTGAAATTCTTTGGTGCGTAATACTTGGTTATATGCTCCTCAAGAAGCTTTGTCAGTGGAAAGCGCTCATCTACCCACGCCATCGCACGGGCAGCATTACCCTGCTTTTCCAGATTTGCACTCATGCAGCTACTCCCGGGTCTTCGCCGACGACAATAAGGTTGTCGTCAACATAACGATACGGAGGAATTTCCAGATTGTAGGGAGCGGGGACTCCAGCGTATACCCGACCAGCCATGTCAAACTTGGAGCCATGGCAAGGGCAGAAGAATCCGCCATCCCAATCGTCACCAAGGTCGGCCGGCGCTATTTCCGGTCGGTAGCTAGGCGAGCATCCCAGATGTGTGCAGATTCCCACTACAACAAGAACTTCCGGTTTAATCGAGCGTGATGCATTCTGAGCATACTCAGGCTGCATCTCTGCGGACGAATCCGGGTCCGACAGCCTGGCTGTGTCTGCATCCAGACGCTCCAACACCTCATCCGTACGTTTCACTAACCAAACTGGTTTTCCACGCCACTCGACGGTTAGTAGCTGGCCCGGTGTCAGTTTGCTGATGTCCGCCTCAACGGGCGCACCAGCAGCCTTGGCACGCGCACTTGGCGACATGGAAAAGACCATGGGGGCCGCCAGAGCGGCCGTGCCCAAACCACCCACACCGGCAGCCGACAAAACCAGCATGCGTCGCCGTTTGGGATCATCAATTGTTTCAGCAACCGAGGAATCCCCCGGCGGTGCTGTCTTGTTGCTGGCACTCATGCGATATCTCCAGAAATTACGAAATCAGTACTGGTAAGCTCACCAGATTTATAGCTTTGTACGTCGCAAAGAAAACTTCAGAGCCGAAATCGTGCCCGATTCTTATCGCGACCAATAACCCTACATTTTATCACAGGATCACTGTGCATCCTGACTGTTAACGGTTGTTTTAGCTATACATGAATACCGGTGGTGTTCCCTGACGAACAACATGGTGTTCCAAATTGTCCAGCTATTCGAGGTACCATCACAACTATCAGCTCTAGTATGGATCAACAACAACGTCATGCGCGTTTTTTTTCTTGCCGCCTGTGTCGTCATCGGCGTCGCTGCCGGTATCTGGTGGAGTGGAATAACATCCAGCACCAACAACTCCGGATCAAACCAGTCGATAACAAGCCCCACAAGCAATGACCTGCAGACCGTGTCGACCACAGAGGCGGCAGACGTTGTGCCCGCAACTACGCAAACACCGACACGGGTAACACCTGAACGTCATGCAAACTCTGCGCCTGAGGGCCAGATACTTAGCTATAACGAAGGAATCATTCGCGCAGCTCCAGCGGTTGTCAGCGTCTACGCAAGCGAACCAAGCGATGCCAACAATACAGCCCAAAGGAGTCAGGGCTCTGGCGTCATCGTCGATGCTAACGGCATTGTGCTAACCAATCTTCACCTGATAGAAAACTTCAACCTGATAACCATCGTGCTTAGCGATGGTCGTCGATATGCCGCAACGCTGATCGGCAGCGATGCAGAAACTGACCTTGCCGTCGTCCGTATCAATGCTGCAATGCTGCCGTATATCCGGTTGGACGAGGCCGAGCCCTTGAAGGTCGGTGATGTTGTTCTGGCCATCGGCAATCCTTTCGGCGTTGGACAAACGGTGACTCAGGGCATTGTCAGCGCCACGCGCCGCCGGATAGCCAACGGAACCGTCTGGCAGAATTTCATCCAGATCGATGCCGCCATCAACCCGGGCAACTCTGGTGGTGCATTGATCAACCCGCATGGCCAGCTTGTCGGGGTCAACACTGCAGTGTTCAGGGGTGATTCCGGCGCTATCGGTATCGGTTTCTCAATACCGGCCGACTTGCTGGCGCAAGTGGTACCGCAAATCATTGCCAATGGCTCGGTATCACGTGGCTGGCTGGGGCTCGGCGCAGATGACCTCACCATGTACCCTGCCATCATGCCGCTGGTGCAGCAAGGCGCTGTTATCACGGCGGTTCAGGAAGGGGGGCCTGCCGATTTAAGTGGTGTACGCGCCATGGACATCATCGTACAACTGGGTGAACAACCGATATATAACGCCACGCATTTGCTGCTTGCGGTATCAGCACTGCCCCCAGGCGCCACCGTAAGACTCTCTCTCCTGCGAAGCCCCGATCCACTGGTGCTCAATGAAACCGGCGACACCAAACCACTGATGGAATTAACCTACAAAGCGCGGCTTGGCACCCGTCCACCCATCAACCAGCTCTCACAACGTTAAGCGGGCAGACCACACGCCGACCCTTATACACACCTTGCAACGTAGCGCCGATACCACACGCCGGACACTAACCGCAGTACATGAAAACCGAACAGCGCAAGCAAAGCCAGCCTGTCTAAAGAGCCAGTTGAGCTCGCTGCACCTGTTACAGGTGTCTCGGGCGATTCGATTGATGTTGCTTGCGAATAACCGACAGGCCGGGCGTCAGTGTTCAAGTGTTCAGATGACGTACCACTGACCAGAGAAACAGTGGCCATGTTGTTTGCCTGTTGCAACTCAAGCGCATTCTTTGGTGACACCTGCGCGGTTACCGGTGCGTCCTGACTCTGGAAGTCTGACGTCACAGGAAAATCAATAGCCCGATTTTCTCCGGGTCCCAAAGCAGACAGCAGGCAATTAGCACTGGTGGGCGTCTGTACCTGACAACCTGCAGGCCACTGAAGCTGATCCGGAGCGCTGGTCTCGACAACCAACTGTGCATCAAGTGTAAGCGCGCTGTCAGGATTGAAAACACTGAAGCTGACAGAGGTACCGTTGATGCTGGCGACAACCGACAGATCCACGCTATTCTTCAGGCAGCTTTTTGCTTTCACAGTAAGCACGCTCTCCTTACTACACGAAGAGAAATCGGTTCTCGTTCGCTCCGAAATATTCGGCCACATTACGGCACTTTGATTGCCGCTACACGCTGTATCAGAATCATGTTGCGCACCAAACGAGTGGCCGATTTCATGGGTGAGCAATACATCGCCAAACGAACTGGGCGTGGTTACGCCAACATCGTAGCCATCCAGCCGACAGGCAGTGCCTATCCATGCCAGCCCGAGAGTGACATCCGTTTTCGGATTACCTGTAAACAGATAGGAAAGCGCACTGTCTTCGAACAAGGTCTTGTATTGCAGCCGATAATCACGGAATGATCGGAGTATGGTTTCGAGCGGCACAGCGCCAAGCTGCAACGGGTCTGCACTTTCATCAAATTCAAGTGCCTCATCCAACGTTAGCGCCAGACCAAACTGCCGGTATACCCCGTCTGCAACATTCAGATTGTTCAGTGCATTGGCAAGTCCGGCGCCTGCATAGTATCGATCGTATTGACTATCCACAACGATCGACACAGGCACTGCACGAACATCGGTTTGGACCGTCCTTGAGCGCGAACTTAATTGCCGTTGTGCTGCGGGTGGTGCGATGAGCGTATCCAGCCCCTGAAGACTATCGGCAAGATCCGAATGCATACCCCCAGGCAAAGTACCCTTGCGTGATCGAGGCTGATAGTAATCCAGTGTTCCCATCAGATTATCGGGTGTCAGTCGTTGCTGAACCCCATTGATATTAACCACTCCACTCAAGGAACCATTTTGCAAGACAGCTCGTACCCAGCTCCCCTTAATTCCCTCAACCGTCCCGTCAAACACGCCGATGGAAGGTGGGGGCTGATCGCCAAGGCCAGCATCAAGCCACTGAGTGGTACGCGTTAGCGGGCTGGGTATCAATAACAGCTGCATATCCACACCGCCGACATTCACAGCCAGTCGAAGCCTGCCATCAAGCTGTTTTTCCTGCCCCGCAACCCGGCTGGCACCGGCAATGCGTTCCTCGACGATAGCCAGTCTTCTATCAGCACGATCAAACCAGTAACGCGACAGCACGCTTCCTGCCGGCCAACGAAACGCCAACGGCAGACTTAATGCTGTATGTCGCTCACGCAGTTCGATCAACGCCTGACGGGCACCTTGCGTATCGCCCAGTTGCTCCATGGCAATGGCGTCAAGGTACTGCGCAGAATCGGAATACGCCGATTCTGGAAACCGTTGCTGCAAGGTTTTCAAAGCAAGGCGCGCAGCAGAAAAATCATAGCGATCCATAACCTGCAGATAGGCACTGATGTACAAGGCATCATCTGTCAAGCTACCCGCCGGATACGCATCGGCAATCACTGCCAACTCGGCAAGCGCTTCCTGAATACGGCCGTTATCGCGCAACGTCAGTGCGTTTAAAAACACCGGTAAGGAATCTCCTGCATCGGCAGACTCTTGCAACACAGCTATCCGTGTTTGAACCGCAGAGAGTTTCTTGAACCTCGGATACTCTTTTTGAAGACGCCGCAATTGTCCCAGTGCGCTGGAATAATCGCCCGCCTCTATCGATGCAAGCGCTTGATCATAAAGCTGATCGTCATTGGCAAGGGCAACGCTATTGCTTACTAAACAACACGCGATGGTCAGTAGCCATAGAAATCTCATGAAGGCCATTCGCTATTTCCGACCTGAGGCATCTCGCGATGGCGATTCATCATTGTCTGAAGGCTTTTGATCGAAATAGCTCAGCACATCACGACACTCTGTCATCGCCTTGAACACCGCCTTTTCATCAGGGACGGGCTGGTTATCAAGAGACTCAATGACGCGGGTGAACTCGCGTGCTTCACTTATTTTTCCATGCACCTGTTCCAGAGCGCGATTAAGAGCCTCACACAGCTCACCAAACTCACGAGAATCGCTTACGCGCAGCCGTACGCCGAGATTACCATCACCGATCTCATTCAAAGCTCGCTTTATGGCCAGTATGGGGTTGCCCAGTTTTCTCAGAATATAAACGGCAATGGCTGTTGTCAGGACGGCATTGATCAGCAGCATGGTTATCATCCACTGGCTGAGCACAGTGCCTAAGGGCGGGACAGCATCAGCCATCGCACCCATGTCTTCTGAAGCAAACAGGATAGGTGCGTTACCCGCAACCAGATTGCCAAGAAAATTGTGATAGAACACACCCAGCACAAGCGTTGATTGAACAATGAAGAACAATGTCACAAACAACACACGTCGTATCTGGCGTACCTGAAACGACTTATCACGAATGAGCGACAGCGGAAACGCAGCGTCGGAAGAACGCGCCATGACTTACCCCTTGAGAATCCGTTAACCAGGGCGATTGCCTGGTGCACAGGAGAAAGGTCGGCGTTAGCGCAACTTACTTAAAACCTCAGCGACAAGTCGGTGACTCGGTTGTCACCTACATTCATTCGGGCTGTGAACTACCTATCACAACGCTCTGAATGCACCAATAGCGCGCAAGCAAAAGACTAGCTTTTTCGCCTTGCCTGCACCGCTTCAGCAAGCTGTTCGAGTAGCGGTATGGTGTCGTCCCAACCCAGACAGGCGTCCGTGATGCTCTGACCACGAACCAGCGGTTTGTTGCTGATGCTCTGTGCGCCTTCTACCAGATTACTCTCGATCATGACGCCCATGATGCGCGTATCACCGTCTGATAGCTGTGCACAGACATCGCGGCAGACATAGCGCTGTCGCCGATGCAGTTTTCGAGAATTGGCATGACTGCAATCAATCATGACACGCTCGGGCAACCCTGCCTTGACCAAAGTTGCACAAGAATCATCGACACTCGCGGCATCGTAATTGGTGTGAGCCTTGCCGCCGCGCAGAATCAGATGACAGTCTTCATTTCCTGATGTCTGGAAAATCGCAGATTGCCCCTGCTTGGTAACCGACAGAAAATTATGTGAGCCGCGAGCAGCACCGATGGCATCTACCGCAATCTGGACACTTCCCGCAGTACCGTTCTTGAAACCGACCGGACAGGACAGACCCGAAGCCATTTCACGATGCCCCTGACTTTCTGTTGTGCGTGCGCCTATCGCTCCCCAGCCCACAAAATCGGCGATGTATTGCGGACTGATGAGATCCAGATACTCGACCCCGGCAGGAAGACCTTTATTATTGATAGCCGATAAAAGACTGCGGGCTCGCTCCAGCCCCTCGTTAATCTGAAACGTGTTATCCATTGTGGGATCGTTGATAAGCCCCTTCCAGCCCACTGTGGTACGTGGCTTTTCGAAGTAAACACGCATGACGATGCACAGATCGTCCTTGAGCGATTGCTGATACTCGACCAGACGGTCGGCGTATTCCAGTGCGGCTTCCGGATCATGAATGGAACAGGGACCCACAACAACCAGCATGCGATCGTCGCTACCTTTGAGGATGTCACGCACATCGGAACGGCAACGCGTGACAGTTTGCGAGGCAACTGCGCCCACGGGCACAAGATTGATCAGCTCTTCCGGGGAACGCAACTGTCGCGTGCCGGTGATACGCAGGTCGTCTGTATTGGTACTCATGAAAACACTACCTTGGGGATAACTTTATGGGGGCCAGTTCCGGGGACTAGGCTGCAGTAACAGCTTCTGCCAGCCGCTCCAGTATTTCATGAATACGCGCGTGGCGCACCTTCATGGACGCACGGTTGACGATGAGGCGCGAACTGATATCGCTGATATGCTCCAGTGGCACCAGGCCGTTCGCCTTGAGCGTAGAGCCCGTATCGACGACATCGACAATGAGATCACTAAGCCCGACCAATGGTGCAAGCTCCATCGATCCATAGAGTTTGATGATTTCAACCTGACGCCCTTTGGCTGCAAAATGACGCCGCGCGCAGTCAGTAAACTTGGTCGCCACACGAAATCGTGCACGTGACTCGAGATCGGTGCCGGGAAAACCTGCAACCATGAGTTTGCATCTGGCGATATTGAGATCGATTGGTTCAACGACACCATCACCGCCATGCTCCATCAGCACATCCTTACCCACGACGCCCAGATCGGCGCCGGAATGTTGCACATAGGTGGGTACATCGCTGGCGCGTACAATCAGGAACTGAACATTGTGCTTAGTACTGGGGATGATCAGTTTGCGTGACTTCTCGGGATCTTCGACCGGCACAATACCCGCAGCCTCGAAAAGCGGCAGCGTCTCGTTGAAAATACGCCCCTTTGACAACGCAATCCGTAGCGGCCTTTCCTCGCTCATGGCAGTCATTTGTCCGGCATTCGTCTTATTTCCGCACCCAGCAGGTGAAATTTTTCTTCGATTTTTTCGTAGCCACGATCGATATGATAAACCCTGTGAACACTGGTTTCTCCGTCTGCCATGAGTGCCGCCAGAATAAGACTGGCCGAGGCACGCAGATCCGTTGCCATGACCGGCGCACCATGCAATCGCTCGACGCCACGAATAGTCACGGCATTGCCATCCACGTTCATGTCAGCACCCATACGCTGAAGCTCGTTGATGTGCATGAAGCGATTTTCGAAAACCGTCTCGGTGACTTTGGCAGTACCTTCGGCGAGCGCATTGAGCACACAGAATTGCGCCTGCATATCGGTGGGGAAATCGGGATAGGGAGCGGTGGTGATGCTGACAGATCTGGGGCGTTGGCCCCGCATGTCCAGCTCGATCCAGTCATCGCCTGTGGTTACTGTTGCTCCGCACTCACGCAGCTTGTCCAGCACTGCGCCAAGAATGCCGGGCACCGTGTTGCAGACCTTGATCTTGCCTCGGGTGACGGCCGCGCCAACCAGAAAGGTGCCTGTTTCTATACGATCGGGCACCACGCTGTACTCGCAACCCTGTAGCTCATCCACACCTTCTATGGTAATGGTGCTGGTACCGGCGCCTTCGATGTTAGCGCCCATCTTGATGAGGTAATTGGCCAGATCAATAACTTCCGGTTCGCGGGCAGCGTTTTCAAGCACCGTTGTACCGCTGGCAAGCGTTGCTGCCATTAAAAGATTTTCAGTACCGGTGACGGTCACGGTGTCAAAAGCAATACGGGCGCCTTTGAGCCGTTCAGCCCTGGCCTTGATATACCCGCCTTCGATGGAGATTTCAGCGCCAAGTGCGCGCAATCCCTCGATATGCAGATTGACCGGCCTGGCGCCAATAGCGCAGCCTCCGGGCAATGAGACTTCAGCCTGGCCGAAGCGCGCCACCAGCGGACCCAACACCAGAATGGAGGCGCGCATGGTGCGAACCAGTTCGTAGGCTGCTGTGTAGTTATTGATGCCTGCTGGATTAACTTCGACGCGGTTGCTGCCCGCCATGGATATCTCGCAACCCATACGAGCCAGGAGAGACATGGTTGTAGTGACATCATTCAGATGCGGAACATTGCTCAGGCTTGAGGCACTACTGCCGAGCAGCGTACCGGCGAGAATGGGTAACACCGCATTCTTGGCACCCGAGATGCGCACTTCACCCGATAAAGGCGGGCTGCTCTCGATCAGCAGTTTATCCATGGGTATTCTTGCTCATAAAGCTGCTGGAGATGCAGTTTGTCGAGCAGGATTATATCAGTCCATCTACCTGGCAAACGCCCGCAAGCTGACGAAGACCATCTGGAATATGATGAAATGTGACAACATGATCGGCTCGTCTGGCTGTAGCCAGCCATTCAATTAGCAAGGCCAGACCAGCGCTGTTAGCCTGGGTTACCCCCGACAAGTCGATGTCCAGCCGTGCATTGTCTGCGATGTAAGGAACAACCTTTTCCAATACGTCGCTTGCCGTATTGAAATCGAGAATACCCTGAATCATGCATCTTGCAGCACCGTTACCGGTGTCAAGCGAGACGCTAGCGCTCATGATTTTCCATTACGCTCCTTCAACGCATTGATAAGACCGTCAATACCGCCTTTTTCGATTTCGCTACTGAACGCAGAACGGTAGCTTGTGACCAGACTGATATCGTTAACTTCGATGTCATAGATACTCCAGCCGTTTTTCTCTCGCAGTTTGTACATGACCGGCACATCATCACCGGCAGATTGGCTAAACGTAGAACTTACGACAGCACGGTCTTCCCGGCTTTCGGGCCTGAATGGATTGAACGTGATTTTTTCGCCGCTATACTGCGTGAGTGCGCCGGTATAAGTATTGAGCAACAGGGTTGTGAATTCACTCACCAACTCTTGTTGCTGGGTGGCATCAGCGCGCCGCCAGAATTTGCTGACAGCCAACTTGGTCATGGTCTCGAAATCAAGGTTTGGAACGATCAGTTCATCAACCTTGGCTTGCAAATACTCAGGGTCGGATTTCAGCTTTTCACCGTCTTCCTTGAAGACCTCTAGCATGGAAGATATTGCATCAACCACCAGAGTCTGGGCAGGATGCTCTTCTGCCTGAGCTACCGAGCCGACAAACATCAGAGCCATGGCACACATAAAAATCTGAATACGTCTAATCATGTTTTTCTTCCTGAATGAGGTCTCTAGTTCCTGACAATTGGCGATTGATGGATCGATAACAGGTTGAGAGTCTTTAACACTGCAATAGTTGCATCCGATGTCACGCCGCGTAACACTGCCTAGTCTCCCCCAGATCGGCTGAACAGCACCTGACCGATGAGCCGCTCAAGCACAAGTGCGGACTGAGTCTGATCAATCTCATCCGAATTGCCAAGCGCATCTATTTCTGCGCCAGGTTCAAGCCCGATGTATTGCTCGCCCAATAATCCCGCCGTATAAATACTG
Organism: Granulosicoccus sp.; assembly: GCA_045110475.1. Lineage (GTDB taxonomy): Bacteria > Pseudomonadota > Gammaproteobacteria > Granulosicoccales > Granulosicoccaceae > Granulosicoccus. The sequence continues at coordinate 139,516 of JBGCGC010000012.1, forward strand.
GCAGAGGTATCCAGAGGGAAGGAGTCAAACTGTGCATCAATGCTGAGATTGACAATGGCTTCAAATGTTTCCGCGTCGTATTCGATGGAACTGACTTCACCCACCCGAACTCCACTGGCAGACACCGCTGCTCCGGTTTTCAGCCCACCAATGTTTTCAAACTTGGCTATCAGGTTGTAGGATTCGCCACCCGCCAGGCTTGTCAAGTTGCTGACGCGCAAGGCGAGCACCAGCATGGCACCAAGAAACAGCAACATGAAGAATCCTACCAAGAGCTCAATAGCGCGTGAGTTCATCTTTCGCCCCCTTTTGTTAGACATCAGCGCATGCGTGTTGTGGATTTAAAACATAACCGCAGTCAGCAGGAAGTCCAGCCCTAGAATGGCTAGCGAGGAATAGACAACGGTGCGAGTCGTTGCACTGCTGACGCCTTCAGAAGTCGGAATAGACTCTGCTCCCTGATATATTGCAATCCATGTCACCACGAACCCGAATACGGTGCCTTTTACAAGGCCGTTACCAACGTCGCCTGTAAAACTGACCGAGCTTTGCATCAGCGACCAATAAGCACTTGAATCAACCCCCAGCACTAACACTGCCAGGAGGTATCCGCCAAAAGCACCCACAGCGCTAAACATCGCTGCAAGCATTGGCAAAGACAAGAAGCCTGCCAGAAATCGAGGTGCATAGACCCTCTTAAAGGGATCAACGGCCATCATTTCCAGACCGGACAGTTGTTCAGTAGCCTTCATGAGACCGATTTCTGCCGTCATCGCAGAACCTGCCCTGCCTGCAAACAGCAGACCTGTGACGACGGGGCCAAGCTCACGGACAAGCGTAAGTGCGACCAGCGTGCCGGTGCGATTCTCCTGCCCGAAATCGATCAGGATATTGTATCCCTGCAATGCCAGCACCATTCCCACAAACAAGCCTGACACGATGATGATCGATAGCGTCTTGACACCGGTGGAATATAACTGCCTGACGGTTAGCGACGGCCTCGAAAACAGCGATGGCAAGGCGACCATGATTTGAGCCAGAAACATGCTGGCTCTACCCCACCCGGCCAGAAAATCCAGCCAGGAACGTCCAAAGCGTTGTACGAAATCCATCATGAACGAGTACCGCCTGCCTGACCCAACAGCTCTGTTTCATAGTCTGGAGCGGCGGCCTGAAATGGTACCGGACCATCGGGCTTGCCTTGCAGGAATTGTTGTACCCAAGGGGAGTCTGATGCTCGTAACTCTTGGGGCGAACCCGCCTCTACTACAACACCTTCGGAAATAATGACGGCATAGTCGGAAATGGACAACGCCTCGTTGAGATCATGCGACACCATGAGACTGGTAAGCCCCAAAGCACTATTCACGGTTTTGATCAACTCAAGGAGGATTCCCATGGAGATGGGGTCTTGCCCCGTAAAGGGTTCGTCATACATGATCATCATGGGATCAAACACCAGTGCTCTGGCAAGCGCTGCCCGTCTGGCCATGCCACCTGAAAGCTCCGACGGTGCGAGATCCCTGGCGCCACGAAGACCGACCGCGTGCAGTCGCATCAGGACAAGATGCGAAATAAGACTCTCCGGGAGATTGGTATGTTCTCGAAGGGGAAATGCGATGTTCTCAAAAACGCTCAGATCCGTCAGAAGAGCGCCAGACTGGAACAGCATGCCAAGGCGTTTTCGCAGCTCATAGAGTTCGCGGCGCTTGAGCTTGCCGACCTCGAGCCCATCAACATGGATGGAGCCCTGACTGGCCGGCAACTGGCCACCAATCATTTTGAGCAATGTGGTTTTACCGGTTCCACTGGGCCCAAGAATAGTGGTGACCTTGCCCCTTGGAATATCAACGGTAAGACCGCGAAATATAGGCTTACTTCCGCGTGAGAAGTGCAGATCGCGGATTTTTACCAGCGCTGATTGTTCGTCCGCCATATCGAACCGACCTGCGTTATTTATCTGACGCGAAAGGCCGATGTAACACCGCTCGCGTTGTCATGGGCATATTGCCATGCATTGGTCGGTGATACACCAAAGCCTCCGAACGGGCGGGTTGGGCAGGATTTGACAGCTTCATAAATAGTCCATATTAAGGGAGGTGCCCTGACTTACGGCGCAAGTGTACCAGTTTGCCATGCTTAAGCTTCCACGTGCGCATAGTTACACGTCAGCTACACTTTGGACTAAGGCAGTATAGTGATGACAGACCCGAGCCCAATGAACAGAAAACCAAACGCAATGCTACGCCTGATCGCCACACTACCTCTACTCGCAATCATTAGCGGCTGCGCCAGCAATCCCTCCAATGGGCCCGTCTACGATCCACTAGAGAATGCCAATCGTTCTGTCTACAAGTTCAACGATGCACTGGACAGAGCGGTATTAAAACCGGTTGCCAAAGGTTATCGATTTGTAACCCCCGACATTGTGGAAATAGGAATCAACAACTTCTTCAGTAACCTCGATGACATCAACGTCATTGCCAATGACCTTCTGCAGGGCAAATTCAAACAGGCAGGCTGGGATTCCGTGCGGTTTTTCTATAACACTACGGCTGGTGTCCTTGGATTCATCGATTTCAGCACACGGGCAGGCCTTGAAAAAAACAATGAGTCGTTCGGCCAGACACTGGGGGTATGGGGTATTGGCGAAGGACCGTTTCTCATGGTGCCTTTTCTCGGGCCGCACAATGCCCGTACCGCAACTGGATGGGTTGTCGAAAATGAAACCACCGATGTTGTCAGGTTACTTGATGATTCGAACGTTGAACTAGGATTAACGGCGGTGGAAATAATCGCGCTACGTGCTCGCCTGCTCGCTGCTGGCAATTTACTGAACGCGGCAGCGCTGGACCCCTACTTACTCCTTCGTGACTTCTGGGTGCAGAGACACCGCCGTGAAACCTGTGACGGGGAATGCGATGTCAAACTCGGCACGGCGCGCAGCGACGACATAGACGACATAGACGACATAGACGACATAGACGAACTCGATGAACTCGACGAACTCGACGAACTCGACGAACTCGATGAACTCGATGAACTCGATGAACTCGATGAACTCGATGAACTCGATGAACTCGACGAACTCGACGAACTCGATGAACTGGACGAACTCGATGCGCTGGACGCTCTGAACTAGTCCAATGACAGATGTCTCTTCACGACATGCAGCGCTGCTCTCTCTGGCTCAGTCTGTCATCCGAATCGAAACCGATGCCGTCGATGCCTTGCAATCACGGATCGACGATGACTTCGTCACAGCCTGTGAGATCCTGCTCGAATGCGATGGTCGCATCATCGTCTGTGGCATTGGCAAATCGGGGCACATAGGCGCGAAGCTTGCTGCCACCTTTGCCAGCACCGGCAGTCCAGCTTTTTTCGTGCACGCGGCCGAAGCCAGTCATGGCGATCTCGGCATGTTCAAGCCTAATGATGTGCTTGTTGCCATTTCCTATTCGGGTAACTCTGCTGAAATCATGACAATGATTCCGGGAGTAAAACGCCTTGGCGTACCCATCGTCAGCTTATGTGGTGAACCCGAATCCCCACTGGCGCAAGCCTCCGATATCGTGCTGAGCACTCGCGTTGAACATGAAGCCTGCCCACTGGGCCTGGCGCCAACGGCCAGCACCACTGCGTCATTGGCATTGGGAGACGCCCTGGCTATTGCTCTCCTGGGGGTTCGCGGATTCACCGAGGAGGACTTCGCCCGCTCTCACCCCGGTGGCCGTCTTGGTCGTCGCCTGTTACTGAAAGTTGAAGACGTCATGATCAGCGGTGAGGCATTACCGATCTGTAGCGACACGGCAACCCTATCCAGCGCCCTGGTTGAAATTTCAGGAAAAGGGCTGGGCATGGTGGCACTGACTGACGATAAAAACTCACTATCCGGCATCTTCACTGACGGTGATCTCAGGCGCACGCTTGAGGCTAACGTGGACATTCGTCATGTCCACATCGCAGCAGTAATGAGTCGCAAACCGACCACAATAAACAGCCAGGCCCTGGCCATCACTGCCGTTAACCGCATGCAGGAACTCAAGATCACCTGCCTGCCCGTTGTGGATGAGCAGAAACTGGTAGGCGTTGTCACTATGCATGCCTTGCTGACTTCAGGTGTCGTCTAAAGATGATTCGACGCCTGGTCACACGATACTGGTTGTTGTTACCACTGCTTATTGCGGTCGTTGTGCTTCTGGATCGCGTAGAGCAGCCCAGCGCTGTTGAAACCGAAGCCACCATCGACATGCGCCAGACGCAGTCGGACTACTACATGAGCGACTTTCGCACGCGCAAATTCGGGCCCGACGGCAGTATTGAGTTTATTGTCGATGGCAAGACACTGGCGCACTATCCCGATGACAACCGCTCGCAGATAACCGAGCCACGCGTCGAGCTGAGACGTGACGATATTCTCTGGCTGGCCAGCTCCGACAGCGGTCGCTTTGATCCGCTACCCAATCTGTTTACGTTGCAGGGAGATGTCACCGTCGAACGCCTGCTTCTGGGCAGTGGAAATGACGCTGCTGAAGCGGCCTCAATCACCATAACCACACAATCGCTGCGCATAGCGACTGAAGCCAATCTGGTCGAAACCGACGATCCCATAGAGATCTCAGCACCCTCCTGGAAGCTACAGGCAAAGGGGCTTCGCACGGCTATTGACGAAGGACAGTTAAGCCTTCTTGCAGACGTTGTGGGGCGATTCGAGCCACCCGGCGCCGCCCCTCAGGATTGACACGGATTAGATAAGCTATAGTGAATGTATCTCCTTCAGGCTCGCCCTCAAGTATGAACCGGCTAACGCTGTTTATTGCGACGATTGTCCTGATTGCACCACTGATTGGGATGGCACGTCAAAGCGATCGGACCAAGCCCATTGATGTACGCGCAGATTCGTCAGAATTCGATGAAAAGGCCGGTGTGCAAACCTTGCAAGGCAATGTACAGATCACTCAGGGCACCATGCAGATCAGCGCTGATTTCATTGCGATTTCACTCAAGGACAATGGGTTGAGCAAAATAGAGGGTCGCGGCTCGCCGATAAAATTTGTACAGGAAAACGAAGCCGGGGAGCTTATGCAAGGTGAGGCCAATGAAATCATCTACGATGCCATAAACGGCACACTGGTTTTGCAGGGCGCCGCCAGCCTTTCGCAGCCAAGGCAGAACCTGACCAGCGAAAAGATTACCTTCGATTCAAAAACACAGAAAGTCAGTGCCAAAGGTGGTGGTGACAACGGCCGCGTCAGTATCCAGATACAGCCGCCGAGTACCGGACAATGAGCCCCCACCGATGACAGCGCAACGCACCTTGAGTGCACAAGGACTGCATAAAGCTTATAAAAAGAGAAGAATCCTTGAAGGGGTTTCCCTCTCTGTAAAAAGCGGTGATGTGGTTGGACTACTGGGTCCTAATGGCGCTGGAAAAACCACCTGTTTCTACATGGTGGTTGGACTCGTCAAACCCGATCAGGGCGCTATCAAGCTTGATGACACAGACATCACCACCCATCCGATGCATGAGCGTGCGCGCCTGGGTGTGGGCTACCTGCCACAGGAAGCCTCTGTCTTTCGACAGCTAACGGTCAGCCAGAACATCATGGCCATTCTTGAAACCCGAAAAAGCATGGATTTGCAGAGCCGGCAGGACAAATTGGAGATTTTGCTGGAGGAACTCCAGATCACGCATATCAGGGACAGCCTTGGCATCAGCCTGTCAGGTGGCGAAAGGCGTCGAGTGGAAATTGCACGCGCGCTCTCCGCAGATCCCGGATTCATTCTGCTCGATGAGCCGTTTGCCGGCGTGGATCCAATCTCCGTGCTGGACATACAGCGCATTATCATTCACCTGAAAGAGCGCAATATCGGCGTTCTGATTACCGATCACAACGTCCGCGAAACGCTAGGAATTTGTGACGCAGCCTACATTTTGAGCCAAGGAAAAGTCATTGCGGAAGGCTCACCCGACCACGTACTGGCCAATGAAGAGGTTCGAAATGTCTATCTGGGAGAGAATTTCAAGATTTAACAGAGACAGCGGTTTCCGGATGATCAGTTCTGCGAATTGTTACCCGTAATGTACAGTGTCCTGCTAACCGGAGCTGTCATCGAAACTCGGCCGGGGATGAGACCGGTAGACATCCGGTGGGCTGAGAACATTCCGCCGCCATTCCTATGCATGCAGGGATCTTGTTGAATATTAACGCTTTTTCGCTTTATCTCCCCGCCGTCATATGGACAGCAAGCACGTGTCATAACGCCAGAAATCCAGGTGAATGCGGGCATCAAGGCACTGCCTGGAGTTATTACACCTGCACCCACACTGTCGCTGCTACCCCCTGTCAGGCATTGAATCCAAACGCAGAATTTACAAATCAATGAAAATCTAACCATCCTCGGTCGCTATGGTCCCTATGTGCTTAACAGTTAACTTGCCCCTAGAATTGCAAACTTGTAATGTAATGACAGTGTTCTATTCCGGTTTCCGGCTAGTTTATTGCGTTCAATAAAAAAATCGTGCCGATTTAACCACAGTTCAACTCCTGGATACGCTGAATGAAACAGTCACTGCAAATCAAGATGGGCCAGTCGCTGGCCATGACACCGCAGCTACAACAAGCGATCAAGTTGCTGCAACTGTCGACGCTCGAGCTCCAGACAGAGATACAGTCAGCTCTTGAGAGCAATCCCATGCTCGAAATGCAGGACGAAGAGGGTTCAGAGCCGCGTGAAAACGACCTTGCCAACGAATCCAAGGAGACTCGCGAGGCGAATCGCGAAGCAGAATCAGCCCGCGCCGAAGAAAAGCAGACTGCAACAGAAACCGAACTGGCTGGCGAGAACGACGGTGGCTCGGACGACATCATGCCAGAGGAGTTACCTGTGGACAGCGGCTGGGACGATATCTACGACTCCGCGCAACCCACAAGCTCAGGCTCAGCCAGCAGCGATGGAGAATCGCGCGACTTCACAGAGTTTCACAACGCCGGCATCACCAGTATCCAGGATCATCTGAATGAGCAAATCCGGTTTGCACCGCTATCCGAGCGCGATCAGGTTATTGCCGAAACCATCATCGATGCCGTTGATGATAACGGCTACTTGCTGGACGGTGTAGATGCGCTGCTAGAAGGATTGAATCGCGAACTCACCGATCCCGAACAGATGTTTGTGCTGGATGAGTTCGAGACTGTTTTGCACCTTGTCCAGCATCTTGACCCACCCGGTTGTGCCGCACGCGATGCGAGCGAGTGCATGAACATCCAGTTAAGCCAGTTGCCAGACTCCGAGCCTGTAAATCATGCCCAGGTCATTGTGAAGAAACATCTTGATCTACTGGCCGCACATGACTTTGCACGTTTGCGACGCTTGCTTAAAATTACCGAAGAACAATTACAGGAAGCTATCGCATTGATACGTTCCCTGAACCCAAGACCCGGACGTCAACTGGTTAATGATCACGACCAGTATATTGTTCCTGATGTATTCGTCAAGAAAGTCAAAGGCGTATGGCGTGTAGAGCTCAATCCTGATATTGCACCAAAGCTTGGTATTAACGCGTTATACGCTGGCATGGTTAAACGTGCAGACAAAAGCGATGACAATAACTTCATGCGTAACCACTTGCAGGAAGCACGCTGGTTTATCAAGAGCCTGCAAAGCCGTAATGAAACCCTACTGCGTGTTGCCACTGCCATAGTAGAACGACAGAGAAGTTTTCTCGAGTATGGTGATGAGGCCATGAAACCCCTTGTTTTACGCGATATTGCTGAGCAACTGAGCCTTCACGAGTCAACGATTTCACGTGTTACCACGCACAAGTACATACATACACCGCGCGGAATTTTCGAATTCAAGTATTTCTTTTCCAGCCATGTATCAACAGCTAACGGTGGAGAATGTTCTGCAACTGCGATACGTGCCATGATACGAAAGTTCATCGCTGCAGAGGACGCCACGAAACCGTTATCGGACAGTAAAATTGCCAGTACGTTAGTCGCAGAAGGAATACAGGTTGCGCGAAGGACGGTAGCCAAGTATCGTGAATCCATGGCTATTCCGCCATCGAATGAACGCAAGCGTATGAACTAATGAATGACACACAGGTCTGTTTACAGTGTTACCCGGCAGCATTGTCATCAGTGCAATGTTCGAGTGGAACCTTTGGCCTGTATTACAGCGGTACTGTTACCGCTGCCCACCCTGGGGGGACACGCAATGGTCCCCGACAAGCTGCGAAGGTCACGCTTCTTCAGTGGCCGTTCGCAAATCCTTTGACCACACCGTTTTACACAACGTTGAACAACAGGAGATGCCCATGAATCTTACCGTAACCGGCCACCACGTCGATGTGACCAGCTCGATGCGCAACTACGTGACCGACAAGATGGAACGTCTCCAGAGACGCTCCGATAGAGTATTCGGGGTCCACGTGATTCTTTCCGTGGAAAAACTGCGCCAAAAGGCAGAAGCAACCATTCAGGTCGCGGGCACCAAATTGTACGCTGACACAACAGAGCCTGACATGTATGCAGCCATCGACTTGCTGACTGACAAACTCGATCGCCAGCTGGTCAGGCACAAGGAAAAACTAAACACCCATCGACGGTTCAAGGAGCCAGCTATAGAGGATTAGGAAAATTCCTCACTAATCAAGGGCGCGGCCCTTTTAATCGTACCGACGAGGGCGCACAATGCGCGTATCGCCAAAGCACCCGAAGGCTCTGAATCGCGTAGAATCAAACGCTCGCTTTAGAGCCTTCGGGCTGAAAGACGCCGTAGAATCGAAGGCCCAATGGATTTATCCGAATTACTGACACCTGAACGTATCCGCTGCCAGTGCAACGTTCAGAGTAAAAAGCGCGCCCTACAGACTCTTGCAGAAATTCTGAGTCAGTCACTACTGCTGCCAGAGCCACAAGACGATGACGCGGAACCCGAACCCGAGCCAAATGGCGCGATGGGCTCCCTTGCCAGCAGACTGCTGAAAACCCGCCCCAAAACCGATGACGAAGACACCGAAAAAGGCGTTTTGTCCGAAATGGCGATTCTGGATGCCTTTATCGGTCGGGAGCGGCTGGGCAGCACCAGTCTGGATCATGGCTTTGCCCTGCCCCACAGTCGCATCTGCTGCATCGACAAGCCAATTGCGGCATTCATCACGCTGGAAAACGGCGTGGATTACAACTCGACAGACAATCAGGCTGTGGATCTGGTGCTGGGGCTTCTGGTACCGGAAGAATGCAACGATGAGCACCTTAAGATCCTGGCCACGCTGGCCAAACGTTTTAGTGATGCGCAATTCCGGGAACAGATTCGTGCCCACACCTCACCTGCAGAGCTGTACGGCTATCTGGTCAGCCTGGCACCGGTATAAGCCCGGCCTGCAGGTGATTACACAGTCAGAAGACACCGAACTGGTATGGCGTAGCGACTTTCGTGTACACACCACGGCCGGGCATCGCTAATGGCATCCCGCCAACTAACCGTCGGACAGGCTTTCGAGGCACTCAATCTCGAACTGGAGTTGCGCTGGATTGCGGGTCTGTCCGCCAGTTCACGGCTAGTTACCCGGGACAAGATCAAGGGCAAAAGACCCCGCCTGCTAGGACCTCTGAACTTCAACAGCCCCAACAGGATCCAGCTTCTGGGCGCCTCAGAGGTCAACCTTTACAGCCGGCTCACAGAGATCGATCAGGACAGGTTTGAATATCCGCTGATTGACACCTGCGACATGATGGTCATTTCGGACGATCTACCCGCACCACAATGCCTGATCGACCTTGCTGAACGCGAGCGCATCGCTCTAATGACCTCGGAACTGGACTACAGCACACTGCACAGCCGCATGCGAAACCAGCTCACGCACCTGTTGGCAGAACGTGAAATCATTCACGGTGTCATGATGGATGTACACGGCACCGGGATACTGATTACCGGCGAGGCCAGTGTGGGAAAAAGCGAACTCGCACTGGAACTTGTCAGCCGCGGACATATTCTGGTTGCCGACGATGCCCCGGAATTTACCCGTATCGCCTCCGGCACCATCGAATGTCAGTGTCCCCCGCTCCTTCAGGACTTTCTCGAAGTCAGAGGTCTGGGGATACTCAATATCGCCCTGATGTATGGCGATGCTCATACTCGCGAACGCAAGATTCTGCGATTTATCGTCCATTTACAACCCGTTGCCGGAGACGATTATGCCAGGGAACTTTCGTCCATTGCCGGCGATCGAATTTCTGAACCTTCTGATACGCGCGAGGTACTGGGTGTTAATGTTCCCAGACGCACACTTCCTGTCGCCCCAGGGCGTAACATAGCCGTGCTGGTGGAAGCCGCCGTACGCGACCAGATTCTGCGTGCGGGTGGTTACAGCGCCTCAGGCGATCTCATTGAAAAACAGCAATTGGCTTTATCCAGATCAACCACGCGCAGCGCAGCACTGGTAAAGGAAGACGTATTATCCAAAAGCGCCACACCAAAACCCAAGTCGGGCACTGAAAAAGAACGCTGAATCACATGACTCGAGTAACCATCGTCACCGGACTTTCCGGCTCAGGCAAAAGTGTGGCCTTGCATACGCTCGAGGACGAAGGGTTCTTCTGTATCGACAACCTGCCCTCTCAACTCCTGTCAGACATCATCGACAAATTGCTTGCCAGCGGGTCTGTCCTCTATGAAAGGCTGGCAATTGGCATTGACATGCGCAGTGAACGTGCATCGGCAGACAATCTGCTGAAACTGTTAAACGATTTGCGTGCCAGGCAGGACACCGAAGTGGAAGTGCTGTTTCTTGACACCGACCGTTCGACGCTTGTAACGCGGTTCTCCGAAACCCGCCGCAAGCATCCGCTGAGCACTCAGGATCTGCCCCTGATAAGTGCCATTGACGAAGAAGCAAGACTACTGGACCCCGTCAAGTCTCAAGCGGAGCTGGTCGTTGATACCTCAGCGCTGAATCTGCATGAACTGCGCGACGTCATACGCACCTATCTGCTAGGAAAAACCCAGGTAGGACTGGCGCTTATCTTCCAGTCGTTTGGCTTTAAACACGGGACCCCGGCAAGTACCGACTTCATGTTCGATGTACGTTGCCTGCCCAATCCATACTGGGAACCTGATCTGCGAAGCTTTGACGGTCGCGAGCAGCCCATCATCACCTTCCTCGAAGAGAAGCAGGATGTGCAGGAAATGTATACTGACATCAAGAATTTCGTAACACGCTGGTTGCCAATGTTCGAGGATGAAAACCGTGCTTATCTCACTGTGTCAGTAGGATGCACTGGTGGACGCCATCGTTCGGTGTATCTGATTGAAAGGCTGTTTACCCATTTCAGCAACAATCGCAACAACGTCTCACGTCGTCATCGAGAGATTTCCTGACCATGCATACCGTTAACGTCAACGTTGGCAACGCTAGCAACAGCTTGTCGATAACCCTCAAGAAACACCTGTGATTTCACGCGAACTCCTAATTATCAACAAACTGGGCCTGCATGCACGCGCGGCAGCCAAGCTTGTCAAACTCTCGTCATCTTTCGAGTCCAGTATCGACATAGAGAAAGACGGCCAGCGAGTCAATAGCAAGAGCATTATGGGCGTGATGATGCTCGCTGCCAGTTGCGGCACACACGTTACCATCATGGCAGAAGGCCAAGACCAGGACGAGGCCATTGAGGCTATCACCGATCTTATCAATCGTCGGTTCGACGAAGAGGAGTAGCAGGCATGAGCCTGATGTTTACAGGCATCGGAGTCTCCCGCGGCATAGCCATTGGCAATGCCTACCTGCTTCGCCGTAACCAGATTGATGTCACCTCCAGAGAGCTTTCCAAAAAAGCGGTACCGGCTGAAATCCGCAGGCTCAAGCGCGCTATCAAAGCTTCTCGTGAACAACTGCTAACAACACGCGATAACATTCCCAAGGATGCACCATCGGATGTCAGCTCGTTCATCGAAACCCATATTCTCATGCTCGATGACACTACCTTGTCGCAGCGTCCTATCGAGATCATCAAGTCAGACCTGATCAATGCAGAAGCCGCGTTGCAACGTCAGCGCGAAGAGCTCAGCCGTGTTTTTGGCTCTATGGAAGATACCTATCTTGCCACTCGCATAGACGACGTCAACCATGTCATTGACTCGGTACTGCGCGCCATGGACGATGGTGCTGAGCATGTCGTGGGATCAGAACACTGGAAAGGCCAGATCATTGTCGCTGATGACCTGACACCTGCCGACACAGTAGCCATGCAGCATCATGGGGTGGCAGGTTTTGTCACTGAAACAGGCGGGCAACTTTCGCACACGGCGATTCTTGCCAGAAGCCTGGGTATTCCAGCCATTGTCGGTGTGCCAGGTATTCGTCGCTATGTAAAAGCGGGGGAAACCCTGACCCTGGACGGGAACGCCGGTATGGTGCTGGCCGAACCCACCGACGATATGCTGAGTGATTTCAAACGCCAGCAGAAAGAGACCAAACAAAAACGCAAAGAGCTTGGCAAGCTCATCGATACCGACGCCATTACCCTTGACGGGGTTGCATTGAAGCTATCAGCCAATATCGAAATTGAAGAAGATATCAAGGCACTCAAGCGTGTGAATGCCGATGGCGTCGGTCTGTATCGAACAGAATTTCTGTACATGAATCGCGACACCATCCCATCAGAGCAGGAACACTACAAGGTCTACACAAAAGTGTTGCGGGCACTCAAGGGTGAGACACTCACGGTGCGCACAGCCGACCTTGGGTCTGACAAACAGTTGACTAGTACAGCAGCCATCACCAGCCGCCCCTTATCACATAACCCTGCGATGGGCCTTCGCGGCATCCGATTGTGCTTTAGCGATATGCATCTGTTTCTACCGCAACTACGTGCCATATTGCGCGCCTCCGCCAAGGGTCCCATCCGCATGCTCATCCCCATGCTCACCAATGTAGCCGAGGTGGATCAATGCCTGAAGCTTGTAGAGCAGGTTAAAAAGAAACTGCGTGAAGAGAATATTGCCTTCGATGAAAAGATGCCAGTAGGTGCAATGATAGAGGTGCCCGCTGCAGCTATCTCCGCTCACCTGTTTGCGGAACGTCTGGATTTTCTGTCTATCGGCACCAACGATCTTATCCAGTACACGCTTGCCATCGATCGTATTGATGATCAAGTGAACTACCTTTACGATCCTTTGCACCCGGCCGTGCTCTATCTGATCAAGATGGTTATCGACGCGGGCCAGGCTGCCGGCATTCCTATCGCCATGTGTGGCGAGATGGCAGGTGACGTGCGTTATGTGCGCATACTTCTGGGACTGGGTCTTACGGATTTCAGCATGCCACCCAACCTCATTCTGGAAATCAAGAAAAACCTGAATGCGGCTCGTCGCTCGACACTGAAAAAACAAGTCGCAGCGCTTATGGCGGCAACCCACACGCCCGAAGAGCGGGCTCCTATTCTGGAAAAAATCAACGCTGTAAGCAGTAAGTAAATCAATGACAGACAGTAATGTAGAACAGCAATCGAGCACGCTTGCTGAAAACATAAGCGATGGCTCGCTTGCCGCTGCTCGAAAGATCATGGTTGCCATGCACCCGGCAGAGATCGCTGATGCACTGGAAGCCTTACCGCCTTCTCGCCGCAGTGTTCTATGGGAAGTCATAGAGCCTGAGCTTGAAGGCGAAATCCTCATGGAAGTGGGGGATGAGGTGCGCGAAAGTCTTGTCCGTGACATGGACACGGAAGAGCTGCTAGCCGCCACCGAACAGCTCGACCTGGATGACCTTGCCGACTTTATCCAGTCGTTGCCCGAAAAACTGACAAGCGATGTGCTTGCCGGCATGGACCGCCAGGACCGCGAGAGGCTCGAACAGGTTCTGGCCTATCCCGAAGATAGCGCGGGCGGCCTGATGAACCTTGACACCATCACAGTGCGGGGCGATGTCACGCTGGATGTGGTCCTGCGTTTTCTCAGGCGACGAGGAGATCTGCCAAGACATACAGACAGACTATGGGTAACGGATAGATACGGACGTTACCGAGGTGAGCTGCCACTGCGTGTGCTGCTGACCAACAGTCCGGATACGCTGGTTGGGGACGTCTCTTTACGCAAGACTGATCCACTGCATGTGCTGACCAGTGATCGCGATGTGGCACGAGCATTTGAAGACTATGATCTTGTTTCTGCTCCTGTGCTCGATGATGACAACCGTCTGATCGGCCGTGTCACGATCGATGATGTGGTAGACGTCATCCGTGAAGAGGCTGAGCAATCCGTCATGAGCATGGCAGGTCTTAAACAGGAAGACGACATCTTTGCCCCGGTACTGCGTAGTACGCGAAAACGGGCGCTTTGGCTAGGCGTGAATCTGTTGACAGCACTGCTGGCCTCCTGGGTTATCGCGCAATTCGAAGGCACTCTGGAGCGCGTGGTTACGCTTGCTGTACTGATGAGTGTGGTACCCAGCATGGGCGGCATTGCCGGCAGCCAGACCCTCACACTGGTGATCCGTGGCCAGGCATTGAACCAGATCAGTAAAAACAATCTGCGTGACCTTCTGACGCGTGAGGTCGCCATAGGTTTTCTCAACGGCGTCCTGTGGGCCATGATAGTAGCGGGACTGGTCTGGTTATGGTTTGGTGACCAACAGATCGGCATGATCATAGGCGCAGCCTTGATCGTAAACATGGTGACAGCTGCCTATGCAGGCGCAATGCTGCCAATACTCATGCGTCGACTGGGTGTTGATCCGGCATTGGCCGGAGGCGTTGCCCTCACAACCGTCACCGATGTTGTAGGCCTGGGGGTCTTTCTTGGTCTGGCCACCTGGTTACTTTAGTTAACACGCTCACTTTTAAGGTTGCAACAGCCCCATGAAAAGCGGAACCATTTTTGCCATTCTCATACTGGGCAGCTACGCCGGGTTAGAGGCCTATACCATTCGCAAAGCCAGCGACCGAATGGAGCCTGCCTACATCCACAAACTGCTGGTTGAGGCCAAGGTGGCCACCGAATTGTGCAAATCCTCAGCACTTGAACTGGAAGATCGTTTTGCCAGAACCCTGCAGCGTGCAACGGAAAGTTACCGCAAGGACTTGCGGGCTAACGATTCTGCCGTCTCCGAACAGGCCATCAGCCAACAAATTGACCAGCAGGTAGATAGTGCAAGCGTTGCCGCCACAGAGGCGGTAAACGCTCAAGGCTGTTCCCATCCGGACAGCAAAGCCCAATTTCAGCGCTATCGCATTTACGCGAAAAAAACGCGGTAGTCGGGAAACAGCCCCGCGCTGCAGTCCAGAGGAAGAACCAGCGCCGACTACCTGCTTGCACTGCGGGTAGATCCAACCAGTCTGTGAGCACCGTTTGCGGGAACAATGGCGACCTTTTCGGTCTGCACATTGGCGTATTCACAGGCTTGTTGCACGGCTCTGAGCGTCTCGTAGCTGTCAATCATGAAGCCCTGGAAAACAAATCGCGTCTCCTCCCATGGCTTGTCCAACTCATTGACATACATGCCCAGCTCCAGCTGGTTGCTGTGAACCCAGCGCTTGTTTTTTACCAGACGCGTAGGGAATTCTGACACTGAATGATGGCTTGAACGAACGGTGTGGTTATCGACGGATTTTCTGGAATTAAAGAACATGCTTTTTTCTCCGTTGCCGGGCTTTGGCCCGATCTTGTTTGTGTTGCAGCGAAGATTACGGTGAGAGGCGGCACAGTGCCAGCGAAATGGCGAGGTTTCGAGAAGAATTACTCGGTTCATAACCAACAAAGACACAGGTTTTGAATTACCTCACACAAGACCAGACAAATCGGTGGCGTTACACGATAAATAGCCAATTTATTGACGTTTTTGGGTTATCCCTTGTTTATCCACAGCTTATACCGTAGTTCTGCACCAATCCATCCACCGCTGAACCCGTCAACCACTACATATAGTGCCTTACTGAAAATCAACATCTAGATATAGTGTTTGAAGCATTGACCAGACAGGCTTAAAGACGGTAAGCTCTATGTCCGCTTTGTTGCTGTAACGGCAACTGGAGTTCATTGACGAGAACAAGCGGCAAGTAACATTAACAGGGCAAATATTTACAGATGTGAAACCCACTTCTGCGACTTACCCCCTACACTACATATAGCGCAAGGATCAGCGCATAAACACTACATATAGTGCTTTCACTCAAGCGGTGGACACGGTATCTAGCACACTCAGGGAACGAGAATTATCCAAATATCCGCTGGCCCAACTACCGGCACCATCAGGAGATTCTGATTTCGATGAGCACTGTCGACGTTTTTGCCCTCAAATCTGTACCCGCACGGCCCAATGAGGTACCTGCCGTAGGCAAGCTGCCTTTGCAAGAAACTTCCCTGGATATCTGGGACAAGAAGTACCGGTTAAAAACCAAAGACGGACAAAACGTTGACGAGACGGTTCAAGACACTTTCAAGCGAGTCGCAAGGGCTCTGGCAGATACCGAGCATACTGATGAAGAGCGCGAGCTGTGGTACGGAGAGTTTCTGTGGGCTCTGGAGCAAGGTGCCGTACCTGCCGGACGCATCACCTCCAATGCTGGCGCGCTGGACCACAAGCCTGCGACATCCACCATCAATTGCACCGTCAGCGGCACCATCACCGATTCCATGGACGACATCCTGGGCAAAGTTCACGAAGCCGGCCTGACACTCAAGGCCGGCTGTGGCATAGGCTATGACTTCTCCACGCTAAGGCCACGCGGAGCGTATGTTTCCGGCGCCGGTGCTTATACCTCCGGCCCACTATCGTTCATGGATATCTTCGACAAGATGTGCTTCACGGTTTCATCTGCAGGTGGTCGCCGCGGTGCGCAAATGGGAACCTTCGATGTTCGTCACCCCGATGTACTGGAGTTCATCAAAGCCAAGCGAGAAGATGGTCGCCTTCGCCAATTCAACCTCTCCCTGCTGATTACAGAAGATTTCATTCAGGCTGTCAAAGCCGATGAGCAATGGCAACTCGCCTTCCCTATTCGCCAGAAAGAGCTGGACGATGGAGAAATCGAATTACACAACCCCGACCAGATCGTCTGGCGCGACTGGCCGTCACACGACAATGTCGTTGCCAACGACGAAGGTCTTGTCGCCTGCCGCATCTACCGCACCTTGCCCGCACGCCGCCTCTGGGATCTGATCATGGCATCAACCTATGATTTTGCCGAGCCGGGATTCATCCTGATCGACAAGGTCAACGAGATGAACAACAACTGGTTTGATGAATCCATCCGTGCGACCAATCCTTGCGTCACCCCATCAACATGGGTACAGACCAGCAACGGTCCACGACAAGTTCGCGATTTAATCGGTGCGCAGTTCAATGCAACCGTAGATGGCGAGACGCATTTGAGCGGCCCACAGGGCTTTTTCAAGACAGCCACCAAAGACATCGTCACCTTATCTACAACGGAAGGTCACTCACTGCAACTCACGGCTGACCACAAGGTACGACGTGTCAGCTCGTTCACGCGCTACACAACCGACACCCAATGGTGTGCGGCAGGAGAGTTGAAAGCGGGCGATCGAGTTCTTCTGAATGACCATCGTGCAAACGCCGAATGGGATGGAGCCCTGAACGAGAATGAGGGTTACCTGCTGGGACTGCTCATCGGCGACGGTACCGTTAAAAGCGACAAAACCGTGTTGTCTGTCTGGGCCCAACAGGCACAAGCCAACGGTTGTGGCAACGAGCTAACGGCTGGAGTTGCCGCCATCATGGAATACGCTGAACAGGCGGCTCGCAGCCTTAGTCACTCATCTGATTTTGCAGGATGGATGAAAGTGTCGGGTCGAGGTGAGTACAGACTGGCAACCAGCGCACTCCAGGCACTGGCCAATCAGGTACCTATGCTACCTGGTGATAAAAGCATCAGTCCTGAGCTGGAGAAAGCCTCCTCCTCTGCATACAAAGGCTTTTTACGCGGCTTTTTCGACGCTGACGGCTCAGTTCAAGGAACACAAGACAAGGGGATCAGCGTTCGACTGGCACAGTCAGATTTACCCAGACTCGAAGCCGTACAGCGAATGCTACTAAGACTCGGCATCAATTCTTCCATCGACCAGAATCGCCGTGAAGCCGGCTCATCACTGCTGCCAAACGGCAAGGGTGACCAGACGATGTATGCAACAAAGTATGCAACAAAGGCACAACACGAACTGATCATATCAGGCGAAAATCTGGCGCGTTTCTGCTCAGTGGTCGGCTTTGCTGATACCGACAAGCAGAAACTGCTTGAGTCCTTGCTGGGTAATTACAAGCGTGAACTCAACCGCGAACGTTTTGTCGCTCGTGTCGCTTCTGTAGAACCTGCGGGTATCAGTGATGTGTATGACGTTCAGATACCCGGCATCAACACATTCGACGCCAATGGCCTGCATGCACATAACTGCGGCGAACAACCCTTACCGCCCTATGGTGCCTGCCTGCTCGGTTCGATCAACCTAACGCGTTTTGTGGTTGATCCTTTCACAGACAACGCACGCTTCGACTGGGACCGCTTCACTCGCACAGTTGAAATCTTTACCCGCATGCTGGACAACGTTGTGGAAATCAATGGCCTGCCACTGGAACAGCAGCGCGCAGAGATACAGCGCAAGCGTCGTCATGGCATGGGCTACCTGGGTCTGGGTTCGTCGCTGACGCTGATGGGTTTGAAATATGGCAGCGCCAAATCACTGGAATTTACCGAGAAAGTCACACGCGAACTGGCCGTAGCTGGCTGGCGCACAGCACTCAAGCTTTCAAAGGAAAAAGGCCCGGCACCGATCATGGAAGAGACCTTCGGCGTCACAGCCGAGATGCTGCGCAAGCGTCCCGAGATGAAAGACGATGGCTACAAGGTTGGTGATCTGGTCAGTGGTCGTGTTCTGCACGCGCGTTACAGCCGCTATATGCAACGTATTGCGGAGATTGAACCAGAACTGGTGAAGCAACTTGCTGAGCACGGTGCACGATTCACTCATCACAGCTCCATTGCACCGACCGGCACCATTTCCTTGTCACTGGCCAACAATGCCAGCAATGGCATTGAGCCAAGCTTCGCTCATCACTATTCGCGTAACGTTATTCGTGAAGGACGCAAGAGCAAGGAAAAAGTTGATGTCTTCTCGTTCGAGCTGCTGGCCTACCAGTCGCTGATCAACGAAAAAGCCATGCCCTACAGCGAGGATGCTGATGAGCAGCTACCCGACTACTTCATGGCAGCCGATGACATCTCGCCAAAGGATCACGTTGCCGTTCAGGCAGCCGCACAACGCTGGATAGACTCGTCAATCTCCAAGACAGCTAACGTACCTACAGATTTTGCCTTTGAAGAATTCAAGGACATCTATATGTATGCCTATGACCAGGGACTGAAAGGTTGCACCACGTTCCGCTTTAACCCGGAGAATTTCCAGGGCGTACTCGTCAAAGAGCAAGACCTTGAAAACACCGAATACCAGTTCACTCTGGATGATGGATCGGTTGTCAGCGTCAAAGGCAACGAACAGATAGAGTACGATGGAGAAATGCATACTGCAGCCAATCTCTACGATGCCTTGAAAGAAGGCTACTACGGCAAATTCTAGAGGTAATCAACATGAAAATATCCAGGAAAATCGTCGGCTATGCCGTAGCAAAGCCCGCTGATTCGAACTCTGAGGCCCAATCTGGGTCAAAGCTTGCATCGACGACTACAGGCGCCACTGCCGATGTCATTCAGATGCATGAAAAACTCGAACGCCCCAACAAGCTGATTGGATCGACGTACAAGCTGAAAACTCCAGAGCACGTCTCGGAGCATGCCATGTACATCACGATCAACGATATCGTGCTCAACGAAGGCACCGAGAACGAGTTGCGTCGCCCATTTGAAGTGTTCATCAACTCCAAGAACCTCGAACACTACCAGTGGATTGTCGCCCTCACCCTCATCATGTCTGCCGTATTCCGCAAAGGTGGCGACATCACCTTTTTGGTTGATGAGCTTCGGTCAGTGTTTGACCCACGCGGTGGCTACTGGAACAAGGGCAAGTACATGCCCTCCATCATCGCAGAGATTGGCGAAGTCATCGAAAGCCACCTGATAGACATCGGCATGCTCAAAGGCAAAGAGCCAGATGCAGAACAACTCAAGCTGATCGAAGAGAAGAAAGCCCAACTACGTGCCAAGAGCGAAGCCACTGCAGACAAAACACCTGATAGCGCAGACGAGCCATGGATGTCATCAGCCACACTGTGCTCCAAATGCAGTACCAAATCTGTCGTGCTGATGGATGGTTGCCAGACATGCATGAGTTGTGGTGATAGCAAATGCGGTTAGTGGTTACCGCCTGACCGATTTTCCGGCGCAATGGAATGCGCCGGTGAGGTGCCCTGCTTTGTCTACCCATGTAGATTCAAAATTTAGCGAATGGTGGGATGAGGCACCAGATTCCCGATAGCTCATTAGAATGTGGCGATATTTGCCTTGATGACTATCTGCCGGTGTAACCGATATTTCATTTGGGTGGTGAAATGAACAGGATGTTGTTGGGCTGCTTGCCGGTGTACTGGCAAAATATTCATCTATTGATCAAGTACCGTGTTTATTGTCCGGTATGTGGTGTCATAAGGTGTTTGTTTACACGTGATTGCTCTCCATATCAGACTCTTGATTATAGGCGTATACAGTGTGTAGTCCGTATTACGCTGGGAAGGAATCACGGTCTTAGTTGATACGGCCGACTCGATAGGTGGCGGTTCATACCTGAGTCCACCTAATACTTGTTGAACATGCCGGCTACCGCCGGAGCCAAGTGTGTCTTGACAAATAGTGTACGCATGATGTTTGATGTATCAACCCAAGGATGGGATGAGGATACATGGAACAGTCGAGTCGATACAGCGTGCAGAATATATTCCGCTGTTATAAAAACCAGTTGTTGTCAAAGCCACAGCCTTTGAAGTATATCAAGGCGATAGAGGCGATGGTCGGCTGCCGCACAGAAGAGCGCGGCGTTAGCGCTTATGTGTGTAGTCACGAGAAAAGGCATATCAGTCTGATTGCTCATTCGTGTCGGCATCGCAGCTGCTCGGTGTGCGCAGATCGAAGCCGGATTCACTGGCTGGAACAGCAAAAGAGACGACTACTGGATTGCCCGCATTTCCACTGCGTATTTACGCTACCTCAAGAGTACCGTGTTCTGTGGCAATATAATCAGAAATGGTTCACCGCGACATTCTTTGATGTCGTGCGCAGTACGTTGATGGATATGATGGGCAATGAGGCAGGTCATGGTGTTACGCCTGGTGTATTAATGGCGATGCACACCTGGAGTCGGCAATTAACGCTGCACCCTCACATTCATTGCGTCGTCACAGCAGGCGGATTAAATCAACAGAAAGAATGGAAGAGCACAGGCAAGTTTTTGTTGCCCGGACGTCAAATTAAAAAGCTGTACCGAGGCCGTTTTCAGGCACGGATTAAGGAGGCGTTTGAAGCAAAGGAACTGACACTACCCCCGGATCAAGGGAAACAGGATTTTCGTCAACTCTACAAAACAGCCTACGCGAAGAGCTGGTGTGTGCGCATAGAAGAACAGTATGCCCACGGAAAAGGGGTGTTGGTGTATTTGTCCCGGTATCTGAAAGGCGGACCAATACACGCTTCCCAGATTGTGAATTGTAATAGTGAACAGATAGGATTCCGGTACAAGGATCATCGCGATAAACGAATAAAGGTACTGAGGCTAAAGCCGAAGGAATTTGTACGCCGGGTGCTACTGCACGTACCGGAACAAGGACAGCATATGGTGCGTCACTATGGGCTGTATGCTGGGGCTGCCAAAGCCAAAAGGGCTGTATGTCGGGAGCACTTGGGAGGCTTGATGGAGTCGGTGGAATTGACCAACGAAAAAACGACGGCGCCACTAAGTTGTCGTAGCTGTGGATCGACGTTGAGCTGGCGTTGGTCGGTGTATCCGAAGCGAAAAAAAGGAAATTCCTATAAGGTAGAGTCCAACGGGGAGCCCCCGAGAAATTGGCAAGTTCAACAACAAGATGAACCTGTCACTGGACGGGGCAAAAAAAAGATCACTGCACTGAGGCTATGATCTTTTTTTTGCCCCGTCCAGTGCAGGTTATCTAAGAGTTAGGTTTCACTATAAAAATATTACACAGCAAAGATATGATTGAAATCGAAGGTCAGATTCAGGAAGATATTCAGCGTAGGTTGACAGTAGCTGAGATTGAACATGATGTAAAAGTGATATATGCATGTGAATCTGGAAGTCGTGCGTGGGGTTTTGCCTCTCCAGATTCAGATTACGATGTTAGATTCATATATGTTCATAAATCTGATTGGTATTTGTCATTCGATGTTGAGAGAAGAAGGGACGTCATAGAATATCCAATCGTTGATGATATTGATATCGGAGGATGGGACATCAGGAAAGCGCTTTACTTGTTTACACGTACAAATGGAGCTCTACTTGAGTGGTTAACCAGCCCAATTGTTTACCGCGACTTCGGAAAATCTGCGGAAAGACTTAGAAAACTTGCTCCAGAGGCACACAACGATTTGGCTTTGCGATACCACTACAGTCATATGGCAAGAGGTAACGCAGGAGACCATCTATCAAAAGATAAAGTGAAACTAAAGAAATATTTTTATATCTTGAGGCCCTTGTTGGCTATTCGGTATATTGAAGAAGGTTTAGGATTGCCACCCGTTAGATTTCAGGAACTAGTAGATGCGGTTGCTCCAGCTGAAATAAAGGAAACAATCGCGGATCTTATCAAATTAAAAAAAATTACTCCTGAGCTAGGTGCAGGCGATGCGATTCCTGAACTAAACGAATTCGTATATCTCGAACTACAAAAACATGAAGGTGTGCTGACGGGTCAAGGTAGGCCAGATTTACATGATAAAAAACAGATTCTGGATGAGCTAAATGTAATCTTCCGTCAATCAATAGCCGAAGCATTTGACGGTTAAACCTAACGAGCCAATGAACCTGTCAATTGCGGCTCACGCGCAACGATGAGTACCTCACAATACGCGTGAGCCGCAACTGCAGGTTATTGGTGATGTGTAAGCCTGCAGCCAAAGACAGGATTTACGCCTCTTGACATCAGTGCGACAGTGCACGCTCGTTCACCATCGAGTGCATTGTCATGTCAACTACCGTATCCCGTGCCCCTCGCCGTAATCGTCAATTCTGGTTAGACCACGTTAGCCAATGGAAGCTCAGCGGTTTAAGCAAAGCTGCCTACTGTCAGCTGCATTCCATCAATGCAGGCAGCTTCTACAATTGGTCCAGGCCTACTCAGGATCCGGCTGAG
>JBGCGC010000013.1:0-10679 GCA_045110475.1 Granulosicoccus sp.
TTCTTTGATAGCTGACTCTTCAGTTCTTGGATTTCAGCGCTCAGCTTGCTAATTTGCTCAAATAGCTGCAGGATCAATGCATCCTTCTGGTCAGAACTCAGGTTAGATGGATCGATTGGCGATTGCATACTCTGGGTATAGAAAATTCGACACATAAGTCCAGCCAAGAACATGAAATTCAGGCTGAGTAGTTACATACAATGTTTGCAAAACACGCGTCTGGCTCAGCCAGCAGGTTTGTCTAACAATGATAGCACCCAGGCGCAGAAACCCAGCTTGCTGATGAGCTGAACAATCACCATATTCTTTGCCGGCTGAAATAATCGGGCTATGCAGTGATCGTGACCTCACGTGGCCCCAGCAATGTTTGACCAAAGCTATCACCAATGGAAATAGTACGTAGTTGAACAGATTCAAGTTGCTCACTTGCCTTTGGAAGGTTGTGCACGTTAACACGTGGTGGAAGGGCATAGATACCGTAACCGACGTCTACTGGGTGAGGCGGAGGGTCTATTGACGGGTTGGCTGTAAACGGAGACGAATCCACTCCAAGCACAAATATATCCTCTCCTGTTGAGTCTATGGCCCGGAATTCTGCAGAAACTGAAATACGATTGCCAATTTCATCATCGAGACTCTCCAGGCCGGTGAACCGCGCAATCAGAGATATTGCAAAATTTCCATACAGCAGAGAGCAGTATAGTGTTCTGAGAAAATCTGCCTACTGTGAAAAGTACAACGGTATTACCCCACTAAAATATAAACGCTTTCAGCCGACAAACCTTGGCAAAACGCCGTTATTCAGTATTTTCTATTACTGCTTTATGTACTCAAATTATTGATCTCTAACTTCACCCTGTCATTATAAGTATTCTCTCAACGTGATGCTGCCACAATTCTGATCAAGGAGATCCTGGGCCTGCTCAATTTTATCAAGACGCCTCCGACTGAAGTGGCCATCAATCTATAAATCAAATCGGTGCTGAAGATATTGCTGCGGGCGACATCGACGAAGTCCATTTTTTGCACTTCAGGGCGCAGGTTACCAGGTAAGTGAAATTTAACGTCTAAACATACTGACTTTGTGGGTTTTGCGAGTTCCATTCTAAAATTTGTAAATCTTGCTGATAATTCAACATTGCCTGACTTATAGAAGTTATGAAGGCATCAAGTGGTGCAGTATTGCTGTTATTCGAATTGTTTGTAGAAGTTTCCATAGACGTGCGAAAAGTACGTTCTGCTTCATTTATTTCCTGCCGAAATTCTATAAATAGACTATAAACTTCATCTACTTCTTTTGGTAATGTAAATTTTACTTCGCTAGTATGTACACATATTCGTATATCATCAATCAATTTTATTGCAAGGTTTGTCCCTTCAGACACAATTTTTGACTGAGTTTCTTTGACATATGCATGTTCAGTACTGTTTAGTCCAACGATGTTATTAGAAATAATGGTTTCAATAAGATTCCTTACTTTCTCTTTAAACTCATCTTTTGTTTTATCGTTAGCCGAATCTGGTTCCATTTGTTCTACATGGTTCAGTAATTTATCAAGTTCATTCGTTAGTTCCTTGGCTTGGTTGCCACATGTGACGCTTCGCTCATGTATGCTTTTGGGACTCCATCCAGTGCTATAGTCCGGCCCATCCTGTCTCCTTTGAACCTGATTAACGTCAGTACCGTTTGAGACATGCCTGGAAATCGGCGCTCTACCCGCTACTTGATTTGAGCCGTGAGCGGGCGTAGAGTCGGGAGTTCTATGTTCGCCATTAATCATACCTGTCTCTTGTTTGTGTAACTGAGTTTGCTAAATAACTCTTGGCATACAAACGTACTACACATCCGTAGGTTAAGTAATTAACCGAAAGAGGTATAACATCAGAAAATACAGCTCTTTAACAACGTTAACACAGTATCCTGTTGTAGGCGCGTATTCCGTCAGGCCCATCGTCAACACTGTTTCTGGTCTATCACGAACACTGATTCAGGAGTGAGCATGAACAGCCTTGGATTTCCCCTGTGCCGAGCTTAGTTGTCGCTGTTTACTAGTATATTTGGGAGCGATTGACCGCTCAACTATAACGGTCATGGGCGTTTACACAGAACGGTTTACAAAGTCATCGAAGTAAGCCCCCTAAAAGAAAGCGTAGATCAGCTAATCAGCCGATACTGACTCGCCTTGTTTCTCAAAAACGGCAAACCCTTATCCATTACTTCCTGATAGTTCTTAGCTACCGGTCTCCACACAGACAAGCCATACGCTATTTCTGGTGGCATATTGATAAAACTTTCCATGGCCAGACCACCTTTAAAATTGATGGCAGCAAGTGTGGCGAATATTTCGTCCCAATCGCAACACCCCTCTCCAGGTGTGCCACGATCACTTTCTGACAGATGAATATACTTCAGATGCTCACGTGCATCGAGAATGCCATTCCCTGCCCCCTTCTCTTCTATATTCATATGGTAAGTGTCCAGGTGTACGAAGATGTTGTCCGCCCCGACCCGCTCGATCATCTGAACAGCTTGATAGCCTGTATTGATAAGATGGTTTTCGTAACGATTAACAGGCTCAATACCAAACAACAGGTTCTTCTGCTTGGCATAGGCTGCCGCCGCATCAAGGACTCGCGCAACGTTTTCAAGTTCCTTTTCTGTCGGAGGATGCCCACTGCGCTCGCCAATACCACCAAATGTCACGCCTGAGAGACCTTCGGAACCGATCTCACTCGTTTTATCCAGGGCAATTTTAAGATAGTCTATAGCAGCGTCCGGGTGCTTGGATGCCCAGGCTTGTTCGGGCAGTCCCAGTGAGCACATGGCACGCATTTGATGCTTTTCCAACAAAGCTCTGGTATGGGCTGCATCAATTGCTGGCGGATTCAGCATGGGAATTTCAACAAAATCCATTTTATATTCCGATGCGCTTTGTACCGCCCTCTCAGCACCTTCCCGATCCCAATTCATTGTCCACATACTGGTATGTACACCGAACCCTTCCATCAATTTCTCCTTCGAAGTTACCTGCTAACGACTATGCATAAGCGTGACGTCCAGGCGTCCCTCAGTTATGCGTCACGGGCTTTGATTGCATGCGACTGACGGTTTCTCGCTCAGCACGTTTGCAACGAACAGGGGGCAGACCTTTATCCATAAGCTCCATATCTTCCAGTACCATGCTACCCATCTGTTTGAACGCAACATCCAAAGCACCCGCCCGGTGCGATGAACGAATTATGTTTGGAAGCGTGCGCACACGATGATTTTCTGGCACCGGCTCTTCCGGGAACACATCGCTTGCAACACAAAGTTGCCCTGACTCCGCTGCATCCATCAATGCGTCGAAATCAACCACATCCGCCCGTGATAAAAGAATAAAGCGAGTGCCTGGTCGCATGGCAGCAAATGCTTCTGCTCCCAGGAAATGACGATTCTCGGAAGTGACTGCAGCAACGACGAAGAGAAAATCAGAACTTGTAATAACCTCATTTAGCGTAGCAGGTATTACTCCGTTTTCACGTAAAACAGACGGTGGCAGCCAGGGATCGTAGGCTTTGATGTCGCAATTGAAACCGCTTAAGGTTTTGCTTAATGCACGTCCCAGATCGCCATATCCGATAATGCCGACGTCAGAATTGTTTATGAGACGGGCTTTGGCGTTCCCTTCACCTCCCCATCGCTCATTTCCCTGTCTGAATGCGAAATCGGACTCGGTAATTCCTCTGGCAAGATCGAGTGCAAGCCCTACTCCCAATTCTGCAACCGGCATGGCAAACACCGATCCGGTTGTGAGCACATGAATACCGCGTTCGAAAAGAGTTGGGTATGGCATATTGTCCAGAAGGTTAGATTCAACATTTAACACAGCGCGTAAAGATCTAAGATTTAACAAAGTTTCTTGAGACAGTGGTGGTTGCCCGATGATATATCGGGCCGCATAAAGCCGTTCCACAGGCAGCTGAGACAGTGCCTCATCGGTGGTTTCGACGACCTTATACACGTTATTTAGAACATCAAGGTTCTCAGGTGTGAAGATGAGCTCGAGGCTGCGTGGTAATGGAGCTGATAGAACGACCGGTTTCATATAGATCCTCTTTTCATGAAAATAAACCGATTTACAAATTAAGTAAACCGATTTATCTTTACGCAAGTCGACATTTAACAAAAGGATGACGCGCGGTGACTCGAGGCAAAAGAGCTACGATCCATGATGTAGCCCGCGAGGCTGGAGTATCAGCTGCCACAGTTTCCAAGTTTTTGAATGGTGTTAAAACGGTAAAGCAAGCTAACGTAGACCGGGTACAGGCAGCGATCAACAAGCTCAATTACAGAGCTGATCCCATCGCCTCAGAACTACGACAAGGTCAGAGGCGGTTGATTGCCGCTGTAGTACCTGAGCTTGAAAATTCCTTTTTTGGCGCTCTATTACGAGGAATTGATGAGGCAGCGGAGGCCGCCGGCTACAGGGTCATCATAGGCACTTCCCGAGAAAGTGAAGAAAGAGAAATTGAAGTTATTCAGCGGATGTATGACTGGCGGGTCGCCGGTGCAATTGTGGTTCCTGTGGTCTCTGAACGTGGCCTGGGAGCCACTCGGCTCAGTGAATTGGGTATCCGTTCAGTACTGGTTGACAGGGTTACGGCCAGCACAAAGTTCGATACGGTCGCGGCTGACAACTACAAAGCCAGTTCGGACGTAGCCGACTATCTCGTTGGGCAAGGTCATCAACGATTGCTGGTGCACTGCGCCACAACAACATCACAAGCTATCTACAACCGAATTAAAGGATTTACCGACAGACTGACCGAGCTTTCTGGTAGCGCTAAAGTGGATACACTCTTGTTTCAACCTGATGTTTCCGACGAGCGTGAACAACTGAGAAAGTATCTTGACGAGAAAGGCGCTGAGGCCCGTCCAACCGCTATTTTCTCACTATCGCAACACTCAACATTGATTGCTCTATCAGAACTACGACGACGAGCTCTTGCCATTCCCAGACAGGTGGCTTTGGTTGGTTTTGATGACGCTGATTGGATGCAGACCACGTGGCCAACAATTACAAGTGTGTCACAACCAGTCGATCAGATGGCGCATCAAGCAGTCAAAACGCTCCTGGCACGACTTGAACAGACTACTGATACCTTTCCCTTTCAACAACTGGAGCGCTGTGCACTACACCTTCGAGAATCCACCGAGTTAGACCCCGCCCATAATATCGTACGGTATGCAGCGGAAAAGTAAACATCAATAAAACCACAGGAGAGACCTATGACCAACACGTTAAAATACAGTGCAGCTGGCTTGGCTGCCATGGCAACCGTGGCAATTTCAGTACCTGCCCATGCAGAAGAGTACGGAATTTTGATGAAAACACTCGCTAACCCTTTTTGGGGTGCTATGGGTGAAGGCGTCGAAGAAGGGGCAAAGAACGCAGGTGTCGAATATTATCTGCAAGCAGTCGAAAGCGATCAGGCTGCAGAAAGCCAACTTAATGTTTGCAACACCATGCTTGAACGTAAACCTGTTGCCATGATTACTGCCGCTATTAACTCCACAAACCTGCTCCCCTGTCTGAAAAAAGCCCAGGACCTTGGAATCAAGGTTGTTGATCTGGACGGAAATCTTGATCCCGACATTCTTGCGGCTGAAAAAATCGAAATCACGTTTTCAATTGGTTCAGACAATGTGAAGGCCGGTGCACAGGGTGCTGAATTCATGGTCAGTCAACTGGGTGCGGATGCGCAGGGCCCGGTTCTTGTTATCGAGGGTTTATCGGGGAACATCACAGGACAGAAACGTGCGAATGGTTTTGCGGACACATTGAAAGAACTGGCTCCCGGACTCGAGATTGTCGCATCACTACCAGGTGACTGGGATCGCGGTAAGGCGGCCAACATTACCAACGACATACTTACCAGGAATCCAGATTTAAAGGGTATTTTCGCAGCCAACGATGGCATGGCTCTGGGTGCAGTAGAGAGTGTTTTTGCTGCCGGAAAAGGTGACGATGTGGTCATCGTCGGTGTAGATGGCAACTCGGATGCTGTCAAATCCATCCAATCAGGACGACTAACCGCTTCGGTCGCACAGCTTCCCTATCTGGTCGGCAAACAGGCCCTGGAAAATGTAAAGATGGCCGTAGAAGGTAATGCAGTTGAGGAGCAGGTGATTGTTCCGACGCTGGTTCTGACACAGGAAGTCATGGAAGCCAACAGCGAACCGATGCTTGCTTTTGTCAAGTAGTTTAAGCAATAGGCGGAAGCCTCTATCTTTGTGTAGTGGCTTCCATAATGCCAATTATATCTTTTAAAAGAACCTACTCTCTATGACGCCCACCCATGCGAATCACACAATCGGAATCTGGTCGCGGCTGCAAGAGAGATCGATAGAGCAACTGCACGTTCGATTAGAGAGCATTGTTGTTCTACTCGGGCTTGTCACCTTAATGACGGTACTGTCTCCGTATTTTTTGTCCGTCAGCAATTTCATGAATATTCTTTTGGCAACCTCTACAATCGGCGTGTTGGCTATTGCGGCGACGTTTGTGCTGAGTTCGGGAGGCCTCGATCTCTCCCTGGGGTCGGTGTTAGGTTTGTCAGGAGTGGTTGGTGCAGCAATTGCCGTAAATTTCGGAATGCCCACACCGATCGCCGTTATCGCGACGATCGGTGTGGGCAGCATTGCGGGGCTCATCAACGGCTTTGTCATCACGCGTGGCTTCGTACCAGCGTTTATCGTAACCCTGGGTATGTTGGGTATCGCAAGAGGGTTAGCGTTGGTTATCTCTGATGGTCGTGTAATTTACGGCTTGCCTGAGTGGATGTTGTTTCTTGGTCAAGGGCGCCCGTTTGGAGTACCCATGCCGGTTGTTATATTTGTCGCTGTTGCATTGATTATGCACGTCGTGCTCTCGTATACCCGATATGGACGTCACACGCTGGCAATAGGCGATAACGATAACGCTGCACGGTCGGCCGGTATCAATGTCGAGTTTCATCGTCTCAGTCTCTACACACTGTCTGGAGGACTGGCCGGTTTGGCAGGACTGTTATTTGCAGCTCGTATTAATTCAGGTGATCCGACGGCTGGTATCTCCTACGAACTAACTGCCATTACGGCAGCTATCATTGGTGGAACCAACCTTTTTGGAGGAAGAGGATCCATACTCGGCACCATGATCGGTGCCTTGATTATGGGTGTCCTGCAAAATGGTCTTAACCTACTCGCCGTGCAGAGCTACTATCAACAAATGGCCATAGGCGGCGTGTTGGTTCTGGCCGTATTTATCGATCAGTATCAGCAGCGTCAGGAAAACAAAGTATGAGCCTCTTGAAAATCATCGGCGTTAAAAAAGGTTTTGGGGCTGTCAGCGTACTACACGGTGTTGATCTTTACGTCGGATCAGGCGAAGTTGTTGGTCTGGTCGGAGACAACGGGGCGGGTAAATCCACCCTGATGAAAATCGTTACTGGCATTTATCAGGCCGATGAAGGAACAATAGAGCTGGAAAATGAGTCTGTACTTCACTTGACGCCTGGTGCACGACGTTCTCGTGGGATTGAAATGATTTATCAGGACCTGGCGCTTGCAAAACAACAGGACGTGGCGTCAAATATTTTTTTGGGAAGGGAACCCACACGAAATATACTGGGAATCAATATAGTCGATCGCAGCCGTATGAAACAAGAAGCCCAGATCATGATTGATCGACTGGGTGCCAGACTTCCCTCAATCACCCGCCCCGTCGGCAGCTTCTCCGGTGGACAGCAACAATCCGTAGCCATTGCCAGAGCTCTGACATTTGACCCCAAAATTGTGATCATGGATGAGCCAACTGCCGCGTTGGCCGTTCGCGAAGTTCAGAGTGTGCTTGACCTGATAAGGCAGCTTAAATCACAAGGAATTAGTGTCATCCTGATTTCACATCGGCTGAATGATGTATTGTCTGTAACCGATCGCATTGTCGTACTTCGACAAGGTCAGGCAGCCGCTAATCTGATCACATCACAAACATCCATGCCGGAAATAGTCTCTGCTATTGTAGGTGGTGGTGATGTAGAACTAGCTGCGACACACGAAGCGCGTGGTTAGTTGGCCGCTCGGGTAATTGGTTAACACATGTCGCAGGTTCTGTGGCAAACTCAAATCAAACAATAAGCAGTCCAAGTGATTTAGTAGCCTAACCTGCCAATCCATAGAACAATTCTGCAGGGGTTTTAGACATCTTTACCTGACGACGAAACAGTCTTTTTTTGATCATTCGAATCAACTCGATGCCAGCCAGTGTGGCTTGAGCACACAGGAAATTCTTGAACCCCAACATCGGTTTGGTGATTCGCTTAATCAACCGATGATCCGGCTCAACGATATTGTTCAAATACTTACATTGACGTATTTTTATTCGCTTTGATTCTTCAGCGTTGTATCGTTTGATTGCTGAGGTATTGGCTCCACTCTTATCGATGTTGATAAGGCTGGGTTTCCCATTGGAACCTATCGCCTTTCTTAGAAAACGTAGCGCAGCTTTTGTATCACGCTTGGCAGTGAGTAGAAAATCAATGGTTTCGCCGTATTTGTCCACTGCTCGGTAGTAATACTTCCACTTGCCTTTTACCTTGATGTCGGTCTCGTCAAGTCTCCAGCGACCTGCTGGCATTCGCTTTTTAGAACGAAATTTCTCCACAAGCTGTGGTGAATAGTGAACTACCCAACGATGAATCGTACTGTGATCGACGTCGAAGCCACGTTCTTGTATGATTTCCTCGATGTCCCGATAGCTTAGAGCATAGGCCAGATACCAGCGCACACTCTGCAGTATCATGTCACGCTGAAAGTGTCTGCCACTGAATGATATGTCAGCCATCGACGTACATCTCAAAACAGGTGATTCTATCAGACCGCCAGTTTGCGACGGAATCCAAATACCTTCGCCATCGGCGCGTTGATATTGGGCACGTCCAGAAATCGACGCCTACCCAAAAGCCTAAGACATTGAAAGTCAACGTGCACATGGTCGTTGAGAACAATAGCAAGCATGTCCGTGGCAAATCCAGATCTCTAAGAGAAATTGAAGATGTCGTCTTTGCTCCCTACCGAATGCGAAAGCCTGAACCGAAAGGGTGTGAGTATGAATTAACCATTCCGTATCGTACTGAAGAAGACCTGCAGGAGACCATTATTGATTTAATCAGAGAAGCTGAAAATACAGCTGACTGCCGCAATGGATTTGCTGAAATAGAAATAGGTGCTCTGGACGGATCGGATCGTCATTGGTCGTGATATGTAATTTCAGAATTTCTTTTGCTCACAGAAATTAAAAGCCAAGCCCTTGGTTTACAACTGCAGGTACGAGCTGATTCCCGGGACGAGTACCAGATATTCTGTATCCAATAGATAAGTTTCCATCGTGACAATCGAGCCCATTTTGGATACAACCTGTAAGGAGTGTCTGCATTACTTCAGGGTGCCAGCCATTGAACCAGTCTCCGTGGAGTGAAAGTCCTCCGGCAACCGTGTCATTGACTTCGTACATGTCCGATGCCAGACGCCATCCTTTTGAAGATCTAGTCTGAGGGTCATAAAACTCGGGTTTCACACCAAACGCATAATGGTAGCTCGGCCGCACAATGGCGACGGGATGAGAGTCTGGGCAGATCGTTTCATTAGTACGGTCGTCTTTTACCGGGTAAGTCAAATGACTTTTATGATCTGGCGAGTCCAGATCCACTCCGTTCCAGCAACTTGGAAAAAAGAGGTCCATGCGTAAACGATCGGGCGCAATACAATGAGGAATGTCTGCACTGAACTGAGGGTTGTTAGCATCATCGGATTCCCATGATTGACAATGCCAGCGGGCAATCGATACATCCTGCTCGGACCCTGGCATCGTCATATGACTGCCTGCAATCATTCTTAATCCTGCAGGCACGGGTTGTATGTCGTTCAGGTTATCTATACCGGCTGAATAGTAGAAGACTTCGTGTGCGACATCATCGTTACCAACCACTGCAGGCACTGCATGCCATGCCGGTTCACCTTGTGCATCAATGACACGTTCGCCGGTTACAGCATCGTATTGTGGTGCGAGTAGAGCTGGTACCCAGTACGCTGACCGATTGAGTGTATTGCCCTGACAGCTCGATTCTCCGGTGGTATACAACGATTCCAGTGTCGTTGTATGGTCGACCAGTGTATTCCCGTAGAAGCGGTGTAAATGTGCTGCATTTTCTTGATTAGGAAAGACAATGGGGTCGTTGTAACTACTGTGCGCAAAGTCGCAGTTAATTCTAATGATCCCGCGCCAACTATTGGGCTCAGCCCTGTCCGGTACAACGTTGGTGGAGATGAGCTCGTTGTGGTCATCTTCAAAAAGGCTCTCTACGAACCAGGTGAATGACACCACATCCCCATAGCTGCTTTCTTTCAAAGCTTGAACGTCAAAGGTATGTTGCCCCATGCCCACATCAACAAGAAAAACACCTGAGTCGCATGCTGCGAAGTCCTGACTCCCTAATCGGCATAGGTATCCATCAGCATCTGGCGCAGAGAATTCAAATTTCGCGTGATGATCTGATGTAGTTGATTCGGGTGTGACCGAAAACTCAGTCGTTAAATTCGCTATCGGAAGCACCACGTCTATTGCTTCAGACACTTCTTCTGTCGAGGGCGTCACTTC
>JBGCGC010000014.1:0-38002 GCA_045110475.1 Granulosicoccus sp.
AACGCCAACGATGGTATTTCAATGTCTCAGACTGCTGAGGGTGGCCTTCAGGAAATGAGCAACATGCTTCAACGCATGCGTGAACTGGCGGTTCAGTCTGCTAACGGTAGTAACTCATCCTCTGATCGGGCGAACCTGGACGCTGAATATCAGGCACTCAATGCTGAGATCGGTCGTATTGCTGAAACAACGACATTCAATGGCCAATCCGTACTGAATAGTGCTGGCGCTATAACTTTTCAGGTCGGGGCAAATACCGATGCAACCAATCAGCTTGCAATCAGTACTCTGGATATCGCGAGCACTACTACCAGCGTCGGTTTTGCTGCTGATGCATTGCTTGCAATAGCTTCTATTGACAGCAAAATCGCTTCCGTAACAACAGCGCGCGCCGACTACGGGGCGATGCAGAGTCGTTTCGAAAGTGCCATCAGCAACCTTCAGGTTGGAATGGAAAATCAGTCCGCCGCACGGGGACGTATCATGGATGCGGACTTCGCTGTGGAAACTGCAAACATGACACGATCGCAAATTCTGCAACAAGCTGGCAATGCCATGATTTCGCAGGCTAACTCTGCACCTCAAAGTGTATTGCAGCTATTGGGATAGCTATAAGACACGCGTCGGGGATCTAAAAAAGGTCCCCGACTTTCATGCTTTCCGAACACGCGTTTCATTTAGAGCATAACACTCGTAGTGTATGTTCCTTCGACCTTCGCCAGGGCAAAGAGTAAACGGCTTTTGTAGATCGCGGGTATCCGGACAATTCTTTCTCTCCACGCGTCCACGCGTCCACGCATCTATGCATCTATGCATCTATGCGTCTATGCGTCTATGCGTCTACGCGTCTACGCGCCTTCAAGTAACTTAGCTCGCTCTCACTGGATGTGTCTGTCTGAGAAAACAAAGAGCCAGCACTTAAGCCTATACGTCAGCGCAATGAGCGTGACGGTTTACCTATAGGTTGACATCAAATACTGAAGGTATAAATCACCGCACATTTCACTACAGTTTTCCTCAAAGAAAGTCACAAAATTTGATATGTATCCACAGTGTTTCTTTTTGATGTGAAACAGTTATTTACTTTGTTTAAAATCATGTCGATTCCAGAGATAGCAGCGTGGATTAGAAGCATCGTACTGGCCTTCTAAACTCATAAAGTTATATCAGTCTTGAATCCACGTCGCTAGTGACTCGGGTCGTTTACTCACCTGAGCATCAAAAATTATAGCTCTCGATCATCAGGTTTTGTTATTTCCAAACGCTCGTCCATTGGTCTACGCACACTGTTTGAAACACAACGGGCTATTCCGAGAAGTGCATCTGGAGAATCTGCGTCATGCCTTAGGTGCGGTTTCTTTTCTACCGAGGATATTTTATATGGCACAAACAATCAACACGAACGTGATGTCGCTGACCGCTCAGAGAAATCTGACCACGTCACAAGGCTCACTCGCAACATCCATGCAACGCTTAAGCTCCGGGTTGCGGATCAATAGCGCCAAAGACGATGCTGCAGGTCTTGCCATCGCAGAAAGAATGAATACCCAGGTGCGTGGTATGAACGTTGCCATTCGTAACGCGAATGATGGTATTTCCCTGTCTCAAACTGCTGAAGGTGGTCTTCAGGAAATGAGCAACATGCTCCAGCGCATGCGTGAGCTCGCTGTTCAGTCCGCTAACGGCAGCAATTCCTCTACTGACCGAGCGAACCTGGACACTGAATTCCAGGCGCTGGATGATGAAATAGGTAGAATTGCGCAAACCACCACGTTTAACGGGCAAACACTGTTAAATAATTCCGGCACCACTATCGATTTTCAGATTGGTGCCAATACAGACGCCAATAACCAACTTGGTATTGATCTGGTAACAATATCGATCACTGACGAAAATATCGCGTCGGCTTCGTTTGCAATTAGTGCGATTACCCGAATTGACAGTGTTATCGCTGAGGTAACCACGGCGCGCGCAGAATTTGGCGCTATGCAAAGTCGATTCGAAAGCGCCATCAGTAACCTGCAGATAGGCATGGAAAACCAGTCTGCTGCACGAGGTCGGATTATGGATGCAGATTTCGCCGTTGAAACCGCTAACATGACACGCGCTCAGATCCTTCAGCAA
Organism: Granulosicoccus sp.; assembly: GCA_045110475.1. GTDB lineage: Bacteria > Pseudomonadota > Gammaproteobacteria > Granulosicoccales > Granulosicoccaceae > Granulosicoccus. The sequence goes on from JBGCGC010000014.1 coordinate 2,125, forward strand.
GCCGGCAATGCCATGATTTCGCAAGCCAACTCAGCGCCACAAAGCGTACTTCAACTGTTGGGTTAAACAGGTTCCAGCGGTATCGTCAGACAAAAGCAACGCCTGACAATACTGCTGGGCTACGTGGCAGTCTGGTGCTGATGTGTTTGAAATACATAGCATTCCAACACTGGCAACGCTCTGCCTTGAATTCAATAGTCATTTATCTTGCACAGTTCATAATACGCAATCTGCCTATTTTTAAAATATATCTGTCCATCAGCTAAATATAGTCTCCCGAGTGTCGATACCTGTGTTTGTGAGAGGGAAAAGACAACCTGGATCATCCAAGGCCAACCACTCATCTCGATAATTGAATTTTCGCTACATGGGCGTACATGCATTTTCAACGTATTTCAGCTTCTGGGATAGGTTTTCCTCTAGCTGATCACCAGAGAGAGCCGCTTGCGACTCTCTCTGTCACAAACCAGTCTAGATGAGGGTATGCAGTCATGGCATTAACAGCAGCCGGAGTGGGCTCCGGAATTGACATTGAAGGAATTCTCCAACAGCTTGGCGAAATCGAGCGGCAACCAGTCGAAGTCCTTAATCGCAGGAAAGAAGCGCTTGACGTAGAGCTGAGCGCATTTGGACAGGTCAAGAGTGCACTCAGTGGATTTCAGACTGCTGCAAAAAATCTCGGCTCTGATTCTGACTTTGGCGGGTTTGTGGCAACGAGCTCGGATGAGGACGTATTTACGGCCACTGCAGTCGATGGAGAGGCTGCTGTAAATCATGAGGTAGAAGTACTGGCTCTGGCAACTAACCATCGCCTCGCCAGTGGACCTTACGCATCCGCAGATTCTGCTGTTGGTGCTGGCACACTGACGTTTTCCTCTGGAGACAATAGCTTTGATGTGGTGGTGGACGACACAAACAATTCTTTGGGTGGTCTAAAAGATGCTATCAATGCAAATCCACTAAACAGCTCGGTTTCGGCCAGCATCATTAACGTAGACGGCGGTAGCCGTCTGGTCCTGACTGCAACAGAATCTGGCAGAGATGGCATGATCGACGTGTCACGCAACAGTGCCCTACCGCTCGGTGACAACTCCGCAGGATTCACTGAGATATCAGAAGCAACCGACGCCAGTCTGATTGTTCATGGATTTCAGGTAACCCGATCATCAAATACAATTAATGACGTTATCAGCGGAGTTACGCTGGACTTGACCGGTGTTGGTAAATCAACAGTTGATTCCAGGCGCGACCTGACCAGTTTAAAGGCAGCGGCTGACGAGTTTGTAGCCAGCTACAATTCCATGTCCTCTGCATTAGAAAACATTGCACAGACCGATCTAAATGGAGATCAGTTGCCCAGAGGGATTGATCAGCGTGTCCGCAGCATGTTCTTTAACTCTGTAGATCTCGGCGGTGGAGATAGTGCTACGGCACTGGATCTGGGTTTCAGCTTTGATCGATTTGGTAAACTCACTCTGGATAGCAATCGCTATGAACAAGCTCTGGATGCCGGTGTGAACCGGTATGTTGAAGCGTTTGCCAAACCGGAAACCGGTCTGGCCAGCATATTTTCAGATCTGATCGATGAATACACGAAGTCTGATGGCATTATTAGCGGTCGTGAGGATGGTGTAGATACACGTAAATCCTCAATAGATTCACAAATCGAACGCTTAGAGTATCGACTAGAAAAAACAAATGAGCGGTTAAGAAGACAATTTACAGCGATGGATCTGGCTGTGACTAATTTACAACAAACCAGCGGGTTTCTTACGAGCCGACTAGGAATAACAAACTTCTAAAGATGACTCTACACGCTTACCAATCAGTACGTAAGGCAACTCTTGTTGAAGGTGCTTCACCGCATCAACTCATCGAAATGTTGTATGACGGTGCACTGAGCAATATTGCCATTGCACGTGAGCATCTTTCGCAGGACAGGCGCGCTGAGTTGCACAAACACGTAAACAAGGCACTGGCGATCGTACAGGAGCTGCAAGGCAGCCTGAAGGACTACGAGACTAATGAGATTGCCGGAAATCTGTTTGAACTTTACAGCTACATCATAGCAACTCTAATCAGCGCCAACAAAAACCTGGATGATGAAGGGTTCGGCGTTTGCGCTCATCTTCTCGATGTACTCAGAGATGCCTGGAAAGCTATTACACCTGAAAGTGTCAAAGCTGCGTAATGCGACCGCTGCTTACTGAAGATCTGGAACGCTTGCTCAACATCATGCATGATATGCACGAGTATGCAAAAATCAGCAACTGGGAAGAGCTTTTACGTCTCGATAATGAGAGACGTGCATTGTTACGCTTTAATCCAGCACAGGTAGAGTCCATAGGCTACGAACCCACCGCAGACGTCTCAACTGTTAAAAACTTACTGAATCTTGACAGTAAAAGTGTAGACACTTCGACACCTGAGTCCTGCCGGAAGGCCCTTGTCAGGGAGATCAGCGATCTGGACAAACAAATAATAAGCACTGTTCACGTAAAAAGACAGCGCTTGCTCGACAAGAATCGTGACCTTTCGGCTCAGACTCAAGCCAAAAGGCAGTACGCACAGACAAGCTCGATGAGCTGAGTGTCATTTTATCCTCCATTAGCTACTTGAGTTACTCCTGTATGACATGTCAGGATTCTGGAACCAGGCAAGGTACCCAGGTACTGTCCAGCGGACTGCTTGCCGGCATGCAGCCCGCCTTCAAACACGCCTTGACTGGCGAAGCACACCTGGCGCAAATTGTAAAAGGGATACCATCAACGGTCTATGGCTTTGAAGGACTACCGGACGAATGGATTGTTGAAAGAGACAGCTCTGGCAACGCAATTGCGCTCCATCCCGATGTCATGCCGGGCTACTGGAGGGATGCGAGATTCATCGCATTAAACCAACTGACCTGTATGCCGTTGGATGGCTGATCAACAAATCAGTCTACGAGAACTATCGTAACAGGCTACAGGGGCCTTTTTTTAACCTGCAATCAAAATTCACCTGATCCACGTCTTGCTTGTAACTCGCGCTGTTGCAGTTTAGCAAGATGCCGGATGATTGCTTCGGAGTCTTCAGGGTGAATATGCGTATAGGAGATGGAAAGTGAGATCAGATTATCATCAGAATCACTCTCTGCTCGAAGAACTTCACCAATCGTGACCACTTGCGTGCCCTGTGTACTCAAGACCATGCCAATTTCAATAATCTGACCAGCGACAAAAGGCAGGCGTGTGTGAAAGCGAATGCCCGTTGAAGAAAGATTGGCCCGACCATTGAATTCAATCGTGTCACCCAATGAGTCGCTGTCCTGATCAAGACGCTCAGCCAATTGCGTAATTTGCAACTCCAGACTTTCCAGATACTCTGCAATATCTGGATCTTTCTTGCGAATTCGGATTAGCTTGGGTTTTCTGACTTCGTTCTGATTGAGCAAGTGTGACTTAATGCAGTACCGTAGTCGATGTGCATTGAAGTTATCCGTGATCGCATCCAGAGACTGTTGGTCAAGTGCCCGGATTTTTAATTTTACAGTATCGTTTATCCGAAACGCTTCCCTGCGATTCCGCCCCTCTTTCTCCTCTTCAGACAACATTCAGGACTCCGGAACGCTCAGATTAATTTCAATTCGACGGTTTCTGGCACGATTTTCGGCAGAATTATTCGGCGCTACCGGCTGTGTATCAGCAAATGCACGAATCTCTATCCGACCAGGGTCTGTGAATCGAGTCTCAGCAAGATAATGAACCACTGAGGCCGAGCGGGCAGCCGACAATACCCAGTTGGATGGGTACGCCGGAGTATTGATGGGAAGGCTGTCTGTATGGCCAGCGACAATGATTCTACCCTCCGTCTCGTCAAGTAAAGATTGCAGTTTATCCAATACAGGAATGAATCCTGGCTGCAGTTCAGCGCTACCGGACGGGAAGGCGTCAGCCTCGCGCACACGAATCATCACACCGTCTTCGAATACCAGAATCTCGAGTATTTCTTCAGCAATTTCCTCAGCCAAAGTTGCTTCGAGTAACTCCTGCAGCTCGGACACCTCTTTAGGTATTGGGGCGTCAATTCTTATTTCCGGACTGGTATCGTCCTGAGTTTGCTGATTAACGATCTTCATCACCGTAGGTTCTGGTTTGCCCGGTGAAAACTCCTGCTTTACTACCGATGTTCCTCTAGGAATAGTATCGGATTTAACAGTCCTCTGAACACCAAATGCCAGTTTCATGGAACCCGCAACTTGCTTGTATTTTTGAATGTCCATCTCAGAAAAAGACAGTAGCAAGACAAAGAAACACATGAGAAGCGACATAAGATCAGCAAATGTTGCCAACCACTCGGGCTGACCTTCTTCACATTCCTCGCACTCCGCCTCTTCACTCATAAGCTACTTACCAGCATTCAAGGCAGCTTCGCGTTTACTCTCTGGCAGATAAGTTGTCAATATCTGCTGCAATACACGAGGGTTAATACCTTCCTGAATTCCAGATATCGACTCAAGAATCAGTAATTTGTTGAGTCGTTCATCAGCACTTATGGCTTTTAGTTTTGCCGCTATGGGCAATGCCACAGCGTTTGCAATGACAGCGCCATACAAGGTTGTCAAAAGCGCTACAGCCATTGCAGGCCCAATCGATTTAGGATCATCCATATTCGCCAGCATTTGTACCAGTCCAATCAGCGTACCGATCATTCCCATGGCCGGAGCAGCTTGACCGATAGACTTGAACATCAGGATACCTGTGTTCTGACGATCCAGCTCAAGGTTTATGTCCTTGGAGAGCATTTTATGGACGATGTCTGTCGCGTGCCCATCGATACACATTTTTATCCCATTTTCAAGGAATGGATCGTTAATCTCTTTGCCTTCAAGTGCGAGAATTCCTTCACGGCGGGCAACATTGGCAAGTGCTACAGCCTCTTCAATAAGCTGCTCTGCTGGTACCGATTTATGCTTGAAAGCTCTACCGGCCACCTTGAAAGAACCCAGAAACTGTGGCAAGGAAATCTGCGATAACGTCACCATGAATGTTCCACCAACAACCACAGCTATACTGGGAATATTGATGAACGTGCCGACGCTACCACCTAGAACTATGGCGGCAGATATAACTCCAATACCACCAAAAAGGCCGAGAAGTGTTGCAATATCCATTGTTTACACGATATCGAGAGCAGTTGGGTCGACCAGATTGGCATTCTTGACCAATGGCTCCTCTTTGTTGTTCCGTGGCGAGTGCAACGATATAATAAGCGCTGCCTCATCAGATGACAGACCATGACACTGCATCAGCTCAAAAAATCCTTTTCCCTGCTTCGCACTCTGAATTGCTAGCTGGTGTCGATCATCAGCATTCTGATATATTTCCCGTTGCAATACATCCTTTGCTAGCTGATCAATCCGTTTGGTCATATAACCTTGTGAAGCAAGTAATTCGTCAAAGACAGAATCCAACCTGGCCAGCAGTTGTCGCTGCAATCGAAGCTGTTTCAATGTTTCTTTTTGCCGAACAAACACTAATCCGGCTAACGCTAAAAGCAACGCTGTCAATGCTATGGATATCAGTATGAGACTACTCATCATGCACTAACCTCATTGTTTTTTTTCTTGTAGATTGGCTGTGTCATCATTTTATCTGTCGGCTGAACGAGGCGCAGCAACCATTCATCATCCGGAGTTTGTCTAATTCGTCGACTCATCGCAACGGCAGTAGCGATCAGGACCGAAGCATCAGCTTTTTGCAACGGTGTTTGAATGCTGGCAGTATCTGACCAGTAGGCGATCGGTAAATGATGTCTGATGGTCGCATTAAACATCTCACCTAGCCTTGCATTCGCATCAAGATTCGTCAGTATGCACTGCATCGATCTCCCTTCGCAGTGTCGATGGATAAGGGCATCGACAGTTGATGATTGGGATGTTGCTGAAAGCACTAGCAACTGGCGAACAGAGTCTGCGACGACTGGCTTCAACAAACACCTTGGTATTTCCACTGCATCATCGTCCATCGGCAAGGTATGGTCGATCAATACCAATTGCTTATGTGTAAAAGCGTTTAGCAAACTATCCAGCTCTGAAGAATCGTGAGCATGCACGGTGGGGACTCCAAGCAGGCGACCGTAAGCCTGAAGCTCTTCAAACGCTCCTATGCGCCTGGTATCTGCGCATATCACAACAATGGAATCGTTTCCGTGTTCCTTCACATGCTGCGTAGCAATTTTCATCAGCGCAGTAGTTTTACCAGCACCCGGTGGCCCTGACAGGATAGTGACTCCCGGCACAACAAATGTCTTATCTACCCCGATAGGAAGCGTTGATTTTAACAAGGCAAACGACTCCCGAAGCGCATCTTCAACTGAATGCGCAGGATCAGCGCGTTCTACCAATTGGATTGCCAGCTCCGCACCAATTCCCATCGCAAGCAGTCTTTGCAGATGTAACGTGCGATTGGGTGCACTGTTTCCCCAGAGGTTGACTTCCAGCCCTTTGAAATACTTGTCAAGCATGACACCTTGCGCCTCTATGATCCTGGCAAGTTGGTCGGTATGCCTTGCTACTGATTGATCAATATCCGAGGTCAGTGTTTGCGTCCCAGCATTCAGATGGGACGCATCTCTCTGCTTGCGTCCAGATGGCTGTGACGCTTGTTCTCTTATATGAGATGTTTTTCTTGTGCTTGCTTCTGCGTCCGTGTAGTCACTGCTGGCTGATTGTCTTGAGCTAGCCGAGTGGGCAAAATTTTTCGGAACTCCAGAACCGTTTCGCCGCACGGGAGCTTTGCTCACAGCCTCATCAGCCAAGTCTTGACTAGAGGATTCCGCAGCTTCCGTTAAATATGCATGCTCTCTCATACCCGCTGTTACCTCCATGGCAGCAGACAACTCTTCCATGGCCGGCACTGCGACTTGAGCATTACCGGCTAACTCGGGCGTGGGATCAGTTTCAAAGACCGAATCAATATCGGCAATGAGCTCTTCGTCAGGAGATGGGGTCTGTTGCGAAACACTTGCCAGGCTTATTTCAGCCAGAGACTGCGCATCTTCCATTTGTCCAGTTGCGATAATTTCAACCTGATCGCCAATCTTTCGATTAGCCAGAATTATGGCGTCATCGCCAAGCGCCAGTCTTACGGCACCAAGAGCGGCGGGAGTGGAGTCAGCAGTGAATCGTCTAAGTTGCATGATCAGGTTCGCGATTGTCTAATAGGCGGATGGAAGCAGCACTGCACACATCAGGCAGTGGCTTCGCCACCAATGTTGGCGATGACCTTCAATCGCTTCGTCTCGGCAATTTCGTTGTAGGCGAGCACTTTTAGCAGAGGGATCGTGTGCTTGACCATGCCTGCAAGCCAGGGCCGAATTTTCGGATTCACCAGCAACACTGCAGGCTCTCCATTGATCTCCTGCCGAGTAACACTATCAGCCAGCGACTGATATAGCCGCTCAGCCAGACCTGGCTCAATACCCAGACCACCAGAATGTTCCGCACCAATCGAGTCAAGACAAAGCTTCTCCAGCTCGGCATCCAGTGTAATTACAGGCAGAATATCTTCGAATGACGTCAGCTGACCGGTTATTTGACGGCGTAAAGCCACGCGCACGGCCGCTGTGAGCTCTTCGGTATCCTGTGTATGTGTACCTTTTTCAGCCAGTGTTTCAGCGATAGAGCGCATATCGCGAACAGGTATGCCTTCGTCGAGTAAATTCTGTAACACCTTGACCACCGTGGGTAGTGGCAACATCTTGGGTACCAGATCTTCAACAAGCCGAGGGGCGCTCTTGCTCAGGGAATCCAGCAATGCCTGCACCTCCTCGTGTCCGAGAAGACTACCCGCGTGTTGCATGAGTAACTTGCTCATGTGTGTCGCTATAACCGTGCCCGGATCGACTACCGTGTAACCTAAAGACTGTGCATAATCGCGTTGATCCACACGAATCCACACCGCATCCATACCGTACGCCGGGTCTTTCGTCACATTACCCTTCAGCGAACTGGACTCGACACCGGTACCGATTGCCATTTCCCGATCCGGATACAAATCGGCCTCCCCTTCTGTTACACCAAGGATGGAGATACGGTATCGTGTTGGCGGCAAATCAAGATTGTCTCGAATATGTACAGAATGAATGAGAAAACCCAATTCTTCTGTTAGCTTGCGTCTTACCGCCTTGATTCTATCCGGCAATTTTCCGCCCTGACTGGCATCCACCAACGGGATCAAACCATAGCCCACCTCCAGTCCGAGGATATCGGTGCTACGAATGTCATCCCAGCTTAGCTCGGCTCTTGGCTCCGGTGCGCGTTCTTCTTCGACAGTTACCTCATCGTCAAGGTAGGATTCGCGCGAGTAATAAGCATAAACACCAAGACTTACTGCCAATGTCAGGAAAACCAGATTGGGCATACCAGGGACAACGCCCAGCAAGCCTATGATCATCGCCGTGATAATAATGGCACGTGGATCCTTGAACAATTGAATGGATATCTGCTCACCCATGTCTTCCGATGAAGATACTCGGGTAACAATCACCGCAGTGCCCATAGAAAGTAACAACGACGGTATTTGCGCCACCAGACCGTCGCCTATGGTAAGCAGCGTATAGTTTGTAGCGGCCTCACCGAAGCTCAGGCCGTGTTGCCCCACACCGATGGCCAGGCCACCCAGAATATTGATAAATAGAATCAGCAGACCCGCGATGGCGTCACCTTTGACAAACTTGCTGGCACCGTCCATCGAACCATAGAAATCTGCCTCCTTTGCAATATCAGAACGACGCTTGCGTGCCTCCTCCTGATCGACCAGACCAGCATTCAGATCTGCGTCAATGGCCATCTGTTTACCGGGCATGGCATCCAGAACGAAACGGGCACTGACCTCTGACACTCGACCTGCACCTTTGGTGACAACCACAAAGTTAATGATCACCAGAATAGCGAAAACCACAAATCCTACAGCGTAGTTACCACCAATGACAAAATTTCCAAATGATTCTATTACTTGACCGGCAGATGCCGTACCGGTATGTCCCTCCAGAAGAACTACGCGAGTTGAAGCAATATTGAGGGACAGGCGTAGCATGGTTGCTACCAGCAATACAGTTGGAAACGAGGAAAATTCTAGCGGCCGTCCAATATATACAGTAACTAGAAGAACAATCAGCGATAGGGCAATGTTAAACGTAAACAGTAGATCCAGACCCAAAGTGGGTATCGGGATTACCATCATGATAAGCATCAGAAGAACCAGGAATGGTGCTCCTAGTCCAGTCAAATGCAATTCGCTTATCAGACGCTTGAGGTTGAGAATATTCATCGTAAACCTGCGTTACGTTTTATCTTTGTCGTCAAAGGAACTGGGTACGTGCAAATCCGTCGGGGGGGTTAAACGACGTCTGTCGCTGAAACTTGCCTCTTTCACTTGCAGCACATAGGCCAGAACCTGAGCTACTGCCAGATATAACTCCGCTGGTATGGTTTCACCAACATCGCTATGAGTGTAAAGCGCCCGTGCCAACGGAGGAGCACTGAATATCGCCACATTATGATGAGTGGCAATCTCGCGTATTTTCAGGGCCATGTGATCAACGCCTTTAGCCACAACGACTGGTGCTACAAGTTCGTCGTCATAACGCAACGCCACTGAGTAATGTGTGGGATTCACAATAATGACATCCGCTGATGGTACATCCAGCAGCATCTTTCGATTGGCATTGGCCTGTTGCATCTGGCGAACCTTGGACTTGACTTCAGGATTACCATTTTGCTCCTTGTTTTCTTCCCGGATCTCCTGAAACGTCATGCGCAACTTCTTTGCATATGACCATTGCTGATAAGGCACATCGACTATCGCGACAACACTCAAACTCAACACCAGAACCAGAATAATGACAAATATGATTCCAAAGGCAGCATTGATAGCCTCCACCAATGGCATAACACCAAGACTGAGATAGTCGTCAATATAGAGAGAGAACATCAACGTGGACAAAACAGCCATGACAACAACTTTTAGAACTGACTTGATAAGTTCTGCCACAGACTGAATACCAAACATTCGCTTTATTCCGGAAAGTGGATTCAATTTTTTCAAATCTACCTTCAAGGATGAAATAGCGAAGACCCACCCTCCCATAAACAATGGACCAATAAACACTGCAACAAGCATCAGAACAAGAAACGGCGCAGCTATCCACAAAGCTTCAGTCGCCGGGAGCAACATACCGTTGAGAAGACCTTGATCTGAGAAAATATGTGATCGATCTATTTGCCATTGGTTGCGGGCCAATTGCTTGTAAGCCCTTACGCCACTACTGCCTAGCATTGCAAAGCCTACCAGTGATGCCAGCAACATGAGAACTGTATTAAGTTCCTTGGACCGCGGCACATCACCTTTCTTACGAGCATCCTGTAGACGTTTGGGCGTTGCTTCTTCGGTGCGTTCTGCGCCTGTATCCTGTTCAGCCATCAGCTTCTAAGCAACTGCACAATGGTCTCTTGCGTTTGTTCAAGAAGATTCGCAAAGGCGATTTGATATGTGTCTAATGACAACATGATGGCAAAGAATCCTATCGTCATTGTGATCGGAAAACCCACTGAAAATATATTTAGCTGAGGGGCTGCGCGTGTAATGACACCCATCAGAATATTTACTGTCAGCATGGCGGCCATGGCCGGTAACGCAATGGATAAGGCTCCATAGAATACAATTGCCCCCCAGCTAACAATAATCCAGAAGCTGTCTGCACCCAATGGCTGCCCGACTGGCATCAGTATAAAACTGGTATCAAGGAGTATTAGAATTGCATGGTGACCATCAAGGGCTAAAAACAGCAGTGTTGTAAGGAGCAGATAGAATTGCGAAACCACCGGTACTTGAGCGCCATTCTGAGGATCGTTCATCAAGGCAAAACCCAGTCCCATCGAAATCGCAATCGACTCGCCTGCCATGGTAACTGCGCTAAACGCAATCATTACAAGTAAGCCCATCGCAGCGCCTATCAGGAGCTGTTGCATGGAGATGAAAACACTATCCACAGACATTGGATCAATCGCTGGCATCGGCCCCAGAGAAGGGACAATCATCAGCGTTATCAATAGTGATAACGCGACTCTCACGCGCACTGGAACCTCCCCCCCACCCAGCACTGGCATTACTGACAACAAACCTGCCACACGAAACAAGGGCCATAGAACAAGTCCTACCCAACTGTGTATTTCTTCAGCGGTGAGTACGAACGCTGACAATTCAGGCACCTATAATTCGAGGAATGGTGTTTACAATCAGGTCGGAGGTGTAGTCCAGAATGACCTGTAAAAGCCAGGGACCTGCCGTAAGCAGTGCGATGACCATAGCAAGTAACTTTGGTATAAAACTCAGAGTTTGCTCCTGAATCTGCGTAGCTGCTTGAAACAAGCCCACCAGCAGACCGGTAAATAACGCAGCAAGCAATAAAGGCGCGGCCAGTAACACAGTGATGGTCAGCGCCTCTCGCCCAAGATCAATGACATTATCCGGATTCACAGGAAGAAACTGCCAGCCAAAGTCCCAAGCACCAGATTCCAGCCATCGACCAGAACAAACAGCATAAGCTTGAATGGAAGAGAAATAATCAGTGGCGATAGCATCATCATACCCATGGACATCAAGACACTTGCTACTACAAGATCAATAATTAGAAAGGGCACGAACAATAAAAAGCCAATCTGAAAAGCCGTTTTGAGCTCACTGGTTACAAAGGCTGGGAGCAAAACAAAATAGGAAACATCGTTAATATCCTGAGGTGGTGGTGAATCGGACATATTTAGAAACAGGTTTAAATCATTATCACGAGTCTGCCGTAGCATGAACTCACGAAAAGGTTGAGAAGCGACCACTATTGCCTCCTGAGCAGTAATCTCTTCTGCCAGAAAAGGCTCAACGGCTGCTGAATACACCTCGGTAAACACGGGTCTCATGACAAACAACGTCAGAAATAGAGCAAGGCCTATCAACACCTGATTCGAAGGCGTTTGCTGAGTTCCAAGCGCGGTACGTAGAATCCCCAGCACAATGGTGATGCGGGTGAATGATGTCATCAGCAATAGCATTGCAGGCAACAACGAAAGCGTCGTCATCAAAACCAGTGCCTGCAGGCTCAAACTCCACGTCTGTCCTCCACCATCGGTCGAGTCAACGATAACCGCAGGTAACCCTGACTGTGCAAACCCATCACTGGGTAGTACAAGTGCGGATAATATAGACAGTGATAGCAGCCATGCGCGATTCATTCTACGGGCACCTGACGCTTCAGAGCGGCATTCAGCTTGTTCTTGAAATCGCCTGAACCCGATGGCGTTGTACCTTCAGCGAGTGGCCTCTCAAGTACATACAGTGTATTTATGTTTGAACTGGTGACACCCAATACCAGTTGCTGCTCACCCGCCTGTACAACAATAACTCTTTCGCGTTGTCCCACGGAAAGGGCACTGATGATTTTCAAGCCATGATGCATTCCACCCTGAAAGCCCTGAAACTGGCGCATGACTCTGGCAAAAAGCCAGAATACGACCAATACCACCACTAAAGCCACAGCAAGTTTGCCTAAGGTGACTAGCGGACTAACGACAGTTCTGACGGGTTCTGCTCCCATCACGACACCGACAGGCAGGATACTCAGAAGGCTGATGCCAGCTACTAGCAGACAGCGCCCCGAAATACAAGGGAACATTGACCTCTCCTTAAGGATATACCTGCCGTCTCAGCGGCCAGGTGAGTGTTTACAAAACACGCGTAAGAAGTCGAGAAATCGACAACTCTCAGATACACGATGTTCTGAAAAACAAGTTGAACTCGACCAGGTTATTCAGTGCCAGTTTCACACCAACGTTTAACCAAACTTACGTAGTCGTTCCTGAGGACTGATAACATCTGTTAGTCGGATTCCAAAGCGATCACCAACTACAACCGCTTCACCATGAGCGACCAACGTGCCATTGACAAGCACATCAAGAGGCTCATGTGCCATACGTTGAAGCTCGATAACCGAATCCTTACCTAATTTCAATAATTCATTAATGGATATTTTCGTCTGCCCTATTTCCATCGACAAGGTCACTGGAATATCCAGCAGCATGGAGATATCTGTAATGGGCTCTGATATCTCACCGCCATCAGCCGTTGTGACCCGTGTGGGTTCTACAACAGGTATTTCACTGCCAATACTCGGCTCGTTAGCAGGTTCCGGTACGTCATCCCCAAGGGGCTCGGTTGCCGTATCCGGAGACTCTGCCGTATCACCACTTGCGTCAGCGGACTCCGCACTGGAATCACCCGCTGACGCAACAGTTTCAGAGTCTTCCGTATCGTCGGGTGCTTCTTCGGTGTTCTCTTCAGCCATGTTCTTATGAGGTTACCGGTAAGTGCCAGCGGGAAACGCTGGCAGAAACTCTGCCATTGGAATTACCCACCCGGGCATCAAACAACGGCATATTCTGCGTCTTGAAAGATACTGTTTGTACATCTCGTAAAGCAATAAAATCGCCAGACTTGAGTTCCAGAAGCGTTCCAAGGGTGATATGTGATTCTGCCAGAACTCCACGAATCTCAAGCTCACAGTTTAGTAGTTCGCGTTGTATTGCATTACTGAATTTTTCATCCTGTCGTGGTTGGCTCGCTTTCTCTTTCTGTAACTGTGCGCTGATGGGATTTAATGATTCGTAGGGGTAGACAATCTGACACGGTAAATCTATTTCCCCTACGCGAAGCGTCATGTCGCTTGTTACCATAACCTGCTGGAGCGCTGCATTGGCAAGACGCTCAACATCAATCTGCTTGACATGCTCTGCATTCATTGGCATCACTATCGACCAACTGGCATTAACTGATGCTACAACTGCATCCACCACGTGCTGCATGACACGAGATTCTGTTCGCGATAGAGCTCGCGGCACTTCCAGTGGCTTTAACTCCGCGCTGCCCCCAAAATAGCAATTGACCAAAGCCGAAATTACACTTGTATCCATGCAGAACCAGATACTTCCCGATAGTGGAGCAATAGACAGCTCTTGCACAATACCCGTCAACCCAAGTGATTTTACACACTCCACATATTTGCCACGGGTTGTCGCTTGCGCCGACCCTAACAGGTTTACCTGCAGTCGCTCAGAGAGCGCCACCGCCAAATCGTTGGCAATCCGCTGACTGACAAGATCGAGCACTGGCCATTGAGTATTAAGCTTATGTCCCGGATGAACAAAATCATAAGTAGTAGCCGGCTGATTATTCACCATTATATTTCTCTTGATCTTTAGCTTCTACTGCATGACCAAACGAGTGATGAAAACATCATGTATTCTTTCAGTTTTGTAGTGTCGGCCCACGATTTCGTCAATTCGCAGCAAGGCTTCGTCACGCAATGCCTGTTTCCCATCCACTGTTTTCAATACTTCAGCATCCTGTGTTGACAGAAGATTGAGCAAGGCATTGCGTAACTCAGGATCATGGTCTGTGAGAATAGGCACGACTTCTTCATCATGAGTTGCTACCACCATTTCTATCATCAGAAATTTAACTCGCGATTTTCCTTGAAAATTCACCACAAATTCTGGCTGAACATTGTAGTAGTAGGTGTTCTCAGGTGGTAAATCTTCAACAGGTATAGCTGCGGCAACCTCCACTGGAGGATCAAATGCACCGGTAAAGTACATAGAGGCAGCTACAGTCCCACCGACAATCACGGCAAGTCCTAAAAAGGCAACTACGCCAAGTATGATTTTTTTCTTCATACCAGAAGCACTCGCTGTGGAGCATTATCAATACCGTCAGGCACCTGTAAATCAAACGTATACATCATAACGGCTTCTAATCTGACCCATTTCGTTTAAGTTAAGGAACCCTTGTGAGTCGACCACCTCATTGGCAGATTGCCTGACAGAATCATTTTCAGGCTCTTCATCAGAAATTCTGTCACCGGCAAGGAGCTTGTCCTGTTCGGATTCATTATTTCCATCTGCGAATTGCTGGCCGTATCCACGCTCTGATTGATCTGTCCGACCATCAGAAATATCAACACGTACACTATCATGACCTTGTGTGGCTAGCTGATCCCTGAGTCTGGGAAGCAGAGAGTCCAACGCCTCGCGGGTAGATCCCTGAAGAGCGACGATAGACACATTCATCTGATCTTTCTCAATACCTATTGATACAGAAATAGGCCCCATTCCGGCAGGGGTGACGTTTACCACAGCATTTTTCACACCCTCATTAACCATCCAGCGAATATTACCGGCCATTGCCTTGTCAGCATCAGCTTGTAAAATCGGCATATTGATAGGGGCGTTCACAGTCTGACTACTTCCAGCTTCGGTTCTTGGTACTGAAGGAGCAGTAACGATGCCGCCTTGAACGGAAAGAAACGTGTTATCCGGTGATTGCGCCAACCGGTTTACAGGTTCTGGTGTTGTGGCAGGAGATGCTGCTTCTAGACTCTGGGCCTGTCGGCGGAAGAATTGCAGTTCTTGAGCCAGGTTACTCTTGATTACCGGATGCCCGGATTTACGGGCCGCTGTGTTCGCCGCTGCATTCGCTGCCAGGATGGCAGCCGATTCGAGATTTGCGTGTTGCAAATCCCTTACTGTAGCATCCTTCGTTGGCACATCACTCGGCAACGCCGGTTTGACCTCACCGCCGTCATACCCACGCACAACCGTAGCGTCTATTTTCTGTTTTTTATCGCTTAATGTTGGTATGAGTTGACCGGTAGGAAGTGACACACTCGTTGCTGTTCGCATCGTTATGTCCGGCGATGCTGCATCAGCGGTATCATCAGACGCAGAAAGCTGCCTTAGCGTGGCTGAATCAGCGCCTTGCCTTGTAGCACTATTGAACAGATAGGTCTGCCGACTTGCCAACTCACCTGGTGAAAGGTGCTCACCGGTTGACAAGCGTTGTCTGGTTTGAGGGCCTATGTCCGTTATTGTCAGCCTGGCAGAGTCCTCTAAATCGACAGCATCTTGATCTGATACAACGATGTCCTCACTGACAATGGCGTCGGGTTTATCAGTTTCTGATAGCCCATCTAAGTTCACGGGTTCAGCCGGCAATTGAGCATCCGTTGTCTGTTCCACGTTCAAACTATCCAAATCCAACAGGACTGTTTTTTCATCCTCATCGGGCATGGGCTGATTAGCGATTTGTGAGAGCGCTGGATGGCCTGCATCATTGGTCTCCCCCTGCTGAGTTTGCGATTCCGGGAGCTCCACACTGTCCTTATCCACCATACGTTTCTTTTCGACCGGTCCGTCAGTTGAATGCGGAACCTTGTCGGTAGAATCTTCGTCAGCACTTGCGCGCGTAGCGGACGTCTTGTCAACACCTTGATCAGAAGTGACAGTATCTGACCCGTCTGTGCGACAATGTGGGTCCTGCGTTCGCGACGTTTCCTTGCTTCCCGTATTTTCGCGCCTCGAGTGGGAAGATGAATCCTGGAATGGCTGAGCCCTGTCAGTGGCACGCGATAGCTCACGCGAAAAGGAGGAATCGAACGGTGAATTTCTGTCCGTTTCACCCAACATGCCTGACCCCGGCACGGATAACTTGTTCCCAGGCGTAAACAGGTTAATTGGTGAAGAGAATTTATTTTCAGTCATTGTCATATTCCTTGCCAGTACGATTTCGCTCAAAGTGCTGACTTCGAGCTACCTCATCAAGTTGTTGTTGTTGGCGCTGGTTGGCAACGCTCTCTTCTGCATCAGCGCGGTGTTTGTTTACAATTTCTATTGCCGTGTGTTGCGCAGTACGCTGTTGATGTTCAACGGCTTTCTCGGTGACGCTTTGCCGCTTAAGCTCGCTCTGTTCGGCAAGTTGATCCAGCTTTTGCGTCAACTGCTCAACAAAAGCACGACGATAGGCGAGTTGCTGTGGTGCAACCTCTCCTCCCCCCACCAGTGCTTGCTGATATTCCTGATTTATCGAGTGCAGTTCTGCGCGTTGATGCTCTATCTGCCATAGCTTTTGCTGCTCTATTTCAAGAACATTGCGGCTTTGATCAACCCGTTTTCCTGCAAGCTCTTCGAGTTTGCCCAACTGCTTTGAACCCATCTTCCATTTTTAGCGTTTACACCTGGTAAGGATGTCGGCGCTAGACGTGAAGTATTCAGCAATTTTGTTGGTTGAAACGGTTAGCCGCAGTTACACTGGTTCGCAGAAGTGGACTAAGCCTGTTCAGAGTCTGTCCATCGGATCGATACACGTCGATTGCATCTTCCAGGGTAGAAGCGCTTGCTTTTCCCGTTTTACAATCGACACCATTAACGTGTCTGACCACCAAGGAGATCCGCAAGCTGTGCACGACACGTAAGTATATCGATTCCCTCGTTCATGGATTGCTGCAAATAACGCTGCAGCTTTGGCCATACCGTAACAGCTTCATCCAGCACAGGATCGGACCCACGTTGGTATAATCCCACTCGAAGCATATCTTCCTGCGCCCTGTATGCAGCCGATAACTTCAAGGCGCGCCTGATGACTTGTTCTTGTTCCGGAGCATTCACAGCTGCTCGTGTTCGGCTTATGGATGCCCCTATGTCAATCGCCGGATAGTGAGCAGCATCGGACAAGGCACGGGTAAGAACTATGTGCCCATCGAGTACGGCTCGCGCTGCATCAACAACAGGGTCGTTCTGATCATCACCCTCAGCAAGCACTGTATAAATCGCAGTAATAGATCCACCAGTTGCCATATTACCTGCCCGTTCGACCAGCTGCGGTAGCATGGCAAATGAGGAAGGCGGGTAACCCTTACTGGTTGGTGGTTCACCCGTCGCCAGACCAATCTCTCTTTGCGCCTGTGCAAATCGCGTCAATGAATCGATAAGTAACAGCACCTGACTACCACGATTGCGGAAACTCTCAGCAATCGCTGTGGCTAGCATGGCACCTTGCAAGCGTAACAAAGGTGGTTGATCGGCGGGAACGGCAACCACAACGGCTCGCTTCATTCCTTCCACACCAAGTGTTTCACACACAAAATCGTTTACCTCTCTTCCTCGTTCACCGATCAGGCCTATAACAGTGACATCAGCTTCACTGTGTTTTGTCATCATTCCGAGTAATGCACTCTTACCCACACCCGAGCCTGCGAACAGTCCGACACGTTGCCCACGGCCCAAAGTCACCAGACCATTTATAGATCGTACACCGACATCAAAACATCGGCTTATCGGCGCTCTATTCAGTGGATTTATCGGCTGCCCCATTAGTGGAACCTTACCGTCGGCTTTTAGCGGTCCCAGTGAGTCAATCGGATTCCCACGAGCGTCAATGACACGGCCTAGTAGTGCATTACCTGTCGGCGCAGTCGCCTGTCCGGAAACCGGTCGGATTCTGGCCTGCGAGCGTAAGCCAGCAACCGGACCTGCTGGCATCAGCAAGGTTCTGTCACGATTAAACCCAACAACCTGTGCCTCTACGCTTGGTCCGGCAACCGTATCGATCAGGCAGCGAGTGCCAATGGCAGCCTTGCACCCCTCCGCCTCCAGTGTGAGTCCCCTTAGCGTGCTCAGTCTCCCCTGAACCGGAAGTTCACCCGCGGTGAGCCCCGAACGGCGAAGATTGATTCGCTGCGAGATTGTCTGAAACGAGGAACGGGCTTGCTCATTTACAGAACTACCATCGCCGCGCTCTGTTGTACCAGACGTATTTGTCATTGTGGTACCTTAATATCTCTGTTGTAGCGGATGTCAGTACACTGTCTGACAACGTTCACCGTAGCGTGCTCACGATCATGTGATTACCTGAATTCAAGTAGCACGCTAACTGTCAGATTCAGATGCTGGTGATGCCTTGTTGATATCTTGAGAGTGAGTGCTCTGGTGATCAACAACTTGCTCTGAGGCCTCGGTCAATACGCCGAGTTGTGTTGATATATTGTTAAGCCAATCCTCTATACCTGCGCTGATTGCGCTGGATCCTGATTCGATATGACACGCACCGCGTTCAAGCAATGGATCATCGAACACCTTTAGCGGCGAGTCTGCAGAGAGTTGCTCGCGTACGATAGCGGCATCAAAAGGATGAAGATGGACACGTTGCCCTGTGGAATCACTTGCGAGCAGCTCAAGCCCCGCCACCACGATATCATGCATGACTTCTGGTGCCAGGGTGATCTCTCGTCGAATCACGATGCGCGCAATGTCCATCGAAAGAGATACTAGCTCCTGCTCCAGATCGGTGTCCTCCGGACATCGGGACGCCGCCTCCAGAGCATTGATTATCTTGCCAAGCTCGCTTATCGATTGCTGATGCAATGCCGCGTTACCCTCGGCAAAGCCTCGTGAATAACCTTCGTCATAACTTGTTTGCAACAGCTCGGCAGATACCTGTATGGTGGAATTATCAGCGCTGCCTGCCTTAAGCATTGCGCCGTTGGCAAATACATCGCCTGAACTGATGGACTGAAGCCGTGGGACAGAGGCTGGTGACTGATGATGACCCGCCTTTAAGTCACGACTGCCAAGCAAGGTTCGAACGCCAGCGTCACTTTTGTGTGGCTGTGGCTTGGCCTCTTGTCGTGTGTTGGCAACCACGGCAGTGCTCGAACCAAGCTCTGGCGCTTGCCACCGGATTACCTTTTTGGATTCTTCCTCGCTAAGTACTCTAAACAAAGTCATCTCCTTTGCCACCCAGAGAAATCTTGCCATCTTCGGCAGCTTGCTTGGCAGCGGTAAGAATGGTGCGTTGTGCTTCTTCAACCTCGGTCAATCTGACTGGCCCCTTGGCCTCAAGATCATCCTTCAGCAGTTCTGCTGCCCGTGAAGACATGTTACGGAAGATCTTCTCCTGCATTTCCTCTGACGCACCTTTCAAGGCAAGAATAAGGTCCTCGTTACTCAGATCGCGTAACAGAGTCTGGGTATCACGGTCGGTTACAGCCATAAGGTTTTCAAAGATAAACATGCTCTCCTTGATCTGCGCAACGATATCCGAGTCCGTCTCTTCAATGGCGGCGAGTATCTGTTCCTCAGCCTCCTTCGAGACGCTGTTCAGAATGTCAGCAACAGAGGTGACACCACCAAGTCCGGAAATTTCTATAGTGGCGTTGTTCTCAAACAGCTCCTGAATTATTTCATTAAGATCGGACAAGGCTGCCGGGTGTATCTTGTCAAGCTTGACGATACGCATCATGATGTCCGGTCGTATTTCGTCATTCAGAAGGTCAAGCACCGCCCCTGCCTGTTCAGATTTCAGCTGACTTAATACCGTGGCTATTATCTGTGGATGCTCCTTGCTGATAATCTTGGCGACAACGCGAGGATCCATCCATTGCAGTGAACTTAAGCCAGAGTCATCGTCCATGGGCTCCATACTCGCCAGAACGCTGGTCGCTTTGTCTTTTCCAAGGGCACGCGTTAACGTGGACTTAAAGTACTTGGCCGATTCCAGACCGAGTGACGACTCATTTCGTACCCGATTGATAAACTGATCCAGTGTCTCGCCAATTTGCTCCTGGGTAACGCCACTGATAGCCGCCATGGCCTCACCCACCGCCTGAACTTCTTCAGGTTTCATGTGCTTGAGAACGGTAGCGGCTTCCTCTTCACCCAGCGCCATTAACAGAATCGCTGCTTGTGTAGAACCGCCCAATGGAACCTTTTCAAGCTCTGTAGCGGTCGCACCGTCTGCGTTTTCTTCCGCTTCTGGCATTACTGTTCTGAGACCCAATCCTTAACGACCTTGGCAACACGCTTGGGGTCTTCTGCGGCCATGGCACGCGCCATATTAAGAATGTCGCCGTACACAACAGGCGGCGGATCCAATGTCGGCAGCTCACGCTCACTCTCAGCTAAGGCGGCCTTTTCTGCCGTCTCTTCTGAGCCTTCTTCATCAGTACCTGCCGCCAGAGCAAGAGTTGCAGGTTCTGGCATAAGGCGTTTGGCAGCAGGCCTGAGTACCATGAGTACCAGTAGCAGTACAGCGAGTCCAACCAATGCTTGCCGTACCATGGGACCAAACCAGCTTTGCTCCCACATAGGTAGTGGTTCGATTGGCAGGATTTCTTCCATGGGCTGAAACGAGCGGTTGAACACCACAACACTATCGCCTCGTGCTTCGGTAAAGCCAATCGCTTCCTGAGCCAGGCGCGTGTACTCAGCCAGTTCTTCTTCGGTCAAAGGCGTACGAACTGCTATTCCGTCATCACCCATCGACATCTTGTCATCAATAATGACCGCAGCAGAGAGCCGAATGATATTTCCGGGTAATCGGCGTGTATGGGATATGGTCTTATCCAGCTCGTAGTTCTTGACTTCAGAAGCGCTTTCATTGGTGACTTCCCCTTCGGCATCAGCACCTGGTATGTCGGCATCAACTTCACCATTGCCCGGTGGTTGATTGGTCAGGGCACCAGGTACTCCGATGGCTCCACCGTTACGGTTAACCTGGGTATCTATCTGCTCACTGCGTAGCTGAGCAGCATCTGGTTCATAGAGCTCCTGAGTTTGTTCATTTATGGTGAAATCCAGGTCGGCAGTTACGATAGCTCGCACACTGCCCGCACCCACGATCGGTGTCAACAAAGACTCTATGCGATCAGAGTAGAGCTTTTCGAGTTTGCGCGCATGTTGAAATTGATCACGAGTTGCTCCACTAGTCGAGTCATCACCCGTAGACAGCAACCTGCCCCATTGATCAACCACAGTCACCTGACCACTTTCCAGATAAGGAATACTGGAAGCCACGAGGTTTATGACCGCATTGACCTGTTCATCCTCAATACTGCGCCCAGGGTTTGGCTTGATCATGACGGACGCTGATGCCTGTTCACGATCCCGTACAAAAACCGATTGCTTGGGTATTGCCAGATGAACACGCGCCGACTCAACATTGCGCATACTGCTGATGGTCCGTGACATTTCTGTTTCCAGCGCATGCTGGTACCGAGCGGATTCAGTAAAGTGACTGGTGCCGAGGGCCGGATCTTTTTGCAACAACTCAAGACCTATCTGTTGATTGCTTGCGCTGAAACCATTGCCCGCCAGCATCATTTGTACCTGCGCAGCCTGATCTTGTGGAACCAGTACAAGACCCGTTGAGGGATCAAGTTTGTACTCAATTTGCTGCCCTGTGAGCATCTCAATGATCTGTAAGGCATCAGCACGACTACCCTGTTCCGATACCGGAACAAAATCGGGCTTCATACCCCACAGAATTAGCCCAACACCCAATGTCAAAGCCGTTGCAACAATAAGCAGGGCACTGAGCTGCGGCGCGAACAGACCACGGGCTATGGTCGCCATGAAAGGACTAGCCGCAATTGGCGGATTAATCGTTTGAGCTTCACTCATCGGTCAGCGATTGTCTGATAGTCATAAGGTGATGGAAGAATTGCTACAGGCTTGATCCATCATAAAAGCCGCAGAAATCGGTCAGTCGTAAAGTTGGATACTAAAGTGGCATGCTCATGATTTCCTTGTAGGCGGTGACCATCTTGTTGCGCACTTGAGTCAATGCTTCAAACGAAATTCGCGCCTTCTGAGCCGCAATCATCACGTCGGCCAGCTCAACATTGGGATTGCCAGCCTCGAATGATTCACGCAGCTCTTTTGCTTCAATACTGCGCGTATTGACAGCCTGCATCGAGTTCTGCAGCACTTTCGAAAAGTCGATAGCATCTGCCGCAGGGCGAAGCTCCGGGTTGATGGCTCCGGAAGGCGGAATACCCGCATCCTGTGCCATGGCTCTGAGTTGTACAAGTAGCGTGTTTGTATCTATTGCGTTATTCATCTCGGCTCCTACCGTGATCCAATACCGGTGGAGCAAGGCGTGTGCCCTAGAATCTAAACATTAACCGCTCAATTTAAGTTTACCGTTACTTCGGAGCCGACGACGTCACAAGTTATTAAAGCGAGCACTTTACCAACGCGTGCGTTGGTCGCATCACCAGACAATACGTTCTCTGGAGCAAATCCACCGGCCGTTTCGAGAACTGTCAACAACTTAGCGTTTTAAAAACCGTTGCCCGTGTAACTTGTCAGTTTCGCGGGGCAAAAAAAATGCCCTCGCTAAGGAGGGCACTTCAAAACAGCCAATGAAAAATAAGTGCCTAGCTTTCGCTAGCCCCTTCACCTTCCGTTGGGCTGACACTATCGAGCAAACTGGCAGGCATTGCCGGCTCTTCTGTCAGAGCATTGGCGGCAATTGCTGATTCCTGCTCGATAACCTGATCGAACGCCTGATCATGATCAAGATTCAGCTTCGCACGGCTCTTGCGTCGCTCGTTGTGGAAGGCTAGCCCGGTACCTGCTGGAACCAGACGACCAACGATAACGTTTTCCTTGAGACCACGTAAGTCATCTCGTGCACCACGTACCGCAGCATCAGTAAGAACGCGTGTGGTTTCCTGAAAAGAGGCTGCTGAGATGAACGACTCGGTGACCAAAGACGCCTTGGTGATACCTAACAGCAGATTGTCAAACTCCGCCGGTTTGGCATTAGGACTTTCAGCCAGTAGCGCCTCGTTGACCTCTTTAACCCTGAGGAAATCAATTTGTTCGCCACGCAACAACCTCGTATCACCGGAGTCGGAGATATCAACCTTGCGCAGCATCTGACGGATGATGACCTCGATGTGCTTATCGTTGATCTTTACGCCTTGCAATCGATAAACGTCCTGGATCTCCTGCACCAGATAGGCAGCCAGTGTTTCCACACCACGCAATCTGAGAATATCCTGTGGATTAGGTTCACCATCAGCGATGGTCTCACCACGTTCCACCGTCTCACCCTCGAACACATTAATGTGACGCCACTTGGGGATAAGCTCCTCGTAATGCTCCTGATTGGGGCCAGTGATAACCAGACGCTGCTTGCCTTTGGTTTCCTTACCAAAACTCACTGTTCCGCTTTTTTCAGCCAATATGGCAGGCTCTTTTGGCTTGCGAGCTTCGAACAGATCGGCAACACGTGGCAGACCACCGGTAATATCACGAGTCTTGGAAGAGGCTTGCGGAATACGGGCAATAACATCTCCTACCAGCACCTCATCACCATCCTGCAAGTTGATGATCGCACCCGGTGGCAACATGTAGTTAGCGGGTATCTCGGTGCCGGCGTAGTTCAGATCGCTTCCGTCCTTATCAACCAGCTTGACCGAAGGGCGCAGATCCTTGTTTGTTCCACCACGTTGCTTGTGATCGGTAATGATCGTGTCAGTCAGACCCGTAATGTCATCTGTTTCAGCATTAACGGTTACACCATCAACAAAATCCTGGAACTTTGCGATACCCGCCACTTCAGTAATAACCGGATGTGTATGTGGATCCCAGGTGGCAAGGATTGCACCCGCCTCAACGGCTTCGTCTTCCTTGGCCTGGATAACCGCACCATAGGGAACCTTGTATCGCTCACGTTCGCGACCGGCATCATCCACCACCGATAGTTCCGCAGATCGCGAAACCGCCATGAGCTTGCCTTCGCGATTGGCAATCTCCTTCATGTTATGCAAGCGAATACTACCTTTGCTCTTCGACTCAACACTACTGGCTGCCGCAGATCGACTGGCCGCACCACCGATGTGGAAGGTACGCATGGTTAGCTGAGTGCCAGGCTCACCGATAGATTGAGCAGCCATGACACCAACGGCCTCACCAATATTGATCTTGTGACCTCGGGCAAGATCACGACCGTAACAAGCCGCACAGACACCGTAGTCGGCTTCACACGTTATCGCAGAACGAACAAGAATCTCGTCGACACCCTCCTCTTCCAGCATGTCAACCAGGTGCTCGTCAAGCAAGGTACCCGCGTCCAGCAACATTTGCTTGTCATCGTTCGGCTTCATGACAGGAGCAGCCACAACACGACCCAGAACCCGCTCACGCAGAGGCTCAACAACATCTCCCCCTTCGATGATCGGCTTCATGGTCAGGCCGGCGGTTGTGCCACAATCCGGATCGACAACCACCATGTCCTGAGCCACGTCAACCAGACGACGCGTCAGGTAACCCGAGTTGGCTGTCTTGAGAGCGGTATCGGCAAGACCTTTTCTTGCGCCGTGCGTCGATATGAAGTACTGGTTAACGTTCAAACCTTCGCGAAAGTTAGCGATGATAGGTGTCTCGATGATAGAGCCATCAGGCTTTGCCATCAGGCCGCGCATTCCCGCTAGCTGACGAATCTGTGCAGCAGAACCACGAGCACCAGAGTCTGCCATCATGAAGATGGAGTTAAATGACTCCTGCGTTTCAGTCTTGCCTTCCTTGTTTACAACAGACTCTGTACCGAGACTGGACATCATGGACTTGGCAACTTGATCGTTAGCCGATGACCAGATATCCACGACCTTGTTATAGCGTTCACCGTTAGTCACAAGACCTTCAGAATACTGATTCTGAATTTCACGTACTTCGGCTTCAGCCGTTGCTACCAGTGACTTCTTGTCATCAGGCACTTCCATGTCTTCGATGCCTATGGACACGCCTGCAAGGGTCGCGTAACGAAAACCCAGATACATCAGTTGATCAGCAAAGATAACCGATTCTTTAAGTCCCAGACGGCGGTAACACAGATTGATTAGCTTGGAGATGTTCTTCTTGGTCAGGTTAAGATCGACGTTGGCGAACTCAAGCCCAGGTGGAAGAATTTCCGAGACAATCGCCCGGCCAATCGTGGTTTCGACACGCCTGGGTTCCTGTACCCACTCACCAGCCTCGTTCTGCACTGAGTCCATGACGCGCACGGTGATCCTCGCGTGCAGATCGGCAAATTTGCTCTCATAGGCGCGATGACACTCAGCGATATCCTGGAATACCATGCCTTCACCCTTTGCGTTGATACGCGTGCGAGTCATGTAATACAGGCCCAGGACGATATCCTGCGAAGGCACGATGATCGGTTCGCCGTTGGCTGGCGACAACACATTGTTGGTCGACATCATCAGTGCCCGCGCTTCCAACTGCGCTTCGATGGACAGAGGCACGTGTACCGCCATCTGGTCACCATCAAAATCCGCGTTAAAAGCAGCGCACACAAGCGGATGCAACTGGATCGCCTTACCCTCTATCAGTACAGGCTCGAATGCCTGAATCCCCAATCGGTGTAGCGTCGGCGCGCGATTAAGCATGACCGGATGCTCGCGGATTACCTCTTCAAGGATATCCCAGACTTCAGCACCTTCACGTTCGACCATCTTCTTGGCCGCTTTGATGGTTGTTGCAAGACCGCGTAACTGGAGCTTTGAAAAAATGAATGGCTTGAACAACTCAAGCGCCATTTTCTTGGGCAGTCCGCATTGATGCAAACGGAGTGTCGGCCCCACCACGATAACGGAACGACCCGAGTAATCGACTCGTTTACCCAGCAGGTTCTGACGAAAACGTCCCTGCTTGCCCTTGATCATATCAGCAAGAGATTTTAATGGACGCTTGTTTGAACCTGTGATGGCACGACCACGACGACCGTTGTCAAGCAGCGCATCGACAGATTCCTGCAGCATGCGTTTCTCGTTACGCACAATGATATCAGGGGCATTGAGTTCAAGCAGTCGACGCAATCGGTTGTTGCGGTTGATCACCCGGCGGTACAGATCGTTAAGATCGGACGTTGCGAAACGCCCTCCGTCAAGTGGCACCAGAGGACGCAGGTCTGGTGGCAATACCGGCAGAATGGTCATCACCATCCACTCGGGACGGTTACCAGAGGCGATAAACGATTCGACCAGCTTCAGACGCTTGGTTAATCGCTTCAATTTGGTTTCTGACTTAGTCGCATCGATCTCCTCGCGAAGATTTTCTGCTTCGGTCTGCATGTCGATATCCTTCAGCAGATCGTGGACGGCCTCTGCGCCCATGCGAGCATCGAATTCGTCGCCATGCTCTTCCACCGCTTCCAGATATTGCTCATCACTCAGCAGTTGTCCGGTTTCAAGCAATGTCATGCCGGGGTCGATAACCACGTAGGCTTCGAAGTAAAGCACGCGCTCTATCTCACGCAAGGTCATATCCAGCAGCAAGCCGATGCGACTTGGCAGTGACTTCAGAAACCAGATATGTGCTACCGGGCTGGCGAGATCGATGTGCCCCATGCGCTCTCGACGCACCTTGGCTTGTGTCACCTCAACACCACATTTCTCGCAGACAACACCGCGATGCTTTAGCCGCTTGTACTTGCCACACAGGCATTCGTAGTCCTTGACCGGGCCAAAGATCTTGGAGCAGAACAGTCCGTCTCTTTCCGGTTTGAAGGTTCTGTAGTTGATGGTTTCAGGCTTCTTGACTTCACCATAAGACCACGACCGGATAGTCTCGGGTGATGCGAGCTTGATACGGATAGCGTCAAACTCTTCGGTCTGGCCCTGCATTTTGTACAGATTCAGAAGATCTTTCATTTTTTATTCCCCATTAATATGCGGCGGAAAATGTTGGGTTTGCCAAACCGATGCGCTTTGACCGCACGCACCGGCTTGGCTGCAAGGCTAGTGGTCCTGCTCAAGCTCTATGTTGATACCCAGAGAGCGAATCTCCTTGAGCAGCACGTTGAACGACTCAGGCATACCAGCATCCATGCGGTGATCGCCATCCACGATGTTCTTGTACATCGTGTTTCGACCCTTGACGTCATCTGACTTGACCGTAAGCATCTCACGCAGCGTATACGCAGCGCCGTAAGCTTCCAGTGCCCAGACTTCCATCTCTCCGAAACGCTGACCACCAAATTGTGCCTTACCACCGAGCGGCTGTTGCGTAACCAGCGAGTACGGCCCGGTGGAGCGTGCATGCATCTTGTCATCCACCAGATGGTTAAGTTTGAGCATGTGCATATAGCCGACAGAGACGGGACGTTCAAAACTATCACCCGTACGACCGTCGTACAGTACCGCCTGACCCGACTCCGGCAGATCTGCCAAAGCCAGCATCTGACGAATTTCCTTCTCCGAAGCCCCATCGAAGACCGGCGTAGCCATGGGAACACCGCGAACCAGATTGGTTGCCAGCTCTTTGATTTCTGCATCGCTGAGACCGGCAATATCCACGCTTTGAGACGCGCCTTCATGGTTGTAGACCTTGTCCAGAAAAGCCCGGATATCACTGATTGCCTGCTGTGCCTTGATCATTCGATTGATCTTGTGCCCAAGACCTTTGGCAGCCCAACCCAGATGCATCTCAAGAACCTGACCGACGTTCATTCGCGAAGGCACACCCAGAGGATTGAGGCAGATATCTACCGGCGAACCGTCTTCTGAGTAAGGCATGTCTTCAGCAGGCACGATCATTGAGATAACGCCTTTATTGCCGTGTCGTCCAGCCATCTTGTCGCCAGGCTGTAATCGACGCTTGACGGCCAGATACACCTTAACCATCTTGAGCACGCCAGGAGCCAGATCATCACCAGAGGTGATTTTCTCCTTCTGTTCGAGAAAACGCTGCTCGAAAGCTTCACGATGATCTGCAATACTTTGCGCGATCTTTTCGAGTTGCACGTTGAGCGCCTCGTCCTTCATGGAAATCTGGAACCACTTTTCGCGCTCCAGACCAACAAGGTAGTCACGGTTAACCTTGTCACCCTTCTTGAGCCCATCCGGCCCCTTGTCCACTTCCTGACCGAGAATCAGTTTTTCGATTCGGGCGTAGATATCGTCCTCGATGATCCGGGTTTCATCCTGTATGTCCTTGCGTACCTGCTTGAGCTCTTCACGTTCTATTTGTTGAGCACGCAGATCCTTGTCAACACCATCACGAGTAAAAACACGAACATCAATGACGGTACCATCCATGCCCGGTGGTACACGTAGTGAGGTGTCTTTTACATCAGAGGCTTTTTCGCCAAAGATGGCTCGCAGGAGTTTCTCTTCCGGCGTCAGTTGCGTCTCACCCTTCGGCGTCACCTTGCCCACAAGGATATCGTTAGGCCGCACCTCGGCACCTACATAGACAATGCCCGACTCGTCGAGTTTGCTCAGAAGACCTTCACTGACATTGGGTATATCGGCGGTGATGTCTTCAGGCCCAAGCTTGGTATCCCGGGCTACCGATGTCAGTTCCTCGATATGAATGGTCGTAAAACGGTCTTCCTGAACCACTCGCTCAGAGATGAGGATCGAATCTTCGTAGTTGTAGCCGTTCCATGGCATGAAAGCGACGAGCATATTCTGCCCGAGAGCCAGCTCACCCATGTCAGTTGAGGGCCCATCTGCCAGTACATCACCACGTTCAATCTGATCGCCAACACGCACCAGCGGACGCTGGTTCATGCACGTGTTCTGGTTTGAACGTGTGTACTTGGTCAGTGTATAGATATCAACACCGCCACCGGCTTCTGCCTCATCGTCGTTGACGCGAACAACGATTCTGGCAGCATCAACGGAATCTACCTGCCCACCCCGCTTGGCAACCACTGCGGATCCTGAATCCACCGCTACAATACGTTCGATGCCGGTTCCAACCAGAGGCTTTTCTGCCCTCAGCGTAGGCACTGCCTGCCGTTGCATGTTGGATCCCATCAAAGCACGGTTTGCATCATCGTGCTCCAGAAACGGAATAAGCGCCGCTGCCACAGAGACGATCTGCTTCGGCGAAACATCCATATACTCGACCTGATCCGGAGCCGCCATGGTGAACTCATTGTTGGTGCGAACAGAAACCAGATCGTTGGTCAGTCTGTCCTTGTCATCCAGCTCGGTATTGGCCTGTGCAATGACGTAATTGCCTTCCTCGATTGCCGACAGATAATCGATTTTGTCAGTAGCAATGCCCTTTTCGACCTTGCGATAAGGTGTTTCAAGAAAACCGAAGTTGTTGGTCCGAGCATACACAGCCAATGAGTTGATCAGTCCGATGTTAGGACCTTCCGGAGTTTCGATGGGACAGACACGGCCGTAGTGTGTCGGGTGCACGTCGCGTACTTCGAAACCTGCACGCTCACGTGTCAGACCACCTGGCCCAAGTGCTGATATTCGGCGCTTGTGAGTAACCTCTGACAACGGGTTGTTCTGGTCCATGAACTGAGACAACTGACTTGAACCAAAAAATTCCTTAACCGCTGCTGCTACAGGCTTGGCGTTGATGATGTCCTGAGGCATCAAGCCTTCGGATTCAACCATGCCAAGACGCTCCCGTACTGCCCGCTCGACACGCACCAGACCGACACGGAAAACGTTTTCTGCCATCTCGCCCACTGAACGAATACGACGATTACCCAGATGATCGATATCGTCAACAGTACCGTTACCGTTGCGAATATCAATCAACACCTGCATGACCGCCTCGATGTCTTCCTTGTCAAGCGTACCCGGGCCTTCAGTGTTTTCACGCATCAGGCGTCGGTTGAACTTCATACGGCCCACAGGAGACAGGTCGTAACGGTCAGCTTCGAAAAACAGGTTGTTGAACAGGTTCTGGGCCGCTTCCTTAGTCGGTGGCTCGCCTGGGCGCATCATGCGATAGATCTCTACCTGAGCTTCGAGCTGGGTCTTGGTAGGGTCGATGCGAAGCGTATTGGAGATATAGGGGCCACGATCAAGATCGTTGACGTACAAGACTTCTATCTTCTTGACACCCGCCTCATGAATTTGCTCGACAAGCTCCGGTGTGAGTTCGGCATTGGCCTCTGCCATCAGCTCTCCCGTACCCGGATCTGCAACGTCGTGAAACAGCACCTTGCCGACGAGGTATTCTGCTGGAACTTCCAGCTTCTTGATGTTGGCATTTTCAAGTACGCGTACATGGCGCGCTGAAATACGGCGTCCGGCCTCGACAACGACATCCTTGCCTGCCTTGATATCAAATACAGCCGTTTCACCACGCAAGCGTTCGGCAACCAACTCCATTTCTATCTTGGTTTTGGTGAAAGAAATCTTGTGTGTTTCAAAAAAGTTTTCGAGTATGTCCGTGGTTTCGTAACCTAAGGCACGTAACACGATTGTTGCTGGCAACTTGCGGCGGCGATCGATACGGGCAAATACGCAATCCTTGGGATCAAATTCAAAATCCAGCCATGATCCACGATACGGAATGATACGGGCGCTGAACAAAAGCTTGCCCGATGAATGCGTCTTGCCACGATCGTGATCGAAGAACACGCCCGGTGAACGGTGCAACTGAGACACAATAACGCGCTCAGTACCATTGATGATGAACGTACCGTTGCCAGTCATCAGCGGCAGTTCGCCCATAAACACTTCCTGCTCTTTTATATCCTTGACGACTTTGCTGCTGGCAGGAGCTGTCTTGTCGTAAATTATCAATCGGGCCAGAACGCGCAAGGGTGCTGCGTAGGTCAAACCGCGAATCTTGCACTCGCGCTCGTCAAACGCAGGCTTTCCGAGGCGGTAGCTGACGTAGTGCAACTCGACGTTACCTGAGTAACTGACGATAGGCATGACGCTGTTGAAAGCTCCATGCAGACCGACCTCAGCCCGATCCTCAGGGCCTTTGTCTTCCTGGAGGAAATTGCGGTAGGAATCCAGCTGCGTCTGCAGCAGGTACGGCACCTCCAGAATGGGCGCACGTTTCCCGAAATCCTTGCGGATACGTTTTTTTTCAGTGAACGAAAAGGCCATCAACGTTCCTCACTTGTCTGCCAGGCGCGCTAGGGGTTGCGCGCAAATATTTAGTTTTTGTCGCCACAAACGACAGCAGGCCGACAGTCTTAAGCGACTGTCAGCCCGGTAAAGCTTGCGCCGACCTCAATCGAAGTCGACACGTCTTACAATACAAAACTACTTGAGCTCGACGGTTGCGCCAGCTTCTTCCAATGTCTTCTTGAGCTCTTCAGCTTCATCTTTGCTGACCGCTTCCTTGATAGGAGCCGGAGCGCTCTCAACCAGATCCTTCGCTTCTTTCAAGCCAAGACCCGTTGCACCTCGAACCGCCTTGATAACGCCCACCTTGTTGTCGCCAAATGAGGCGAGCACGATATCAAATTCGGTTTGCTCTTCTGCTGCGCCACCAGCGTCACCGCCGGCTGCCGGTGCTGCAGCAACAGCGGCCGCCGCAGATACACCAAATTTTTCTTCCATAGCACTGATGAGGTCAACAACCTCCATCACTGACATATTGGAGATGGTTTCCAGCATGTCTTCTTTTGATACTGCCATTTGTCTTTCTCCGATCGGTTAAGCGCGATGCGCAAATAACCGTTAGTAAAATAATTGAAGTCCCGGTAAGAGGACTTCTGATTGAGTGAACCGAAATACGGTTCTTAATTAAGCCTCTTTCGCGAGCCGAACAGCTTCCACCGTTCGAACCAGCTTGCCGGGTACTTCGTTCAAGGTACGCGCTAGTTTTGTTACAGGCGCTTGCATGACAGCCATTAGCAATGAAATAGCCTCATCCCTTGTCGGGAGGTTGGCCAGCTTGCCAATATCACCAGCATCAATCGTCTCTCCGCCAACTGCGCCAACAGTAATGACCAGTTTGTCATTCTCCTTGGCGAAATCACGAAACAGCCGTGCCGCAGCGCCTGGATCCTCTTGCGAGAATGCCAGCATCAACGGACCGCTTAGGCGATCATTCATACACTCGAATTCAGTACCCTTTACTGCCAATTTAGCCAGGGAATTTTTAACAACCCGCACATACACACCAGAATCACGCGCTTTTGCACGTAAATCGGTGAGCTGCGAGACTGTCAGTCCCCGATACTCGGCAGCCACAGCAGACATCGCTGAACCCGCAATATCTGCGACTTCGGCAACGACTGCTTGCTTCTCTGCATAACTCAGAGCCATAGAGCACCTATAGTTGTTTGGTCTTCAGGAAACTCCCGAAGACCGGCCATACAAACGATCATCAATAAAAAGACCGTTTGCCACTCGGTTCTGTAAATCGCCAACTCACTACCCAGCCCACAAGTGGCTGGAAGCACTAAAGTTCGTTTGCAACCCACATCCCCATCTGCGCAGGGCATTAAGCTAGCTGAAAGCGCACACCCTTCAGACCAGCACCTGCGGTCTTCGATGAGTCAGACCAAGCACCATGACTGTTGCCAGCGATGGACCCTGCTCTCAAATCTGTTGCAGTGACCCTGTCTCCAGAGGCCACAACAGACTGCCTGCTCACTCAAAGTTCTTCTTTACTACGTAAACCTTCGCCTTTCAGCGCTTTACTTTCAGCCTGTTTCACACAAGCTGGATCGATGCGTCATACCAACGAGGAGTGATCCACTGTCAGACCCGGTCCCATCGTTGTGGATACCGTAATCTTGCGCATATAGACCCCTTTTGCCGCAGATGGCTTCGCCTTGATCAGATCTGAAACGAGCTGCTGCAGATTCTCGTGAAGCTGTGTTGGCTCAAAGCTGACTTTTCCGAGGGTGCAATGAACAATACCGCCCTTGTCTGCGCGGTAGCGAACCTGTCCGGCTTTCGCGTTGGTCACAGCTTCAGCAACATTGGGCGTTACCGTACCAACTTTGGGGTTAGGCATCAGACCTCGTGGCCCGAGGATCGTACCCAGAGCGCCCACGACGCGCATAGCGTCAGGAGCCGCAATGACGACATCAAAATCCATGCTGCCGCCCTTGATTGATTCAGCCAGATCATCAAACCCGACGATGTCTGCACCCGCTTCCTTCGCAGCATCTGCCTGCGCACCCTGAGCGAAAACAGCAACTCTGACGGTCTTGCCGGTTCCATTGGGAAGCACACTGGAGCCACGCACAACCTGATCGGATTTACGCGGATCGACACCCAGATTCACCGCAACGTCGACTGACTCGGCAAATTTTACTGATGAAAGCTCTTTGAGCAAAGAGAAAGCCTCTTCTAGCCCGTATTGCTTCTCAGAATCCACCTTGGCACGTATTGCCTTTGTTCTTTTTCCAAGCTTGGCCATGATCTAACCCTCCACTTCCAGACCCATACTACGGGCAGTACCTGCAATCGTCCGAACAGCTGCATCCAAATCGGACGCCGTGAGATCAGGATTCTTGGTGGTGGCGATTTCCTCAAGCTGAGCGCGACTCACCTTGCCCACTTTCTCCGTGTTTGGACGACCACTACCCTTAGGTATACCGGCTGACTTGCGCAACAGTACTGAAGCAGGGGGCGTCTTCTGGATATAGGTAAAACTGCGATCGCTGTATACCGTAATAACGACTGGTATGGGCAGTCCTGCTTCTACACTTTGTGTAGATGCATTGAACGCCTTGCAGAATTCCATGATGTTTACACCATGCTGCCCGAGGGCAGGACCCACCGGTGGGCTGGGATTGGCTTGTCCTGCAGGTACCTGCAGTTTTATATAAGCCTGAACTTTCTTGGCCATTTTCTCTAGACTCCTGACGGGTACAAGCGCCGGATGGAAATCCCTGGCCCACATGGGTTCGGAATTTTACAGGCTCCCCGTAAAATGGACTGACGATCAAAATTCTGTGGAATTTGAAATCACCAGTTGTGAAAACAGACCCGAAGGCCTGCCATAAAACTAACTGTGGTTGCTGAGACGCCAGTAAAACCGGTGCTCAACACGCACGCTATTCGCTTAATTCAGGCTTTCTCAACCTGACTGAAATCCAGCTCAACCGGCGTGGAGCGCCCAAAAATCTGAACCGCCACCAGCAATCTGTTTTTCTCGAAATTTACTTCCTCGACGACACCGTTAAAGTCGTTAAAAGGTCCATCAGTTACGCGAACGACTTCGCCGACATCAAACAACACCTTCGGCCGCGGCTTTTCGACACCATCTTGCACTCTCTGCAAAATCGCATCGGCTTCCTTGTCAGAAATGGGCGCCGGACGGTCAGCCGTACCACCGATAAAGCCAAGGACTTTGGGTACGTCCTTGACCAGATGCCATGTCTCGTCTTCCATTTCCATACGAACCAGAACGTACCCTGGAAAGAACTTGCGCTCTGACCGACGTTTCTGCCCATTGCGAATCTCTACAACTTCCTCCGTTGGAACGAGGATGTCGCCAAACTTTTCTTCTAGACTCGCTCGTACGATTCTTTCTTCGAGTGACCGTTTAACTGTCCCTTCAAATCCTGAAAACGCTTGAACCACAAACCAACGCATTGCCATGTCAGCTTCAGATCCCCGTTATCAGTCGAAAGAGGTACGACAGGAGCATGTCAAACAGCCAGAGAAAAATACCGACTATGACAACGATAATAAAGACTGTAACCGTTGTCTGGGTGGTTTCTGACCGGCTCGGCCAAACGACCTTCCTGACTTCTGTGCGCGCATCACGGAAAAAATCTACCGTGCGTTTGCCGAGCTCTGTCTGATAGACCACGAAGGCAGCAAGCCCCGCAATGATCAGAAGCGCGATTACTCTGAGAAGCAGTGACTGCTCGGCGAAGTAATAAAACCCCACCAAACCGATAAGCACCAGAGCACCCGCTGCGGCCAGCTTGAGCGTATCTGCGCTGTTTGTCGTTACTTCGGCCTTTGAGACCATCAATGTGCCCGTTATTCTATTTGCCGTCATACACTGCATACCCGCCTCCAGCCAGAGGTGATACCGAATGTACAGACGGCGTGTCGTTTAACAATGCCGGATTGGCAGGCCAGGAGGGAATCGAACCCCCAACCTGCGGTTTTGGAGACCGCCGCTCTGCCAATTGAGCTACTGGCCTAATCCGGGTGATGCGGAATAACACCTCTTAGAGGATGTCAAACCGGTACTACACGAAAGGCCCGCCAAAAAAATGGAAGGCCTGACGCTAAGCGAACCAGCGATTGTACGCTAATTCGGACAAATAAAGGAAGCCCGAAGATACACAAACACCTTCAGCACAACCCTTGTGATGTTTACTCTATGATTTTTGCAACAACGCCGGCACCTACGGTACGGCCACCTTCACGAATCGCAAACCGCAGTCCGTCTTCCATCGCGATCGGGTTGATCAGCTCGACAACGATCTTCACGTTATCTCCCGGCATCACCATCTCGGTACCCGAAGGCAAT
>JBGCGC010000015.1:0-107612 GCA_045110475.1 Granulosicoccus sp.
CGCCTTGACCTTCGCCTTGACCTTCGCCTTGACCTTCGCCTTGACCTTCGCCTTGACCTTCGCCTTGACCTTCGCCTTGACCTTCGCCTTGACCTTCGCCTTGACCTTCGCCTTGACCTTCGCCATTCGCACCTTGCCCCTGACGAGCGTCAGGCGATACGCCACTCAACTGCTCCCGTAACTCCCGAAGCTGGTCCAGCGCCTCAGCAACCTGTATGTCATCGTTCTCGCCGGTCTGAAGTTCTTCGTTGTCCGCTGCCTCACCAGCCTCACTTAAGCGATCTCGCCATTCGCGCAATGCGTTGGTAATCAGACTCTCTCCGGGCAAGACGGTAGCCAGAGATCCATTTGAGACAGAGTCGCCACCAAAGCCGAGCATTTCCGTCACCCGACTTTCGTCCAGACGCTCGACCGCTTCGCGCAAGGCATTACCAGTCGCCGGTGCTTGATCCCCAAAGCGATCTTCCAGATCCACAACATCTTCTCGGAGAGCTTCAAGCTCTCGCTGCAGATTGCGCTTGTCATCGGCAAGTTCAAGCATTTCGTCGCGGCTCATTCCCTGAGTGAATACGCCACTGTCACGCGAACGCGCTGCACGTTCGACCGCCTCTCGCAAAGCTCGCTCCATTTCCCGTTGCTGTTCAAGCATCAGGCTTGCCTGTTCAGTGGCCGCATCGATACCCGCC
The DNA here is from genome assembly GCA_045110475.1 of Granulosicoccus sp. Classification (GTDB taxonomy): domain Bacteria; phylum Pseudomonadota; class Gammaproteobacteria; order Granulosicoccales; family Granulosicoccaceae; genus Granulosicoccus. Next base: position 687 of record JBGCGC010000015.1, read on the forward strand.
TGCAAATCCGCCGAGCGTGCCTCACCCAGACCTTGCAACGCCTCTTGCAATGCATTGCTGGCCGCTTGCGCCGCGGTGGTATCTTCACCCGTCTGATCGACATTGTCGGCCAGATTGGCGTCATCCAGCTGCTCGCTATCGGTCGACTGTTCGCCGGTTTGCGCAGAAGCTTCGTCGGATTGCTCAAGCGCGGATCGCGCCTCTTCAAGACGCTCTGAGAGCTCGCTAGCCGCCTGCTGCAAACTCTCGGCTTCCGCTCCACTGGCGTTTTCTGCCTGTCGTTCGAGTTGTTCCAGATCGCGTTGCAACTGCTCAAGTTCGCGAGCCAGCTGTTGCTGCTCCCATTGTTCCTCTCGAGTCAAGGCCTCATTACGACGTTCAGCCTCTGCCAGTGCCTGTTGACGCCTTGCAAGTTCCGCCAGTTCCTCAAAGATATCATCCAGCTCTTCCTCGGGAGCTGCATTGTTACCACCCCTATCCGGTTGCTCGTATTGGTTGCGCTCCAGATCCATTTCCAGTTCAAACATCTCGGCCATATCCTGACCCGCCTGTTGACCGCTGCTACCTTGCCCCTCCTGCTGAGTCATGCGGATGTCTGCAAACAGGGCCTCTGCTCTTTGCAAAAGCTGTAATGCCTTTTGCTGCGGCTGAATGGCATCACTGAATGCCAATTCATCAAGCGCCTGCGCCGATGGCTCCATCTGTTCGGCAGCTTCACGCAGATAATCGACAAATTGACGAATTTCCTCGCCCTGGTTAACCAGCTCGCGCGCTTCTGATCTGTCTGCGAGAGTCCGTGCCTGCTCTGCAAGTGTGCGCTGCAATTCCGATAACAATCGTGCGTTGTCTTCATGACCGACCGTATCGCCTTCAGCAGCCTCGGTACTACGCTGCAGATTCCAGGTCGCCAGAAAAATTTCCTTTTGCCGTCGGGATATTTCGCTACCTTCATTGGCTGACCCACCACCACCACCACCGCCAGCCGCACCGCCCTGACCTTCAGAGAAGCGCCGTTCGAAAGGACGGACATCAACAAGCATCATGTCAGTCTCGCTTACGCTGTTGTGGTCGCGCACGCGCACATAGTAGCTGATCAGGTCACCCGGTTGCATAGGCGTCGTTGTCAATGGCTGCACAACCACTTCACTGCCTGAAGGTTGACTATCCTCGTCCATTGTTGATGAATTCGCCAGCTCGGTAGCCGTGCCCATGGACTCCAGATAGAACACGTGCTCTGCGACATCATCAATAGGCAGCGTCACGTTCTGCCACGGACCGGCATTAACCGAATAGAGCAACTCTACAGATTCAATCGCAAAATCATCTTTGGCCTCAACACTGATGCTTACCTCTTCAATGGGTGAAGCACTGACATCGCGTCCGGGTTTCAAAAACTTCACCTCCGGCGCCTCGTCTCCCCGAACAATTACGGCATTGGCACTGCTGATGGCGACCTGCCGGTCAAGCAGCTGATCCATCAACTGGTATTCGGTATCGTTCTGCATCGAGAACTGCGCCTGATACCGCGCCCCGTCGGTTGTCTCGATAGTTGTCATGGCTAGCCTTTGCTCACCTAGCAACAACAAGCCATCGTTCAGAGGTTTGTCCAGATAAAATGTCAGGGTTACTCTGGTGTCCTTCACTGCACTGACGCTTGAAATGTCCTCGAGAGTCAGCTCCGGAAGTTTTGTCCACTCCGGATAGGAATACTCGACATCGATACTTTGCAATCTGGCCGGCTGCAGTACGGATACGTTGTATTGGTCGCTGCGGGTAAATCCCGCTTCAATGAAATAGTCCAGCGCCTCATTGACCCTGAATAGCGTAAAGCGAAACCGCCCGTCGGGCGATGCCGTTATTTGACTGGTCTGCCATTGCGGCTCGCCCGGGGGACGAGCATGCAAGGTTACCTGCTCTTCACTGAATCCGAGCAACGCGATATCAAGATCCAGATCTTCACCAGCCAGAAGCTCTATGGATCCAGGCTGTACATCAATCTGTCTCAACTCGACCAAAGTGGTATCTTTCCAACCCCACCACACGTGAAACGCTGCGTTCTTCCAGGCCGGTGTTGCCATCTTGTAAAAACCGACACCCGCTCCAAGCAACGCAACAAGCAATACCAGAGGCCACACGAAAGCCGACGTTGGAACAATGCGTTGCAACGGTACCCGGCGAGCAACAGACAGGGCATCACGTGCCAGAAGTGGCAGAAAAGGCTGTGCCGGATCACTGCGCCGGGTATCAAGAAACGTATTCACCCGGGAGTCAAATGCTGCATCTGACGACTCTACAAGCGTGGCACCGTCGTCAGCGGCCAGTTTTCCAAGCGGCCGCCACAATAGCAGTACAATGCTGGCAAGCGCACTGACGACCAACACCGATCTGATAGCAAAATCCAGAAATGGAGTAAACCCACGGTACAAACCCAGCCATGCGCCCGCTATGGTCAATACCGACAGAACCAGAAGGCTGACCGATAGAAACGCAAGGATATGGCGCCAGCGCTCACGGCGGCAGGCTCTATTCAAATACCGGGTAAAGTGATGTACGGAGTTGCTCGTTGAATTCATGAGCCGTCTCTCCTGACATGTAAACGTTGATTGGCAAACCAACCTTCAGCAAATAAAAATAGTGCAAGTATTGGCAGCAGCCATTGCCACAAGGCATGTCTCATGGGGTCTGTACCATTGGATAGTGACAGCGTATCAATATTGCGAGCCGACGTCGCTTGCACATCAGTGAGCTCGTCGCGCGCGTTCAGTGGTGAATAACGGGCTTTCCAGGCAACCATCGCATCGTCTGACAGCGAGGTAAGGTCAGCCTCATTGGCATCCAGCACAGCGCGCAGTTTCTGCTCACCCCGAATGCTGACCACCGTGTACAAACCAGGCTCCTCCAACTCCACAGCGGAGGAACGCGAACTGTCGGCTATATCCAGTAAGGCTTCGCCATCGGGGTCGATCAACTGAACGTTTGCAGGCAAAGTCAGGCGATCGCCAACGACGACCAAAGCAGGAACTGATGTACTGGCATCAAAATACGCGATCAGCGATTGCATCAACGCTACAAAGGCGGGTTGCAAGGGTAGATTGCTGGCCAGACCATCCAGTGGGTCATTCAGGATAAGCAGCCGACCGCGATTAGTTGGGCGTTCTATCAACACATTCTGACCATCCGCACTTTTCAGAAGTACGCGATCATCTTCCTGCAGAGTCAATGGCGGCAATTGATAAAAGCGCGTGCCAAACCACTCGATGTCACCCAGAGCCAGAGGATGGGCTTCATCCATCACACCGACACCCGAACCTTCCAAATCGATATCTGCGCCACTGGAGTAGGCTGCCTGATTAAATAAAAGCGCATTGCTACCCGTATCGACAAACTGTAGCAATTCCAGTTCTACAGGCCTGGACAAGTCGCTGCCAGTCACGATATGCGGAGTGTCAGGTGGTACCTGCATTGCCGAGCCACGAATAGACTCCACACGCGACAGACTGTCTGTTTCCAGTGCAGTGCGAAGGAATACCTGGGCGTTGCCGATAACGGTATCCGCAGAACTGAGCATGATAATTCCGGTTGGCAGCAGTTCGATTATGGGTAATCGCTGAGCGTTGTCCTCCTGCAAGGCGTCCGGTTCCACGAGGGATACTCGAAACTCTGGATTTGACTGAGCAGGTATCAACAGCTCGTCAAAATTCGTTACGACAAGCTCTCCGGGCGTCAAGGTGACGCTGCGTCGCTCTATAACGCGATCAGAGGATTCAACAAGCACGGTTCTTTCAAGATCAACGGCATCCGGCTCAAGACCCGAACCGGTCGCAAGCAACGACACGGAAACATTAGCCGTCGCGCCATTGTCAGTGCTGACCTGTGCTGCCAGATGCACGTTTAGCTGATTCTCGATGTCCAGTGCAACCAGTTCAAGCTCATGGACATCAGGTGCATACAAGGCATTAAGTTGTGCGGGTAGACCACTGAGTTGCATGTCACTGATGAGCCAGACCTTGACAGGTAGTTCTTGCTCGGCAGCCAATCTATTTACTCTCTGCATAAGCAATCCGTAGTCGCCCGGAGAATAGCCGGGCTGTAGATCCTCCAGTGCCGCAGACAGCGACACGTCATCTGAGGCCTCTGCAGTGCCCGTTGAGGCAATAACACGAACCTGCTGATCAAACGTAACCAGCTCCGCGCTACCGTTACCCAAGTCACTGATTAGCTCTCGCGCGTTGTTCAGGGCAGCTTCCCAACGTCCCTCCGAGCGCATGGATAACGATTGGTCGATAACGATAAGGTGATGCTGCTGTTGTGTCGCGGCTATTGAGCTTCGATTGATCCAGGGCTGGGCAAACAACAGACAAAGCAACAACAGCGACAAAACCCGCAATGCAAGCAAGGCCCGATACTTGAGCATGCGCTTGCGCGACACGGGCGGTGTTGTGGCCTCCAGAAACTGCCTGGACGGAAACAATTGCTCAGGCGGATTCTGATCACTGAAACGATGCAGTATCCATGGAAGGAATAGCCCAAGCAAACCCGCCAGATAGGCTGGAAATAGCAAACTCATCGGCCGCGCCTCTCTCGGAACCGCATATAAGCCTGCAATGCAGCATCCAGCGGTTCGCTGGTAAGCACACGGGTGTAATCTGCGCCGATGCGGCGACAGGCTTGCTCCATCGATTCGCAATGCACCGCAAACCTTGCGCGATAGCCAGTCTTTAAAAATTCGGGATCGACGATGATGGATTCATCGGTTTCCAGATCCTTGTAGGCACTGATGGTTTTTGAACTTGGCTCCAGCTCTTCGTTGTCGAGCACATGAAAAATAGCAATGTCCTGTCCCGCATGAGCGAGAGGTTGCAACGCAGACAGTAGGTCATCGGCATTGGCATAGAGGTCGGACACAACGACCAGCAGACCACGTCGGCTGATACTCGCGCGCAGGCTTTCCAGAGCGTTGAGAATATCGGTACCCTGACCTGCGTGCGTCCGCTCCAGCAGAGCCAGAGCTCGCGGTAAACTGTCAGGACGAGCAGAGGCTGCCTGATATTCCCGCACCTCTTCATCAAACACTGACAGACCCAATGCATCATGTTGTTTTCGCGTGACGTAAGCCAGTGAAGCGATCAAAAAAATTGCTTGCTCAAGCTTGCTGGTGGGACTTCCAAAGCCCATTGATGCACTTGTATCGAGCATCAGATTGATCGCGGTGTTGGTCTCACCCTGAAAACGCTTGATATAGGTTCTGTCGGTTCGCGCATACACGTTCCAGTCGACGTAACGCAGGTCATCGCCCTCGTTATAGGCACGATACTCGGCGAATTCCTGACTGAAACCGAAGTGTGGTGAGCGATGCAAGCCGGTTGTCACACCATCAACGACGGTTCTGGCAATCAGCTCAAGCGAACCCAGACGCGCCAGAACCTCAGGTTTGAGCAGCCGATTGGCCATTTGTGAACTCACGCTCGTCAGGTATCCAGACTACGCCGCGACACGCTGATCGACGAGGTCTTTCAACACTTCATCAATACTCAGACCATCAGCTTCGGCGAAATAATTGAGCATGACCCGATGGCGAAGTACCGGTGCTGCAAGGGCATCGATATCGTCTGTAGTCACATGATATCGGCCCGCCATAAGCGCTCTCGCCTTGGCTGCCAGAGTGATGAACAAAGCCGCCCGCACAGAGGCTCCAAACTTTACATATTGTTTGACCTTTGGCGTGGCAGCAACATCTTGCGGACGCGTGGCACGAACCAGCTCGACAGCATAGCGACCCACCTGCTGACTGACTGGCACCTGTCTGGTCAGACGTTGAAAAGCGATGATTTGCTGCGCATTGGTACACGCGGTCACCGGCTCTGGTGGTGTATCACTTGTAAACCGCTGAACAACCGTCAGTTCATCATCTAGTGGCAAATAATCCAGCATGATGTTGAAGAGGAACCTGTCAAGCTGAGCTTCTGGTAAGGGATAGGTACCCTCCAGTTCAAGCGGATTCTGGGTTGCCAGAACAAAGAACGGCTTTTCAATGATGTGCTGAGTGCCACGTACCGTGGCTGAATATTCCTGCATCGCTTCAAGCAATGCAGCCTGCGTCTTGGGCGGCGTGCGGTTGATCTCGTCAGCCAGCAAAACGTTAGTGAAGATTGGGCCGGGAATGAAACGCCAATTACGCTTACCTTGCTCATCATCCTCAATGATATCGGTACCAGTAATATCCGTGGGCATAAGATCAGGGGTAAATTGTATGCGGTCGAATTTCAGTCCCAGTGCATCTGCCAGCGTTCTGACCAGCAAGGTTTTTGCCGTGCCGGGCATGCCCGTCACCAGACAGTGGCCACCGACCAGCAAGGTAATCAGCAAATGCTCGACGACCTCATCCTGTCCAACAACGATACGTCCAACCTCTGAACGCAATCGCTGGGTAACGGTACGAAACTCTTCTACCAGTTGAGCGGTATCAGCGGTATTGAAATCGGGCTCAGTCACATCATTCTCCAGCAGAAAGGTTTAGCAGCAATTGCTGAGCGGGGCGATAAAAAGGGGCATTTTCCAGCGCGTACAGTACCTGACGACGTGCCTCTGACTCATCATCCAGTAGAAGATTGGCTTGCGCCTTGCCAAGATGAGCGGATGCGACATCATCAACTTGCATACCAAGCAGCGCATTGAATTCGCGAAGCGCGCGCTGCGGGTCTTCGTTGGCAAGGTAATGCTCACCCAGCCACTGATGCACATCCGTACCATAAGGCATGACCCAGTTCAGCGCTTCCATGACAACGACGGCTTCATCAAAACGCTCGCGCGCACGCAGATCAACCACAAGTTCGTAGAGCCTTTCGGGATTATGCCCACCCCGCTGTTGCCAGTCTAGAAGCACCTCTACCGCATCATCGTCATGACCTTGTTCAGACAACGCGGTGGCAAGAATCGTGTAGGGGTTACCTTCGCCGATCCGTTGCGGATAACGACGGATGAGATCACGCGCCAACGCTTCCGCATTGGTCCAGTCCTCTGTCTGGATATCCTGTTCAAGCTCTCGCGTTACTGCGCTGTACTCATCCAGAGTGTCGAGTATTGAGCCCCATTGCGCTTGCAGATGCTCCGCGAACTGCGCATCAAAGGTCAAGTGCTCATCCCCCAATGCGGCACGCAGGGCGTCTGTAGTACTGGCCCGATTGCCGAATTGTCGAAGCATTTCTACCAAGGCTTCATGTCCCCATCGACTGGCGATAAAATCACAGACAAGCCCTGCCTGCATATAAGAAACCTGCACCTGTCCGTTGTAGCTGGGACGGACAAAACCCTGATCGAGTTTGCCAAGTGGAAGCAGTTGTCCTTGCTTGATCGCGGTAAGCACATCGAGAGACAGCTCCCGATCTGCCAGAGGACCGGTGTTCCATTCTTCATAAACTGACAGGCCTTCACTAAACCAACGAGGCAGACGGTGATTAGTTGCCTCCAGCGTAAACACATGAGCTATCTCATGCCACAAGGTACTACCCCAATGGAATGAACCTACGGCCCTTGCTTTGGGGCTATCCATCGCTGTCAGGTAACCGAAGGTGACGCCCAGCAAGCCGATTCCGGGTGTACTGACGGTACGTACGGCAAAGTCGTCATGGTCATGATACAGCTCGACCACCATAGGACGGCGCAGTCTGAAATCGTACCGCTTGGTAAACACCTGTACTGCCCTGATAGACAAATCGACCACATAAGGCTCGAGCGCATCGGCATCTTCACGATCCAGACGTATAAGCACACGGCCCAGAATCCTGTCAGGATTGTCTGGGTCAGGCACGTCAACCGAACTCACGCGCATGAGATCAAGGTCATCAAGCAAGCGCAGCGTGTTAACGGTCTTTGCATCGAACGGATCGCGGTCATAGGCCTGTTGCAGATGGTATCTGGCAGCAAAAACATGGTTGATGCGAAGCTGATTTATACCCAGATCCCGGTGAGCTGTGGCCAGATCGTCGTCTATCGTGACAGCACGCAGGTATAGATCGACCGCCTCTCTGTAGCGATACGTGATGATGTAAAAATGCGCTGGAATGGCGTACACATTGCCGTATTCGGGATTGTAATCCAGAGCCTTGTCAACCCATTCGGTAAGGGGCTTGTCCTCCAGCAAGTTGGCACCGGCGTAGAGCGCATAAATCTCCAGCGGTGGGTGCCCCTGGATGTCAGCCTGAGCCAATGCGTGCTCAAGACGCTCGCGGGCCGCGTCAAGGTTCTGCAATTCAAGCTCAATTTTCGCCATCAGCAAAAGAGCGTGCACATTGTCAGGGTGCTCAACCAGTATTGTGTCGAGCAATTCTCTGGCGCGCCCTTCAAAGCCAAGGGCCAGACTTTGCGCCAGACCTACTTTTGCAGGCAACCAGTTTTCATCGTAAAGCAGTGCCTCTCTGAACAAGGCTTCCGCATCGCTGACTTGATGAGTCTGCAAATACAAATGCGCCCAGTGTGTCTTTACAGCCGGGTCGCTGCTGCTCGCCGCCAGCTCTCGATAGAGTCGATTTGCCTGCCGCGTATCGCCGAGCGCTGCGGCCGCATCCGCTTTGTCCAGTCCTTCTGCCGAGTCCAGAAGTTGTGAAAAACAACGCTGCGCTGCATCGTCTTCGCCGCGATAGCGCTGTTCATCGCAGGCACGTACAGCCTCAGAACGTGACGAGTCGTAGTGAATGATCAGCGCATGGGATGGCATGGCGAACATCAATAGGTAACACGCGACGATGTATCTCGTGCAGGTATGGATGCCATGTCTCAAATACTTAACTGATACAACCATGATCGCGTGGATCACGACAGCGCCTTGATTAACTGTTTGCATCGCCATCGCTCCATCCGGTGGCTTTATCGATCGATTGCTGCAAGCGGGCTATTGACAACAACAATGTTTCGAGTTCGTTATAGTAATCTTCCACTGGCATATTTTCCTTTTGCAGCCTGAGCGCCTTGAACGTCTGTTCAAGCACCAATCTTTGATCCAGCAAACCGGCAACAATCGGGTCGTCTTTGGCATCGCGCAACGAACCCAACAGAGCGACAGCAATGTCATCGGCATCCTCACCGCGCAATCTGGAATGCTCTGATGCCAGCAGGTTCTGTTGTTCAAAGTACTCTATCGTGCGCGATTCAGCAAAACGATAGGCCTCTGCTATCGTCAGAATCTCGTTTCGATCATAGTCAGCGCTGTCGCTCTGCATGGCATCAGCGAGAAACTTGTGAAAACGTATGGCGTTTATTTCCCCGCCACTTTTGGTGGCTGTAACAAGTACCCTGCCCAGTTGTGACAAAGAATCCAGAGCCGCACCACTAGCGCTGGCAGCCAGTACGACAAGCTGCCGCGCCGTTGGCACACCATTTAGTGCAGCAATAAGATCGCTACTGCTCAGATCGGGTCCCGCTACATTAAACAACCAGCCATCGCTGTCAGCATTGCCGTGGCCAGTAAGCATCAACACAAATACCGGTTCCGAAAACACCTCCCCAGACGAGCTGTCCATATCACGCTGTATTCTCGCGGCTTGTTCGTCGATGGCCGCAAGAATGCTCTCTCGCGTGACCTTCTCATCGAGCAAGCGTATCAGCGAAGGATCGTTTTCCAGTGATAGCAATCCTGCATTGAAATGTCGTGATGCTTCATCAAAAGCCTCCTGGTAGTCAGGTGTGCCGCCAAGCCCCGACACCACAACACCGTAGGTCTTCGCCATGGCAGGCAGGGAAAACAGCATCATGAACACTGCCAGCAAAACGGCGTATTTCCGCTCTGGCTGTCCAACTTTGCGAGCAGGCAGACGCCGCACCCGTGGTAGAAGAATGTTCATAGACGCTTCCACCGAAGCCTGAGAAGCCATTCGATCACCTTGATCGCCAAGAGACACAAGAAGAAGAAAGGCATGTTCCATAAAGGCAAGCTGACTTCACGCTTTAGCGCCGCGTTGCTCTGCGTCAATACGTCGCGCAACTGATCGGCATCGGCAAACGCAAGGTAGCTACCTCCCGTGGCATCAGCGATCCTTTTCAGAAAGTCCTGTTGTTGTGTGTTGTCAAATGTCTCTGCCGTACCCGATTCACTGATCCACCAGTGCTCGGCAGTTACCAGGGAACCCTGCGGAGACTCACCACCCAATGGCGTCATGGCATTAACGGTGTAAGGCCCGTCAAGCGTTGTATCGACAACACCCAGATACCTGCCGGGCTTCTGCGGGTCAGATTGAAATGCCAGGGATTTACTCGAACCATCTGGCAAGGTTAGCCGCACAGGCAGGCTCGCCTGACGCAAGGGTTCGTAGTTTGCAGCAAACACGTCAACGGAGACCATTGCCGAATCGCTGTCGCGGTAAACGGGGCGCGAAGCCGTGACATTGATACGCGGCACTACGCCATCAACCAGCATCGTCGCCAGTTGCCGCCAGAACATCTCATGACGTTGATCGGCAAATTCCAGACCCATTTGCCAGCGCCACGTTCCGCTGGTTCCCAAAACAAGACTCTGCCCCTTTCCATAGCGCTGGCTGACCAATAGCGGCTCTGCCCGCGCCATGCTGGAATCCAGCTCGACGTGTTCAAGCAGCACGACGGCGCCCGGCTTGACTTTACCCACTGCCTGCCAGTCTGCTAATTCAGGCAGGCCCTGCCAGGCTTCGGTGTTCGATGCCGGGGTTTCAGCCAGTGCAAGCCAATTGGTTCGATATCCGGAGACAGTGGGGAGTACTTGCCGGCGCTCGCGGGCAAACGTTTCGGCTGACAAACGTGCATCAAGAATGACGGGCAATGCGGCAGCGACAACCGAACGCCCCCAACCGCCGTCAGCCAGTCCATGCCTGCCGGCGAGCATCAATAATGAACCACCACGCACGCTGACAAAATCACGCAACAACACCTGTTGATCGGTGCTGAGTTCCGCAGCCTCCAGGCTGCCGATTATGATCGCGTCGTAGCTGAAAAGAGCGTCGCGGCTGACGGGAAATCCATCGGCCAACTCATTGGCATCGCGAACACCCTGGCGATAGAACTTGTTGGGCGATGTCCTGAGTAATGACACGATCTCGACAGCAGGATGATTGTTGAGCGCTCGGCGAAGGAACTTGTACTCCCATCGTGGCTCACCTTCTACGTACAGGATTCGCCTGGGGGATTCAACGACCCGCAACACTCTCGGTTGGGTGTTATTGGCTAGATCTGAGTCGCTCAGCTCATCATTGCTGAAAACTTCAAACCGCAATTGTCGTATCCCGGCCTCACCCGTTGGCAGTGAAATCTCATGAACGCTCTCGCCAAGCTCAGCGGGCAGCTGGATATCCTGAGCCACGATCAAGTCTCGACCAGAGAAAACTCTCACCCTCGCACTGCCGCCTATCGAATGCGTGACGTTGAGTCTGGCGTTGAGCTGTACATTGGGCGCTGCAAGTTCGGGAAGCGTGACGTCACTGAGCTGTATATCTGCTGGATGTCTGGTCCGGCCTACACCCACTGTATGCACTGGCACACCGGCCGCGCCAAGCCGTTGCCACCACTGGGCATCAATGTCATCACTGTTATCTGACCCATCAGACAACAGCACGACGGCGGCGAGCGCACTTTGGCCAACAGTCCCCAGTAACTCATCCAGAGCTTGCGCAATTTGCGTGCTGGATGATGGCGGAGCTGAAAGGATTTCATCGACGCTGGTGATTGATTCCAGCGAATCACCCTGAGTGTAGAGGGCAGCATCAAATTCAGCGTTATCATCAAGCGCCAGCGAATCAATAACAGAACCCGCTGCATCCAGGCGGCTTTGCAAATCGGTTGTGGACGCACGGTTCTGCAGAACGTCCTCGGTACTCATACTCTGCGACGTGTCAATGATCCAGGCGACCGTGTTCTCGCCTTTTTTCGCCACGTCCATTTCCAGAGCCGGCTGCCACAGCATCGTCAGGACAATAAACGCAACGGCTCCATGCAGAATGAAAATCAACGATCTGCGACCCTTGCTCAACGGTTGTTTCCACAAACTCGCTACGATTATGATCAGGGCAATGCACAGTGCAGCAGCCCATGCAGTCAATGGCCAAGGGCTGGCGAAGCCAAACGAGGCTTCACTCCAGGAGGTTGCCGGGTACTTGAATAGCCACTCAATCATTTTAAAAACACCGTGGCACGACAGTCAGTGACGCCCTTGGAGTCCCGCATTCCGGGGGTGATGTCCAGATACAAGCTGATCATGGTTAATGCGTCATTGCGTAGAGGACATAGTTGACACCCAGTCGATAGGCATGCGCGGTCAAAGGTGCCGGATAACGGGCGTCGTCAGCATGTTCCCAGGCATCGCCTATGTCCTGGTTAAAATTTATCGCAACCATTGTCCGTCCTTTGTCATCGATGATCCCGCGCCAGCGAGGTGTCCGACCGCCTTTCTCATACGTCCGGTTGTTCATAAGGGCCCTGATCCCGGGAATTTGTTTCCGCTCAGCAAGATCATAGAGCACGTGAAACGCCTCGTTACTATCGTCAAGATCCTCGATTCTTTTTTCAGGAAAAACCTGCGCCATAACCAACTCAAATTGCTGCCACTCGTAGGTACCGTGAAAATCATCAACCATCATGAACCCACCACGCAGCAGGTATTCGCGCAACATGGAGATTTCCTCAGCTGCCAGCGACATGGATCCGACTTCAACAACATACAACCATGGGTAATCAAATACCTCTTCACTGTCCATACGCACCAGCACACCGTCTGGTGCAACGTCCAGCCGTGTCAGGCGGTCGAGACCCGCATTAAAATGAGTTTCGGCCTCTGGCCAATCTGCGCGCCATCGCGGCCAGTCATCGAAGGCTGATTGGGAATACACAAGGCGGGCAAACGAAAACTCTTGCGCGTACGTCAGACGCAAATGAGCCGGGGAGACCGAAAGTGCCAGCAAGAGGACGACAAATGCATATTTCATGAAATAACTATACCGAGTAGACACCTGACCGTACCCTTGTATCGCGAAATGTAACTCTCCATAAAACGGGAAAATTTTATGCTGTGCGAAATCGCCCATCTATGCCTGTTAGCCCTATACTAATGAATTGGTGGGCAAAGAAGCGTCAATGTAACGTCAATTGGCAGCCAGTGGCATCCGGGTTTGCACGCGACGGCAACGACTTTGTTCTGGACAACAGCCAATTTACTTGCACCTTATCTAGGAGGATTTATGTACCGAAAACCTGCACGGCTGGGTCAGCTGGCGCCCTTGATAGGCCTCGCCACCATGAGCATACCCCTGATCTGGTTCGCCAAGCCGGTCCACAGTGGCGGTTTTGCCCTTATCGAACATGGCGCGTCCGGTCTCGGTCACGCCTACGCTGGCGCTGCTGCGGTTAGCGCGGACACATCCACCGTCTGGTTCAATCCGGCCGGCATGAGCGAAATCAAAGGCCGTGAGGTGTCCGTTGCACTCCACGTGCTCAGTACCGGAACAGAATTTGAAAATGAAGGTACGCGTCTGGCGTTCAGTCTCGGCGGGGATGAAATTTCAGGCCCTGACACCGCCAGCCCGGGTACCCAGACTGTGCTGCCTAATTTCTACTATGTGGCTCCTATCAACGAACAATGGAGCTATGGCTTGAGTATCGGTGTACCGTTTGGGTCTGCGACCGAATATGACTCTAACTGGGTCGGACGTTACACGACCGTGGAAAGTGGCATCAACGTTGTCGATATTAATCCAGCGGTCTCCTTTCAGGTATCCGACAAGGTCCGCTTGGGTTTTGGTATCAGCGTGCAGCAACTCTCGGCCGAGCTTGGTAGCAGCATCGATTCGGGCGCGGTCTGCGCAAGTTTCGCTGCCAATGCCAATTCTAGTATCAGCGGAGCTGACTGTATCAACCAAGGGCTGACTCCAGGCGTTTTGGCCAATGATTCAACCGGCGAAATTACTGGCGATTCCACGGCAGTAGGTTTTAATCTGGGCGCTCTATTCCTGCCCACTCAAGGCGTAAAACTTGGCGTAGCTTATCGCCACAGCATTGACCATGAGCTGGACGGTGACGTTGACTATGGTGTCAACGCAGCATTGCGCGCAACACTGGACAGTGATGTCGGTGCAGCGGCCCCCGCCTCGCAAGGCCTGTTTATGAACGGTCCTGCGACTGCTGAGGTAAAACTGCCGGCAATGCTGTCGTTTTCAGGTGCCTGGCAAGTCAATGACAAGGTCGAATTATTGTCTGATCTGACGTGGACAGGCTGGAGCTCGTTTCAACAATTGCTGGTGGAATACGATAATCCCGTTCAGCCAGAGACCTTGTCAATACAGGCCTGGGAGGATGTGCTGCGCTTCTCGGCCGGGGTAAATTTCAACTACAGCCCCAGATTGGTGTTGCGTGCTGGCTATGCCTTCGACGAAGAGGCCATTCCCGGGCCGGGCCAACGTACCGCCCGTATACCGGGGAACGATCGCACGTGGTTGACATTCGGCGTGGGTTATCAGGTATCCAATCAGTTCTCATTTGACATAGGCTACGCTCACATCATGCTTGATGAGACCGCCATCGATAACCTCAATGCCGAAACAAGGGGCGGTGCCGTTGTGCGTGGCAACTATGACCCGGTCATCGATATTCTTTCCGCTCAGATCAACTATGACTTCAACTGAGAGCAAGCACATGCAAAGCATAATCAGACCAGTACGTTCATGGCTTGTAGCTCCCGCGCTTGTATTATTGATCGCCGGCTGCAGCAGCGATTCCAGCCATGACTTCGAGGCCAGTAACGAAGCCGCCGTGGCTGCCAATGTCGCCGCCAGCAGTCCGGAGGCTATCTTTAATCCATCAACCGGTGCCGTTCCTTTTCCCAATAATCTGCTCTTCGTGAACAGCGAAGACGGAACACTGAACATCCCCATTGCCGAGTCTGCTGATCAAACCCTGGCCAACCCGCAGGTTGCGCTCAATCAACAGGATGGGTTTTCGACCATTTCCCCGATTATCACGGCGGTATCCGAACCGCTTGACCAAGGTTCGCTGATTCTTGGCGAAAACATTCATGTATTTGAGGTGACCACCCTTGAGCCACCCGTCGCTAGTCCAACGCCTCAGCAAAGAGCGGGGGCAAAATCAGTCGTTACCGGCATCGTCACTGACAGCATTGACGAACTGGCCAGCGCGAGCAGGCTGAACGTCTCTGAAATCAACAATCAGCTTGTCATTTCTCCTCTTCAACCGTTAAAACCTTCTACCAGCTACATGGTCGTGTTGACCAACGGCATAACGGACGTTGATGGCAACGCGTTGCAAAAGAGCTTTTTATACAACGCCTTGCAAGGCGATACAGCTTTTGGCAATGAAGCACTCGAGGGTGTTGATTCACCGGCAGCCGTAGCAGCGGTAGAAAACCTGGCAGCTCTTGAGGCCCTGCGAACCGTAGTCGGATCTCATTCGGCAGTCCTGAGCAACCAGATCGAGCCAGATAAAGACGTTGTTCTCACCTGGGTCTTCTCTACACAATCTACTCGCGAGGTACTTCAGGCTGTCAAGGACATTAGCAATCCTACAGCGCTGTTTGTGACACCCGCTGCTAATCCTGTAAACGGCGAGGTAGCCGCCAGCCCACTTGGGCTGGCTGATTTATACGTCGGATCACTGGATTTGCCCTACTACCAGAGCGCTGTCGGCGACGATAATAATCCGCTGCCTGCGCTTGGTGGATTCTGGAAAAATGCGGCTGACAATGTTCCCGGTGCAACCGATGTCAATGGCATCCCCGACTACACCCCGGAACAAACGGCCCTTGTCCGGGTTCCGGTTCTCATGTCTGTGCCAAATACCAATTCACCCAGCGGTGGACAGATGCCGGACACCGGCTGGCCCATTACTGTTTTTATGCACGGTATTACCGGAAATCGAACAAACATGCTGGGCATCGCTGATTCGATGGCTCGTGCAGGTCGCGTTGTGATTGCCATTGATCTGCCCATGCATGGTTTGACAGAGCCAACCGAGGCAACAGCCGGACTGCTGGCAGCCAATGCGTTGCTGGGAACCACCGAAAGGTCATTTGGCATTGACGTGTCCGCAGTCGATCCGGACACAGGCGTGATAACCCCGGGACCTGACGGCGTCGCTGACCCCTCAGGAACACACTTTTACAATATAGCCAATCTGGCCAACACACGAGATAACTTGCGTCAGTCAGTTGCCGATTTGTTTGTGCTTACTGCCAACGTGCTTGCACCGCGCGCTGAAGGCATCCAGTTTGATCCAAATAATTTGAGTTTCGTCGGACATTCACTGGGCGCCATCGTCGGTACTACCATGCTTGCGTTTGACAACAGCTATCAGGCAGCGACACTGGGTATGCCAGGTGGCGGTATCGCTCAATTATTGGCTAATTCCACGCGATTTGGTCCGGTTATAAACGGAAGCCTTGCCGCAAATGGCGTGGAGACAGGTTCCAGCGAATACCTGCAGTTTCTCACTGTTGCTCAAACCCTGATCGACTCTGGCGATCCGGTCAATCATGCCGGAACCGTAGCCGCACAGAGCAATACGCGAATACACCTGATAGAAGTCATCGACGATGCGGTCATTCCCAATCGAGTGGCCTTGGCTCCCTTATCAGGGACGGAGCCGCTTATTTCGCTGCTGAACCTGCCTTCCGTAGACACCACGGTAATGGATAGCAATGCAGCAGTCAGATTCACCTCCGGCGACCACAGTTCTCTTCTGCGACCAATGCCTGGCGAAGTGGAGAACGAACCGCCAAGTGCAGAGGCCATTGCGATCACGACAGAAATGCAGAGTCAAACGGCCGGTTTCGCAAACAATCTCGGTGCAACGCTTCCCGTGGACAACACAGCAGGCTTCATACAAGACGCCGAGTAAGGTAACGCAGTCCCCGGCCCGCCCGGATTATTCATGAAATCACTCGACCCTTCCGAAAAGGATTGTGCGTTTAACGAATAGTTCGGGTTAGACGCGGACTGCATTTGCGCTCGAAACAGTCCAACTTATTTCGCAATCAGGCACACTCCCATGTTCCGTTTTTTACTCGTCGCAATTCTATTGGTCTTTGCCACACCCGGCGTAGCTCAAGACACTACGCTGGCAGGTGTCAGTCTTGATCAATCCCTGAACGTTGACGGGGTAGAACTTGCTCTTAATGGCGCCGGGATACGCAAGAAGCTGTTTTTCAAGCTTTATGTTGGCAGTCTCTACGTGGATAACACACTAAAAGGTGCAGATGGCAATGCCATTGTTCAGGCTGATTCGCCGATGCTGATTCAGCTAAACATCCTGTCGGACTTGCTTACGAGGGACAAGCTAATTGATGCACTGAACGAAGGTTTTGACAAGTCTACCGGTGGCAACACCGCGCCTGTTCAAAGCGAGATAACGACCATGATTGAAGCGCTGAACGTTGCGATAAAGCCTGGCCATGTCTACCGGATCGCCTATTCCCCACAGACGGGGACTCGCGTCATAACGGGTGAAGAGACTCTGGCGACCATTGACGGCCTTGCCTTCAAGCAAGCGCTATTCGGCATCTGGCTTTCTGAGGCACCTGCCCAGAAGTCACTGAAGCAGGCAATGCTGGCTCAATAAAGAAGTAATTTATCGAAAACAACATTGCTGCTGCATCTCATCCCTCAAGTGTCCTTCAACGCTTGATTGACTGACGCTGAGTCAGGACGTTGCGAAAGGCTTCCCGATTGAAGCATCTCATTGGGAAAATCATCGACCATGACAACTCGTCTTGTCGCCTCGGCAGCACTGAGCAGCAGTTCTGCCTCGTCACGGTTGATGACGTTTTCAGCGGTCAGTTGCTGTAACCAGGTGGCGTAGTCCATCCCGTATGGCAGCTCGCGGCGAGTGTCCTTGAGCTTGCGTTCAGCAGGCTCTGCATCCAGAACACGCTGCAATGCATACTCAATACTGCCTGTTGGATCTTCCGGATTGTTGCTCAGATGAACACCCTCAGTCAGTCGGTCTCTGGCTTCAGACACACCGAGCAGTATCCGCGCGCAGGCTTGAGTCAGTTTGTCATTAGGTGTTCTGTAACGACGCCCCAATGGAAAAACTATGCCACGCAACACAAGGCCGATGGGGGTGTTAGGAAAGTTCCTGAGAATTTGATCAAGCGCTACCTGAGTTTCAAACAAGGAGTGCCTTACCGACCATTCCATTAATGGCCGATCTGCATCAGGTCGCCCGGTATCTTCAAAACGCTTGAGAACTGCTGACGCCATGTACATGTGCATCAGACCGTCAGCGAAACGTCCTGACAGCATTTCCTTGCGTTTGAGTCCTCCTCCGAGAAACAACATGGCGAAGTCTGCAAGAAAGGAGTAAGCCGCACTCATACGGGATAAACGCCGGTAGTACTTTGCGTTAGGCCCGATGATAGGCGAGTCAGCAAACGTGCCTTTGGTTAGACCGTGAAACAGTGAGCGTGCACCGTTCTGTATGGCATAACCCACGTGCCCCATCAGGGCCTCGTCAAAGCTTTCCAGAGCCTCCTGTTTGTTGGGAAGTGACGCTGCAGTAATTTCGTCCATCAACCATGGGTGACAACGAATAGCGCCCTGCCCGAAGATTATCAGGCTGCGCGTGAGGATGTTGGCGCCTTCTACTGTTATTCCAACCGGAATCGCCTGATAGGGCCGGCCAAGAAAATTGCCAGGTCCCATACAGATACCCTTGCCGCCGATGATATCCATACCATCGTTGACCACCAGGCGCATATTCTCGGTGTTGTAGTACTTCAGGATTGCAGATACAACCGAAGGTTTCTCTCCCTGGTCAAGCGCGGCACAGGTCAACCGACGCCCCGCATCCATGGTGTACGTTAAACCGGCAATTCTTCCCAATACCTCTTCAATGCCTTCAAACTTGCCAATAGGCAAATTGAATTGTTTTCGCACACGCGCGTAGGCACCCACAAATCTGGCGGTGACCTTGCCGGAAGCGACACCGTTGCTTGGTAGCGAAATACCTCGACCTACTGATAGTGATTCCATTAGCATGCGCCAGCCCTGGCCCACCATCGGCTGTCCACCGATAACCCATTCCATCGGAATGAACACATCGTTGCCACTATTCGGCCCGTTCATGAATGCCTGATTTAAGGGAAAGTGACGACGACCAATCTCCACCCCGGCAGTATCAGTGGGAATAAGTGCACAGGTGATACCGAGTTCTTCGTTATCGCCCAAAAGCTTGTCAGGGTCATAGGCCTTGAAAGCCAATCCGAGCAAGGTGGCCACCGGTCCAAGCGTGATGTAACGCTTTTCCCAGGTCACGCGCATCCCAAGAACCTGTCTGCCTTCAAAGTCACCCATGCACACGATACCGACATCGGGCATAGCCCCTGCGTCAGATCCGGCAGAAGGACCAGTCAAGGCAAAACACGGCAGCTCCTTTCCCGCAGCCAGTCTCGGCAGATAATAGTCTTTTTGCTGTTCCGTACCATAATGCAGGAGCAATTCCGCAGGCCCCAGAGAGTTGGGTACCATCACGCTGACAGCCCCAGTGACGCTTCGCGTTGCCAGTTTGCTGACAACTTCAGAATGCGCCATCGCCGAAAATCCCAGGCCTCCATACGCTTTAGGAATCACCATACCCAGAAATCCTTTTTCCTTGATGAACTTCCACACATCCGGTGGTAGATCATTCAACTCATAGGTAATCTGCCAGTCATCCAGCATGCCGCACAGTTTTTCCGCCGGACCTTCAAGAAAAGCCTGCTCCTCTGTGTTGAGAACGGCTTCAGGGTAGTTGATCAGTTTTTCCCATTTCGGAGCACCGCCAAACAGCTCTGCCTCCCACCAGACAGTCCCGGCATCTATGGCAGCTCGCTCTGTTTCAGACATCGGTGGCAGGACAGCACGAACGTACTTGAGTACCGGCAAGCTGACGAAGCGATGCCTTAGCGGACGCACATTAAACAAGACCACAATAACAATGAATGCGCCAACTGCCGCAGTTCCAAGAATACCCGACAGCATCCCGAACTCAGAAGCAACAAAGAGAATGACCGCGCCGAGAACCGTCGATACCGGCAAACTCAACCGTGTTTTCGATACCGTGAACAAGGCAATTGCCAGAACAACCAACCAGAAAATGATGCCCATATAATCTCCAAAAAACTGAATTTTCACGCCCAAGCGAACCAAAGCAAGCATTGGTCATGCCGTCTACCTATTTTCTAAAAATGCCACTATTACGCAAGGCGACAAGTTCATGACGCCTGCAAACCGCTGTGATATTGGCAAATCGGCTATAGTTCTACGATACAGGACGCGTATGGTGAAAATAAACAGGCCAGAAGTGGTAATACCGCGCATTTTTTGTCGGCTAGGAGTCTGCGCCGCCTCCGGCCGCGTGGGCTCCTAGCCAAGTTTCCTTCGAAATTGCAACGCTAACGCTCGTAGCTTGCATCACCCTGATGCCGTGTCATACCCGTAACAGTTCCTCTCTTAAGCACCTAAGGACACCATGAAAAAAGCCTTCAACGACATTATCGTAGCCATTGGAGAAGATATCAGCAGAGACGGACTACGCGACACGCCGGAGCGTGCAGCCAAGGCCATGCAGTTCCTGACGCAAGGCTACAACCAGACGCTCGAACAGGTCGTCAACGGCGCTATTTTCGAGTCTGATAGTGAGGAGATGGTGATAGTTCGCGATATCGAGCTGTACTCTCTGTGTGAGCATCACATGTTGCCATTCATCGGCAAATGTCATGTTGCCTACCTGCCAAGGGGTAAAGTCATTGGACTGTCCAAAATAGCCCGAATAGTCGACATGTACGCCAGACGTCTGCAAATTCAGGAATCCTTGACCAAACAAATCGCTACCGCCGTTCTGGAAGTGACTGATGGTCTCGGTGTGGGTGTCATTGTCGAATCCCAGCACATGTGCATGATGATGCGTGGTGTCCAGAAGCAGAATTCGTCGATGACGACCTCAGCGATGCTGGGCAGATTCCGCTCCGACATCAATACCCGTAACGAATTTCTGCAATTGATCAGGTAAAACAGGCCTTACTGCCAACCACAGGCCGACACCCGTTCTCATGCTGCCAGGTCCGAGCCCGTTCTACTGTGCTCGCTTGGTCGAAAGTGAGACACCAGTTGCTGTAGCTGTGCCGCCATGTCTGAAAGTTCGTGCGCGGCCGCCTTAACATCGTTCGAGGTCTCCTGTCCGGCTTTTGCTTTTGATGCCACCTCCCTGATGAGTGCGGAGATGGTTTCACTGGAGCTTGCCGTCTGGGTAACCGAGTTGCCGATATCTTGCGTATATTTTTCCTGATCATTCACTGCAACAGATATCAGCGATTGAATTTCACTGATACGTGTCACTATTTTGTAGATGGATTGAATAGCCGTGACTGCAGATTCAGTATCAGTTTGGATGTCGAGAATTCGGGATTCTATTTCCTCGGTAGCAGCGGCAGTGCCTTTTGCCAACTCCTTGACCTCTCCTGCCACGACCGCAAATCCTTTGCCAGCCTCACCGGCACGGGCTGCTTCGATGGTGGCGTTTAGTGCAAGCAAGTTGGTTTGTTCAGCAATCGATGTTATGACTTTGATAACCGAACTGATACCCGCACTACTGTCGGACAACTTACGGACCGTTGTATCCGTTGAATGTGCCAGCTCCACAGCTTCCAATGCGACAGATTCAGCCTCAGTCGTGTTCAACACGATCTCCCTGATTGACGTACTAAGTTGCTCGGTGGTACTGACAACGGTATTAATACTGGCATCTACGGTATCGCTGACCTGTGAAGCATCATGGCTGTTTTCTGCCGTTGCGCTGGATAGCTCGCTCATATTGCTGGACAGCGACGCCAGTGTGTCAGACGCTTGATTTAATTGAACCGAATTGTTGTCAATGCTCTGCATGCTTGAGCGCATCTCTGCAAACAGCGAGTCCAGCGCTCTACCCATTTGCCCGGGTAGATCATCACCCGTTGTATCTATGGGGTGGTTGAGATCACCATTGCTTGCTGCATTAACCGCAGCCAGCAAGCGATCCACACGACCTTGAAGTTCTAACGATTCTGCTCTTTGTCTGGCAATCTCGGCTTGTTCATGCGCATGGCGATCTTCTCGTTCACTCTGAGCGAGCCGCTCTTTCTCAAAACGTTCCTTTTCCTGTTTTTGCAGTTGCAGTTGCTCTGCCTGTTGTTCTTTTTGCTGGTGTAACTGTTGAGCTTCCATACCGGTTTTTCTGAAAACTTCGATGGTTTGTGCCAGCTCGGTAAGTTCATCGTTACCGTTTATGGATACAGATACATCGTATTTACCAACTGCAAGAGATTTCAGTGCATTGATTATCTGATGAAGTCGCCGCAGTAGACTCCTTGACACAAGGAGCCAGAAAACCAGAACAGTGGTAAGAACACTGGCAAGCGATACGAGAATCAATTGCAGCTGACTCGAACTGATTTTTTCTGAGGCATCAAGGCCCACCTGCGCAACGTTTTCCCGATTGTCGA
This sequence comes from Granulosicoccus sp., assembly GCA_045110475.1. Taxonomy (GTDB): domain Bacteria; phylum Pseudomonadota; class Gammaproteobacteria; order Granulosicoccales; family Granulosicoccaceae; genus Granulosicoccus. The sequence goes on from JBGCGC010000015.1 coordinate 23,167, forward strand.
ACACCAGTTTCACAAGCTTGTTAATGATAGCTGATTGATCCTGTTCCAATGCTTTCCGGGAATCGTCGATAGCCAGCTCACTGGTCAGTTCTTGCATTCGATGGTGAAACACCCCTTGAACAACATCACCTAATGAAAAAAGATCGCTTATCTGATCAGAAACCTCATACATCCCCTGAACGCTACTCGTCTGTGGCAGAATTTTGCCAATTCTGTTTTCCGATAACTGATATTGTTCCATCAAAGGAGTTAGGCCAGGCAGATTTCCAACCATCAGAGCCTGTCCCAGCGTGCCGGAGACTGTATTCAATTCTGCCCGTAGTTCCAACAAGGCGGTCAGTTGCGAAATGCCAGATTGTATAAACAGGGGTAACGACTCGTCAGTCAGGACTTTCAGTTCATCACCGTCCAGCATGGTAAGAAATTTCCAGGTGTCGATAGCTGGAGACAAGGCACTGATAATCCGTTTACTGATAGTTTGTACCTGAACCTGTCGGCGCTGACGCTCATTGGCAGGCAGCCTACCCAAGCCATCGGTTGCAGGCTTTGAAGATGCCACTACAGCATTCACCAGTGAGATAAACTCATTGAGTTCCTTGTCAAGCTGTTCAACGTCTTCAACGTGATACGGCAATAATTGCGTACGATAACCTGACACGGCTTTAGTGGCAGCTTCTAGCCCTTCCGACTGATTCATGGCGACCAGCATCGCTGCGTTTAACACAGCGTTTTGCAAGCTGAGTGCATTCACTAACTGTCTGATTCGATCTTCCAGCAAGGAATCCAGCAATTCGCGGTTTTCTTCAAATTTGGTTTTGGTCAGATTTTCAAAATCAAGCGTACTCTTTGTCGCAATTGCCAGAAGTTCATTGTTCACTGAAGACTGGATGAGGTTTATCTCCCCCATAAGATTCCAGGTCATTTCCCGTGCATCAATTCGTGCATCTACCGCTGTGTTCAATGTTTGCAGGTGCTCTTTCACAAAGCTTATGTCACCTATGACACTCTCAGTCGAGGAAGAATTCCCGGCCAGATTGTCTGCCTTCATAATCTGCTCTTCGAGACGAGAGGCAATGGAGACCAGTGTGTCGTACCTTTCAACTCTATCCTGCTGATCATTTGCAGATGTCAGCAGCGGTATGGCTGCGCTAAACTCCACAGCAAGCTGGGTAGTGGCCATGGAATCAGACATTATCGGAACGCTAACGCTTGTAATTTCTGACAAGGAATCTGAAAATACTCCATAAGACCTGACCGCAATCACAGTCGCCAGCAAGGTCGTCCCGACCACGAGACCAAATGACAGTAAAAGCTTCTGGGTAATACCGAGCTGTAATAGTTTTTTCATAGGTATCAAGTCGTTTCGAGTCGTCAAGTGTCAGCTCTTTTTAGCCACCTGATCCAAAAAGTGAATACGTCATTAACTCTGATTAACCTGAATTTTCCGGGCCAGGAGTCTGCGCGGTTGAAAATCCTGTCGCGAGAGCAGTCCCAATTCGAGTCAGTTTTGATCCAGATCTGCGACAACATCGCCATCGGCTATAGCCACTTGCTCGATCATATCTCTGTCAGTCCACCTGAATATTCCGAAAAGACCAGCAACGACACCCGTTTCTGTAAATTCCATCGAGCCGGTAACCCCGTCGTAGTTAATTTCCTTACCCGCTCTAATGGCGTTGATTCCATCGGAGTAGTTGTATACAACCATGCCATCACCTCCTGTCACCTCATACATGGCCTTTGACCATTTTGAAGACTCCAGACTTCCTGCCTTTTCAATAGCCAGCGCGCTTGCTACCAGTAAGTCATAATATTGCAGAGCGTAAGAGTTACTGACATCGCCAATGACATCAATCTGCTCTGACGCTTCTGCCGCGGTTTTATAGTGTTGCCACGCTGGACTATCGTCGTTGGCATAGGCCGATAACAATACCGACTGATGTTGCTGAATAGCCTCCATCGTCGCTTTGTTCCGGAAATCCCGCTCTTGCCACTCGCTCGTTCCTACCAGAAACCAGGAGTGTCCGGCATTAGCCGCATTCTTCACAAAGATGCCACCGTTACTCGGGGTTGAGAACACGGCTACGGCATCAGGTTTTTTCAAAGCCACTTGCGACACAACGCTGGAATAGTCAGTCCAGTTGGGCTGAAAGACCAGAGAACCAAGTACGGTGAGTCCCAGGCGTTCGGCAGATCGTTGCGCAGCCTTCATTTGCAGCAGGTGGCCTTTAAGGTTATTAGCCACCAGAACGACCGTTTTTTTTCCCGAATTTTTGATATGCAGCATGGCCGCAGCACTCTGCGCCGAATCCATTGGTGACCCTCTAAACAATGGCTCTTCGGCAATTCCCCCAAAAGCTGCGTCTATCGATCCGCCGTGTACAGAGGGAATAAGAGGTTTTTTCAGAAATGCAATGCGTTTGAGCAACTTGTTTCGGTACGTCTCGTACTGATGGGAAACGTTTAACACGATATCGGCCTGATGCTTGTCGAGAAGCTTTTTTACCGCACGCCACTCCCCCACAGTGCCTGAATCTTCATGAATTGCGGTTACCCGTCGGCCAAGAGGTGGCGTCTGGTTGATTTCATCCACGACAAACTCAGTAACACCATCGAAGAACGGTCCGAACCCGGCATACTGACCCGAATGATAGGTTAGGTGTCCAAGTTTTATATCCTTTGCCGCAGCAGCAGGGGCAATTGCAATAACGAGCAATGAAGCTACTGCCAGTGTCTCTGCTAATTTTTTCATGTATTTCATAGGTCTTTAACGCAAGCGCTTTGTCACTGCCGGGACAGAAACTATCGGCTAACAAAAAACCTTATGTACTACTTACAGTAATTTGGCCGTGCCGTATTTTTAGGCAAGGACTATGTAGCGACCCAATCAAACCTCGGCAACCCACACCAATGCTTACTTATAAAAGTCGAGGCGAACTTCCCTCCTCGCCTTCAAGGACATCACTGCCCAACTGCATCTGCCAGAGATCAGCATATAAGCCACCATTTTCCAGCAGTGTCTCGTGGGTTCCACGTTCCACGATTTCCCCCGCATCCAGTACCAGTATCTGATCAGCATCTACAATGGTTGACAGCCTGTGCGCGATAACCAGTGAAGTGGCGCGTTTGGCCACAGCGTTCATGCCTTCCAGAATCGCCTGCTCGCTGCGGGTATCCAGACTCGAAGTCGCTTCATCAAAGACAATAATGGGTGGGTTTTTCAGGACAACTCGCGCAATTGCCATGCGCTGTTTTTCACCACCTGACAACTTCAGGCCACGCTCACCAACAACGGTCTCATAACCTTGAGGTAACTGCGCAATGAATGTGTCAAGATTGGCACGACGCGCGGCCTCGTGTACCAGATCATCATCGGCTTCCGGATTCGCGTACGCAAGGTTATATCGGATAGTGTCATTAAACATGACGGTATCCTGGGGGACCACGCCTAATGCTTCCCGTAAGCTTGCCTGCGTGCAATCACGCACGTCCACGCCATCAATCAAAACCTGTCCCTGGTCTACATCATAGAACCGGAACAGCAAACGCGACAAAGTTGATTTACCTGCACCGGATGGCCCGACAACCGCAACCTTACTCCCCGGCTCAACCGTGAAGTTCAGACCCTTGAGGATCGGCCGTTCGGCCAGGTAAGCAAAATGTACGTCCTTGAACTCAATGCGCGCCTCCTTGACGTCAAGCGTTACGGCTTTTGGCTTGTCCTGAATCTGCGGCTCCCGCTCCAGCAGCTTGAGAACCAGATCCATATCAGCCAACGCGTACTGCAGCCCTCGATACACGACACCCAGCACGTTCAGAGGCACAAATAACTGTAGCATCAGAGCGTTAATCAATACGATATCACCCAGCGTGATGACCCCGCTTGCCACATCCCGTGTTGCCAGCATCATAATCAAGGTAACACCAATCGCAACGATGGCTGCCTGACCAAAATTAAGCGTAGACATGGTGATCTGGCTGCGAACACCCGCATCAGCCCAGCCAACCATATGATCATCGTAAGCGCGTATTTCCCGCCGCTCATTATTGAAATACTTGACTGTTTCATAGTTAAGCAGGCTATCGACTGCTCGACCATTGGAAAGAGAATCCAATCGGTTCATCTCATGCCGGAACTGCATTCGCCAACCCGAAAAAATGAACGTAAACGCAATATAGATAACCACGGTGAGCACTACTACGACCGTGTATTGCCAGCCGTATCCACCAAACAATATGGCGGCAACCAACAAGAATTCCGCAGCCGTGGGAACAATGTTAAAAACCAGCAAGTTGACAATGGAACTCAGGCTATTGGTTCCACGTGACAGATCTTTGGAAATACTGCCCGTGTGTCGCTCTAAATGAAATGACAAGGACAGATCATGCAGATGGGTAAGAACCTCTGTAGACAGTTTGTGCATCGCCCGATACCGTACGCGTGCGAACAAGGCATCACGTAATTCCTTGAACAATGAGCTTGCCAGTCGCAAAAGGCCATAGGCCGCCACCAGGCCAAGGCCAACCAGCATGACATCGTTGCCTGTAAAGGCATCGAGCAAGGACCCAGTGTCGGCCGTTGTCTGCGTGAGATCAGACGTATTGTCTGTATCCAGTGCGTTGACGATCTCCTTGAGCAACAGCGGTACCGCGACAATGGCGAACTTGCTCGCCATCAGACAGGCTAGCGCAAGCAGTACACGACCCTTGTATTCCCAGAGATAGCTCGTGAGTTTTTTCAGATTTTCAAAATCACGCCGATTGCTGTGAGGCGCCTCTACGCGGCCATGCATCAGGCGCTACGCCGCGCTTGCTGAGCTTCAACTATCAAGTAATTCAATGCCTCATCAATCAAGGTAATAGCGTCCGGTGATTTGCTCGCGTGTTCACTGATATGTCGGCGCCAGAGTCGCGCTCCCGGCACTTGCTGAAACAAGGCAACAAGATGGCGACTCATGGCACTGAGCCTCACACCCTTATCCATCCAGCCTTGCATGTAATGTGCGTAGGCTCGGGCAACCTCACACAAGGTGCGGAAGTCAGCCTTGTGTGTGTAGCCATCTGGCAGCTCAGAGAACAAACGCGAATCCGCCTCAGCCAGTATGGCCGGATGGTAGTAAGCGGCGCGGCCAATCATGACACCATCGACATGCTGCAAATGCTCCAGCGCGTCATCGATTGATTCGATACCGCCGTTGATGCTGATGTGCAGCTGCGGAAACTCCCGCTTAAGTCGGTATACGTAGTCATATCGAAGCGGCGGAATCGAACGATTCTCTTTCGGACTCAAACCATCCAGCCAGGCCTTTCTGGCATGCACGGTGAAAAACTGGCAGCCGCTATCTGACACGGTACCAACAAACTGCTCTAGAGCCTCATAGCTGTCATCGCGGTCAATACCCAGCCGGCATTTGACGGTGACCGGGATAGCGACTTTGTCGATCATGGCGCTGACCGTATCTCTAACAAGTTCGGGTTCAGCCATGAGACAGGCTCCAAATCGACCCGCCTTGACTCGATCGCTAGGGCAACCAACATTCATGTTGATTTCCTGATAGCCCCACTGCTCTCCGACCTGTGCAGCCGCCGCCATCTGCTCAGGATCCGAGCCACCAAGCTGCAACACCACTGGCCCTTCATCCTGGTGCTTGCCCAACAGGTACTCACGATCACCATGAATAATTGCAGCGCTTGTCAACATCTCGGTGTAGAGCAATGTATGTCGGGTCAGGAGTCTTGCCAGATACCGATAATGCCGATCCGTCAATTCCATCATGGGAGCGATGACGAGACTGCGATGTGTGTTCAGATCATTGAGCATGCGGCATTATGGGTGCGAGTGCGATGAAAAACAGCGTTGCTGTATAGAAAATTCGCTATGGGTATGTCATTTACCACAGAACCCGTCGGTTGGATGAGGCAAACGTGGGCAAAAAACCCGGACTCAACAGGAGCGTTTCAAAGCCTGATGCTCATGGACAAGGGAGGTAAAGTCGTCGGCAGATAATCCTTCATACAGCGCATTCAGCATCACCGCCTGGGCAGAGGCAGGCGCGAGTCCATTCACCGGTGGCTCAAGATCCAGACTGGCCGGAAACGCATAGCCTTCCGCACAGGCCTCAACAGCCTGCACAATTCCGCGTGCTGGCAACGTGCCGGCCTTTTGCATTGACTGGAGCGCAGGATAAAGCGCCACAGACATGCGCGCACGATCGAGAATCTCCAGGGTTCGACCATAGGCTGACCCAACCTGCAACAAGTTGACGAAACGATGCTGATCCGCGGTGTCGTTGTCACCCGCCGCGTGAAACAGGGCGGGATTGAAGAACAACATGTCACCTTTGTCCAGCGCCAACTGGACATAATGCTGCTCGAAATGTTCCTGAATCCGCAAGTCCTTGACGCTCATGTAACCAGACACAAGCTTCTGCGAGAAAGGTAATAACTGGGTAGGGCCGGTCTCGAGCGGTACCTGTGAATGCGCTATCCCCCCTTGCAGGGTCAACAAGGGCGACAGCGCATGGACGTGCGCCGGATACTCACCAAGCACGGTGCTATCCTGAAATCCCATGTGATAATCACGATGACACGACTGTGCGCGCCCACCCGGATGCACGATATTGACTTGGGCCGTGATCTGGTAGGCAGGCCCCAGCCATGCGCGACACACCAGCGCCAGCGCGTCGTTGGCGTTATAGCGCGCAAACAATTCAGGGGCTCGCATGCATAGCTTCTCGTGCGCATTCCAGATGCGTGAGTTGGAACCGGCCGCGGCAAAGTGATCAGCCACGGGATGCCCTTGGGATTCTTCTTCGAGAATTGCCTGAAGTTCGACAGTCACCTCATCCAGCATAGCCAGATCATCGACAGCGTTTCTGATAACCAGCGCACCTGCACCGTCCAGAAGTACCCTTGCCCACTCTTGTTGCAGGCTCTTTACAACACTCGATTGACTCTCACCAAGCCGGGCAATCTTGCGAACGCTTGTACCCTGGTAAACCGGAATCTGATGCACGATGTCACTGGCATGCGGAACACTGTCGCGTGCCGTATGCATCGCGCGCTGAGCCTGCAAGCGTTCAAGTTCGGCGTCGATATCGGAGCCGACCAACCAGACCGGTAGGTCCTTGTCTCTCTTTCTTGCGCTCATGCAAACGGATTCTCTACACGTTGGTCCATGATTTTGAATCGTGGGATGTCCAGATCGCCTGAATGACCCGGTTAACTTCATGTCCATCCCTGAACGTCGGCCATCGTGATTGACCGTCATGGATAGCAGCCAGAAAATCACGAGCCTCAATAATCAGCTGGTCCTGATAGCCGGTGCCATGCCCGGGCCCCAGACAGAAGTTGATGTAATCCGGATGCGCAGGCCCGGTCAGTATCTTGCGAAAACCACGTTCGGCGTCAGGGCCTTCCATCTTGTACAACCACAAGGCATTCTGGTCTTCCTGATCGAAACGGATAGCCCCTTTACTGCCTACCACCTCGTAGGCATAGCCCATCTTGCGCCCACTGCTCACCCGACTGAAATACAAATGACCCATTACTCCGGAACCGAATCGGCACAGGCATTGCGCATGATCATCGTTGGTTACCGCTTCGCGCTTTCCATCTGCAGTGGGGCGCTCGCTAAAAACCGTGTCTACATCGGCACACAAAGATTCAATGGGGCCAGCCAGCGCCAGGGCGGCATTGATCATATGCGAAGAAAGGTCACCGAGCGTGCCATTGGCCTTGCCTCGAGTACGCCACGAAGCCCGGGCTTGTGGATCGGCGTAAAAATCTTCCGTGTGTTCACCCCGAAACCAGCTAAGGTCGCCAATCACACCTTCCTTGATCAGCCGACGCGCGTATTGCGTTGCCGGAGTACGGATGTAGTTAAAACCCACCATATTGACAACACCTGCTGTGTCAGCAGCTTCGGCCATCGCCAGACTCTCGGCGGGATTTGCACCCATCGGTTTCTCACACAACACCGGCTTGCCCTTGGCCAGTGCGGCTAGCGCAATCTCCTTATGGGTAGATTGCGGGGATGCGATCACGACTGCTTCCACTGCCGGATCGTTGACCAGCGTCTGCCAACTGGAGGTGGAGCGTTTGAAGCCAAGGGCTCGGGCCTTGTCGGATGCGCCAGCGTCGGTCGTGGCGCAGAGCAGTTCACAAACGGGTCGCAACGGGGTATCAAACACCGCACCCACGCTGTGCATGGCCACTGCATGCAGCTTTCCCATGTAACCCGCACCAACGATTCCTATTCCGATCTGCTTCATTTCCAGTGCTTCTCAATGTCGGGCGCTACATGCGCAGGCGAGTTCCATAGTTTACTCAAAGTCCGCGTTGGCAGAAATTTCGGCAATGCTCTCATACAGACACCGTGCAAAGTCCGGACTATCCACCAGCGCTCTCACCGGCTATTATTGAGCAAACCGCAGCATAAGAATACTGCTTATCACTGGTGTCGGGAGTCGCCCGTGCTGCAAAACAATAAATTCGCAAAATTGACAAGAGCAAACTCATGAATACCATTTCGTCGTGGACAAGTTTTGGTGGCACGCTATCGGTGCACGAACACACCAGTCTGGCCTGCCGTTGTCCGATGCAGTTTGCCGTGTATACACCCAAAAAAGCTGAAACCGCCAAGGTGCCTGTCATCTGGTACCTTTCAGGATTGACCTGCAATTGGTCAAACGTTATGGAGAAGTCGGGTCTGCAAAGAATCGCCGCAGAACTTGGCGTCATGGTTATTGCCCCGGACACCAGCCCAAGAGGCGATACCGTGGCCAACGATGAAGCCTACGATCTGGGTCAGGGCGCAGGGTTTTACGTAAATTCGACCGAGCTACCCTGGGCTGAGCACTTTCAGATGGAAACGTATATTGTCAGCGAACTGAACTCTCTAGTGCTTTCAGAGTTTCCGGCCGACCCCGCACGTCAGGGCATCATGGGTCATTCTATGGGCGGACACGGCGCCCTTACACTGCATCTGAAATACCCTGACACCTACCAGAGCGTTTCAGCACTATCACCGATTGTTGCGCCCACGCAGGTACCCTGGGGCAAAAAGGCGTTCAGCTCCTATCTGGGCGACGATAACGCGCTGTGGTCCAGACATGATGCTTGCGAACTGGTTGCCAACTCACCAAGCAAAGCGCCAATACTGGTCGATACCGGGACCAGCGATCAGTTCCTGGAAGAGCAGCTTACGCCACAGCTATTTATCGACGCCTGCAAGACGTCCGGGCAATCGCTGGAGTACCGAATGCAGGAGGGCTATGATCACTCTTACTGGTTTATTGCCAGCGTTATTGAGGACCATCTGCGGCATCATGCCAGACAATTGTAGTCCTGCCGTTTAACAACCGCATTGTTAATACGGGGGGTTGGACAAGGTCTCGTCCACGCCCCGCATCGCTGCCTGTTCCGTGATTATTCATGATTACTTTCAACAACACCTACTCGCAATTGCCCGCCGCTTGCTTTGAAAGGGTAGATCCAACGCCAGTCAGATCACCAGCCTTGATCTCGCTGAACGAATCGCTGGCTGTTCAATTGGGTCTGGACCCACATTGGCTCGCCAGCGAACAAGGCGTTAACATGCTATCCGGCAACACTGTGCCGGATAGCTCAAGAACCCTGGCCATGGCCTACGCCGGACATCAATTCGGTAACTGGGTACCGCAGTTGGGCGATGGTCGTGCCATCTTGCTTGGCGAGGTTTCTGATAGTCATAATCAGCACTTCGATGTGCAACTTAAAGGTGCTGGACGAACACCGTTTTCACGCGGTGGAGACGGTCGTAACTGGCTAGGGCCCGTTTTGCGTGAGTATCTCGTCAGTGAAGCCATGGCAGCACTCGGTGTTCCCACTACGCGAGCTCTGGCAGCTGTTAGCACAGGAGAACAGGTACTGCGCGACACTGGCCCATTGCCGGGTGCAATCGTTACGCGCGTCGCCCGTAGTCATGTGCGTGTGGGTACGTTTCAATTTCTTGCATCCAGAGGCAACGATGAAGCACTGCAGGCGCTGATCGATCATGTGCTTGCCCGACAATACCCACACCTTCTCCCCGCTGAAAACAAGGCATTGGCCTTACTCGAAGCTGTGATCGATCGCCAGGCTGCGCTGGTTGCTCACTGGCAATCCATCGGCTTCATTCATGGCGTGATGAACACCGACAATTGTTCGGTGAGTGGTCATACGATAGATTATGGCCCCTGTGCTTTCATGGACACCTACAGTGCCGACAAGGTATTCAGTTCAATCGATCGCGGTGCTCGCTACGCGTATCAGAATCAACCTCGTATCGCACAATGGAATCTGGTAAATCTGGCGCAATGTCTGTTGCCTTACCTGCATCAGGACGAGGAAAAAGCAGTGGCGATCGCTCAAGATGCCATTAACCGTTTTGATGATATTTTCATTAACCACTACCTGCAGCGCATGCGCGCCAAGCTAGGTCTGGATGATGAGAACGAAGATGATCTGGCATTAGCTACACATCTTCTGCAGCAGATGGAAAGCCAACAACTGGACTTCACGATAACCTTTACCCAGCTTGGTTTTCATGATGCCACCTCACCCTTCGCTGCAGGTGGAGCCTTGCACGAATGGCATCTTCGTTGGCAACAGCGTCTTGACAACGATGTTGAAAAGCAACAACAGAGCAGAGTGCGCATGCAACGGGTAAATCCAACCGTCATCCCGCGCAACCATCTTGTAGAGGCATTCATAAAACGCGCGGTCGAAGAAGAAGACTACAGCGATTTTCACACTATGCTCGATGTAGTGACATGTCCCTTTGATACCAAACACCGCAACACTGCCTATGCGTTAGCTCCGGAGCCAGAAGAGGAAGTTACCCGGACTTTTTGCGGGACTTGAGGCTAGGAGCCTGCGCGGCTGGAGGCCGCGCAGGCTCCTAGCCGCGAATAGCCGGAGAGCGCAAGGTGGTCGATAACACTTCGCGAGCCTTTTGCATTGCGCCAGATATAGCAGCGGGCAACAAGCTGGTATCAATGGGCTGGTTGTCCGTACCTGCGGCAGGATTGACCACCACCGCCATGCACGCATAGGCAATCTGCAGCTCGGCAGCCAGAGAGGCTTCAGGCATTCCTGTCATGCCGACGATGGTGCATCCATCGCGCGCCATACGTCCGATTTCTGCAACGGTCTCCAGTCTCGGGCCTTGAGTGACACCGTAGGTTCCAGAATCCACCACATTGATATCGTCTGTAGACTTCGCACCGCTGATCAGTGCCTGTCGCAAGGTATCGTCATAGGGATAGCTGAAATCGATGTGTTCAACTGGATCCTCACCGCCATCGAAAAACGTGCTTTCCCGACCATGCGTGTAATCGATTATCTGGTCCGGAATAACCAGGGTACTGACCGTGCAGGCAGCATCGATTCCCCCTACAGCACCTACTGCAATGATGTGCTTGATACCGACATAATTCAGTGCCCAGATATTGGCACAGTAATTAACCCGATGCGGCGGAATCCGGTGCGTACTACCGTGTCGGGGCAGAAAGGCAACCTCCTGTCCCTCCATCTCACCAAAGATAATGGGGCACGATGGTGCCCCGTAGGGCGTCTTGACCATCTCTCGTCGAGTGACAACAAGACCTTCCATCTGTGTCAGACCCGTACCACCAATAATTGCAAGACTTGTCATGATGAATGGTTCACTGTCAGGTTAACGGGAGATGTTCTTCAAGCAGTACCGATGCCATTGCAGCTATGCCTTCTTCACGACCACAGAAACCCAGTCTCTCAGTAGTCGTCGCCTTGACATTTATGCGTGCAATATCAAGGTTGAGATCAGCCGCAAGCACAGCACACATGGCCGCGACATGTGGACCCATTTTAGGCTGCTGCGCAATAATCGTGGCATCGACACTGATACAGCGCAGATTGTCGCGGGTTAGCTGTGCCACCACCTGGCGTAACAGCTCACGACTGTCAGCACCTTTATATTGTGGGTCGGTATCGGGAAAATGCCTGCCGATATCGCCCAGAGCAGCAGCACCCAGCAAGGCATCGCTGATAGCGTGTAACAGGACGTCGCCATCCGAGTGAGCCAGAAATGCCTTGCTATGAGGTATGCGCACACCACCTATCATAAGATGATCACCGTCGGTAAACGCATGCACATCGTAACCGTTGCCTATTCTCATTCGAGGGACTCTTCTGCTAATTGACGGCGCATTTGCAACAAGGCCACTGCCATCTCCCAATCCACAGGGCGCGTGATCTTGAAATTTGGCCGCAGGGCTTCCACCAGTTGCGGTTGATGACCTGCAAGCTCCATCGCAGATGCCTCATCAGTAATGGTTGACGCATCGTTATTCATCGCCTGCACCAGAGCATCGTGCAGATCTCCGGCACGAAACATTTGCGGAGTCTGTGCCTGCCATAAATCACTCCTGTCAATGCTCTGCATGACACCGGCATACTCATCGGCCTTTTTCAGCGTATCGTGCACCGGCGTCGCCAGCAGCCCGCCTATGCTCGCGCTATTGTAAACAACGTTTATCAGTCGTTGAATATCGCGAACATCTACCAGAGGCCGGGCTGCATCATGCACCATCAGCCAGGTGTCTGCTGGTGTCTGCTGGAGAACGTAGTCAATGCCCGCCAACACGGAATCCGCACGACTCTTGCCACCGGTGGTGGTATGAATCCTCGAATCCGCCTCATACAAGCCAGCGGGCCAATGCGTATCGTCAGGTGCAAGCACAACCACCATACCGGCGAAGCCGGGTATCCCGAGCACACCCTCGATAGTACGTTCCAGCATACTGACACCATCGAGCAACCGGTATTGTTTGGCAAGTTCACCACCCAGCCGCTGACCACTGCCCGCCGCAGGCACTATCACCCACAATGGCGTATCCAGTGCACTGACACTCGATGACTCAACAGGATCGCTCACTACTCCTTGTCTCCGGTTTCATCGTCGCTGCGAGCCGCGTTACTGCCAGCTTCCAGAACAAACTGGTAGAAAGTTTCACCCTGATTGATCATGCCAAGATCCGCCCGTGCTCTCTCTTCTATGGCATCGAGTCCACGCTTGAGATCGGCAACCTCAGCAGCCAGAGCCTTGTTACGCGTATTGAGACGGATCAGCTCGGCTCGACTCATGGTTGCCTCATTGCGCAGACGCGAGACCTCCTGAATGCTACCGGCACCAAACCATAGGCGATATTGCAACATGAACAGCAAAACCACCAACACGGCAACAAGTAACTTCATGAATCAATCCGGTGCGTGTTGGTAACTACAGCACCTGATTGAAGGCTGATGCGCCGGGATAGACAGCGCGATCACCCAGGTATTCTTCGATGCGCAATAACTGGTTGTACTTGGCGACTCGATCCGAACGCGACAGCGAACCCGTCTTTATCTGCTTGGCATTGGTTGCCACCGACAGATCAGCGATAGTGGTGTCCTCGGTCTCACCTGAACGATGCGAAGTCACTGTAGTGTATCCCGACTGATGTGCCATGCGAATGGTTTCGAGCGTCTCACTGAGTGTGCCAATCTGGTTGACCTTGATGAGTATCGAGTTGGCGATTCCCAGCTCAATACCACGAGCAAGGATTTTCGGGTTGGTAACGAAAAGATCATCTCCCACTAGCTGAATGGAATCTTTCAGCTTGTCTGACAGGATTTTCCAGCCATCCCAGTCACCCTCATCCAGTCCATCCTCAATGGAAATGATCGGGTACTTGTCAACCCAGTCAGCCAGATAGTCGACGAACCCTGCCGAATCAAACTTTCGACCCTCCGAGGCCAGATCATATTTGCCGTCCTTGTAGAACTCCGAACTGGCAACATCCAACGCCAGATAGACATCCTTACCCGCCTCGTAACCGGCCTTTTCAATAGCCACCAGAATAGTCTCCAGCGCTTCTTCATTGGAGGACAGATTAGGCGCGAATCCACCTTCATCGCCGACACTGGTATTCATGCCCTTCGCTGCCAATACAGAACGCAACGCATGAAAAATCTCTGCACCACATCGCAGGGCCTCGCGAAACGAAGAGACGCCGACGGGCATAACCATGAACTCTTGCAGATCAACGCTGTTATCAGCATGAGAGCCACCATTGATGATATTCATCATGGGCACAGGTAGATTGACAGCCTCAGAGCCACCCAGATGTTCAAACAACATGACACCTTTCTCGTCGGCGGCAGCATGCGCCGAGGCAAGTGAAACTGCCAGCAAGGCATTGGCGCCCAGATTGTCCTTGTTATCCGAGCCATCCAGATCCAGCATGATCTTGTCCAGCCCGGGCTGGTCCATGACGTCATGACCCATCACCGCATCGCGTATGGCGCTGTTGACGTTTTCTACCGCCTTGAGTACGCCTTTGCCGCCGTAGCGCTGCTTGTCGCCGTCGCGAAGTTCAAGGGCTTCACGCTTACCGGTTGAAGCGCCCGAGGGCACGGCAGCCCGGCCAGTTACGCCCGAGCCCAGTGTGATCTCGGCTTCGATGGTGGGATTTCCACGAGAATCCATGATCTCGCGTGCCTTGACTTCAGTAATGAGGGACGTCATGTGTTTTCAATGATTCCATTTAAAAGTGAGGTAAATGTAGCCAGCAATGAAGGGGTTCAGTTCTGCAGATAGGGTGTCTCTGCAAGTTCACCAGCCTTTACGGTACCGTCCAGCCTAATCAGTGTTTCGAGCAGGGATTGCATCTGTGCCAGCGGCCAGGCATTGGGTCCATCGCTGAGTGCCTTGTCAGGATCAGGGTGAGTCTCCATGAACAATCCGGACACGCCAGCCGCCACAGCGGCCCGCGCCAACACGGGTACGAACTCGCGTTGCCCACCCGATGAGCCGCCTGCACTACCGGGTAGCTGAACCGAATGGGTGCCGTCAAAGACAACCGGACACCGGGTGTTTCGCATGATGGCAAGACTGCGCATGTCTGACACCAGGTTATTGTATCCGAACGAGGCGCCCCGCTCGCAAACCATGATGTTGTCATTACCCACCGCACGCGCCTTTTCCACAACATGCACCATGTCACCGGGCGCAAGAAACTGACCCTTCTTGATATTCACAGGCTTGCCAGTTCGCGCAACTTTCTGAATAAAATTGGTCTGTCTGCACAGAAATGCGGGTGTTTGTAGCACATCGACCACATCGGCCACTTCATCCATTGGCGTATCTTCATGAACATCGGTCAAGACGGGAACACCAATATCCTTACGTACCTTGGCCAGAATTCGTAGCCCCTCCTCAATACCCGGACCTCGAAAGCTTGATGATGAAGAACGGTTGGCCTTGTCGAATGATGATTTGTAAATAAAGAGAATGCCAAGCTCTGCGGTCATTTTCTTGAGCACCGCTGCTGTCTCCATCGCCATCGCCTCGCTTTCTATCGCACAGGGGCCAGCGATGAGAAACAATGGCCGCGCAAGACCGACTTCTTGACCGCATAGTTGCATGGTGAGGCCTATATTTATCTGACGATTGAACGAGGTAGCATAGAGACAAACCGGCAGTTTTTCTCAACCATCTGTTACGCGGACTAAGCTATTTGGGCACCCGACTGGCTTGAAAATCAAGTGCCGCAGTAATCAGACCGGTAAATAGCGGGTGACCATCACGCGGGTTGGATGTGTACTCGGGGTGGAACTGGCAACCGATGAACCACGGATGGTCCGGCAACTCAACCATTTCGACAAGGCCACTACTATCGACAACGGCCTTCTCGCCGCTGACCGAATCGCTGACGCTTGGGCCGCTGGACCGAGCTGAAATTACGAGTCCGGCCTCCACCAGGCGATTGGCGTAATTATTGTTGAATTCGAAACGGTGACGATGTCGTTCGATGATTTGCTCGGTACCGTACATTCTCGCAGCGAGTGAACCCGGAGTCATATCGCACAGTTGACCGCCCAGTCGCATGGTGCCGCCCAGATCGGAATCCGGATTTCGCACGATAGTTTCGCCATTGGGATTTTTCCACTCGGTAATCAGGGCTATTACCGGGTCACGAGAGTCCAGATCAAATTCGCTGCTATTGGCCTCGGCAATACCGGCAACATGACGTGCGTATTCAATAACCGCAACTTGCATGCCCAGACAAATCCCAAGGTAGGGAATGTTGTGCTCGCGGGCGTAGCGCGCTGCCATGATCTTACCTTCTACGCCCCGATTACCAAATCCACCCGGCACCAGAATGGCATCAATCTCGCCCAGAGCTTCCAGTTCTCCACGTTCGAGTTTCTCGGCATCCAGGTAACGAATCTTGACGCGGCTGTTAGTCTGGATTCCGGCGTGCGTCAGTGCTTCGTTAAGCGATTTATAGGATTCTGTCAGCTCAGTGTATTTACCCACCATACCTATGGTGACGACTTTTTCCGGTGCACGAATGCCATCCACAACGCGCTGCCATTCGCTGAGATCGGCGGGTGGCAAATCGAGCTTGAACTGCTCGACCACAAGCTCGTCCAGCTCTTGCGCGTGTAGCATCCGCGGAATGTCATAAATGGTGTCTGCATCCGTCGCAGCGATAACTGCGCGTTCCTTAACATTGGTGAATAATGCAATCTTGCGACGTTCAGTGT
This sequence comes from Granulosicoccus sp., assembly GCA_045110475.1. Classification (GTDB taxonomy): domain Bacteria; phylum Pseudomonadota; class Gammaproteobacteria; order Granulosicoccales; family Granulosicoccaceae; genus Granulosicoccus. The sequence continues at coordinate 39,760 of JBGCGC010000015.1, forward strand.
CTGGCAGTGGCCGATCTGCCCGGCAGATAAGGATGTCCGGTTGAATCCCGATCGAGCGTAATTCCTTGACCGAATGCTGGGTTGGTTTTGTTTTTATTTCACCCGCTGATGCAATATACGGCACGAGCGTCAGATGCATGAACAAGGTGTGCTCCTTACCAAGCTCTACTGCCATCTGTCGTATGGCCTCGAGAAACGGGAGCGATTCGATGTCACCGACGGTGCCACCTATTTCAACCATGGCGATATCAGCGCCCGTTGAGCCCACCATGACACGCCGCTTGATTTCATCGGTAATGTGCGGGATAACCTGAACGGTGGCACCGAGATAGTCGCCACGACGCTCATTGGCAATAACCGTCTCGTACACTCGCCCGGTGGTGAAGTTATTGCTCTGGCTGGTTTGAATTCGGACAAAACGCTCGTAATGCCCCAGGTCGAGATCGGTCTCGGCACCGTCGTGAGTAACGAACACCTCACCATGCTGATAAGGGCTCATGGTACCCGGATCGACGTTAATGTAGGGGTCTAGCTTGAGCATGGTGACCGTCAGGCCACGAGCCTCGAGCAGTGCTGCCAGCGCCGCGGCAGATATACCTTTACCCAGCGAGGATACAACGCCACCAGTTACGAAAATAAAACGCGTCATGGACTGAGTCTGTTATAGCGGCGTGCAAGGACGCGAGAAAAAACGACGCGGAACATTCCCCGCCGTGAGTGAGGCAGTTTGCCTCCGGACGGGAGTTAAGGTTACCAGAACGCTGCCCTGCTAACAATTGCAAAACACGTGGACACAGGTGTTTTGCACCAGGAGATCGTGATCGGATGGCTGCGGTATCAGGTCGTCTCAACGGTCGATGAAGGCGCCATTTTTTGCTCTGCAACCGTTCTGTCAGAAACATTACCGACGGACACTTTTCGCGCGTAATCCACAGCCACAGCCAATTGCCAAACCGCAGCCAGTGACTGATCGATGTAAATCAGAGGAACACAGTCACGTTGCCACGGTGGCACCGAGGATTCCTGCAGAATTTTCTTTACCGATTTATGAAAAGCAGGATTGCCCAGGCGAATCAATTCGCCACCTGCCCGGCTCTTGACGATAACACTGCCCGTCTCCGGCAGTCGGATACCCTGCCGGAAGCATTCACCCAGCGTTAGGGTACTGCCGGTCTCGGCAATGAACAGATCCTCAAACGGCGCACTCCAGTTATAACGAAAGGCCTTGACTTCAGCCTGAGGCAACATCAGGTAAAGACTGTCCCGGTTTCGGCGAAACTCATACTCACGTACATTGACAATGCCATTTGAGTCGTGCCTTGCACTGATCAGGTCACTATGCACCTGCATCAGATCTTGCAATCGCGGCATTTGCAGTCCACGTTGCCTTACCCACAAGCGAATGGCGGTAAATGCGCGCTCTTTTGGCAAACGTTTTAGTGCTGATAACCTGAGTTCAGGCTTGCCAACAACCTTGACGCCATCCAGATCCTGCTGAGCAACACTTTTCAGCGCCTGGCAAGCGGCAGCGCTGCGCATCGCCGAGCGACTCAAGGTCTGTGTGGCAGCAGGCCAACGGGCCTTGATCAACGGCATAATCCGCAACCGCAGAAAATTTCTGTCGAAGTGCAAATGCTGATTGGTCGGGTCTTCGACCCAATCGAGACCAAGTCGGTGCGCCTCGTCCAGCAAGGACTGCTGCGAACAGCTTAGCAGCGGCCTTGCCATCATACCTTTACCGAACAGTCGCTTTCCCGGAATGCCGGCTAGTCCGTCTGGCCCACTGCCTCGCAGGGCCTGTAACAGAAAGGTTTCCGCCTGGTCTTCTGCGTGCTGCGCCAGCAGCAGATGTTCACCTTTACGCAGCACCCGGTCGAATTCCAGATAACGGGCACGCCTGGCAGATGCTTCCGGACCGCCGGAACCGGCATCGACCTCGCATCGACGGACATCCAGCGGCACCTGTAGTGTCAAACAGACATTGCGGGCATGCTCTGCCCAGCTAGCGCTCTCCAGTTGCATGGAGTGGTCCACATGCACAGCGCGAACATCGAAGTTGCCGCCTTCATCGCGTAATCTGACCATGAGCGCCAACAACAGGTGAGAATCAACACCACCGCTGTAGGCCACACAGAACTGATCGACATACGCATGTTGTTCTACGTAATGGGCAATCGCTTCCGTGGGTGTCATGTCAGGTTGTTTCCTTGTACTGTCCGTAGGCACGCAGCTTGTCGGTACGGTTGCCAAGCAACGAATCCAGAGGCATGTCAGATAGTAACGCTAGCTCCTCGATAAGAGCTGTTTGCATGTTTTTCGCCATTTGCCCGGGATTGCGGTGTGCGCCACCTAGCGGCTCATCAATTACACGATCAACGAGACTCAGCTCCAGCAGGCGCCCGGATGTAATGCCCATAGCCTCTGCAGCGTCAGCGGCCTTGTCCACGCTCTTGTAAAGTATGGATGCGCATCCTTCCGGACTGATAACGGAGTACACGCTGTATTCAAGCATCATGACTCTGTCACCAACACCGATGGCAAGCGCACCCCCAGAGCCGCCTTCACCAATGACGGTGCAGATTATCGGTGTTTTCAGTCCTGCCATCAAAAAAAGATTGCGGGCGATAGCTTCACTTTGCCCTCGCTCTTCCGCACCGATTCCCGGATAAGCACCCGGGGTATCAATGAATGTCAGCACAGGTAATGAAAATCGCTCTGCCAGCTCCATCAGCCGTTTGGCCTTGCGATAGCCCTCCGGTCGTGGCATGCCAAAGTTCCGGTGAATTTTCTCTTTGGTATCACGGCCCTTTTCATGACCAATAACCACCACCGGTTTGCCATTGAGCCGTGCTGTGCCGCCTATGATTGCGTTGTCGTCGGCGTACAGCCTGTCACCGTGCAATTCATCAAAGTCAGTAAACACGTTATCGATGTAAAACCGCGTGTAGGGGCGTTGCGGATGTCTGGCCAGTTTAGCGATTTGCCAACTGCTGAGTTTGGCAAAAATGCTGCTGGTCAGGGTGTCGCACTTTTTCTTGAGGGTATCAACTTCCTCGCTGATATTGATGTCCGCATCTTCGGTAGCGAATTGCAATTCGCGGATCTTGGCTTCCAGCTCGGCGATTGGCTGTTCGAAGTCGAGAAAGTTCGGATTCATTGAGTCGCTGCTTGCCCCTTGCGTGGTCCGGTTGAGTTTAGCAGTAAGGGGCTTTACTTGGCATATTCGCTGCGCAATAGAACTAAACCGGTCACAGACGATCAGTCCGGCAGGCAGAACAGATTGGTGAACGTGACGCGAAAAACCTTACGCCTGAAATTAAACAGCGCCTGGTTGTGCAAGGTATTACCGACAAAGGCTCAACGCTATCCGGGATCGCCAAACCCTGGCGATCCCGGGCTGTACGCCTTAAGAGGCGGCGGAGGGCACCGTACTGGAGCTTTCGTGCTTGGCCCGCATGTCATCTCTGATCAATGCCTTGAGCAAGGATATGCCCATTAATATCATCAGGAACGAAAAGGGTATGGCACCCACAATCATCGCCGACTGGATAGCATTGAGCCCGCCAGCGAGCAACAGAGCCGCAATAACGGCTGTCAGGATCAGACCCCACATGATGATGTGATGCTTGGTAGCAGCAGCTTGCGAACCACCAGCGTTAATCGTGTTGACGACCAGAACGGCCGAATCAGCAGAAGTGACAAGGTAGGTCAACAACAAGATAACGATCAACACCGATATAACGGCAGCGCCTTGAGGTAGCATCACGTTAATCGTCTGGTAGAGCTGCGCGGTCAGGCTTTTGGCAAAGATGGTGCCTTCCGCTGCACCGCTCAGTTCCAGATCGATGGCCGTTCCACCAAGCAGGGCAAACCACAGAAAACACATCAGTGAAGGTGCAAATATGGCACCCAGCACAAACTCACGGATACTGCGGTTCTTGGAAATACGCGCCAGAAAGATGCCAACGAATGGCGCAAACGCTATCCACCATGCCCAATAGAAAATTGACCACCAACCCTGCCATTCGCCAGGACTGCCAGCGCCATCCGCCGGAAACACCTGGAAGGTAATGGCAGGCAGGTTAATGACGTAATCAACGACACCAAGACCAAGAATTTTCATGGCGTAAGCGGTTGAACCAAAGATGACAAAAAACACCAGCAAGCCGAATGATAGAACCATGTTGAGGTTACTGAGCCACTTGATACCCTTGCCGACACCCGACAACGCCGACAGTGTTGACAGGATCATGACCACACCTAACGCCAGCAACATGGACCCGGTAGACGGTACCAGCACGCCATCCGCATCGGCAGTCATTAGCCATTCCTGGCCGGTAAAGTTGTAGAGACCAGCCGAGAAGGAATCCAGTCCCAGGCCGATGGTCTGACTGATACCAAGGATCGTTGCAACAACCGCAGTTACATCAACGATATGACCTAGTGGACCCGACAGTGTTTTTCCGAACAATGGTGTGAGTGTCGAACGGATAGTGAGCGGCAATCCTCTTGAATAGGCAAAAAAGGCCAGCGAGATACCGACCAGCGCGTAGCACGCCCAGGCGCCCACACCCCAGTGCAGAAACGAATACCGATAAGTTGAGGTCACAGCGGACTCAGTCTTTGGCAACACCAGATCAGGAATGGCGGCAAGCGAGCCTGCAGCAACCTGCGCCTGATACGTGGCCAATGCAGAACTGCCTTCGGCAACGGCAATACCGGCGGCGTCCAGCGCAGCCTGAATTTCAATTGCACTCATGCGAATCAAGGGATTGTCGCCGATGTGCCACATGGGCTCACCGGTGGCATACCCAAGCATACCGATACCGATACCGGCACCAAACATCATAGAAAACCATGAAAAATTGGAAAATTCCGGTTTACCACCATCGCCCAGAATGGTTTTGCCCCAACGCGGATGCACGGCAATAACCAGACAGACAACGATGAAAAAAGCCACCGTCCATGTGTAGTAGTAATTTAGATTGTTGAAAGACCATGTCTTCATGGCCCCAAGCGCTTCACCTGCTTGCTCTGGGAAAATAGCCGCCCAAATCACGATCAACGTGATGGCAATTTTTGATGCTATGGAAACAATCCGGTTAAAGTTCGTGTAGAACCCATCCATCGCTGTTTCGATGTGCAGATCCTGAAGTGGCGCTTTTATCGCCATATTTTTGCCCTCCTGCTGGTTATTATTTTACTCAATGCCGTCAATGCAAGGTTGGCAATGAGCCGATCTGCAAGGCAACTGACTATCAGGTCCTGCAAATCCCTCATGCAAACAGGGTGGCCACAAGCATTGCGATTTCCCCATCCGCGGGGCATTCTTGCACGTTAGTGCCGGAGGCGACAACCCATTCTCTCGTCTGTACCTGTTTTAATCACGGTCACGTCCGGGAAACCGTGACTCCGCGCAACTCACTAGTACACAAGCTCCACATTGTCCTCGCCGGTCAACTGATGCAAATGAGTCATCAACTCCAACTGCGGCGTTACTGCCCAGCGATTGCCAGCTCGAATGCGCGCTTCAGCCTGTGCATTTCGGTACGAAAACCACACCGGAATTGTACCGCTCTTGTAATTTGACAGCGTGCTTATCAGATCGTCCAGATTGTTTTCAGCCAATTGCCGAGCGTCCAGGCGGATGAGCAGCTGCCGGGCGAAACGCGCCCTGGCGCTACCCAGATCGTAAATTTCCCGCGCACGAATCTTGAATCCGCCATTGAATTCATCAGGACTCACATCTCCGTCCACGATCAACACTTCGTCCTTGACAATCCGCGAGCCAAAATCGTCTATCTGCTCGCCGCGCAGCGTAATTTCCAAACGCCCCGTCCCGTCATCGATGGTAACGAACTGCATCCGGCCGCCTTGCCCATCACGCTGGCGCACTCCCATAACCAGCCCGGCAGCCACCACCGGCACGCCACGCTGACGATATGACGGACCAGAATCCCCACTACCCGCCTTGGCACATACTGCCTTCAATCGACCGTGGGTGAATTTGCTGATCTCCGCCAGATACTCGTTTATCGGGTGCCCGCTAAGATAGAGCCCGAGGGTATCTTTTTCGGCGCGCAATCTTTCTCGATCCGACCAGTCCGGCAGGGTCACCATCAATTCAGGCTCATCGGCCTCAACCGGATCGCCGAGACCAAACATATCGTCGATGCCAGCATCCTTGTTTTTGTGACATTGATCAGCGCCACGCAGCGCACTGCCTAAGTGCTGCCACAAACTTGCCCGGTTGGGTCCGAGAGCATCAACCGCTCCGGCCTTGACCAACGCTTCGAGCACTCGCTTGTTGACAGCCCCCGGACTGGCACGACGGCATAACTCGTCCAGAGAGGCGAATGGGCCCGAGGCGTCACGCGTTTCGAGCACATTGGCAAGTGCAGACTCACCTACGCCCTTGATAGCGCCCAGCCCGTAAAGCACGGTTTTTTCGTCAACAACCGAAAAGCGCACCGCTGAGCGATTGATATCAGGCGTCTGTACGGTCAGGCCCATGATCTTGCATTCATCAATCAGCCCAACCACTTTCTCGGTGTTGTCCATGTCCGCCGACATGACGGCTGCCATGAAGGCTGCCGGGTGGTGGCACTTCAGCCAGGCCGTCTGGTAAGACAACAGAGCGTAAGCTGCAGAATGCGATTTATTAAAACCGTAGCCTGCAAATTTTTCCACCAGATCAAAGATATTGCCTGCCAGGTCCTTGTCGATAGCGTTGTTGGCACAACCCTCAAGGAAAACGGCTCTTTGCTTGGCCATCTCTTCGGGCTTCTTTTTGCCCATGGCTCGGCGCAGGATGTCGGCCGTCCCCAGCGAGTAGCCGGCCATGACCTGCGCAATCCCCATGACCTGCTCCTGATACAGGATGACGCCATAAGTGGGTTCTAGTGTGGCCTTGAGCGACTCGAGCTGATAGTCCTCGTGCGGATAGGACATCTGCTTGCGGCCGTGCTTGCGGTCGATAAAGTCATCGACCATGCCCGACTGCAATGGTCCAGGCCGATACAAGGCCACCAATGCGATGATGTCTTCAAAATTGTCGGGACGCAGTCGCTCTATCAGCCGTTTCATACCGGGAGATTCAAGCTGGAAAACCGCGGTTGTCTGCGCGTCCTGCAGCAGTTTATAGGTTGGCGCATCGTCCAAAGGCAGCGCCAGCAAATCGATCCGGTTGCCGCTGTGTCTTTCTATCTGCTTAACGGCATTGTCGATAATGGTTAACGTTCTGAGGCCCAGAAAATCAAATTTGACCAACCCGACATCTTCCGCATCATCCTTGTCGAACTGGGTGACAAGGCTCGATCCGTCCGGCTCGCAGTACAGCGGGGCAAAATCAGTCAGCGCAGTTGGCGCTATCACTACGCCTCCGGCGTGTTTACCGCAGTTTCGGGCAAGCCCTTCCAGCGACAGTGCCATATCGAGCAGCGCGGTCGCCTCCTCGTCATGGTCGTAAGCACGCTTGAGATCCTCGGATTCATCCAGCGCCTTGGTCAGGGTCATCCCAACCTCGAAAGGCACCATCTTGGCAATGGAGTCGACGAAGCCATAAGGATGACTCATTATTCGCCCTACGTCGCGAACCACAGCCTTTGCGGCCATGGTGCCGTAAGTGATGATCTGTGACACACGGTGGGAACCGTACTTGTGTGCCACGTACTGTATAACCCGATCCCGCCCATCCATACAAAAATCGATATCAAAATCTGGCATGGACACCCGCTCGGGATTTAGAAAACGCTCGAACAGCAGATCGTAAGCCAGTGGGTCAAGATCGGTAATCATCAACACATAGGCGACCAGTGACCCGGCACCAGACCCTCGTCCGGGACCAACCGGTATGTCGTTGTCACGCGACCACTTTATGAAGTCTGCAACGATAAGAAAATAACCGGGAAATCCCATCTCGGCAATTACATCGAGCTCACGTTGCAGTCGCGCATCATACGGTTTGCGGATGTCAGCGAAATTCTCGACCGAGGTGTCGTAAAGTTGGCCCAGACGGACTTCCAGACCGTCCCTTGCAGAAGCATAGAAGAACTCGGTCTCGGTCATCCCGTCGGGTATCGGAAAGTCCGGCAATACGGGGGTGCCAAGGTTCAATGTCAAATTGCATCGTTTTGCAATTTCCACGGTATTGGCAATGGCCGCTGGCACATCAGCGAACAGCTCAGCCATTTGCTGAGGGGTTTTCAGGTACTGTTGTTCGGTGACCAGTTTTGGCCTGCGTGTATCGGCAAGAACATACCCGCTCTGTATGCACAGGCGTGCTTCGTGCGCATCGTATTCATCATGGCCCAGAAAGCGCACATCGTTTGTGGCCACCACGCCGATGCCAAGCTCCACCGCAATGGCACATGCACTGGCAATGTATAGCTCTTCCGACGCCTTGCCTGTGCGCTGCAACTCCAGATAGTACCGGTCGCCGAATACCGATTGCCATCGCTGCGCTATTTGTCGCGCTTCGTCCTGATGTCCACGAAGCACAGCCTTGCCAACATCCCCGTCCAAAGCCCCGGATAGAACAATGATGCCTTCGTGCGCCTCGAACACCCAATCGATATGCACAACCGGTGTGCCATCGTTCTGTCCCTCTTGATATCCGCGCGACACCAGATTGGTGAGGTTCAGGTAGCCAGTACTATTTTGCACCAGCATGATGACACGGGTTACCTCGTCATCAGGCGCTATGCCACGGATGCGCATGTCGACACCGGCAACAGGTTTGATGCCGCAGCCCAAGGCTGCACGGTAATATTTAACCAGCGAAAACATGTTGCCACGATCGGTGACAGCAGCGGCTGCCATATTACTTGCCACGGTTTTGGCAAATGGCTTAATACGAACGGTGCTGTCCACCAATGAAAATTCAGTGTGCACACTCAGGTGCACAAAGGGCGTTACCACGTTTGCGCCGAGTGCTTGTTCACTCATGAAAGCGATGACTCATTCGAGAATTTTTTTGAGAGTTTTTCGGGACGAGAGTTCAAACGACCGATGGTTGCCAGTGCCTCGCGCACGGGCTTGAATGAGCAACGGTGAAAATCTGCAATGCCATGCTCAAGAATCGCCTTGCGGTGGAAGGGTGTGGGATACCCCTTGTGTTGCGCCAGACCGTATTGCGGGTATTGCCTGTGCAGCTCGACCATCATTCGGTCGCGTGCAACCTTGGCAATAATAGAGGCTGCGCTAATCGCCTGCACGCGCTGATCCCCCTTGACCACCGCCGCCATGGGCATCGCCAGATCGGGGCAGCGATTGCCGTCGATAAGCGCAAGATTCGGCTTGACATCGAGCCCTTCAACGGCTCTTTGCATGGCAAGCATACTGGCATGCAGAATGTTGATGGCATCTATCTCTGCAACACTTGCCTCAGCAATACAAAATGCCAGTGCGTGTCGTCGTATTTGTACATCGAGCGTATCGCGTGTCGCCTCATCCAGTAGCTTGGAATCAAGCAGACCATCGATGCGTTTTAGGGGGTCAAGAATAACCGCAGCCGCCACGACGGGACCCGCCAACGGCCCCCGACCAACCTCATCCACACCCGCAATCAGACAAACGGGAAAAGGTTCTACTGGGTTTGTTGCAGGCATATCGTGATGATACTGTTTTCACCGTCTTTGCCCAAGTGAAAAAAAGAAAAATAAGTCGCTTGACAGCGCCGAATCTAACGAGGTTTGATGGTTACGTTCCGGGCACACCGATTACCGCACAATCGCGTTGCGAGAGCCACAAGCCACGTCATTTTGCAAGCGTTTGATCAACAAATATCAGTTGCTCTACGGGAAAACCCAGATCTCTGGCATTCGCCACGAAAGCGTCCAGATCCGTCTTACTCACGGTTGGTGTTCGTGACAGAAACCACAGATAGGATCGATCGTCACCTGCAACGTAGGCGCGGCTGTAGTCGTCGTCCAGATCGAAGACCACGTAGCTGCCAAAAAACGGTCCGAAGAATGACACTTTCAGATAACCCTGATTGCTATCACCCGCGAAACGGGCGCGACCCTGCGCTTCAGTGAATTTTTCGTCTTCGACGTTGTAACCTCGATTAATAACACGAATCTCGCCGTTGTCCTTGAGACTATACTCTGCCGATACGTTGGACAGGCCACGCTCAAACCGATGGTCAAGGCGCGCAATTTCATACCAGGTTCCCAAATAGCGCTGCACATCAAAGCCGCTGACAGGATCGATCCCCTTGGGCAATCCACCACATGCTGTCAATGACAGGAAAAGGACAAGGCACAAGCTAAATCGGGTTTTCATTTGAAGCGTGCTCATGCTTATTCAGGTGTGGTCAGGGACTGACCACTGTGTTTCGGGCCGAGACCCAGAATGAAGGGTGCTGCCTTTTTCGCCCAGACATCAGCCTTTCGAAATCCGGAGGCTCCCTCGCCCCAGGCGCTGCGCAACATATCAGTATCTATAACCCCCGGACTAAGCGGAATAGCCGCCATGCCAGAGGGTAATTCCTCTGCTAGGGCCTTGGTTAAACCCTCCATCGCCCATTTGGATGCACAGTAGGGGGCGACCTCGGCAGACACAGAACGACCCCAGCCGCTACTCAGATTGACGATCACACCCGATTGACGCTCAATCATCGGCTCCAGCAAGTGGCTGATGACGTTGTGCACACCGACAATATTGATATTAACAAGCCGCTGAAACTCGCTGGCAGGTACTTGCCATAACGGTGCTGGCGTGTTGATGATTGCCGCGTTGTTGATGACGATATCTGGCGGGCCATCCTGAGCCAGAACCTTTTCACACCAGCGGCCCGTTGCCGCCTCATCGCTGACATCAACGACACAGAAGCTACCGTGACCGGAATGACGTCCATTTAAATCATCAATCAACGCTTCCGAGCGTGCACTGCCATGCACTCGATGACCGGCGGCAATAAATTCATCGACCAAAGACCGGCCAAGACCGCGTGAGCAGCCAGTGAGTACGATAATTTTCTGTTGGCTCATTATTCGATATCAGTCGGCGGAAAACTTGCAGTTTAGAGAACCCTGTTGTTCACAGAACGCAAGCCACGATGATACAGCGCTACGAGCACCGAAACGAGGCTTTGAAAAACCGAAGACGAACAACAGCTGCATGAACTATTCTTGGCATGAACACAACCAGCCTGAACGATTGATCGATACACGGACCGTCACCGGATAACCCATGCAAACGCTGCCCTGCACATTCACTGATGATGAGAAAACCAGCCCTGCAATCGGCCTGGTCATTCTACAGTCCGACGAAACTTTGGAACATGAATTACGGTTGTGGCTGCCGCAAACCTATCGTCTGTTTCACACGCGCATACCCAACAGTCAACAGATAGACGAACAAACGCTTCAGGCAATGCAGGCAAGGCTTCCGGATAGTGTTTCGCTACTGCCGACAAACACGCGTTTCAAGGTTATCGCCTATGGTTGCACATCGGCTTCAACCCTCATTGGAGAACAGGCGGTTACCGGGATAATTCAGACCGTCGCTGGCCAGGTAGCCGTTACCAATCCTATCTCGGCGATCAAGGCGCAGCTTCGCCACATCAAGGCGGTAAATATCGCTCTGTTGACACCCTACTCACCAGAGGTGTCTGCAGCCCTGTTCGCCAACCTTGAAAACGACGGATTCTCCATCGTGTGCTCCGCAACGTTCAACGTTACTGAGGATCACAAGGTTGCGAGAATCTCGTCCGATTCATTGCTATCAGCCTTTGAACAACTGGCTGCAAACAATGATTTTGACGCACTGATTGCTTCGTGCACTAATCTGCGTACCCATGAGCTGTTGCAGGTCGCCAGTAGACGTATTGGCTGCCCGGTGATCAGCAGTAATTCGGCACTGGCCTGGCATATACAAAGGCTGGTGCTTGACAGCCGCTCAGGCTAACGACCATGACTACGATCGTAAGCATTAAGCGGCTGCGCCGTGAACGTCGACAGGTAACTCTCTGACGGCTTGAGGATGTCGATCTGCAGTGGATAGCAAGGCGTTGCATCGTCCGAGTGCGAACTGCCACAGTCACCGCCCGGGCAACTGGACAAGGCACCCAGAAGATCAATTTCTGCGAGAAACTCGATGTAGTCACCAGGACGCACCGGACTTGCCTTCATAAAATACTGATGCGTGTCTCTGGTAAAGCCTGTACACATGAACACGTTTAATACATCGTGTATCAGATGTTCTATTTCAGCGGCAGGTTTTGACAGATGATCTGTCAACGCCCGCGTCAGATTCGAATGACAACAATGATGGTAGTCAACGCCCTTGAGCAGTCTATTGGTGTAAGGATCACAGCGCGTACCGATGACATCGTGCACACCACCGCCGTCCTCATCCCAGCCATACCAGCTCAGGGTGTCATGGGTAATCGTGGCCATGGCCCGTAACGCCGGCAAATTGCTCCATAGCCGATCACCGGTGGTAAGGTGAGTGGCATGCAGCTGGCGTGTCTTGCCACTGAAAAAACGCTCCGCAAGATCATGCTGATTCCACAGATTGAGATCCCCCACCTGTGGGCCTTCGATGCTACGAATACGAAAACCGAAGCCTGCCGGCACTTCAAAACAGGTGGCATCACGGGGCTCGGCAATGAGCGTTTCAACAATTTCCAGCTCGTCTCGCCATCGTTCGATAGTATCAGCCGGGCGCGAAGGTACGGATGCAACATCGTAACAGACGATTGCCGGTGCACTCCGACGTTGAACAGCATCATCAGGTACGGGAACGTTACGCATAAGAATTAGAGAAAACGTCCATGACGTTGCAACACCTCGATATCGTAACCGTCGGGGTCTTTCACAAAGAAAAAACGCGCAAACAGTTTTCCATCACGTTCAAACTCTACGATGTTTCTGGGCTGGTAACCAAGGTCGGTGATTTTCGCGTGCTCGGTATCCAGATCATCGACCGAAAATGCCATGTGCCCATACCCATCACCCATGTCATAGGCCTCGTTCTGGCCCTTGTTTATGGTTAATTCCAGTTCAAAGGCGGTGTCGCTATTGCTGAGATAGACCAGAGTGAATGATTCAAAGTCCAGACGCTCAGCGACATCAAGGTCAAACGCGTTTTTGTAGAATTCTATTGATCGGGTTTCGTTCAACACCCGGATCATGGAATGAATTGCTTTTGCCATGGGTCAAACTCCTCACACGTTTATTAATTGATCAGATCAAACGATAAGACAGAATAATCGAAATATCGGGGTTGTATTTAGCGGTTTAACAATACACGTTCCAGAATAATCAGGCTTTCAAGATTGTGCGCACTACAGTAGTGATCGGTAAAGGGTACAACAGGATCCATATAACGATCAGCCTCCCCCGGATCAAAGCGCCCCAGCAAGGGGTTTACCCAGACAAGCCTGCCCGCCCGTCGCTGGATAGTGGCAACCGCTTGCGCCAGTCGTTCGGGAGGGTCGGTATCACAACCATCGCTGAATATAACCACAACGCTCCTGCTATCCACACGTCGATTTAAATGGTGTTCGTTGAAGCACTCAAGTGATTGCGCTATACGTGTACCACCAAGCCAACCCTTGCCATACGCGTTAAGTACACGTTCGAAGTCTACTTCAGTGAGGCGTGCATAGCCTTGTGCCAGTTCGTTGAGTTCAGTATTGAACACGAAGGCATCAGAGCGCTGAAACACAGTCATGAGAATGCGCGAGAACCGCAAGAACAAGCGTGCATAGACATCCATAGATTGGCTGATATCGAGCAATAGCACAAAGCGATGCAGGCGCTGACGCTTACGTTTGAAACGCAGGTCGACAGGCTGACCACAATAGCGCAACGACTGCCGTAATGATCGACGTACGTCAATAGTATGCCCGTGAGTGCCAGTGTACGCCCGACGGGAAAAACGCTTGCGGGCGCGTCGTGCCAGACGCTCTACCAGCAATTCTATCTCTCGCATCTGCCGATGATCGAACACAAAGCGAAAATCAGCCAGTGACAGAGCCTTGAAGTCACCCGCGCCGAAAAACTCCTCCTCCTGCCGCTGTTTCTCCGATGTTCCAGCCATGCCTATCAGTCGCTGTTCACCGGCCATGGTCAGTGACTCATCGTCAGCACTGTCACGCTCTTCGCCAGCGGCGCTTATGGGTAGACCATCGGCCTGCCAGAACGTGTCAAACAAGGCATCGTAACGTTTCCAGTCAGCAGGCTTACTGCACGCGCAGCTTCGCGTACTGACACGCAGACGCGTGCGCGACTGTGCAAACCCCATGGCCGCCAACATCTGGAACTGCACCAGTGTTCCAGGGTCTACTGGCAGATCATTCGCGCGCAAAAACTGCGCAAAATCCTGCAGGCGCTGGGTTAGTTCGATCACTGACCAGTCGACGTGCTGAATAAGTCAGTAAACCCTTCCTCTTGCCGTTGAATCAGGGCCAGATCTTCACGGGTTTTTATCAGGCTGGCCAGAGACTGATGCACCTTGTCCGCGGATTGTGCGAGATCGTTAACTTCGAGCTGCATCAGCGATGCTGCCCAGTCGAGGGTCTCTGCCACACCGGGCGCTTTTCGCAATGAGGCGCCACGCAGCTTTTGCACAACACTGACCAGTTGCTGATTGAGATGGGCACTGATATCCGGAAGTTTGGCTTTGACGATGGCACGCTCGCGTTCCGCATCAGGGTAGTCGAGGTAGTGATACAAACATCGCCGCCGCAACGCATCACTCAGCTCGCGGACACCATTCGACGTCAACAGGACTCTGGGTCTCGTTCTGGCCGTAAATGTTCCCAACTCAGGAATACTGACTTGAAAGTCCGACAATACTTCAAGTAGCAGTGCTTCGAATTCCTCATCAGCACGGTCAATCTCGTCGATCAACAACACCACCGGACGTTCGCTTGCTATTGCCTTGAGCAGCGGTCTCTCTATCAGGAAATCTTCGCTGTACAGCGTTCTTTTCATGGCTTCAGGATCAGCCGAGGCCGCCATCTGAATCGCCAGAAGCTGACGCTGATAATCCCAATCGTACAAGGCGTGCTGGGCGTCCAGCCCTTCATAGCATTGGAGGCGTATCAGATCTGCATCAGCACTTGTGGCCAGACACTTGGCCACCTCGGTCTTGCCCACACCAGCCTCGCCTTCTATCAGCAATGGCTTGCCTAACGCATCGGCCAAATGCAGCGCGGATACCAGATCGTCATCAGCAACGTAGGCTTGCTGCTCGAACGCGTCACGAAGCTCTGCAATCGGCGAGCTTTTGTAGGTACTTGCAATCCCGTTCATCGTGTTTGTCGCTCGAAAGACTTGAATGCGCCGAATTCCCAATGCCGTATGGCCAATATCATACTGGTGCCACGTCTTTGTTGACTGTCAAAAGCATGGTCCTCTCGGGCCAGATCATCAAACAACTGGCCAGCAGACTGTATCCGATTAACCAGCTGCCTGAACGTCAATTCCGTAATATCGCCGCTTTTTACCAAACGTACAGCGTCATGTCCGTCAAACGCACTGTCAAAAAACTGGTTTTGCACTTCGTTGCGAAAAAATTGCTCGATAGGCCCATTCGGTTGCCACTGAAAGTTGATACCAATCAACACACGAATACGGTTGCCAGGCAGTAGTTCAGCCATTTTCATGCGATCCAGTTGCGCCAGTTTTCTGATGCAATCAGTTTCGCTGATCTTGTAGCGCTGCACTATTTCTTCGAACGTCCAGGCGTTGACCACGCAATAGGCGACAAGCAGCAACAAAGGATCACCCACCAGACGCTCTTCCTGCTCAACACTCAACCCTTGCAGCCCTACGGGTGCATCGCTGGCAAGCCTTGCCAGCTCGGCAAATTCCAGACCCAGAATTTCACACAGGGCGTCCAGCCGCTTGAGGGTGAAATTTCCAGCGGAAAACATCTGTTTAACGGCAGATTCAGACAATCCCAGCCGTGCGGCCACATCACGGTAGGCAATCTGTCGTGCTTTCAATTCCCGTTTGATAACGGCCACGACACGGCTCGACTGACTCACACACCCTCCAGGTTCACTATTTTTGCACTAAGAGTTTAAAAATAGCGCACTTTTTCCAAAAAGTTTAGTTTTTCAGGCCTATTTAACGACAATTTCCCCCAGTACAGACAACCACCACAACCATCAGGAGTCCTTTGACATGAATCTGTTTACGCGCATTTCGGCCACCATAGGGGCGACAGCTGAAACCGCTGTCAGTCGATTCGAGAATCATGACGCCATTGCCCAGAGCGCCCTCATCGAGGCAAGACAGGCAGTCGCCAAAGCCCGAATTCGTCATGCACACCTCACGCGCAGCGTTGAGGAAATTCGTAAAAACCTTGAGACGGCAGAGAAACAAGTCCTGCAATGGACGCTGCGCGCGCAAAAACTGGCGACTACTGATGAAGTGCGCGCCATGCAATGTCTGGAGCAACGTCAGATCAGCCGCCAGCAAGTGGACAATCATCTGCTGAACCTGTGCCAACACGAAGACCTTGCTGCAGGGATGGCCAAGCGACTCGAGCAGATGCAGACGCGGTTGCAACATTTGATGAGACAACGCGATGACATGCGCTCGCGTGAATCACTGGCCAGAGCCGCGCAGGTAATGGACAGAATCGACAGCAAAGGAGGCGAAGGTGTCGACGCTATTTTCGAACGCTGGGAGGTTTCCATAGGCGATGCCGAAATTCACAACGACACATATCACGATGAATTGGCGGGCGTGTCTACCTTGCAACGGGAAATGGATGAGGAAGAACGACAGGCCGCATTAAAAGATGAGTTGACAGCCCTGATCGAAGAGAACAAAGGAGAACAGCCATGAGTGACTGGGGGGCAAACGAGACGGGACCAACAAACAGTCGTACGTTTGTCGACGCCTCAGCTTGCACGGTCAGCCCGGAGGAACCAACAGCCTATCTGCAGCGTGTGTTACACGCGGTGAAGGAAGGAACGTCCATCGCCGGCCTGTTGAGAATGGGAGGTGCCGGGTTAATGGTGTTTTCACTGTCGCTGTTCTTGATGCAGGGAATGGATACAACATCAGATCTACACCGATTTCTGCTGCTTCTTGCGCAAACGGTGTTACTCACAAGCGCAGGCTTTGCCGTCGGGTATCTTCTCAAGGAACCCAGAGGCGCCAGAGTATTTTTCTCACTCGCACTGATATCCATACCGGCAAACTTTGCAGTACTGGGCGCCATGATTTATTCGGTAGCGCCACTGGATAATCTTGTTACCCAATACCCGACGTTCGCCAGTTGGCAATCGACCGATCTGCAAGAGCTGAGCATTGCCGCCGTGACCGGACTTGCCGTGTTGGTTCCCATGTCAATATTCTGTTTTGCAGTCCTTGCACGCCATGCCAGATGGTGGCTGAGCATCGCCTACCTTCTCTCCTCTGCAACCCTGCTCATTCCACTGCGGGACACCCTCAGCATCACGCTCATCAGCAGCGTCTGTGCACTGTCGGTGTTGGCTCTGTTATCCCAACGTCATGCGAAACGTTCACGCCTTGCCACAGGAGAAGAGCAATTTGCCAAAGCCCTGCTTTTCATACCCGCCGCGGTGATGCTGGCGCGTTCAGCAGCCTTGTATCATGTGGACTTCTATTTCGGATTAGGCATTGTCATTGCCATTTACTACTTCTTGCGGCGGAGGGTTGCTGCAGGCACAGGAAATTCAACCCAGAAGACCTCGTTACAAATACTTGCGGTGACTTTCGTGTTCATCCTGGCCATCATGTTGACCGCGCTGATCATCAGCAATGTCGCAATCGGCACACCTTTTCCGGTTTTCACACTGACATGGCTTGCGTTGAACCTCGATCTCACACGGTTCATCAACAGCCGAAGAGTCAATGCCATTGTTCATGGCCTGTGGGCTGTTACGTGCTTTGCCGGTATTGTTTTCGATACGTTCATAATCGG
Organism: Granulosicoccus sp.; assembly: GCA_045110475.1. Classification (GTDB taxonomy): domain Bacteria; phylum Pseudomonadota; class Gammaproteobacteria; order Granulosicoccales; family Granulosicoccaceae; genus Granulosicoccus. Next base: position 57,676 of record JBGCGC010000015.1, read on the forward strand.
CAATCCTGATGGCTTCCTGATCAATCTGGCCGTCGCAGTCGTAATACTTGCCGCAAGTACGACCACCCGACAAAGACTGGGCGCCATTCTCGGCACTATAGGCATAGTTGGCCTGCCAATGCTTAACGGGGCGCATCTGTTCAGCGTTGTACTCGACACAGGTTGGGCAGGTGTTGCCATTGCCGGCGCTCTAACCATCATATCCGGCTCCTTGCTCGAACGATTCTGGCCACTCATAAAGATACGGCTGATCAACCGATTCGGTGTAGTAAGAACTGACATCACAGAGATCGGAACACCGGAACTGCAGGACAAACTCCCGGTGACTGCCACTGCTAACACCTCAGCGGTAAGAAAGGCAGCTTGAGCGAATCGTTTATAATAGTCTCCAGAGATCGGGCGATACCTGCCCGATCCACTGGAGGCCATTGATGTCACTGGATACTGTTCTCGAGCAAATTGACAAAAACCTGCCAAAAGCGCTCGACAGACTGTTCGAGCTCCTGAGTATTGACAGCATTTCCACAGATCCTGCCTACGCTGCATCGTGTCTCAAAGCGGCAAACTGGCTGGTCGATGATCTTACATCGATGGGATTTGACGCAAAAAGATACGACACACCAGGTCATCCCATGGTGGTCGGGCATCACATGGACGATCCACAAAAACCACACGTCCTGTTTTACGGACACTACGATGTGCAACCGGTAGACCCGCTGGAGCTATGGACACGGCCACCGTTCGACCCTGCTATTGAAGAGACCAGCAACGGCAAGGTAATCCGGGCTCGCGGTGCCGCCGATGATAAAGGCCAGGTCATGACCTTTCTGGAGGCTTGCCGAATGTGGAAGTCACAAACGGGCTCGCTTCCTGTCAACGTCAGTTTGTTCTTTGAAGGTGAAGAAGAGAGTGGCTCACCATCGCTTGTGCCGTTCATGGAGGCCCATGGTGACATGCTCAAGGCTGATTTAGCTCTTGTCTGTGATACCGGCATGTGGGATAGCAATACACCCACGATTTCAACCATGCTACGCGGAATGGTTGGTGAGGAAATAACCATCACCGGCCCGTCGCTGGATTTACATTCCGGCATGTATGGCGGACCCGCAATGAATCCGATACGTGTTCTCAATCGGATTCTTGCTGACCTGCACGACGAGGATGGTCGTATCACACTGCCCGGATTCTACGATGGCGTTCAAGAGCTCAGCGATGAGGTTCGCGAGCAGTGGAATTCATTGAACCATGATGATGACGAGTTCCTGAACTCGGTGGGTTTATCCACACCGGCTGGCGAAAAAGGCTATTCGGTGCTTGAGCAAATATGGGCCCGCCCCACCTGTGATGTCAATGGCATCAGCGGTGGTTATTCCGGAGAAGGCTTCAAGACAGTCTTACCCTCTATCGCACAGGCCAAAATCAGTTTTCGACTGGTCGGCACGCAAGACCCGGCTAAGATACAGCAAGCATTCTACCAACATGTGAAAGAACGACTACCACCAGACTGCACGGCAAGCTACAAGACCAAGGACGGATCTCCTGCAACCGTTATGCCGGTCAATGCGCCAGCATTTCGCAAAGCGCAAAAAGCGCTGACCGAAGAGTGGGAACAAGAGGCCGTCTACGCCGGGTGTGGTGGATCAATACCGGTGGTGGGCCATATCAAGGAGATTCTGGATATGGACAGCCTGTTGGTCGGGTTTATGCTCGATGACGATGCAATACATTCTCCGAATGAGAAATACTCCTTGAAGAGCTTTCACAAGGGAATACGTAGTTGGGCGAGGATACTGGACGCGCTGGCAGACAGGGGCTAGGCGCCTGCGCGGTAGACATCCCCCTATGTATAGTTTGCCAGCGCCTCATCTGTTGGACCGACGTAGGTGTGACCAAACTTTATTGCGTGCACAATCAGCGGAGCAAGCTGATGCAAGGCAATCCGCTCCTGCCAACCTGCATCAAGCGGATAGGCTTCCTGATAAGCTGCAAAACAATCATTCCCGTAACCGCCAAACAAACGCATCATGGCCAGATCAAACTCACGATGTCCGCCATGGCTGGCTGGGTCGATGACCCAGCTATCGCCGTTACTATCGACCAACCTGTTGCCAGCCCATAGATCACCATGCAAGCGCGATGGATCAAGCGAGGGTGATTCCCATTGATCCAGCTTGTTGGCTACTGACTCGATCGCCGAAATCGTTTTTGAGCTAAGCGCCTGACGATCAGCAGCAATTTTTGCCAGCGGCAGCAAACGTTGTGTTGCATAGAAATCGCACCAACGTTCGCAGAGCTCATTAGGCAAACCCAGACTACCGGTTGATCGATTGTCCTCGCGCCCGAAGGCGGAACAAGGCGATTGATGCAGGGCTGCCAGCTGACGCCCTAGCTCAGCCTCGCCTTTTTCATCCGACCGATGCCGACCGGAATCGTCTACCCATGCAATGGCCAGATACGGCACGTCATCACTGACACCCAACACCTTTGGCACCCTGACCGTGCCGGTTTCCGCTAACCATACCAAGCCCAGCGCTTCAGTAGAAAAATGCCTGGGCGGCGGGTTTAAATGCGTCTTGATAAAAAGCGGCGCTCCGGCTACAAGCTGGCTATCATTTTTTGCCGCCCTGCCATCGGATACAACGCTTGCCGCATAACTACGCGCAAAATCACCGCCACTCAAGGCCCGCCAGTTTTCCAGACCCACGCCCAGATCTGTCTCTGCCATTGATTGCCAATCAAGCTCTATTGCCATTTTCCTACCTTGTTCTCTAGCGGATTACGTGCATCAGGCTGGCCATTGCCGTGCATGAAATTTCGCGCGCTAACTCTGGAAGATTCAGGTGTTTTCATGGATAATCCTAACGCGATATGCAGTGTTGCCGCATTCATTTGATCCGATTGTTCATATAATTTCCCACTCTTGCTCTCCAGATTCGGGCGTTACCCGAACAGACAACGCCAGGTCTTAATCATGTATTTCCACCTTGTTCGCCATGGCCAGACACACTGGAACGTTCAACGTCGTATTCAGGGGCAGCTGGATTCCGAACTGGATGAACTGGGATTCTCTCAGGCTATAGAACGTGGCAAAGACTTCGCTAATCTGACACTGGAAGGCGCATATGCCAGTAGCAGCTTGCGAACACGTCAGACCATCGAGAATCTTCTGGGCTCTCGTACCGACACCGTCATCTACATGGATGAACTGAAAGAGGTGTGCTGGGGTATCTGGCAGGGGGAAATGTGGGCAGATATCGAAGCTGCTCATCCTGATATGGTGGAGGCGTATCACAAGGCGCTGCCGCATTTTTTCGTTGAGGGAGCAGAAACACCGGAACAGACGCAAACTCGTGGGGTACTGGCACTGGAGGACTTGATCAGGAGGCATCGACATGCATCTGAAGACGCTCATATTCTCGTCGTCAGCCACGGAGCTATCATGAAAAAGATTCTGGGCAGCTATACGGGCATCGAGCTGACCGAGCTGCACAGGCTTCCACCACTGCCAAACTGTGCACATTGCATTATCAAGGTGAATGACAAGCTCAGGCGAGTGACGCATATTGCCAGCGAAAAAATTGAAGACACGGCCTGGTACAACTTCGCATCATGAATTCAAACGCGACGCCGTTGGCGGGCATAAAAGTTATCGAGCTTGCCCGAATCCTTGCAGGTCCCTGGGCCGGACAAACACTATCTGACCTTGGCGCTGACGTGATCAAGGTGGAAAGCCCAGAGGGCGATGACACTCGCCAATGGGGGCCTCCCTGGATAGACACCAATGGTGAAAAAACGGCCGCTTATTTTCATTCCTGCAATCGAGGCAAGAGCTCCATTGTCTGCAATCTGAAAGCCAATGAAGATCGAGAGCAACTCCTTGCTCTGATCAGCGAGGCAGATGTGCTGATTGAAAACTTCAAGGTGGGTGGGCTTAAACAGTATGGATTGGATGCCGACACCTTGCTGGAAACCAACCCGCAACTTATCTATTGCTCCATTACGGGTTTTGGTCAAACCGGGCCCTACTCCCGGCGTGCAGGCTATGACTTCATGATTCAGGGCATGAGCGGCATCATGGATCTAACGGGAGAGCCGGATGGTCAACCACAAAAAATGGGTGTGGCATTTGCAGACATCTTCACAGCTTTGTATAGCGTCATTGCTATTCAGAGTGCCCTTTTACACAGACAACAAACCGGAAAAGGCCAGCATATTGATATGGCGCTGTTTGATTGTATGACGGGAGTTCTCGCCAATCAGTCAATGAACTTCCTGGCCAGTGGCAAGGCACCAACACGCATGGGTAACAAGCACCCGAATATCGCCCCGTACCAAACGTTCGCTGTCAATGATGGACACTTGATAATCGCGGTTGGCAACGATCAGCAGTTCAGGCGTCTGTGTGACACCCTTGGCTTGTTCGGGGTTCCAGATGACGAACGGTTTTCGTCAAACGCAAGCCGCATTGAAAACCGCGACTTGCTTGAGAAGACGCTTGGCGACATGATCGTACAATGGAGTCGTGATGAGTTGCTAAGTGCACTGGAGACAGCTGTGGTCCCGGCTGGTCCGATTAATTCAGTGGAAGATGTCTTCAACGACCCGCAGTTCCGAGCACGGGCCATGCAGATTGAGTCTGATGGCATTGCAGGTGTTCGTACGCCGATCAAGTTCGGCGCCAGTGCTCTGGATGTGAGCAAGCGATCGCCGGGCCTGGGAGAGAACTGATGGGCCAGTGGCTTGCAACGGACGATAGTCTATAGCCGATCAGCCGCTTCACCCTCGACAGGCTGCTTGCGTGACGTTATAGAGGCACCAAGACTATTTGAGAGTATCTACCCAGTCCTGTAGAGAATCTTCCCACAAACCATACTGCAAGTCGTCGTTCCCCAACCCCATGACGTCTATGATCTGTTGCGTCGAACACCCACCGGTATCGGACAATGTGACATCGGATATCCTGCAAAAGCCATCGACGAAAGCGCCGGTCGTCAACGTGTAAAAGCGGTTTTCAGCCACTCCTTCGGTGGGAGTAACACCGAGAACAGTACCAGGACACACATCTACATCGTCCATAATTCCATCGTCATCGACATCCAGTTTTTCATCACTACTGACACTCACGCCGACCGAGGCTACCCAGTCTGCCAAGTGATAATTCCACAGGCCAAAGCGTTCGTTGCTGATACTCAGCCCCAACCGGTCGATAATCTGCTGGCTGGAACACCCCCCCGCATCAGCCAGTGTGTATTGAGAGCGTGTTCCGCGCCCGTCAAGAAAATCACCAGTGATACTGGAGTAAAATCTGTTTTTAGAGGCCTTTATGGTCGGCAAGATGCCCAGAACGGTGGCAGGACAAACATCCAGGCTATTCGCAACGCCATCAAGGTCATCGTCGTTTTCAGGATCTGTCGGCGCGCCCACAAATTCCTCCCAGTCCTTGAGATACCGGCCCCACAAACCGTACCTGAGATTACTGCTACTCAAGCCTGCCAACTCTACAATCTGTTGCCCAGAGCAGCCCCCGGCATCTGAGATATCGACACTGGATATCCTGCCCCGTCCGTCGACAAATCTGCCAGCCGAAGTGACATAAAAGCGATTCTTGGTTGCCGCCATGGTAGGGGCAGCACCTAGTACCGTGTCGCTGCAAAGATCGAAGGCGTCGGCAACACCGTCGCTGTCCTGGTCAGAAACATCATCCGCAGCAGCTTGGACTGGCGAAACCGACAACAAACCTAACGCGCAAAAAGCCATAGCGCACGGGAAATACCAGGAATTTTTTTTCATACGTCCGTTTAATCCACGGTGCTCAAATCACCTTGGCGATAGGTCTTCCGATGCCCGGCTGAACAAGAAATTGCTGGCCGGGTTTTGTGCAGAACTGCACATTCGAGGAGCCTATATAACCTCCCTGTAACCGTCAATAACGGGTCATTAAATTCTGTTTAGGTTCAAGGAAACTGTGATTGAGTTCATAAATTATTCATCGTGCATGCAGCCGACGTTCTATTACAAAACCACTTAAATGATGATGCGGCAATTTTCCAAAATATCATTTGCATTCTGCGTTAGAGCTTGAGTGTTTTAAGTGGATGAACGAATCTAGACAGATGGCCCGGATGAGATATTCAATTGCACATGCTTCTTGACCAAGGTCATATATAACTCACGAATCCTCAAGGTCATCTGGCCAGCCCCTCCATCACCGATAAGCTTGCCATCGATATCACTAACGGGTGTTTGCGCACCAAAGGTTCCAGTCAGAAATGCCTCGTCTGCACTGTAAGTTTCATACAAGGAGTAGTTTTTTTCAAACACAGGAATGTCATTGGCACGACACAAATCGATGACTTTCTGTCTCGTCACCCCATTCATGCAGTAGTCTCCGGATGAGGTCCAGACTTCGCCCTTTCTCACAATAAAAAAATTGCAGGCGTTGGTGGTGTTGACAAAACCATGTGGATCCAGCATCAATCCTTCATCAGCTCCTGCGGCTTCTGCCTGCAAACAGGCCAGAACGCAATTCAACTTTGAATGCGAATTGAACTTTGCATCTTGTGAATGCGGCAATCCGCGCACTTGCGGCACACTAGCGAGACGAATGCCGTTGCCCTGCAGCCGGTTAACCGGTTTCGAATGCTCCATTATGATGACAACCGTTGGCCCACTGCGTGACAGTCCGGGATGCTGAAAGGGCTTTACTTTCACACCTCGGGTGACCATCAGACGACAATGAACGTCTGTCACCATGCCATTCGCTGCCGCAGTTTTGGCAAGCGCTTCCTTCACCTGGTTTCTATCCATGCCTATAGCCAGAGAGACAGCCTTACAGCTATCGAATAAACGATCCATATGCTCGTCAAAGAACGCCCAATGCCCGTCATACAATCGCATGCCTTCCCACATGCCGTCACCTAGCATGAACCCGGAATCGTAGACAGAAACCTTAGCATCGTCTCTGTGTACCATTTCACCGTTGACGTAAATCAGAATGTTCTGATTCCTTACGTCGTCGTCAGCATCGTGAGTCGTACTACGGGTTACGTCGGAGCTGATAATATTCATGTCTTGATACAGGCCTTGAGTGTCTGTTGACTATTCGCTGGAAGTACAGTCCCCCGGCGCTATTCAATCCAGTTCTTCCAGATACCGATCGTTGAGATGTTTCAAGAGAAAACTGGCAGTGCTGGTTTGTCCGGTAGCCTGCGCCATCAACGCTTGAGACTGCAGCAAGCTTCCCTGTTGCCAAATATTTTCGCGCAACCATGTACGTGCAAATTCAATATCTCCACGAGAAAACCGATCCTGCCAATCAGGATAGGCAGCCTTGATGGTGGCGGCGATTTGCGCCGCATTAACTGCCCCCATTGTGTACGAAGGAAAATAGCCAAAAGAACCATCTGTCCAATGGATATCCTGCAGACAGCCTTTGGCGTGATCGCCACCGGTCGACAAACCGAGATAACCTTGTAACAGGGACTCCCAAAGATCAGGAATCATGTGAGCTTCGATTTCACCGTTTATCAACGCACTCTCGATGTCGTAACGCAACATCACGTGCAAGGGATAAGTAACCTCATCTGCCTCAACCCGTATAAAGCTGGGTTGAACAACTGTTTGACCAAACCAGAGATCATCTGCAGTAAAGTTTCTGGTGTCAGGCAAGTACTTATGAACAGACTTGGCAAAGGATGTCACGAACGCTCGGGACAGACACATCTGCTTTTCGAAAAACAGACTTTGAGATTCGTGGATACACATGTTGCGCGATGAACCAACAGGATACGATTGCCATCGTTCTGGCAAACCGGACTCGTAACTGGCATGCCCCGTCTCATGTGCGGTGGCCTGAAGTGCATCAGCGAAATCACCGCTTCGATAGCGCGTGGTAATGCGTTGATCGCCCCTGACGCCGGTACTGAATGGATGCAGGCTGACATCCAGCCTCCCACCTTCGAAATCGAACCCCAACAGACTCATCAGGTGCTTACTAAGCGCTTGCTGTTGTTCAATCGGGTAATCGCCTGTCAGCACAGGGACTGTTCTTCTGCTCTGCTTATCTACCACCTGAGCGAGTAATTCAGGTAAGGCCTGTTTTAGTTCTTCGAAAACGCGACCAATGAGCTGCTGGGAATCACCGGCGCAATGCAGATCCAGCAAGGCGTCGTATGGTGTTGCAAAGTCGTCGGGCCGCTGGCTTTGCCGACACTGCGCCTCTTCGCGGGCTAGTTCGACCACGGGCTGAAAATTTTTTAAAAAGCCGTCCCAGTCGTTTACTGCCTTTTGCGATCGCCAACCGTGTTCACATTGGGAACCCGCGAGCACCTGAGCGTGAACCAGCCTTGCCGGCAGTGCCCGAGCCTGCTGCCACGCTCTGCGCATCTCTGCGATATGGGCACGCTGCGAATCATCGATGTTATCGCCAGCAGATTCATCGGTGAGCTCTTCCAGCCAGTCTCCCATGGTATCGCTGGCCAGTAATTCGTGACGCATGCTTGATAGTTCAGCGATAGCAGTGGCGCGTGGCTGACTGCCATCGCTGGGCATCATCACCATTTGATCCCAACTAAGAAAGGTTGTTGCATGATCGATCTGAGCGATCCGATGAAACTGCTTTTCAAGTTTGGAAAGAGACTGGCTCATAGTGCTCTGGATTACCCGGATGGACGACTTGTGTATGGCACCAGTGTATATCAGCCATCACCTTGTATCAGTTTGTAGAGTCACTCAGGCAAGCGGGTAGTCCAAAACGCACGTTAATACACGCCTGTATAACGCGGCTCTCAATAGCAGGGTCATCCGGGCATATGGTTACCCGGCGTCGACAAGGACAAGGCTAGCTCTTCCTCTGACATATCCTCCTGGATCGATTCAAATAACGGTGAAGAGAGGTAACGCTCACCCGTATCGGGAAGCATGCACAGAATATTGGTCCCTTTTTCTGCTGTTTCAGCTATTTTCATGGCAATGGCGAATGTTGATCCACCAGAAACTCCAGTAAAGATACCTTCACGCGCAGCAAGCTGACGCGACCAATGCATGCCATCTGCGCCGGTAACAGGCACAAGTTCATCATAAAGCGATGAATCAATCGCCTCCTGTAAAACCAGCGGAATGAAGTCAGGGGTCCACCCTTGTATCGGATGAGGCTCAAAGGCCGGGTGACTGTGGGCAGCTGTTCCGTCTTCTGCACGCCCTTGCTCATGACCACTCCCGATAAGTTGGGCATTTTCGGGCTCACTCAGGATTATCTTCGTATTCGGGCTGCGTTTTCGCAATACCCGACCCACGCCGGTCACTGTCCCGCCAGTGCCATAGCCTGTCACCCAATAGTCAAGCGGCAGATCTTCGAAGTCTGCAAGGATCTCCAGAGCGGTCGTATGTTCATGTATTCGGGCATTAGCCTCGGTTTCGAACTGGCGAGCCTGAAACCATCCATTGGCTTCGGCCAGTTCTCTTGCCTTTTGCACCATACCCATACCCTTCTGGGCTTTGGGTGTAAGGACCACGCGCGCGCCCAAAAACCGCATGAGTTTGCGACGCTCGATGGAGAAACTTTCAGCCATGGTAATGACCAATGGATATCCGCGCGCTGCGCAAACCATCGCAAGGCCGATTCCTGTGTTGCCACTGGTCGCCTCAACAACAGTCTGTCCCGGTTGCAACGCACCACTGCGCTCCGCTTCCTCGATAATGCTGATAGCCAGACGGTCTTTGACCGATGAGGCCGGATTAAAAAATTCGGCCTTGACGAACAGGTTGACATGATCTGGAGCGAGGTTGTTTACACGAATGCAGGGGGTATTGCCGATAGTCTCGGTGACAGAGTCATAGCGTGTTTTCCGGCCTGTGGTAGTTCGCTGGGAAGATCCGGGTATGCTGGACATGATATCTCTCTACTGTAGTCGCCCCCAAATATGGAGGGCTCCAATCCTATCATCCGTATCGACACCAGTTCCAGCACACGTTCAATCCCGATCAGTCAGGGAAACGACATTAGTCTAGGCCAGGTGGCCGGACTTAAACCATACTCTGGCGCCCTCTGCGCCCGCAACAGCATCGAGACTTTTACCTGGAGGGATTCGTAACCACGACTGTCTACCAAGAGCGTCAGTGCCTTCAGTGAACTGACCATCGAGAACCAGTAGCTCTGCACCGGCTGGAAAATCCAGACATACACGGGTAGCCGGCGCCCAATGTTCCAACCGGACATCTTCGTGTTCATCCTTGAACAACGGAGAGACGTGTACCCCCGGTCGGCCCTGCTCCGCCACCGCTCCCAATTTGTTCATATTTGCGTGAACGAAGGTTCTATCGTCAGGATCAAATTGCCAGAGCTTGACGAAAATGGTACAGCCTGGCGTTGAGCCAGGTGTATGACTTGAGGTGGGTGGATTACGGATGTACGAACCCGTCGGCCACTGCCCGTAGTCATCTTCGAAAACGCCATCAAGCACGATGAACTCTTCGCCGCCCGGATGACTATGCGACGAAAAACGACTACCAGGCGCATACCGCACAATCGTCGTAACCCTGTCATGCGCTCCCTGTATTCGGTCCAGACGCCGCCGTTCGACACCGGGCATGGGCGATGGCTCCCACGGTAGCTGATGCGCATGCAGCACAATCCTCTTTGAAAAATCACCATTTACATCGCCGTCAGTGTGTTGGTCTGGCGTTAACCGGGAAGTCATATTCGTATAGGTCCTTAGGAGCCTGGATTATTCATGAAATCAACATTTTTTTTGATCAAGTTCAGGTTTTTGGATGAGCCTAAAAGACACACACCTCGTATCTACAATGTTGGGTTTTTCGTCAACAGATTTTAAAAGGAGTCATCGTGATGCAAGTGCCTCCGAGCGTAGACGTTACAGCTTTCAGAAAGCGCTTGCTCTAATATGTAACAGTGTAAACTGCAGGCGCAGATTAGATAGTTGCACAGGCAGAATCAATAGTTGCACACCGTAAGTTTTAGACCATCAGTTGCAAAATCAGGGTTTTGCAAGACGAAAGCGACCATCACGGATAGTTATAACACCAACCCTGAAGAACACAATTAACCCGAGGAGTAGTATTGATGAAAGTACCCACACACCACAAGCTTTTCGCAGCAGCCTTCACCGCTCTTGCCGTAAGTGCCTGCGCATCGACAGCCAGCAAACCACAGGCCATTCCCTTTGATGCCCCGGTCGTGGATGATGAATTCATTGGTGAGCAACGAGCGGCACTGGCGCTGGAAATAGCAGGTGTTGGCTACGGTCCTCAGTCACCACGAGACATCGATTCCATTGAAGGTAACAATAATCGCGCATTCTCCGCTGCCCCTGCCTACACGCAGATGAATCTGTGCAACATCCACTTTCACGAAAGTGCAGAACACAAAGGGGGCGAGTTCACCACCTATGCCGGTAATGGTAATGGCGCTGGTGCTGGCACGGGCTATCTCTACTCCGGTGAGCTTAGCGAAGCCGAACTCGCCAGCATTGGCGAAGAAATTGGAACCGGCAAGTACGGAACGCTGGAGCCTGGAGACACTATCGAAGTGCATTACGTGCATTCCAGTGCACAGGTTGAACCGGGAGCAACACTCGGTGCTTGTCTGAGCGATGCTGTCATCAATCCACAACTGCGCGTTGAAACACAGGTGTATGTATTGGTGAATGACGAGAATGCACTGAACTTCATGGAGTTGACGGAAATCGGTGAGGTCAACGGGTACCAACAGGCTTTGAACATTCCAGGCAACACAGGGACGCCCGTACAGTATTCCGGTTCAACCACAGGGCCGTCTTACAACAAGAAGGCATCACCCATCAAGGTATCGTGGAGTGTTCGACCACAGGTGGCCAAAGTGGATATTCGCACGGTTGGAACCTGGCTTGCAGATAATGTCTTTGCTGAGAAGGATGCGCACGGCGTCAGAAATCTGGTAACAAATCCTGACCTGCTATCCGCTAAATAAGCATCGGCAGATTGTATTGCAGGGGCCTGCGTAAGCGAGGCTCCTGCGCAAGACGAATAGATCATTCAGTAACTAGCAGCTTGTAAAATTCATCGCTGCTCGTTCGCTCAAACTGCCCATCCCGGTACACGGTTAACTGAGCGGCCAGACCTTGCTCGTCAATGAGCTTTTGCGCTTGTACTTCACCCACAACCAGCAAGGCGGTCGCCCAAGCATCGGCCAGCATAGTGCTTCTGTGCACCACGCTCACCGATACCAGGTCATGTTCTATCGGCCTGCCAGTAGCACCATCAATGATATGTGAAATGCGTTTGCCGTCTTCCACGCGGTAGTTCCGGTAGCTGCCGGAGCTTGCTATTTGAGAATCCAGTAGTGCCAGCAGTTGAGGTACATCGCCATCCGGACTCTCGATACCGATCCGCCAGGGATATCCATCTGCTCTTAAACCACGCCCGCGCAGCTCACCCCCGATGTCAACCAGATAGCGTGAAATCCCTCGTTGCTCCAGCATCCGACCTAACTGATCAACAGCGTAGCCCTTTGCGAGTGAAGATACATCTATGGCCACTTCAGGGCGACGCTTTCTGATCGTGTTTCCGATCCTTACCAACTGGCGATACCCGGATAAGCGTTGCGCTGAGGCTATGGCATTTTCATCGGGTGCTTGCGTTGCCGTGTTTTTGCTGAAACCCCACAAATCGATCAACGGCTTTAATGCAATGTCATAGCGACCGGCCGTTAATCTGCTGATCGGCAAGGCAGCGTCGATCACGGCCAAGGTATCTGCATGCAACTCGGTCGGATCTGTACTCACCGAAGAATTGAACTGCGACAGCTCAGAATCGGGATCCCATGTTGACATCAGTGCATTGATACGCACAAGCTCACGTTGGATATCGGGTTCAATATCGACGCTGGTAAGCTCAGAAATCCACTGGATGGACCAGCCGGTTCCCATGGTTGAGCCACCAAGTTGCTGAATGTCCAGTTGTCTGATTTCTCTCGCCGCTAACGCACGCTCCGACGTTCCTGAATCAGAGCAGGCACCAAACAGCACACTTGACAGGATCAATATCCGGAGCGCCAGACCAGTCGTGCGTTGTGTACCAGACATGCTTTGTGCCGCAGACGAGTACGAGGTTTCTCAGCGTAATGTCAAGGCATTACCACCCATAGTCATGCAACAATTCCTCACCGGGCTCGACATCCTTCAATACCACGACATCCAGATCAGAGTAAGCGGCGTTGGGCTTGCTGTTATGGTTAATGTATTTGAAGTCGTTAGTCAACTCGAGGCCCAGTTCGTCAGTAATCCACAATACGTAGATTCCGTCATCAAAGGTGGGCATACCGTGCAGTCGACCCAGCACCGTGTTCGCCTTGATACGCTTGGCCGCGAACAGCCCCTTGCCATGCACGGGACTGGTCGCTACAAAGACTTTGTCTGATACATCACTGGGACGCGCCTTCTTGAAGCGAGACATGAGTTTGGCAGTACGCGGTGCTATCGATTTGGCCTTTTCTCGTGATTTTTTTTCTGCTGACGACATTCCGGGCTTGTCTTGCTTTTGCAGACTCTTGCCGGTGTCCTTGTGTTTTTTCGGCTTATTGGCCTTCTTTGACATGGACTTGATGTTCCTGCGCAATGGAGACGCGTAGAGTACATCATGTCGACTTACTACGTGATATCCAGCACTACATAGTCTGTGTCGGACGCTCACCTTGCAAAGCGGCAGCCAGATGCTGTTCGATATTGGCGCGCGTATTCCCGTTGTCACTCTCACAGAATTGCACGCCAATGCCGGGAACCTTGTTTCCTTGCGCTCCGGCTGGCGTTACCCAGACTACATTGCCAGTTACAGGCGCCACACTATGGTCGTCCATAATCTTGAGCAGCATGAAAACTTCGTCGCCCAACTCATAGTTGCGAGCAGTCGGCACGAATAACCCACCTTGCTGTGTATAAGACAAGTACGAGGAATAAAGTGCACCACGGTCAGTGATTGATAAAGAAATAATGCCTTTTCGCGTTTGTTCGGTCATGTCGGGGCTTCAGCCGTTAGTCTTGAGACGTATATCGGCAAAAAGTCCCTCGAGCACAGTCTGTGTTTTGAAGCTGGCACTATCTGAACGGTGTAATTGCAACAAACGATCATGAAGCGTGAACCATTGCTCAATTTTCAATCGATCTCTCGTCTCGGCTATTGCCAATGTAACCATTGGATTTGCCTCAATCGACACCTCATGACTTTGTTTGGACGCCATAACACACCATTTAGCGAATGTTGCCAGACAATCGGCCGAGTCAAGTCTTGCCAATGAATCTGCTATGCGCCCCACGCTGCCTTTATGTAAAAACAGATCAGTCCACGCGGTGAGCAACAGCTTTTGCGTCTCTTGATAGTCTTCGTCCAGTTGACTCAGGGCAGCCAAGGGGCCGCCTCCAGCCTCCGCCAGTGCTTGCTCAGGTTCCGTGAAATGTTGCCCCAGCCAATCCACAGCTGCCTCTTTATCACCCAGTTTAAGCGTAATTTTCTGACAACGGCTGCGCACCGTTGCAGGCAATGCACCAGGCCGCCGCGCGCACAGTATAAGGATGGCATTGTCCGCAGGCTCTTCAAGCGTCTTGAGCAGGCTGTTCGCCGAATGCCGGTTGAGCCCGTTTGCCTCTGCAATCAACGCAACACGATAGCTCCTCTGTCCTGCGGTCAGCTGTAACCAATCTACCAGCTCGCGCACGGTATCAATCTTGATCCCGCCATTAGCGCCTTCAGGGTGCACAGGAAGAAAATCCGGATGAGCATCAGCCAACAGTTGTCTGCATGAAGAACATTGCCCACAAGCACCCCGTTCGTTGCGTTCCCGGCACAAAAGGGCCTCGGCAAGCCATTGGCAAAAGTTGCGTTTGCCAATGCCTTCCATACCGGACAAAAGCAGGGCGTGATGTAAACGTCCTTGATTGGCTGCGGCCAACAATGTCTGTGCATCAGCATACAACCACGGTGGACATGTGGTCAGCGCATCCATTATCTGTTGGCGTTGGCGTTGGCGTTGGCGTTGGCGTTGGCGTCGATCAAGGCCTGCACCGCATCCGCCACAGCGAGGCTCACCGTGTTCAGGGCACCCCCGGCATCAACGACCTTGACCCTGGCCGGCGATGCTTCTGCTCTTGCCAGGTAGGCAGCTCTGGCTCGTTCAAAAAATGCCACAGCTTCGCTCTCAATCCTGTCAGGCTTTCCTCGCGCAGCCATGCGTGCAAGACCTTGCTCGACAGGCATGTCCAGCAGAATGGTGAGATCAGGCTGGAGCGTTACCCCCATGAGAGAGTGCAATTGCAGGACACGCTCGACGCCTAATTGGCGGCCCGCTCCCTGATAGGCCACACTTGCATCCATGTAACGATCACACAACACCCATTTTCCAGCCTCAAGTGCTGGCAGGATAAGCTGGGCGATCAACTCCAGGCGTGAGGCCACCATGACAAGCAGCTCGGTTTCAGCCTGCATCGTGCCACGGGTGTCCAGAACAAACTCGCGAAGCTGCTCACCGGCAGGTGTACCGCCCGGTTCACGAGTGGCAATGTAGTCGATACCTGCGTTTGTCAGCTGATGCTCTATGACTTCGCGGTTAGTCGTTTTACCGACACCTTCAAGCCCCTCAAGCGTAATGAATTTGCCACGCAAAGACGCCACTAGCACTGTGTCTCATCAAAACGCCACATGCGTAAGCACATGACTATCGTTTTAGCTGGTACTTGCGCACCGCCGCATTGTGTTGCTCCAAGGTTTCGGAGAACTGGTGTGTGCCATCACCTCGCGCCACAAAATACAGCGCGGTAGTACTTTCGGGCTGTAACACGGCATTGATTGCTTCACGTCCAACCATGGCTATGGGTGTCGGTGGCAAGCCAGCACGTGTGTAGGTGTTGTACGGTGTATCGGTAGTGAGGTCCTTGCGACGGATATTGCCATCAAAGGCATCTCCCATACCGTAGATCACCGTCGGATCGGTCTGCAAACGCATACGCTTGTTAATACGTGAAAGAAAAACACCCGCAATCAGTGGCCGCTCAGCGGGAACTGCTGTTTCTTTCTCAACAATCGAAGCCAGAATCAGGGCCTCATAAGGTGAAGCAAGCGGTATGTCTTCTGCACGATTTTCCCATTCCTCTGCCAGTATCCTGTCCATGGTTCTTTTGGCACGCTTCAGGTAGTCGACGTCGGTCGTACCTTTCGGAAACGCATAGGTATCCGCGAAAAAAACGCCTTCGGGATGCACGTCAGGAAAACCCAACAGTGCCATCAGTGATTGTTCTGATAAGTCCGACAAATCGCCCAGAGTGTGGATCAAGTCATCGGACGCGGCCACACGCGCTATGGTCTCCTTCCAGTTTGAACCTTCAATGATGCTTTGCGAATACTGTACGGTCTGGCCTTGAATAAACGTGTCGAACAGTTCTGGCACAGTGAGATCGGTTTGCAGAACGTACTCACCGGTCTTGATTTTTCCCGCCTTCTCGCTAAGCCTTGCGTACAGATCGAACCAGTAGCGTTTGTCGATAATACCTCGGCTTTCAAGCTCAGCCGACACACGCTTTGCAGACCAGCCGCGCTCTATAACAAAGGCCGCATCGGCTGTATCAACTGACACCGGCGTTTCAAGATAACGCTGGTAGTCAATCCAGCCGTAAGCACCTGCTGCTCCAATCCCTGAAAACAGGATGAAAAAAAACGCCTTGATCACACGCCGTCTTTCGCAAAGATGACTGTGCCGTTCGTTCCACCGAAGCCAAAGGAGTTGGACATACTGACTTTCAAGGGCGCCTTGCGTGCGGTTTGGGCAACGTAGTCCAGATCGCACCCCTCTCCCGGGTTATCCAGATTGATGGTGGGTGGAGCTACTTGATCGCGCAGGGCAAGCACGGAAAAGACCGCTTCGATTCCGCCAGCGGCCCCAAGCAGATGACCGGTCATGCTTTTTGTCGAACTGACCAGTACCGACTGACTGTGAGAACCTATGGCTGTTTTAATAGCATCTGTTTCTGCAACGTCACCGGCTGGGGTAGAGGTTCCGTGAGCGTTGATATAGTCAACGTCGGCTGGATCTATTGCAGCGTTTTTCATTGCAGCTCGCATACATCTGGCAGCGCCCTCGCCGTTGGCTGCCGGCAGCGTCATATGATGGGCATCACCACTCATTCCATAACCCACGATTTCACAGTAGATGGTTGCACCTCGAGCCTTGGCATGCCCATACTCTTCGAGGACCATGACGCCTGCACCGTCACCCAGCACAAAACCATCCCGGTCCTTGTCCCAAGGCCTGCTTGCCGCCGCAGGATCATCGTTGCGCGTGGAGAGCGCGCGAGCGGCTCCAAAGCCTGCCAGGCCTAACGGGCAAGTGGCCATTTCAGCACCACCAGCCACCATGACATCAGCGTCACCGTATTCGATAAACCGTGCGGCATCACCAATATTGTGGGTTCCCGTAGTACAGGCAGTCACCGTACAAAGATTGGGGCCTTTGTAACCGTATTTAATGGATAGATTGCCGCTGATCATGTTGATAATGGTCGACGGCACAAAAAACGGCGAAACCTTGCGGGGACCGCCATCCAGCAACGCTTTATGCTGCACCTCGATGTTGGGCAGACCCCCAATGCCGGAACCGATGGACACCCCGACACGTTCAAGATCGAGGCCGTCTGCATCTTCAAGCCCGGCATCCTTGATGGCTTGCATGCCGGCAGCCACACCGAAATGGATGAACGTGTCCATCTTTCGCGCTTCCTTGGTGCTGAAATACAGGCCGGGATCGAAGTCCTTCACCGAAGCGCTGAAACGGGTGGAGAAAGCAGTCGTGTCGAATGACTGGATAAGCGCCACGCCAGACACCCCGGCCACAATATTGCGCCAGCTTGCCTCAACATCAGCACCTACAGGTGTTACCAGACCGAGTCCGGTTACCGCTACACGTCTACGCGTCAATTCTGTTTAACTCCAATCGCAGCTACCAAAAGCTCAATAACAGTCGCTCTCTTTACGTGTTGCTGGATGATGTGCATCAACAGGCAAAAAGCACGGGTGACAACCAGATGGCTCTAACACGGTCGCTTGTCAAACGCCAAAGACCGGATGTGCTCTGGTGTGTCACCGCATCAAACCGATGATGTAGCACCGGGCCGGCTGCTCACGCAGCGCCCCGGACCTGTCCACTCACACCGATACACAATCCGGACATTCCACTGGAACCGACCGGTTTCACGTGGTTGACACGTCCCCTCTGTCGCCGGGTATCCCAGTCAGAAAACAACCGAACGAAAGCTGTATTAAAACGGTGAAAGCCTTTAGGCGATCTTGCAAGGACATTGCAACTACGTTAGATTCAAGAGCAAGCAAGGCTTGCGCTTGTCCAATCAAGCCTGATCGATATGGGCGGTAACGTAGTCAATTGCCTGTTCGACAGTTGTAATTTTCTCCGCCTCTTCATCGGGGATTTCACACTCGAATTCTTCCTCAAGCGCCATGACAAGCTCGACGGTATCGAGAGAATCTGCGCCTAGATCTTCGACAAAGGATGCTTTGGTCGTGACTTCTTCTTCCTTCACGCCTAGCTGCTCTACGACTATCTTTTTGACGCGTTCGTCAATACTGCTCATTGTAGGATAAACCTCCGAAATAAAAGATGCGGATCTGGGAACCCGACTGGGTGCCCACCGTGCGGCCATTGTAATGACTTACATAAGAACGTGCCAATCATTCCGCCTGTTCTGACGAGATAATAAGGACAATTTGTTTGAATTATAAGGCCAATACGAAATAGCACGACAAATTAGCTGAAATTACAGCGCTAATCAGGTCATTACCATCCCACCGTTGACGCTAATGGTCTGCCCGGTAATATAAGAAGCGCCATCAGAGGCCAGAAACAGGCACGTTTGAGCAATATCGTCGGGGGTGCCAAGACGACCAAGCGCAATTTCGCCTTTCAGCTTGTTTTTTTGTTCTTCCGGCAATGCGTCCGTCATATCTGATTCGATAAAACCCGGCGCAACGGCATTGATGGTGATGGAACGCGAGCCCAGCTCACGCGCGAGTGATTTGGTCATACCGAGTACACCCGCTTTTGATGCAGAATAATTCACCTGACCTGCATTTCCGGTAATACCCACCACTGAACTGATATTGATGATTCGCCCCTGACGCGCCTTGATCATGGGCTTGATAACCAATTTGCACATGCGGTAAACGCTCGACAGATTGGTTGAAATGACATCATCCCATTCATCATCTTTCATGCGCATGAACAGGTTATCCCGGGTGATACCGGCATTATTGACCAGCACAGTAATCGGACCATATTGCTCGCCGATGCTTTTTACACAAGCCTCGGCAGCGTTCGCATCGGTAACGTCCAACTGCATGCCTACACCAGCGACGCCTAGCGCCCTCAGGCGCTCGGTGATTGCCTCAGCTCCTGCCACTGATGTTGCAGTCCCGACGACGGTTGCCCCGTTGCTGGCCAACGTGTCACAGATTGCCGCACCGATGCCGCGACTTGCCCCGGTAATCAGGGCAACCTGACCGTTCATCGCTGGTTGACTCATGCGTGTAGCTCCACGTGTGTAGAAGCAGCCTCGAGTGCCTTGGCCAGCGTATCTGGCGATTCAACCGGTAAGGTGGGCAGCGCCCGATCAATCCGCTTGGACAGTCCAGCAAGGACCTTTCCGGGACCGGATTCGATAATCAGGCTGACACCGTGTACATCACGCAAGGTCTCGATGGTACGGGTCCAGTACACCGGATTGTAGACGTGCGATTTGAGATGCCCGAGCATAGTGGGAAGGTCTTCTGCGGCCCGCGCGGTGGCGTTCTGTATGAGCGGCATCTGCGGATTGGAAAAACTCAGCTGATCGATTTTTTCGCACAATACGATTCCTGCCGGCTTCATGAGAGAAGAATGATTGGGGACGCTGACTGCCAGCATCATGGCCTTGCGGCATCCTTGCTCCCTGGCAGCAGCAACGGTTTTTTCGATGGCGTCCAGATGGCCGGATATGGCAACCTGGCCCGGGGAATTGAAGTTGACCGCCTCACTAATACGATCGCCAGAGATTGACGCGCACAAATCAACGACCGCCTGATCTTCCATACCCAGCAAAGCGGCCATACCGCCCTCACCCTCCGGTACCGCAGCGGCCATGAGCATCGCTCGTTCGTTAACCAGCGTAACCGCGTCGCTGAAAGATAATGCATTTGACGCAACCAACGCAGCGAACTCCCCGAGACTATGCCCGGCTACGGCTGCAGGTGTGCCCAATCCTTGCGACTGTAATATTCTCCAGACAGCGATATCAGCTATAAACATCAGGGGTTGGGTTACGCGGGTGTCGCTGAGCGCCTCTGCCGGACCTTGCTGGGCAAGCTGCCAAAGATCCTTGCCAAGAATATCGGAAGCCTCAGCAAACGTTGACGCAATTTCATCGTGCTGTTCGGCAAGAGCTGCAAGCATTCCCACACTCTGCGAACCCTGCCCTGGAAACACTACTGCAAATGTCACCCGTTTCTCCTTTTTAAGCCGCTACCCGGCCTTTTAGTCGGTTGTTACGCTAGAAGATAGCAGGCTTACCGGCAAGCGTGTCATCAATCAAGACCCAATACATGATTCATGTCGTAAAGCCCCGCCGGCTGGGCTGCCAGCCAGATAGCAGCACGCACCGCTCCTCTTGCAAAGGTCATTCGGTCAGTTGCCTTATGCGTTATCTCTATTCGCTCGCCATTGCCCGCGAACAATACCGTGTGATCGCCGATAATATCACCTGCCCGAATGGTCTCGAAACCGATGGTTTTTCGTTCCCGCTCGCCGGTAATTCCCTGACGGCCATAGATGGCGCACTCATCGAGATTCCGTCCAAGCGCATCGGCCAGCACCTCACCCATTTTCATAGCTGTACCCGACGGTGCATCCGCTTTGTGACGGTGATGTGCCTCAATGACCTCGACATCGTATTCGTCTGCGAATGCTCGCGCAGCTTGTGCCAACAACGCAAGCGTAACTGTCACCCCAACGCTGTAATTGGGTGCAAACACGATGGGCGTCGTGGCAGCATAGGCTTTTAACGTTTTTAGCTGCGGTGCAGTAAATCCGGTTGTACCGATTACCACCCTTGTATTAGTGCCAGCAATTTTCTCCAATAACGCCAACGAGACAGCCGGCGCAGTGAAGTCTATGACCACATCGCTTTGCGCAATCAGCGCTGACGTGTCATCTCCTACCAACACACCCAACGCATCACCGCCACCAAGCACACTGGTGTCTACGCCGATACTGGGGGAACCCGGCGCATCGGCTGCCGCAGTAAGGACAGCATCATGCCGCTCGCCTATAGCTTCCAGTAACTGACGCCCCATCCTCCCTGCTGCGCCGTTCACTGCCAGTTTGATTGATGTATTCACGACCACCTGCTGAAATGTTGCGCTTGTCTGAACAAACGGGAACGTTGAAGCTTACCCTTTATTGGCGAGCAACTCTCGCAATGCCGTCTCATCGAGTACCGGCACACCCAGACTCTCAGCCTTGACAACTTTGGAGCCTGGTGCATCACCGGCGATAACTGCCGTGGTTTTCTTCGAGACGCTACCAGTCACCTTGGCTCCTCGTTGCAACAGCCGCGTGCGTGCTTCATCACGACTCATGTCAGTCAAGGTACCAGTAAGAACATAGGTATTGCCCTCCAGAGTAGTCTCGATATCATCCACCTGTACTTCGGGAAACCTGATGCCACGCTGCAACAGACTGTCAACGACTGCCCGGCTATGGGGATTGGCAAAGAAATCCTGCACACTCAATGCAGCAATAGGTCCAATATCATCAATGCTGGTGAGGGCCGATTCGTCGGCATTGATCAGCGCATCGAGTGTGCCAAAACGCGTCGCCAGTAATTGCGCTCCAGAGGCACCAACGTCCTTGATACCGAGCGCAAAAATGAATCTGGCAAGTGTGGTTTGCCTGGATGCTTCTATGGCGTTTACAAGATTAGCAGCCGATTTCGCACCCATGCGTGGCATCGCCTGAATCTGCTCAGCCGTCAGAGAGTAGAGATCAGCTGCCGTAGTAATCAACTTCTCATCGGCTAATTGTTCGACCAGCTTGTCACCCAAGCCGTCAATATCCATGGCACCGCGAGACGCAAAATGTTTAATAGCCTCGCGCTGCTGAGCCGCGCATTGAAGACCGCCTGTACAACGTGCCTTCACCTCAGCCTCGCTGGTGGTCACCGGCGAATCACATACCGGGCAAGTGTCAGGCAATTTTATCTTGCGTGCCCCTTTCTTGCGCAAATCGACAACGACACGAGCAACTTCGGGTATGACATCGCCGGCACGACGAACAACGACAGTGTCACCCAAACGAATATCCTTGCGGGCGATTTCATCCATGTTGTGCAAGGTTGCATTGCTGACCGTAACACCGCCCACAAACACTGGGGTAAGGCGAGCAACTGGCGTTAGAGCACCGGTACGGCCGACTTGAAACTCTACAGTCTCTAGTGTGGTCGTTGCCTCCTCTGCCGGAAATTTTTGCGCGATTGCCCAGCGCGGCGCCCTTGACACAAAACCCAGTTCACGTTGTTCGCTGAACGAGTTGACCTTGAATACCACGCCATCAATTTCATAGGCAAGCTTGGGTCTTTTGTGCTGCAGGCTTTCGTAGTACTCAAAACAACGATCAATACCATTGCAAAGGGTGACTTCGGAACTGACTGGAAACCCGAGATCCTTCAACATGCTCAGAGCCTGCATTTGCGTTTCTGGTAAATCCATACCTTCCACTTCGCCCAAGCCATATAAATAGATAGACAATTTACGCTTGGCTGTTTTACGTGAGTCCAGTTGTCTGAGGCTTCCGGCAGCGGCATTTCGCGGATTGACAAATGGGGATTTACCAGCCGCTACCATGGACTTGTTGAGAGTCGTGAAAGCGACGTGCGACATGAACACTTCACCGCGTGCCTCAAATACCGCAGGGGGATTGTCCGTGCGCAATTTCAGAGGGATCATTTCTATGGTGCGAAGATTTTCCGTAACGTTTTCACCCGTTGCACCATCGCCCCGTGTTGCGCCCTGAACGAACACACCCTGCTCGTAGCGCAGACTAATTGCCAGACCATCAAGCTTGGGCTCGGCCATAAAGACAATCTGCGCGTCTTCACGCTCCAGTCGCTCACGTACTCGCCTGTCGAATTCGTTCAGTTCATCGCGAGTAAACGCGTTGCCCAGCGACAGCATGGGAACCACATGTCTGACTTGTTCGAAACCCTGCAAGGGCTGTGCACCCACGCGCTGTGTGGGGGAATCCGGCGCTAGCAGTTCCGGGTGAGCGGCTTCCAGATCCTGTAGCTCACGAAAAAGTACATCGTATTCGGCATCACTGATTGATGGATCGTCGAGCACATAATATCTGTGCGCATGCTCATGCAATACATGATGCAACTGCTGTACGCGCGATTGAACTTCAGGCTTGATTGACATGCTCGCAAACGATCACGAAACAATCAGGATGGGACGCTACCGAAGTACTTCTGGCGGTGCATGTACTCGTAGATCCCTTCACGCATATGCTGTAACGTCTGCTTGCTCAACGTGTTGCGATCTCCGTCAAGCACTGCGGCGTTCAGTTCGCTGGCCATTTCAAACGCCTCACTGATGAGCACCTCAAATGACACATCGGCAGGCACTGGCCCCGGCAGTTGCAGTATTAATGTAATGCCCGGTGTCACGAAACTGTCAATATCGTCGATGTCGAAGAACCCGGGTTCGACCATCTTGGCGATAGAAAACACAGTGACACCCTTGTGCATTGAATGGAAAATATTCAGCTCGCCGAAGTGATATCCACGACGGTCAAAAACATCCAGTAGTTGCGCCCCGTCTATTAGAGAGTTTTGTGGAGCAACCACGTGCAAGGTGACAATCTTGTTTGCGAACTCTGGATCCGATGGCGACCCGTCCTGAATATCTTCGGGCTCCGACTCGGCTATTCGCTGACGGCGCTTTGGGCTGAGTCGCTCACTGATAGATTCTATTTTTTGCGCAAAACTTGTGAATCCCGGTGAGGAATCGCGTGTCCTACCCAGATCGTCCTCCAGTTCGTAGTCGCTGGGGGCGAGATTAACCGGCGATAGCCCTGATCCTGCGCCTTTTCCAGCATGGTTGCCCGGACCGTAACTCAATCCATGGCCAGAACGTAGAAACTCATCTGGGTCAACATCGTCAAAACTTGCAATCTGATCGCCAAGTGTATCGTCGCCAAGCAAGGGATCGAAGTCATTGTCGTCCTGCGGGCCACGACGTTCCAGCGAACCGGGTTTTGATCGTTTGCGTCCGGACAAATAGAGCAGCACCAGAATGGCAACACCTGCCAGTATCAGAATCCAACGTAAATTTTCCATAGGTGCGTCCTCGTGCTATCGGGTGTTCTCAGATTCAGCGAATAGGATCGCAGATATCGTCAAGCCCCTTAAAAATGCCAAAGAAAAAATAGATGTCATACCAGTCAGTGATCCCGGAGCAGGCACGGGATTTTTCAGGATCAAACACCAGCCAACTCCACAGCTTCGTGCACGTCAACCGCAACCAGACGCGACACGCCAGGCTCGTTCATCGTCACGCCCATAAGCTGTTCAGCCATCTCCATGGTGACTTTATTATGCGTAATAAATATGAATTGTACACGCTCAGACATTTCCTTGACCAATGCGCAAAAACGCCCGACGTTGGCGTCATCCAACGGCGCATCGACCTCGTCAAGCATGCAGAACGGTGAGGGATTGAGTTCAAAAAATGCGAAGACCAGCGCAACCGCAGTGAGCGCTTTTTCTCCACCGGATAATAATTGAATATTACTGACACGCTTGCCGGGGGGTTGCGCATTGACCACAACCCCGGTGCTGAGCAAGTCATCACCGGTCATCTGCAGCGAGCCATGCCCACCTCCAAACAAACGTGGAAAAAATTCCTGGACCTTGTTGTTGACCTTGTCAAAAGTTTCACGAAAACGTGCACGGGTCTCGCGATCGATTTTTGCAATGGCACGTTCAAGCGTAGCCAGCGCTTCGGTGACATCCAGATGCTGCTCATCCAGATACTCTTTGCGCTGGAGTTGCTCGGCAAGTTCGTCAATCGCAGCCAGGTTAATGGGCCCAAGGCGCTGAACCTGCCGCTCAATTTTTTCCAGTGCCCCTGCCCAGGTTTCCACGTCCGCCGCTTCACTCAGGGTTTCTAGAATATCGGCAATTTTATAGTCGTCCTCTGCCAGTTGTTCGTCCAGCGTTTTGAGTCTAACCACAGCTTCCTGAGCAGCCATACGTTCAGTCTGCACTTTCTCTCGCGTTGCCTGCGCGCGCATGTCATGCCGTTGTCGAGCCTGTTCATGTTCCTGTAATCGCGCTTCTATTCCCTCGAGTTGCTCACGCGCCGCTCGTAAGGCATTGTCGCTGGTCAGTTTGTCCTCAAGATGTTGCTTAAGTCCCGCCTCAAGTGCCTGCAGCGGGTCTTCGTCTTCGCTGGCAAGCATCGCGTTCAAGGCCAGCTGACGTTCGGTAAGTTGCTCGATACGGGACTGCATTCGAACCAGATTCTGCTCGGTTGCTGCACGCGTACTGCGCATGGACTCCACCCGGATGGCAAGCTCCTGGCCAGCGTCCCTATCGGCATCACGTTGCTCGCGTGCCCGGGCTAGGTTAGCGCGTAAAGTCTCCTGCTCTTCAGTAATATGCGCCTTTTCTTCCTCGAAAGCAGCAAGCTGCTCGACAGCCTCAAGCTTACGCGCGCTGGCATCTTCAAGCTGAAGGCGTTCTTGCTCGCGATGCTGTTCTATTTCGGATAATTCTTCGCTGAGAGCCCGAATGCGACGTTCGCCCTGTTCCAGCGTCTGGCGCTGTGCCGCCAGAGCCGAGGTAACCTGCGAGTGATTTCGCACCGCATCGTTGAACGCATGCAGCTGGGTTTCTCGACGGATTTCCAGCTCTTCCTGCTGCTGCGTCAGTTCGTCAAGCTTTGCCTGAACGGTCTGCGCGCGTTCCTCCAGCGACTGCAATTCGATTTTAAGCTCGGAAATTTCGGTCTCGCGCAGAAGAACGCTGTCCTGCGCGTCGGCACGGGCTACACGAAGCCATGACTTACCCAGCCACAAGCCATCACGTGTGACCACAGATTCATGATCAGCAAGCTGCTGGCGGATGCGCAGCGCTTCGCTGGTGTCCTGCGCAATGCGGATTCCGGCAAGTAGCTCGGTTAATGGCAGGTCACCCGATACCTTGCTGGCCAGAGAATCCGCAGCGGGGGGAGCATTTGTTGCGTTGCGAGCCGTAACCAATGTCAGTTGCGCCGCCGGCATATCCTGCAAACACCGGTCTATGAGTGCGTTGCTGTCGACACAAACCGCTTCGAGGTGCGGACCCAGAACGAGTTCTACCGCTGTCTCCCAGCCGGGCGCGGCCGTCATGCTCTGTGCAAGACGGGGCGCATCATTAAGCTGATTAACAGCGAGCCACCCATCTGCGGCGCTGCTGTCGGGCTCAAGTGCAGCCTGCTGCAAGGCTTCGAGTGAGGCTAATCGCCCAAGGCCTGATTGTGCACGCGAACGCAATTGATCGAGTTCAGTGGCGCATTGACGTATGGCTTCTTTCTGTTGCTGTTGTTTCTCACTGGCATGAGAGAGCGACTGATTCAGGCGGTCTTCTTCGTCGGCGGCCTCAAGCTCCTCAGCCAAATGTTCCTCGATCAGCGCACGGCAAGGCTCGAGGTCGAGAGTTTGTCGTTCCTCGCCAAGGCGCGAAAGCCGGGAATCCGCGTTGGCAATACTACGCTCAAGCTGCTCGATTCGCGAACGCTCTACCTGGGCGATTTCTGAGCTTTCTGATAAGCGGCGATTGAAGGCATCGTGTCGCTGTTGCCATTCCTGGAGCTCAGTCTCTGCACGCAAGAGTTGTTCTGCGGAGAGTTTCTGACTGTCCTTTAGCATATCAAAGGCGGGTTGATCGGTTTCCATGGACTCGGCGATCTGGGCAATTCGTGCGGTATCGTCACGCAAATGTGCCATGGACTCGGCCAGGTTGCGATCCACCTCGGATAGCTCCTGGCTTTGCTGGTGACGTTTTTCCCTCGTGTGCTCGATGGTTTGCTCGATTCGGGCAACCTCACCACCAATACGATAGAACTCAGCCTGAATGGTATTGAAACTCTCTGACGCTTCACTTTGCTGGCCACGAGCAAGTTCGATGGCGCTCTCAGCAGCCCGTAGTTCGGACACGGCACCTTCCAGCTCAGCCTCGCGCTCGGCGATCTTGAGTGATTGCTGGTCGCGCGCGGCCTCGAAATCCCGTCGCCGCAACACCAGCAACTCCCCGCGTTTCTGACGTTCTTCTGCCTTTAGTGCCTGATATTTTTCAGCCGTATTGGCTTGCCGCTGCAGGTGCGCCAGTTGTTTGTCGACCTCTTCTCGCAAATCGTCCAACCGGTCCAGATTGTCGCGCGTATGTCGGATTCGCGTTTCAGTTTCCTTGCGCCGCTCCTTGTATTTTGAAATACCGGCGGCTTCCTCCAGATAAACCCGCATGTCCTCGGGCTTGGCATCGATCAGGCGGGAGATCATGCCCTGCTCGATGATGGCATAGCTACGCGGACCTAGCCCGGTACCCAGGAAGATATCGCGAATGTCGCGACGCCGGCAGCGCACGTTATTAAGCGCGTACTTGGACTGGCCATCGCGAGCGACTTCGCGACGTATCGAGATTTCGGCGTACGCTGCGTATTCTCCCCCCAGCGACCCATCTGAGTTGTCGAAAACCAACTCGACAGAGGCCTGCCCTACGGGTTTGCGTGTGCTGGAGCCCACAAATATGACGTCGTCCATGGACTCGCCGCGCAGATGCTTTGCTGACGACTCTCCCATAACCCATCGAACGGCATCGATAGTGTTGGATTTCCCACAGCCGTTGGGGCCGACTATGCCAACCAGCGCACTGGGCAGCTTGATGTCAGTGGGATCCACAAACGATTTGAATCCGGCTATCTTGATACGGCTTAGACGCATAAAAGAGGAGCGCTTGCTGGTGACCGCAGACTGATCATGTTAGCTGGAACCGGGTAGATGGAAGGCGGCAGAACTGCCAAACTATCCACTCAAACCCCGCAAATAAACTACCCGGATATTGTACTGATTTTTAGTCTCTGCGTGAGTACAAAACTTGACCATGCAAACTCCGTCAAGGCGTATATTCTGCAAGCCTCGCAGGGCACTGTCAGCTTTTGTGCGACAGCTCCTCATCTGTAACTTGACCACGCTTATATCTTACAGTCGGCCCTCAATCTGCAACCTCCATCTCTCATGACAACGAATACTCCAGGCTTCGTGCAATCGGCCGCTTATGTCGCCACTGGCTGGCAACTGGTCAGGCGACCCGGCTTGCGACGGTTCGTACTCATGCCGCTTCTGATTAACCTGATGGTGTTCGGTGCCTTTGGCTGGTGGGTTTATACCTGGTCTGTATCGTGGCTCGATTCCCTCACCCTTTTCTCGCAATGGGGAGACTGGTGGATCGTTCAGGCCCTGCTGACACTCGCACACTGGCTAATTTCTCTGGTGTTGTTTTTTTCGCTGGCTTTTATCTTCACTCTGGTTGCCAATCTTATTGGTGCGCCTTTCAACGGACTGTTGGCAGAACGGGTAGAGGCGCACCTTGTTGGTGAAGTTTCAAGACCAGCGCCTTCCTGGCTGACGCTGGTCAAGAGTGTGCCAAGACTGATGGGCTCTGAGCTATCCAAGCTGTTGTATCTACTTGTGTGTATCGTGCCTTTGCTGCTGCTCCAGTTTGTACCGCTGATTAACCTGATAGCACCGTTTCTGCTGTTTCTGTTTGGCGCGTGGATGTTTGCGCTTGAGTACATGGACTATCCGATGGGTAATCATGGCGCCTTGTTCAAGGATGTTCGCCGCACCATGCGCAAGCGCCGCAGGGTAGCTTACGGGTTCGGGTCGACGATTGCACTGCTTAGCACCGTACCTTTCGTCAATCTATTCATTATGCCCATCGCTGTCGCTGGAGCCACGGCCTTGTATGTTGATCATGTACGTGAGGATGATTAAAGCCCTTATAACCATCAATACACCAGGCCCGCAGCGACAGACCCTATCAGCTTGTATACACTGGGCTCACGCCAGACAATTTCAGACAAAGGAAATCATGCATAGCGATCTTCTTTACGGCAACACCATACGCTCCCGTCAACGACACAGCCAGGCTCTTGCTTCGCGCAAAAAGTGCACTATCCGTATGCTGGGTTATCTGGCATTTTTCGGTATGGCATTGACCACAACTGCCACGCACGCACAAGCATTTTTCGAAACCTCCAAACGACCTGGTGGCATCGCCGTCGTCGATCTCGGTCCGGTTTCAGACAAGCCAGTATTGGCACAATGGAATAACCGACCCGTGGCGGTTATCAACGAAAACAGCAGAAATCTGGCGGTTGTCGGAATACCACTATCTGTGGAACCAGGCGAGCAGGTCTTGTCCGTTCTCGATACCAACGGTGAGAAAAAATCCGTCAGCTTTACTGTTAACTCGCATGCTTACGCCGAGCAGCGTCTCACCATTACCAACAAGCGAAAGGTCAATCCCGAACCACTTGACATGGTCAGGATAACGGCAGAAAACAAGCGCCTGAAAGTTGTGAAGAGCTCAAGGGCGGAGCGTTTGATGACAGATACTTTCATCTGGCCAGTTGCCGGCCCGGTATCCAGTCCATTTGGCCTGAGGCGCTTTTTTAACGATCAGCCGCGCAGACCGCACGGTGGAATCGATATTGCGGCCCCGGAAGGCACGCCGATAGTAGCTGCTGCTGATGGGGTTGTACTGGAAGCAGACGATTACTTTTTCAATGGCAACAGTGTATTCATCGAACATGGACTTGGTTTACAAACCTTTTACGCTCATATGAGTCGCATTGATGTAGCCAACGGGGACCGGGTAACGCAAGGACAAGTGATCGGCACGGTTGGTGAAACGGGCCGCGTCACTGGCCCTCACTTACACTGGTCTGTAGGACTTAACGGTACCTGGGTCGACCCCTTACTGGTCATTGACACCGATCAACCGCCAGAGCTTCCAGCCGAGAAATAAATCAGCGCCGTTTCTTCGCAGCCAGCCGACCGCTCGTGGAGGTTTTTTCATCACCGCTACCACGTCGCCTATCGTTTGGATTGCGTTTTTGTCGTAGCCTCTCGGCAGGTTTGACTCTCGCTGGCTTAACCCGCTTACTCTCCTGAAAGGGGTTGTCATCCTGTCGAAACTCGACGCGCAAGGGCGTGCCAAACAAACGCAATGCCTTGGTAAAGTGGTTGACAAGGTATCGCTGATAACTCTGCGGTACTTTCAGCGCCTGTTTTCCATGGATAACAATAATGGGGGGATTTTGGCCACCCTGATGAGCGTAACGGAGCTTGATACGTCGGCCATTGACCATCGGTGGCTGGTGTTGAGTGGTTACCACCTCAAGCATACGCGTAAGCTTTGGCGTTGCAAGATCAACAAACGCTGATGTGTATGCCTTGTTGATGGACTTGAAGACGTCATCAACACCTGAACCGTGCAAGGCACTGATAAAGTGAATGCGAGTAAATTTAAGAAAATCCACGCGTCGCTCAAGATCTTCGCGCAGCTCCTCACGTTGTCTGGCGTTCAGACTGTCCCATTTATTGACAGCAACAATCAGCGCACGACCTTTTTCAATGATGTAGCCAAGTAGCGATAAATCCTGATCAGTTATCCCGTCGACACCGTCGAGCAGCATCACGCAAACGTTGCTTTTATCAATCGATTGCATGGTTTTGATGATGCTGAAAATCTCAACCTTCTCGTTGACCTTGCCTCTTCGTCGCACACCGGCTGTATCGACCAGAATGTACTGCTTGCCAGCTCGCTCAAACGGTACAGACACGGAATCACGGGTGGTACCCGGCTGGTCGTAGGCGATAACCCGCTCTTCGCCCAGCAAGCGGTTGATCAGCGTGGACTTGCCAACGTTCGGTCTGCCGACAAACGTAATACGAATATCACCATGGTCATCGGACGGTATGAAAACCGGCTGCTCAATTGCCTCGCCAAGCTCATTGAGCAAAGGCTTTTTTTTACGACTACGACGCTTGCGGGTGTTTTCCAGCCGTTGATCTTCCGGGATCCCGAAGTAGTCTGCCAGGGTTTCCATCATTTGCTGAACACCACGATTGTGTGATGCTGCCGTAGACACCATGGTCTCGAAGCCCAGCTGATGAAACTCCAGTTGCGCCTTGTCTTCGCCGATTCCGTCGATCTTGTTTACACACAAAACAACATGTTTGGCCTGGCGACGCAATATGACGGCAATTTCTTCATCCACCGACACCAGACCGGCACGCCCATCCACCAGAAAGACGACAAGGTCAGCTTCGATGACCGCATTGAGCGTCTGATCGGCCATGGCTGCATCAAGACTGTCTGGCGCACCGCTCAAACCGCCTGTGTCCACAAGAAAGTACGGCCACCCACCAACCTTGCCATCACCATACTGACGATCACGCGTCAGACCGGGTATGTCGGCTACAAGGGCATCCTGCGTGCGGGTAAGTTTGTTAAACAGCGTCGACTTACCAACGTTAGGTCTGCCCACCAATGCGATGGTGGGTTTCATGGGCTAGCGGGTAAACCTGTAGGCAGTGAGGACACCATTGGCGGCTTGCACATAAACCGTATTGTCGATACGCAGAGGTCTGGCCACAATCGGCTTGTCAGTGGGACGTGCGCGCCCAAGCACCTGGCCATCATTCGCATCCAGCACATGAAGATACCCTTCAACGTCGCCGATCAGAATGTCACCCTCGGGCGTAAATGCCGGTGGGGACAAGCGGCGGCCAGGCATAGTGTCGTTGACCCATAGCTGACGTCCGGTTGCCTTGTCGAGCTTGATCACTTTATCGTCTTCATCGATAACGATGAGGCCTGAATCATCCAGTGCGATGCCGGAGCCTGCAGACAAAGGCGATGTCCACATAAGCTGCCCACGCGACGGCTCTAGCCGTGCTGCACCCCCCTGATAATTGGCGACGTATATGCCTTCGTTGTCAATAACGATGTCCGCATCAACATCCACCAGTCGTTCAACTTCAGAGCGGCCGCTGGGCACGCTGAGTACGGTTTCCCAGATAGTTCGTCCGGACATGGTATCAAGGGCAAGCACCCGGCCATCATCCAGACCGACAAGCACACCGCCATCGACAAGCAATGGGCGGCTGTAGCCATTAAGTGTTAGCGCAGGCGGCGGGTTGGATACACTCCAGCGTTCGACGCCATTGTCAGGCTCCAGAGCCACAACTCGCCCATCGGCACTGCGCACGACGGCAACACCAAACCCTGCCACCACAGGTACCAATACTTCGGACGAAGCACTCGCCTGCCAGTTCCGTTCACCAGTCGCGGTGTCAATGGCGTGGACGTTGGCATTCACATCACTGACGAACAATTGATTCGCAGAACCACCTACACCACTGGTGAGGGACACATCCAGATCCTTGCGCCACTGACGCATGCCTGTATCCTTCGCAAACGATGACAACACGCCTTTACTGTTCGCAACAATGATCCTGTCGTCAACCACCAGAGGCTCGAAAAGACCACGGCCTGAGTCACCAGCCTTGGACGACCAGATTCTCAGCAACTGTACCTCACTGGTAAACGACGTGAGTTCGGCCGGTGGTACTGGAGCAGGTTCTGAGGCACAGCCACTGGCGAGCAGTGATCCTGCAAGCGCACAGCCTCCGATAAAGCCACGCAGGCGTGTTGTCTTTACCGTGTCAATGCGGCCCAGAGACATGATGTCAAGCACCTCAGCTGGCACTCTCTGTGTCACTGCTGTCCAGATCACCCGGCTCTGCCAGTTCATTGAGCTTCATTGTCAAGCCTTCACGATTTGCCACGTATTCACTGGCAGATGCCGCCTTGTAGGCGGTACGCGCCGCTGCCTCGTCACCAGCCAGGACATGCAGATCACCACGCGCCTCCTCTACCAACCCGGCAAATGAATCGGGGAATCTGGCAGGCAAGGTGGACAAGCCAGCCGATGGATCGCCGTTGGCCCCCTTGACTCTGGCAAGACGCACTTGCGCAATAAGCTTGACGTCATCCTGCTCGGCATTGTCCACGACCCACTGCAGACGACTGGCAGCCTCTTCCAGATTGTTGTCCTCCACCGCGGCTCGCGCTGCGGCAAAGCTGGCGTAGGAGGCGTAAAGATGGCCAGGACTATCGTCTTGAACCTCGTCAGCAAGATTCAGCGCGGTATCAGAATCGGCCTGATCAACCGCCTCCAGGGTACGACTGAAGGTGTCGCTCGCGGCGACAATTTTCTTATCCGACCGATCCTGCCAGAACGTCCAGCCACCGATAACGCCGGCGCCCAGCAAAACGCCAGCGATTACGGCCTTGCCGTTTTCAGCCCACCATGCCTTGAGCGCTTCAACTTGTTGTTCTTCTGTTTCGTATTCCACTTAGTTTCTCCACGCCTGATGGCGCTGTCCTGTCTCTGCCCGAGAATAACGTCTCAACGAGCGCTCGTGTGTTCATTGACACTTGCTGAAGGTGCTTTTCAGTTAGTTAACCTGAAACCAGATTCTGCAGAACCTCGTGCAACTCATGCCTCTGTACTGTTCTCTGCTCACCCTTGTCAAGTAACGGCTTGACAGTAACCTTGCTGGCGGCCATCTCATCACCGCCCACGATAACTGCCACGGTAGCACCCGATTTGTCGGCTTTTCTGAACTGGCTTTTCAGACTGCCAGAACCCGTATTATGCAGCACAGAGGCCTTGGGCATCATGGCTCGCACCGATTCGGCCAACGCCAGAGAGTCTGCCTTGCTGACATCATCCGTGGCCATGACAAACACATCAGGTGTTGAGGGCGAAGGCGTCAGCCCCAGGGCATCCATCAAGGCAACGACTCGCTCCATGCCAAAAGCCCAACCGACACCAGGCATGTTCTTCGCACCCATCTGTTCCAGCAAGCCGTCATATCGGCCTCCCGCACAAACAGCCGATTGCGACCCGAGCTTGTCGGTTGTCCATTCGAAAACGGTGTGAGAGTAATAATCAAGACCACGAACCAGCCGCGGGTTTTCAACAGCCTTGATGCCTGCCGCATGCAGCAAATCCTTAAGCTCGTCATAGTGTTCGCAAGACGCCTCACTGAGACTTTCTCGAAGTGCCGGCGCCGCTGTAATGAGATCCTGCATAGCCGGATTCTTGCTATCGAGAATTCTCAGCGGATTGCGATCCAGTCGCCGCAAACTGTCCTCGTCCAGTTGATCCTTGTGAAGGTTGAAGTAACTGACCAGCTTCTCACGATAGTCTGATCTGTCAGAGACGTCCCCAAGCGTGTTGATCTCAAGCTGTACCGCATCGAAAATGCCCAGCTCGCGCCACAGGCGAGCACTGAGAAGAATCAGCTCAGCCTCTATTGCCGGCCCTGCAAGCCCATAAACTTCCGCACCCGTCTGAAAGAACTGACGCTGACGCCCAAGCTGTGGACGTTCATAACGAAACATGGGGCCGGTATACCAGATACGGTTGACACTGCCGGGTTGCAATAGCCCGTTTTCGATGGCGGCGCGCACGCAGCCTGCAGTGTTTTCCGGACGCAAGGTCAGTAGTTCGTCGTTGCGGTCAGGGAAGGTATACATCTCCTTTTCGACAATATCGGTGGCCTCGCCAATGGATCGCTTGAACAGACTCGTGCGTTCTATTATCGGCGTACGCATTTCACCATAGCCATACGCACGCATCGCATGCCTGACCGCTTGCTCCAGCTGCTGCCAGGGAGCGACGGTTGCAGGAACCTGATCTGCCATACCGCGTAAGCGAGTGAATTGAGTTTTCATCGAGGGGAGCTGAGGCGAAGAGGCTGGCTATTGAATGGGTCGAGACAGGTATTCCCCTGCCTCTTTGGATGCAGGGAACTGATTGAGCAATCGGCTGGCATACCGCTCAGCAGACTTCAACTGACCGGCATCACGCTTGATTTTCAGACCCAGCCATAAACTGCTGGCCGATTCACGACCATAGGCTGTAAATCGCTGGTAATAGGCATCGGCTACGGTCAATCTGTCTCGACGGTGCATCAGATCAGCCATGTTCAGATAGGCATTTGCAAACTGAGGATTGACGCGCAAGGCCTCCCGAAGAAACCCCTCAGCCTCACTCAGCCTATCGGCATCGAGCATGCAGATTCCGGCGTTGTCCAGCGCAAACTCTGGCGTTCGATAATAGGCATTGTCCGCCGCGGCACGAAACTGCTTTTTAGCTTCATCGTATTGTTCCTGCTCACACAGGTAGATGCCGTAACTATTCCTGTGGTCAGCCTCATCAGGCTCCAGTTGCAGTGCGCGCTTGAAATGCACCTGGGCACTTCCCGGCTCCGATACCCGTGCTTGCAGTTGGGCATAGGTTATATGAGCCAGCGCATTGGAGTCATCCTGATCGAGCGCCTTCAGCAGCTTTTCACGTGCCTGATCGAGCTCGCCACGTTGCAGGTATTGCGCGCCCAGCTGAGCATTGTACTGGGCGGCGTCCTGTGCCTGTCTGGGTGTGATTTCGGGGTTGGAAGCACAGGCTTGCAGTAAAAGGACAGCAAACAGCAAACCTGACGAATTAAGCATTTTCCCCGCTGTGCAAGCCGGTGCCAATAACGTCATTGTCGTCTGTATGTACTGGAAAACCATTATTTTCATTGGAATTGCTCCCCAAACCGTGGCTCCATGAATTTCACGTGC
Organism: Granulosicoccus sp.; assembly: GCA_045110475.1. Lineage (GTDB taxonomy): Bacteria > Pseudomonadota > Gammaproteobacteria > Granulosicoccales > Granulosicoccaceae > Granulosicoccus. The sequence goes on from JBGCGC010000015.1 coordinate 93,501, forward strand.
CGTTTGCTTCGATCGTCAATGTCCCCTGCCAGTTGCCCACAGGCGGCATCAATATCATCACCGCGTGTCGTTCGCTTCAGAGTCAGGACGCCGGCATCATTGAGTACACGCGCGAAACGCTCCACCGCATTGCGGGAGGAGCGCTGGTAGCCTGATTGTGGAAACGGATTAAACGGAATCAGATTCACTTTACCCGGGAACCCACGCAACAGTTCGGCCAACTCGTGCGCCTGATCTACCTTGTCGTTGACACCGGAGAGCATGACATACTCGAATAGCACGTGTTTCTTTCGTTGCGACGCCGCATCTTCGCCCTCGACATATCGCCAGCAGGCACGCATGAGTTCCTTGATCGGGTATTTGCGATTGATTGGCACTAGTTCGTCACGCAGCGCATCGTTGGGCGCATGCAGAGATACAGCCAGCGACACATCCACTTCGTTGATCAGTTGATCCATATACGGGATAACCCCTGAAGTGCTGACCGTTACGCGTCGCTTGCTAAACCCGTAAGCAAGATCGTCCATCATGAGGTTCAGCGCCGGTACCAGTTTCTTGTAATTTAACAGCGGCTCTCCCATACCCATCATCACCACGTTGGTAATGCGTCGATGCGCAGTAGCGGGATCCTGCGCCAGCAGATTGGTTGCCAGCCAGACCTGGCCGATGATTTCGGCAACAGTGAGATTCCTGTTGAATCCCTGTCGGCCCGTGGAGCAGAACGAGCAGTCCAGTGCGCAGCCAACCTGAGACGATACGCACAAGGTGCCGCGATCGGCCTCAGGGATAAAAACCGTTTCGATGCTGTTGCCGTCAAACAGCTCGAATAACCACTTGGCGGTACCGTCTTTGCTTAGTTGCGATTGGGCCACCTCAGGTAACACGGTCGTGGCAATGGCACCAAGTTTTTGCCGGGTGGACTTCGATACATCAGTCATGGCATCGATATCGCGCACATTGTGCTGATACAGCCACTTGAGGATTTGTTTGGCACGAAACGGCTTCTCGCCCTGCTCCACCATAAATTGGGTGAACGCATCGCGATCCAGATCAAACAGGTTAGTTGAGTCCTGAGTTGTCATCAGCAGTATGAAGCCAGCATTGTCGAAAGCATTCTGTATGAGAGGTATTCATCCAGTGGTTCTGTTAACGGCAGGTAATACAGTCAACACGTGCTTTCGTACGCCCGGAAGCCTCGATAAGTTCGCAGCTCCCCGGACGCCTTACCTGTTCTACAGTTTTAACGTGTTCGTGCACAAACGCCGTCATTGCCAAAAAAGAAGGCGATTTCAACAGCGGCAGTTTCGGTAGCGTCGGAACCATGCACAGCATTTTCGTCTATTGAAGAGGCGAAACGCTTGCGGATAGTGCCTTCGGCAGCTTCGGCAGGATTGGTAGCCCCCATGACGTCACGGTGCGCAAGTACCGCGTTCTCGCCTTCCAGCACCTGCACGATAACTGGGCCTGATGTCATAAAGTTGACCAGATCGTTGTAAAAAGGGCGCTCCTTGTGGACTTCATAGAACTCACCCGCCTGCTCTTTGGACAGGTGCATCATGCGAGCGGCGACAATGCTCAAACCTGCTTTTTCGAACGTAGAGTAGATCTCACCGATAACATTTTTGGCGACGGCATCGGGCTTGATGATGGAAAGGGTACGTTCAACGGCCATTTGGCGCTCCTTGAGGGTGTAAATTGAGACGACGTGAATTGAAAAATAGTCAACCCACCATTGTACCTGATTCGGGCATTAGAGTACATGCACTACACCGCCCGAAGTACGCCTTGATGCCCTGAACAGGGTCCGCGCACCTGCGCAGCGAAAATCGACCCTTTCAAAGGCGGCCCTCAACAAGCAGCCCACCGCTGCCAAGAGCCATCCCGGGCCGCAAGCTATCAGGCACTGGCGCTTAGCTTGACCGTCTTCATGGTAAGTGGCATTTGCGAAGACGTGTCGAAAGATGCACCCGCTTCTGCCCCTGCCCGCGCGATGTCCTTGGCACTCTTGTACTTGTCGTACACCGCATGCATCGCGCCCAGCGCGTAGCAGGCTCCTGAGCCTACCGCCCAGAAACGAGTGTACTCATAGACTTCACGTAACGAAAACAGCGCAAAAATACCGTTGCTATTCACGAAAACAGCATCAATCTGGCTGGTCTCGTAAGGATCCTCCTCGGCATCCTTGGAGTTCAGAAAATAACGTTCCTTGAGAACCGGGTGCAACCGAATCAGCGTGTCGAACGTGGAGTCTCGCGTTGAAAAATCAGCGTCAACCTCTTTATCGTTGAAGGCCCTCTCAGCGACCAGCGTGTGAGCGGCGCTGCCAACAATACCCATGTGCGATTTGCCGAAGGTCTGAATCTTGGAATGATGCCGATCCAGAGAACTATCCAGACGCGTTTCCCCAAAAGTTGTAAGGGTGTCTGCGGCAATACAGGCAGTACGGCCTTTTCGGGCAACAACGATCGTGGACAAGTTTCAGCGCTCCAGAATAAGAAAACGTACTCAAGTCTGACAGACCAGGGACTGATCAGTCACCGTTGGGCAGTAAGGAAAGTTGATTGGCAAGCGTTCTGGGATCCGGCGAGCGCTCAAGCGTCTCAATGGCTTCTCGAAAAGCCGCCGCATCTTCAAATTGGCGGTAAACCGATGCGAAACGAATATAGGCCACTTCGTCCAGCAGCTTGAGCTCTTCCATGACCCACTCGCCGACCCGGCGTGCATCTATCTCCCGCTCACCAGCCACCAGGCAATGGTGCTTTACGCGAGCCACTGCCGCATCGATAAGCTCAACGCTAACGGGGCGTTTTTCCAGCGATTTCTGGAACCCTGCCTGAAGCTTGGCATCCGAGAAAGGCTCTCGATTGCCACGGGATTTGACAATTCGCGGCAAATTAAGCTCAGCGCTTTCGTAGGTGGTAAATCTTTCTTCGCACTCCGTACACTCGCGTCGCCGACGCACCTGATCGGAATCTCCCACCAATCGTGAATCAACAACCCGTGTGTCGATAGCACCGCAAAACGGGCACCGCATGAGTGCTTTCTCCCAACGTCAATACGGCCAGAGCCTGCCGCCCGGGTCATATCTTAACCCGAACAGGCTTGGAATCATCGTTTGCGCCTGACAATCAAACATCGAAAGGCCCGGTACTGACATAACAGGAAAGCCTTTTATGATCAAAGGTTCTGCACCGATATTTCGGACTAGGAGTCTGCGCGACCGGAGGCGGCCCCGTAGAAAGCGATCGAGCGAGAGTAGTCCAATTTTGAGTCAAATTTTGTGCTCATTTGAGGAGCTTAGCTGGCTAAGTGACGAAAATGAGCGCAAAATTTGGCCAAAAGTGGGCTGCTCGTAGCCGATTGATTTCTGCGGGGCCGCCTCCGGCCGCGCAGGCTCCTAGACCTCAGGCAATTCAGGATAGTTCAGGGGCGCAACGTGATTCTTCGGCTGTGGCGGCTATCCTTAGAATTGCCGATTTCATCTCGTTATCAGGTTATCATATGCCCCGCACGGCTTGAGCACCCTAATACTGTGCAGTGCTTTGATCGCTCATAGTCAGGCATTGGAGTCGCCAAAATTCATGTCTTATCGGCTTTTTCTCACGTTTGCGACATACGACTGTGAATGTAGGCTCAGACCCTATCGATAACCCATTATCGACCTTGTGGTCCCCCGGACCGCGCTTGTACTAACAACCTTATAAGGATGCACTCAACATGACCCAGCCAAAGCGCATAGCCATTACAGGCGCTGCCGGACAAATCTGTTATTCCATGCTGTTCCGCATTGCGGCGGGCGATATTTACGGCCCAGACCAACCCGTCAGCTTACACTTGCTGGAAATTACGCCAGCGCTTGGCCTGCTTGAGGCAGTCAAGATGGAGCTCGATGACTGCGCTTTCCCGCTACTCAATGACGTTGTGGTTACCGATGACCCCAAGGTTGCACTCTCCAACGTCGATGCCGCTCTGTTCGTCGGTGCAAAACCGCGCGGACCCGGCATGGAACGCAGTGACTTGATTACGGATAATGGCAAGATATTCAGCGCCCTTGGCGCAATTCTCAATGAGGTGGGTTCAAAGGATTGCAAGGTGTGTGTGGTGGGTAACCCTGCCAACACCAATGCTTACATTCTCAAGGCCAATGCACCCAACATTGATCCACGTAACATTACAGCACTCACGCGTCTTGACCATAACCGGGCACTGTCGCAACTGGCGAGCAAAACCGGCTCCAAGGTCGCTGATATCAACCGCATGGTCATCTGGGGCAACCACTCGACCACTCAGGTGCCGGACATCTCCTATGCCTCCATTGCCGGCAAGGCAGCCAGTGACATGGTAGATACTGCCTGGGCACACGATGATTTCATTCCTACCGTTGCCAAGCGTGGCGCGGCTGTCATCAATGCTCGCGGCAGCTCCAGCGCAGCATCCGCCGCCAATGGTGTGATTGATCACATGGCAACATGGATACAAGGCACGCCTGCTGGAGACTGGACCAGCATGGCCGTCCCCAGCGATGGCAGTTACGGAATTGACGAAGGGCTTATCTATTCATTCCCGGTAGAATGCAAAGACGGTGACTACACCATCGTCAGCGATCTCGATGTGCAAGATGTTATAAAAGAAAAGATGCTGGCCAGCCAGCAGGAATTACGCGAAGAACGCGATACCGTTGCCGCCTTATTGCCGGACGCCTGAGCCCTGCGGAATCTGCGCAGCACGCAAACCGCTGCGCAGATTCATGTACGAACGTTATTTCACCGTAGAAGCCTGACCAGACGATAGGCAAACAAAAGCATCAACAACCCCAGATAGACAAAAGGCTCGATCAAATCGCCTTTGGCCAGCCACACGTAGTGCACAACCGCCGCAGTGCCCGCCAGGTAGACTGCACGATGCAGCAACGACCAGCGTCGGCCCAGAAGCCGGACCATACCCCGCGTTGATGTCAATGCCAGAGGCAATAACAACAGGAAAGCTGTGGTGCCCGCCAGCACATAGGGTCGCTCTGCCAGATCTTCCCAGATCAATCTGATATCCAGCTGTTGATCGAGAACGGTGTAAATCAGCACATGTAACAGGGCGTAGAAAAAGGCAAACAGGCCCAGCATTCGACGCAAGCGTAGTGGCCATGTCTGTTTCAGCAGATGCCGTAGTGGCGTGACTGACAGGCTGATCAGCAACATACGGATGGCAAGCGTACCGGTCTGATCCGTGAGCGAATCAATGGGATTAGGACCCAGTTTTCCCGTCAACAAGGCGTGCACAAGATGAACAAAAGGTGCAAGTGCCGCCATGAAAACCACGGGTTTGACCAATGCGCTCCATCGCAACACGCGCAACACAGATTCCACGCTGGCGGGCGTCGAAGCCCTATCTGTTCGATGCCCTAGTGGAATTTTTGTAGGTCCATGCCATCGTAGAGACCAGCCACCAGTTCCGCATAGCCATTCATGAAAGCGGTATCCACCTTGCCGGCAAACAATGCCGCAAAACCGCTGGTGTCGCCAGACAAGCGACGTTCTTTGGATTGCGACCAACGTGGATGACTGCGATCGGGATTCACGTTGCTGTAAAACCCGTATTCGTTAGGAGCTGACATGTTCCAGCTGGTAACCGGCATTTCCTCAACGAAGCTGATACGCACCACCGACTTGATGCTCTTGTACCCGTATTTCCAGGGCACGACAAGGCGGATCGGGGCACCGTTCTGGTTAGGCATCTCCTGCCCGTACAGACCGATGGACAGCATCGTCAGCGGATGCATGGCTTCATCCATGCGCAGCCCTTCCCTGTAAGGCCATTCCAGAACGTTGCGACGTATACCGGGAAGATCCTCCTGTACAACTGTCTCAAACGCCACATACCTGGCTTTTGAATTGGGTTCTACCCGTTTAATGAGATCGGCGAGAGAGAACCCGTTCCATGGAATAACCATGGACCACGCTTCAACGCAGCGCATCCGGTAAATCCGCTCCTCAATGGCATGTGGCTTCAGGACGTCTTCCAGCGTGTATACACCCGGCTTGGCACATTCGCCGTCGATGGTGATGCTCCATGGCTCTGTCTTGAGACGCTCAGCGTTCCGCTCAGGATCGCCCTTGTCTGTGCCTAACTCATAGAAATTATTGTACGTAGTGACTGTTTTCAACGAACTGAGTTCTTCGTCGGTACTGAAGTCGCTCTTGACAATGGGCCCGGCAAGCTCATTTGCCGCTGCTGCTGTGGGCGCAGCAATCAGCCCCCCAATCCCTGCAGCCACCGAGGCCTGCAGAAGTTGTCGGCGTTTCCGAAAAACATCATGCGGAGTAATTTCGCTGCTGCGAATACCTGCAAGCTTCATCCAGTCTGTCATGGGCGTCTATTCTCCGGGGGTCTGTTATCCAGCTTTTATCGTTTTGAGCAAGGTAAAAATACCTGCGTTCACCGACGCTTTTAATACCTGCATGTGACAAAGTCTGTGGAACTTCAGCCGACCCGTAACATCTGACATTTGCACAGGTTACATGGTCAAACCAACAGCCTCATCACCGTCTAATATGGAGTATGACGTCAACAAGCTCAAACGGTTCACTTTTACGCGCTCTCAAACAGCGGCCTTTGGCCCGATTCCTGAATTACCAGCGCACCGGCCGACGATGGCCAACCCTTCAAATTCAAGGTGAGTGCGACTCTTCGTGGAAGTATTAAGCGGTAATCAGGCCGGCTCCAAACACTCGAGAAGACACTCGGATCGTTATCCGCTCGTCGAAAATCGTCTGCTTGACTGGGCAGCACATGATTCGGATATTGCGCTGTTGCCGCACTCTCCTCTGGCGCTGGTGGATGTGTTATCCCAGCAAGGAGGTTATCTGGATCTTGTTCCTCAAAAATATCTGTCTGACGACCTCAATTCTGCCGAGGCAAGCGATAATTGTGAGACGGCCGCGCCAACTACGAAAAAAGCTCGAGAGGACAGGCGCTCCACGAGACAACGGATCAATCTACTGACACAACATTCAGAGGCCGAACTTCTGCGGCAGTGCAAAAAAATCCTGGTCGAAAATGCGCTCATCAAGAACAAAGGCGACAGGCAATTGTATCTGGCAGCAGGCTTTATCAGCTGGCCTGAGGCCACAAACGCAGAAACCCGGCAACGCGCCCCGTTACTGTTATACCCTGCGTTGCTGGTTCGCATTCCTGACACGCAACGCTACGAGATTCGCCTTGCTGGCGACACGCCGGAGTTCAACATGACTCTGGTAAAGCACATAGAGGAGCGCTTTGAGTGTTCATTACCAACATTCGATGAGGATACGCCTCTGGTTGATCTATTCGCGCAAATGGCAGAATCCGTACAGGGGGCAAACGTACTGGAGCTTGAATTCGATATTGCCCTCGGAAGTGCCGCGTTCATCAACGCCAGAAGTGCATCAGATGACATCCGCCTTCCTGACGTTCCGGCATTGTTCGATGTTGCGCTCGCGATGAGTATTACGGGCAACAAGAGCCTTGAACACCTGACAGCCTTGTTACAACTTATCCCGGACTTTAGCCTGTCCAATTCGACAGAGCATGACGATCAGCAGCAGGATGATGCGTCCCCCATGAAAAGCGCTGCTCGACTGCGTCGTTACTCGGCCAAGCTTGCGGCTGAAGGTCTCGATCACGTCGAATTCAGACAACTACCATCCCTGCCCTCGCTGATGGCCAGGTGGACAGACCTGATGACCGACGCCGGATCAACGCACACGATCTCACAGGTGCTTGATCTGCGTGATATGTCTGCCAGAGAACTCATCAAGCTTGCTGGCATCATCGAGCTGATCGACAAGGCACCGGACAGCATAGAACAATGGGGGCACGGAGACCTGTGTTTCGCAAATAGTGCTGTGCTGGTGCGCCGGGCGCAACATCAGGCAAAGCTGATTGAAGATGAACTGCAAGCCCTGCAGGAACACTTTCAACTGGACAAAGTGCCAGCCAAATCACAGCTTCTCAGTCTCATGAACGAGTTGGGAGGCAACATGGAAACAGAGCCTGATCTGGTCGATGCAGACTACTTCAACGCTCGACGGCAGTTCATGGAATTCAGTACCAAGAAGGCTGCCAATCTCACTGCCGAGCACAGAAGGTCATTATCGCAACTGGCAAAGGTGCTGCGTTTTCGCGAGTTGTTCGTGAACAACATCGAATACCGCTCGGCGCTTGGTAAGGGTTACAAGGGTTTGCGCACCAATTGGCCCATGTTGTTGCAAAACAGTGAGTACGCGCGCGAACTCAGTGAGGTGATTGGATCTGAAAATCTGGCGGCCTCTATCATTAACAACTGGACGTCCTTTCGCGAGAGTTTTTCGCGCGAACTTGAAATATTACAGCAAGCGGCAGAAGCGACTCGACGTCTGCTCGGGATTGTTGGCAAGCGCTGGCAGACGCAACCTGTATCAGCCTTGTCCGCCCACTCGGCTCTGGTAGCTGGTCGCCTGCAGGAGTGGCGAGAGCAGTATGGCTCAGTTGAAAGCCATGCGGATAAAACAGCGGCCATGGTGCTGTCAAGCTTCTCCGGCCAGTCGATGGATCATGTGCTGGTTGAGACTCAGGTGGATGAGGCGCAAAGCCGTATTCGTCGACAACTGGCCGAAGGGAAAATCAATATCGAACAGATTAACGATACGCTGGGCTGGTTGTCGGAAGCTATTGCGACCGCATCGGAGAATAATCTGGATATCGAATCGATTGTCGAGCATTTACAGATAGCCTGACGCCAGAAACTGTCATTCCCGCTTAACGCCGTACCCGCCGCGTAGCTTCATCATTCTTCGATAAATCTGTCATTTGCATGAACCGCCGTCACTTTTGCGAAAGCGGGAATACAGTGTCTGAGAGCATTGGATCGCTACGGACAAAGAACATGCATCGAGTATTCGTCCAGTTCCGAACCCTTAAGTCGTAGGCACAATGTAGTCCGGCCGAATCCCACTACGAGCGATAGCAGCCTCAACATCCAGCCCTCTTAACAAGCCATGATCGGTAACCAGGACGGTCTTCCAGCCTGCCTGTGCACCGCCGAGAATATCGGTGTGCAAGGTATCGCCCACCATGGCGATTCTTGCGGGGTCGACGCCTGCGAGCGTCTCGCGCACCAAGGCAAACGCATTGTCAAAAGGCTTGCCAAAAAACTGCGGAATTGCCAGCCCCTCATCCTGAAGCGCGTGAGCGTACATGCCTGGTTCCCTGGACAACTGGCCGACCTGTGGTGCGACAAGATCAGGATTACCTACCAGAACGGGCCGTGAACTTGTGGCCAGTGCTTTGGCCAGCAAAGCGTGTCTCTGTGCATTCCAGATTCGCGCACCCAGTAATACAAAGCCATCACAACTTTCATAGACTGATTCATCATCTTCCAGAACGACACCATCATCGACCAGCGTCGATAGCTCTGACTCTTCTACCGCCACAAAACCCCAGCGCATGGTTTTATGTTTAATCAGTTCGCGAGCCAAAGCATCGCGACTGGAAACCACTTCAGTGGCATCGAACTGCATACCCCACGCGAGATATTTAGCCATGGTTCGAGTAGACGGTAACGTTGCCCCATTGGTCAGCACGCGAACCTGCTTGCCACTGGCACGCAAGCCAGCCACCCTGTCAACAGCTCCCGGAACAGTAGACTCACCAATATTCAATACACCAAAGCCGTCAAGCACAAAGCAGTCGATGTCATCGACCAGCTCACCCAAGTGTGCGCGGTGAATCGACTTTGCAGGGAACGTCGCACTTGGCAATCGAGGCTGAATGGTTTCGTACCGTTCAACGGCCATGGCGGTTGTGGGAGCCGTTCCTTCAAGCAGATTCATGACACCCATACTCTTGCGTTTTCAAACATTTTCAACCAGGGACCTCTTTCACCCCATTGCGGCGGCGTCCACGAATTACTCACCGTGCGATAGACTCGCTCAGGGTGCGGCATCATGATAGTGACCCTGCCGTCAGCGCTGCACAAACCTGTGATACCAAACGGCGAACCGTTGGGGTTCAACGGGTATTGTTCAGTCATGTTACCCAGATTATCCACAAAACCTAATGCCACAGGAGCAGCCTTTGCCTGCTTATCGGACTCGAACACTGCCAGACCCTCACCATGCGCCACAGCGACTGGCAAACGCGAACCCACCATGTCGTTGAATAATATTGACGGTGAGTCATAGACCTCTACCGTTGCAACACGGGCCTCATATTGTTCCGAAAAGTTCTTGACAAATCGTGGCCAGTTATCCGCACCGGGAATGAGTTCGGACAGACGCGAGAGCATTTGACACCCATTACAAACTCCCAGTGAAAAGCTGTCTTCACGTTCAAAATAACGCTGGAACATAGTCGCAAGCTTATCGTTGAACAGGATGGAGTTTGCCCAGCCACCCCCTGCACCCAGTACATCACCAAAAGAAAAACCACCACAAGCGGCAAGGCCCTTGAAGTGCGCAAGATCCAGTCGCCCTTCGGCAAGGTCGCTCATGTGTACATCTACAGTATCGAAACCTGCCGCATCGAAGGCAGCAGCCATTTCCATTTGCCCGTTAACACCTTGTTCTCTTAAAATGGCAATAGCCGGTCGCGTGTTGGCGATAGCAGGCGCTGTATCGAATATCGACACTGACGGATCAAACGTGAGTACCGGTGACAAACCTGGATCATCAGTCTTGCTGATTTGCAGCAGCTCTTGTTCAGCAGCCACCGGGTTATCCCGACGACGCTGCATCTGATAACTTGTCTGCCACCACTTGGCGCGTAACCCGGATATGCCTTCGTTGAACAACAAATGGGTTCCCTGCCATATTTCAAGTTGAGGGGTCTCGCTGAAACCACCTATAGGATGAACAACATCACTCAACCCGAATGCATCCATGATGGCCAAAACCTGTGCATATTGTGAATCGCGCACTTGCATGACACCACCAAGCTCTTCGTTAAACAACGTGGCAATTTCATCCGGTGGCAGGCTGTTCAGATTGATTTTCAATCCTCTGTTGCTGGCAAACGCCATCTCTGCCAGTGTCACGAACAAGCCACCGTCCGACCGATCGTGCCAGGCCAGTATCAGGTTATGTTGAATCAGATGCTGTATGGCATTGAACATGCCTTTCAACAGGGCCGGGTCATCAACATCCGGTGTTGTCACGCCAAGCTTCTCGTGTACCTGCGCCAGTGCCGATCCGCCCATGCGATTCTGCCCTGCTCCCAGATCCATCAACAACAGTTGAGTATCACCACAATCGCTACGCAGTTGTGGCGTGAGGGTTTTGCGCACATCCTTGACTGCGGCAAAAGCGGTCACAATAAGTGACAGGGGGGCTGTCACACTCTGCGACTGACCATCGCTCTCCCACAAGGTTTTCATCGATAGCGAATCCTTGCCCACAGGAATGGCAATGCCCAATGCCGGCGCCAGTTCCAGTCCAACCGCCCGCACAGCATCGAACAATGCAGCATCTTCTCCAGTGTGCCCACAAGCCGCCATCCAGTTAGCAGACAACTTGATGTTTGAGACATCGCCAATGTCGGCAGCGATACTGTTGGTCAGGGATTCCGCAAGGGCCATGCGGGCGGAGGCTGCCGGGTTCAGCAATGCAAGGGGTGTTCGTTCACCCATGGCCATCGCTTCGCCTGCGTAGCCTTTGTAATCTGCGATAGTGACCGCCACATCAGCCACTGGCATCTGCCAGGGGCCGACCAGTTGATCTTGCGCAACCTGACCCGTAATGCTCCTGTCACCAATGGTGATGAGAAAGTTTTTAGCAGCAACGGCCGGCAGATCAAGTACGCGACTGACCGCCTCATCAAGAACGATACCGGTGGTTGTAAAGTCATCACTGGCTTGCTGGCGATGACTTGCATCAATAGACAACTTTGGCGGCTTGCCGAGCAACACATCCAGCGGCATGTGTACCGGATAATTGTCGAAAACCGAATCGGCTACCTTCAGCATCTTCTCTTCGGTTGCGCATCCTACGACTGCGTAAAGACAACGTTCGCGGGCACATAGCGCTTCGAACGTTGTCAGCCTGTCAGCATCCACTGCCATGACATAACGCTCCTGCGATTCGTTACTCCAGATTCCCATCGGAGACATGCCCGGCTCGTCATTGAGAATCTTGCGCAATTCAAATTCTCCACCACGGCCAGCATCATTAATAAGTTCTGGCAAGGCATTGGACAAACCACCAGCCCCCACATCATGTATCGACAGAATCGGGCTGTTCTCGCCCATCGCCACACAGCGGTCAATCACCTCCTGACAACGACGCTGCATTTCCGGATTACCGCGTTGTACTGAGGCAAAATCCAGTTCGCTGTCACCTTGTCCACTGGCCACTGACGAGGCGGCACCACCGCCCAGACCGATAAGCATCGAAGGCCCGCCTATGACAACGATAGCCGCGCCAACAGGAACGGGTAATTTATCAATATTGCCAGGGCGAATATTGCCCATACCGCCAGCGATCATGATGGGCTTGTGATAACCACGCATTTCCCTTGCGCCATCGGCGTAGCCCACCTCCTGACAATAGGTTCGAAAATACCCGCCGAGATTGGGTCGCCCGAATTCATTGTTGAAAGCCGCCGCACCAATTGGCCCCTCCAACATGATCTGATAAGCCGAGGCCAAGCGATCCGGCTTATCGGTAAAACTCTCCCAAGGCTGCGAATAGTCGGGTATGGCCAGGTTGGATACGCTGAAACCACACAAGCCGGCTTTGGGTTTCGAGCCGTTGCCGACAGCACCTTCATCGCGGATTTCACCACCTGATCCGGTTGCGGCACCTGGAAAAGGTGAGATTGCCGTGGGGTGATTATGTGTTTCAACCTTTATCTGGATATGAGTTGGCTCGTGCTCGCTGGCATAGTGTCCATCCGGACCAACCATCCAGCGGTGAGCTTCAGAACCTTCGATAACGGCCGCGTTGTCGTGGTAAGCGGACAAAACACCATCAGGAGACAGATTGTGTGTGTTGCGAATCATCCCGAAAAGCGAATGCGCCTGCTGCGCACCATCCAGCGTCCATGAGGCATTGAAGATCTTGTGTCGGCAATGTTCAGAGTTTGCCTGTGCGAACATCATGAGTTCGGCATCGCTGGGGTTTCTTTGCAAACGGGAAAAACTCTGCTCCAGGTACTCAAGCTCATCTGCCGAAAGTGCAAGCCCCATGGCTTGATTATGTGCCTGAAGCGCCTCGATGCCCTCTTCCATGAGATCAACAGTTACCAGCGGTGCTGGATCAGCTCTGGCAAACAGCACACCGAGTTGCTCGGGGAGATCAATGGTGGTTTCCGTCATGCGGTCGAAAAGTACGGCGGTTATCTGTTGCCTTTGGATATCCGACAGAGCCTCCGGGCTGTCCAGATTCAGTTGATAGCGGGTACCGCGTTCGATGCGCTCAACAGTATCCATGCCACAACGACGGGCAATATCCGTGGCCTTCGAAGACCATGCAGAGCGCGTACCCAACCGAGGCACCACATTGATCGAAAGACAGTTAGGTCCCGGCTGGAGGGGGCCGGTGGCATCAAGTAAGGACAGTAGCCTCGGGGCGGCAGTTTCAGCCTCCTGCTGCACAAAATACAGCCAGCTTGCCCTAACAGAGCTTATTGCAGGCTCTATGTCATTGATTTCATGGAGTAATCGCTCCAGACGGAAGTCCGACAGAGCCTGCGCACCGGTAAGGCAGATCATCCGGTTATTTTCCAGGGGTTGCAGCCAGTACGGCCTGTAAGGAGCGCTATGATACTGGAGGTTGAGCCTTGTGTTGGTGTGTGACACAAACAGCGTCTGTGCCATTGAAATACAGACCGATTACCCGCATACTTGTTGTGTGGTAAGTATCGACCAACGGGGCTGACATGGTTTCGACGGGAGTTGCGAACCCGGAGGTGCATGCCGAGGATTCAGATTACCTCGTAAATCCAGCTGAAAAACTTATAGTTGCCAACGATGACAACTACGCAATGGCCGCATAATTAAACCCTAGGGTTTAGTTGTACGTACTGCCCCGTTTCGGATCTGCCTGTGGGTTTGGGCGGGGGCAATAGACACAGGATCGCGTGAAGGGTCGCCCTTACACTGGATCG
>JBGCGC010000016.1:0-28060 GCA_045110475.1 Granulosicoccus sp.
CTGGTCACTGGCGGCCACATTGGTACTGATCTCTCCACGTGCATACTCAAGTTGCCAGTCTCCTCCCCGAGCAGCAGATCCGGTGAGATCGGTGGATGCAGCAACATCAGTTTGTGTCAGGCGAGCCAGCGTATCCACAAAAACCCTGCCATCAGCGCTTGAGGCAACGTCGCAACCGTAGATCAGAAAATCCGCGCCTTCCGCGAACGCTCCACGCCACCCTGAAATCTCATTAACCCGGGCCAGCAGGTCCAGTGTTGTGATGCGCTGACCACCCAGCTGAAGTTCACCATCGGAACCATGAGAAAAAAGATGTACTGCAGACAGTTCTTTCGATTCACCAAGCAGCGTGCCCACCTGCTGCAGGACATCACCCCCCCCCTCCAGCACCACCACTCGCGGCCTGTTTTCACGATCATGGAAGTCGGCAAGTAAGGCCTCAAGATCCGGCGCCTGGGCATCAATGATGACGAGTTCAGTGCTGTCCTCGGAGGTTGCCGCGCTGGCGCTATCGGCTGCCTGCACGGCCTCGTCGGCTGCGAGATCACCATCGCCTGTGATCATCGATACCTCTGCTGTTTCTAGCGAAACAGCATCGGCAGCCAATAGTGCGGCATCAGCAGAGTAAAGCGTCCGTGTTTCCAGCGTTTCGACTTGGAAGTCGGGGGCCGAATACTTGTTCCTTCGGTGCTTGCGTCTGCTCATCTGCAAGTATCGCAAGGTTCAAGCCCTGCCTGATCGATAGTGGGGCCAAGGGGATATCCGCTTCGATACAAAGTAGTCATGCACAACTGCTCACGGATAAGACTTGAATATCTGTTGGACGTTAATAACGACGTAAGACCGTTTTTTTCTAGCATTAAGCAGGTAAGCAGATTGAATAATCCGAAAACAGCGAGCTCAACCTGCAAAGCACTAGTCAACCTGCAAAGCACTAGTCAACGTGCGTCTATCATCTATTTAATGAATGAGACGCTCACAGACCGGCAGCTTGCAGCCAGCAGGTAACTCGGTTTTTTAAGGCAGCAAGTGGCTTGCCAAAACCTGCAATAACGCTGGGGACACTCAAGGGTGTGGATTTCCCTGGGACAATCGACACATTTCTCAACGATGCATCAAAGGTAACTTGTAACTCTGGCTGTATGTACGCGAATACATCCGAGCCCCGTTATCCAGCGTTACCTACTGCATCAGGCGCACGCTCCATCAACAGATATGATCGGGTTGAACAAATGCATAGACTTACGTCTGCCAAACAGCCCAGTTAACAGAAGGTCTACGCATTGATCTCTTCACCGGTAGAAAGTGACTCGCTCGTTGGCGAGGCATGCCTTCTCTGACGAATAACAGAGGATGCACACAGCGTAGCGCCAAGTATCCGGTATCCATCTGTCTGATCTTGTGGTTGAGACAGGGCTTGATGCAAAACCGGGTCAACCGTAATAAGAAGTGTGTCTACCCGCTGTTCAGTGATTACGATCGTGCAGGCAAGAGCCTCCCCGCACAATCACCAAAGCCGATACGGTAGCCATCGCCCTTGGCTGCACCCCGCAGAGTCAGTGTGTCACCGTCTTCAAGAAAGCTGCGCGATTCACCTGTGTCGAGTGTGACCGGCTTTTTCCCGCCCCAACTGAGTTCCAGTAGCGCGCCACGACTCTCCTTCGCAGGACCCGAGATCGTGCCGGAACCCAACAGATCGCCAGTGCGCATCGGGCAGCCGCTTGTTGTGTGGTGGGCCAGTTGCTGAGCCG
Source organism: Granulosicoccus sp. (assembly GCA_045110475.1). Taxonomy (GTDB): domain Bacteria; phylum Pseudomonadota; class Gammaproteobacteria; order Granulosicoccales; family Granulosicoccaceae; genus Granulosicoccus. The sequence goes on from JBGCGC010000016.1 coordinate 1,752, forward strand.
AGGAATAATACATTTCTCGGTAGTTGGTGCGGGTGATGGTGGTCTCTGCCTTACCTGCGGGGGCAAGCCCGACTTCAAGGTCGATGTCATAGAGCATCGGCGTGGTGTCAGCCAGATGTGGCAGCAGGGTAAATTCCCGTGCAGGCGTGGCCGTGCGGAACGGGGCCAGCGCTTCGGCCGTGACGATCCACGGGCTGATAGTCGTGGCAGTGGCCTTGGCCTGAAACGGTCCCAGTGGCTGGTATTCCCAGGCTTGGATGTCGCGCGCGGACCAGTCGTTCAGCAGGACATAACCAAAAATCTGCGCAAAGGCCTGATCGACGCTGATTGGGCCATCGGACGGCGTGCCGACAACGGCCCCCAACTCTAGCTCAAAATCGAAGCGGGCTGAGGGCGCGTAGCGCGGCACATCATCACCAGGGCCCAGCACCTGGCCATGCGGACGTATCACATCCGTGCCTGAAACAACCACGGATGATGCGCGTCCGTTATACCCGATGGGAATATGCAGCCAGTTTGGCGGCAATGCATTATCAGCGCCACGAAACATCGTGCCCACATTCGTGGCGTGATGGCGTGAGGCGTAGAAGTCAGTGAATTCGCTGACCCGCAGGGGCATATGCAGTGTGGCCTCGGCCATAGGAACCGAATGGGTGTTAACCACACCCTGTATCGCCGCATCAGCGTCTTCAGCCAGCATGGTAGTCAGGGCGGCACGATAGGCGGACCATGCCGCTGGTCCCAGGGCCATAAAGGCATTCCAGTCGGAGGCGTCCAGTACATCTGCCCGGTTGTCTGCGCGCAGGTGGCCCGAAGCCTCAAGTCCGGTGGCGTCCACGATGCGATCACCGATGGCGACTCCGCAGCGCAGATCACCATCCGCAACCGAGAATACGCCATAAGGCAGATTGTTCATCGGGAAATTCCCGTCGGACGCATTGGCGCTGTCGATCCAGGAGCGTTTCAATTCGGTCATGGTCTCACTTTACATCCGGTTGGTTTTCAGGGTAGGCGGCCTGGAAGGCAGGTAGAGCAAGGCAGCGTGTCTCGATCTCTGTCAGTCGGGTAAATGGGCTCAGTTGGAGGCTCCAGCGATGGGCGTTATACAACTGAGCCACAAGGCAGATGTCGGCAAACGCGGGGTTCGAGCCAAAGCAAAACGGGGTGTCGGCGGCGATTAGCTCAGCAAAGGCCTGCAGACCCTCGGCCATCCAGTGCTGCATCCAGGCGACGCATTCCTCCTGCGTATGTCCCATCTCCTTCAGCTTCTTCAGAACCCGAAGATTGTTGACCGGATGGATGTCAGTGGCAATCACAAGTGCCGCCGCGAGTACCTGCGCGCGCTGCACAGCATCTCCGGGCAGCAGAGCAGGGTCCGGTGCAATCGCATCCAGATAATCCATGATAGCGAGCGATTGTGTCAGGACGCTGCCGTCGCTGTTAACAAGTGTCGGCACACCCTTGATCGGGTTCAGGGCCACATAGGCCGGCTCTGAATGTTCGCCCGCAGCCAGATCGACTGGTACCGTTTGAAACGCCACGCCTTTGAGGTGCAACGCAATGCGGACCCGGTAGGCCGTGGTTGATCGCCAGTAGCTGTAAAGTGTCAGATCCTGCCCGCTCATTTGGTACCCGGCGTGCCGTCGAATTTCTTTTCCAGCGACGTCCAGCAGTCGATGTAATTGTCCTGCAAAGGGGCTTCTTCCGCTGCAAAAGAGGTCAGATGCTGTGGAAAGCGGGTTTCGAACATGAAGGACATGGTGTCCTCCAGTTTTTGCGGGCCGAGGTTGCTGACGGAGGCTTTTTCAAACGCGTCACGGTCAGGGCCGTGGGGCAGCATCATGTTGTGCAGACTGATACCGCCCGGCACGAAGCCTTCCAGCTTGGCATCGTATTGTCCATAGATATTGCCCATCAGCTCGGACATGACATTTTTATGGTACCAGGGCGGGCGAAACGTCGCTTCGGCCACCAGCCAGCGTTCACGGAACAGCACGAAGTCGATGTTGGCGACACCGGTCTGGCCGGAAGGCGCTGTGAGTACGGTAAAAATCGACGGATCAGGGTGATCGAACAGAATCGCACCGACCGGGCAATAGGTCCGCAGATCGTATTTTACCGGTGCATGATTACCGTGCCATGCGACCACGTCGAGCGGGCTGTGACCGATCTTCGTTTCGTGGAACTGGCCGCACCATTTCACTGTCACCGTGGAGGGCGTTTCACGGTCTTCAAACGCCGCCACGGGTGTTTTGAAATCTCGCGGATTCGCCATGCAGTTTGCCCCGACCGGGCCGCGATCCGGCAGGTCAAATTTAGCCCCGTAGTTTTCGCACACAAAGCCGCGACAGGGGCCTTCGAGGACCTCAACACGGTAGACCAGCCCGCGAGGGATAATGGCGATCTCTTGTGGGCCGATATCGATAATTCCTAACTCGGTTGCAAAGCGCAGGCGACCCTGCTGTGGGACAATCAGCAGTTCGGAATCTGCCGAGTAGAAATAGGCGTCTTTCATGGACGCCGTGACCAGATACACGTGCGCCGCCATACCCACTTGCGTGTTCACATCGCCTGCTGTGGTCATGGTGCGCATACCGGTCAGCCATGTCAGCTCTTCATCACCGGTATCAATCGGGTTCCAACGGTACTGGCCCAGCGACGTCACATCGTCGAGCACATGAGGCGCGGTTTTCCAGTATGGCAGGTCAATCCTTGTGAAGCGGTGGGTATGTTTCACCGAAGGACGGATGCGATAACACCATGTTCGATCGGGTTTGGGCTGAGTGAAGGCGGTGCCTGACAGTTGTTCGCCGTAAAGCCCGTAGTTCACCTTTTGCGGGCTGTTCAGGCCTTGCGGCAAGGCACCAGGCAGCGCTTCAGTCTCAAAATCATTGCCCCAGCCGGACATATAGCCGGCGATCACGGCTGCACCGTTTGCCTGGATCATGTCGATACTATCCACTGTGCTCATGCGCCATTTCCTTTCGCTTGTGCGGCCGCCAGCGCCGCAGACAGGACCGCACGGTCTCCGATATGGTTGGCAAGAATAAGAATCAGACGGGCGTTGAGCGCGACGCTTTGATCATCGTCAAGCCCGTCATGGCAGGCCAGCAGTTCAGCATAAAACCCGTCAGGGTCGTTGATATTGGGTTCAAGGTTAAGGGAAGTCACACGTCACCTCCAAGCGCTTTGCGTAAAGCCGCTTCAACCTCTGCCGCATCTGCGTTGCTCCAGCGTGCCGCGATATGCTGGTCGGGGCGGATCAGATACATAGCCTGCGCGGCGTCGCCCAGATAGCGTTCCATCAACTTGGCGGACAGTGCCGCGCCTTTCAGGCAGATCGGCTTGATGCCTGCAACATCGGGTGCATCCTGCCCCAGCGCCAGCAGTGTGAAGCCAGCCGTCAGATGGTCAAGTAGATAGCCTTTACCCACCGGGGCATCGGGGCAAGGCGCACCCGGTCGAGTCCGGTCCGGTCCACCAGCCAGACGATCGGTAGAGTTCAGCGGCGAGCCATCATAAATGCTCGGCAGGCTCAGCCTTCCGGAATTGATCAGCGGACGCGCGAAGGCATGTTCATTGGCAAGGTCCAGTACGGCGTTGCGGAATATCTTGGAGATGGCTGACTTGGGTGTCAGGAAATCGGTGGAACGGGTAGAGTTCAGGATATTTTCTTCGGCTGCCAGAATCCGTTCCGCGTTGTAGGACGCAAGCAAATCGGCACTGCCCTGCCCCTTTATGATGGCATCCAGCTTCCAGCCCAGGTTATCGGCATCCTGCACACCGGAATTGGCTCCGCGCGCGCCGAACGGGGATACCTGGTGCGCAGAGTCACCCGCAAAGATTACGCGCCCATGCTGGAAACGTTCCATTCGGCGGCACTGAAATGTATAGATCGAACACCAGTCCAGTTCATATTCCACATCCGGCCCCAGCATCTGATCAACGCGGGCGCGAATGTTCTCGGGTTTGAGTTCGGTTTCGCGGTCGATATCCCAGCCAAGCTGGAAGTCGATGCGCCAGATGTCGTCTGGCTGCTTATGCAGCAATGCACTGTCGCCGGATTTGAACCACGGTTCGAACCAGAACCAGCGCTCGGTCGGGAAATCAGCCGTCATTTTCACATCGGCAATAAGGAAGTTATCCTCGAAGACACGCCCCTCAAACCCGAGCCCCAGCATGTCCCGCAGTGGAGAGCGCGCGCCGTCGCAGGCAACCACGTAATCGGCCGCAAGCTGGTAGGGGCCGTCTGGCGTCATTAGCTCAAGGACCAGATGATCGCCCTTATCCGTTACCGCATCGACGCGATTCCTGCCGCGTATTTCTATGGGTTGGCCCTGCGCCCGCGCCTCATCGATCGCTGCGACCTGTAACTTTTCGAAGTGGGTTTGCGGAAGGTTGATGAAAGCGGGACAGCGATGGCCCGCTTCTGGCAACAGGTCAAAGTCAAACACTTCATCGCGATCGCGAAACACGCGCCCCCTGCTCCAGACCACGCCTTTGTCGACCATCGGCACACCAGCGCCCAGACGGTGCATGACCTCAAGCGTGCGCTTTGCAAAACACAGGGCGCGCGATCCCTGCCCGACTCCTTCGTGATCGTCGAGCACCAGTGCAGGTGTGCCGCGCTGCCCAAGGTCCAGCGCCAGCGTCAATCCGACCGGCCCAGCCCCGATGATAACAACAGGATGGCGGGTCGGCGTTGCCGCGTCCTGATCGGGATGCCGCGCGTAAGGATACAGCTTGAACGCCAGTGGATAGCGGTCACGCAGCGGGGCGTTCATGACTGAAGCGACTCCCACATCGCGATGTCACGCTCAGCGGTCCAAATGCGCGGATGAGCAATGCCGCGAGCCTCGTCGTAGGCGCGCGCCACATTGAACGGCAGGCAGTGTTCGTAGATGGCGTAATCCTTGAATTTTGGATCGCAGGCGACGCGGACGGCATCCCATGCCTCTTTCAGGGAGCCACCACGGGCAGCGACCTGTTTGACCGGCAGGTAGGTACTTTCGACGAAATCACGGGTTGCCGCAAGAGCTGCATCAACCATCTCAACCCCGATCAAGGCATTTCCGCGACCGGGTGCAATGTTTTGCGGATTGTAGGCTTTGACGGCGTCCAGGGTCTGGCCCCATTCTTCAAAATAGCCGTCACCACAATAACAGGCCGAATGATATTCCACGATATCGCCGGTAAACATCGTCTGCTGATCCGGTACCCAGACGACGCTGTCACCAGCGGTATGTGCACGGCCGATCTGTTTGATCTCCACACGGCGCTTGCCAAGATAGACCGTCATCGAGTCGCTGAAGGTAGTGGTCGGATAGGTCAGACCGGGTATGCTTTCGTGTCCTTCAAACAAGCGCGGGAAGCGCTGGAATTCGCTATCCCAATCCTCCTGGCCGCGCTCTTCGACCATACCGCGCGCGGCGTCGGACATGATGATCTGACCCGCACCAAAGGCAGAGGCCCCCAACACCCGCACCGCGTGGTAGTGCGTCAGCACGACATGCGAAATCGGTTTATCAGTTACGCGGCGCACGCAGTCGATCACCTTCTTCGCCAGCCGGGGAGTGGCCTGCGCCTCGACAATCATCACGCTGTCATCACCGATGATCACACCGGAATTAGGGTCCCCTTCTGCTGTAAAGGCGTAAAGCCCACCACCCACTTCGGTAAAGCTGATCTGTTTTTCCGTCATATCGCCTTGTGACGCGAATGCTTTGGCCATTATCCTGTCCTCTCACCAATCGTTGCAAACGAAACATTATAATCGTTGCGTCTGCAACGAATGTCAATACGTGATTTACTTTTATTTACCACGCCGGAGTCTGTGCAATGACCACTTCTTTCCGCCTGTCGGAGTTCCTGCCCTATAGGCTGGCCTTGATATCAGAGCGTGTCAGCACCCGCCTGTCTGCGGATTATGGTGCGTCGCACAACCTGACCGTCGCGGAATGGCGTGTGCTTGTTCACTTGCAGCACTGCGAGGTGGTGTCAGTACGCGATGTGCAAGTCTTCACGAACCTTGTGAAATCCCGGGTCAGTCGCGCGGTTTCGCGGCTGGAGACTGCCGGCTTCGTCGAAAAACGCACCGCTGCTACAGATGCGCGACTGGTTGAAATCTCTTTAACGCAATCAGGACGGGACGCGCTGGCTGTCTTGCTTACAGAAGCCACGCAAACCGAAGCGCGGCTGCTCGCGCATGTCCCTGCAGAGGATCTTGCAACATTCTTTCGTGTCATCGACACGCTGCACAACACTCTGGATAAGGATCCGAAAGCCAAACCGATGCCAAAACCGCTCGCCGCCGAGATACATAGCTGATGCTTTCAGCATAAAACCGGGTTCACCGCCACCCCGGACGGAAGGCCGCCCCCATGCAACGAGAATCCTCCAACCTTGCCAGGCTGGCCGGTGCCATAGTCTTCCTCTTGCCAGGCTGGAATTGTCTGTACCGGGCCGCGCAGGTCGGGCCGCGCAGGTCGGGCCGCGCAGACTCCTAGTTCAGCTGTGTTTCAGTGGCATGATGTTTTCCCTCAACGCTCAATTCCAATCGCACTTCCTGAATACCTGGCAGGGTTCTCAATTTCGGTGGCTACCGGTAACAAAGTACAGTGCAACACTCAGTACTATTGAAGCTGTGTACCCGCGATTTGAGTAGAATTACAGAAAACGAGTATCATGGCCAATTTCCTACCTTGTTACCAATACTATCCAGACTCAAATTACCATCGTCTGTCTGCCTGCCTTTTGCTTCCGCTATTAAATTAACACAGCGGGTCAACGCTGCGTCTTTGCAGGCAGAGGCGGACACTTTATACAAACCATTTTCACTGTCAATAGAATCAGTCGTGTATCCAATATCTGTCAGCTTGATGGTGTACTTTAGATTGTTGCGGAATGAACTCTCCTGCTGCGCCATGACGTCCAGCAGCAATCCCGCCCCTTCGGTACGACCGGCAGATATCAGGTAGCTCTGGTAACTAGGTACAGCAATAGCCGCCAGAACACCGATAATCGCAACACTGATCAGAAGCTCTATTAATGTGAATCCGGACGCTGACATCTTATTTCTCTTCATGGTAGTTTTTCCGTTTCCACCCAGCTAGTGCGTCTGATTTTCCTTATATTGCTTTGACCCGTGTCAAGAATGTCATCGAGTGACGTACTCTCAAAGCCTGTCAGAACACTCACTCCATTCGACCCACCGGTATCTAACAGAAATAATTCAGAAACAATACCTACTGTTAGGTCAATCGATTTTGTTCCAGTGCTTTCAATATTATCAACCTTCTCGCTTCCGAATATGTCATACACGTACAGCCTGGATAAGCCTAATTTGTAGGAGCAGCTATCAGTGCTAACGGATATGCTTGTCGGCGGTAGATAGGTGATGAGAAGTGTTTTTCCCCCTGTAGTAAACAGCGGCGCCAACACCTTCTCGCCGGCACCTGGTAAATCTTCATAAAATCCGTAGTTAGCACTACCTATAGAACCTTCTGCGGTCGTGATTTCGACAAGATCAGTTCGTTCGATAATGCTATATGAAAGCTCATCTTCAACATAACGATAGTCAGGTATGTATTTGTCAGTAGCGCTGTCAAAGCGAACAGGATTACGCTTCACCCAGTGGTCTCGAATAAAATATACTGAATTACTACCAGACTCATCTCTCAACGGACTTGTACGGTCACCTGAACCAAGCCCTATACTGAAATACGCAACGCTCGAACCGGAGTTACTCATAACCACATCCGGTCGATTGAAAAATCGGGGATTACCAATGCCACTACCGCCAACATTGGCTATTAAACCGCCTGCAACGTGCAATTCTGCCATCGATGTTGCTCTTGCATCAAAATCTATTCGCCACACGCGACCTGATATGTCAGCAGAAAAAAGAACATCTATTCCACCATCACCATTGGTATCGATAGTGACTGGAGCCGAGGGAATGCTGTCTTGCATATTCAACTGTAAGCTATTGCTACTTCGTTTGCCCGCTGACCACAACAGCTCACCGGTTTCTGGGTTTACCATGTACAAGGCATTGCCATGACCAGTGCTTGCCGGATTGGAAAACCTATACGTTGAATTATCGTACTCGGGATTGTATCCGCCTGAAAACAGCAGGACATCTTTATACTCGCAGGTCGTACCGCAATTAAGAGCAACCGTGACAATTTCAGGTTTAGACCAACTTTGGCCCAGATCGATAAATTCTCCCGTACCACCGTCTATTTTCCACAATAGATCAACTGGAGTAGTTGACTCAAGTGCACGACTGATATTCAGCGCAAAAATACCATCTCCGCCTCGACGCTGGGTCAGATACAGGTAGCCTGTATCAAGTGTCGTGCCCGTGGTTGAAATTGTGGTCTCTTTTGCATAGAAACTCAAAGGCCCATCGAGTCCGTAACTATGGTCATTTATATCGTCCCTATCTTGATTAAAGTCAAGAAAATTACCCAACAATTCCGAAGGTGTATAAGACCACAACTCTCCACCGGTTTCTGGATTAATCGCGTGCAACATCCCTAGATTGGAAGTTGCAAATAAAACTTCGGCTGAGCTGGAGCTGGTTTTTCTGAAATTAACCACCAGAGGACTTGCGTGCAACGAGTCCGCCACGTAATGATTGGACTCCGAAACATCACCGTCTTCGTTTAAGTCGAAAGAATCATAGCCCAAGGCCCAATTGACAGCTTTGTCACGGTCGACATTGCTATCGGTACCAAAGGCTGCAGCGGGTATTTGCGAAGTCGAATTTACGCGTTGAAATACGCCTCCCACTTCAGTATACCAAGTACGGTTCGTATCGACCTTTTCAGCGAATCCACCTGAACCCACACTGTCGCCATCATCTTCGGTAGACCAAAAACTGCGTGAGGCTGGGAGCATACCTCCCGTAGTCGGATCTACAATTGAATTACCCCGGGCATCTACTACAACACCTTCATCACTAAGCCGATAACTTTTTACATTACCTGTCCAGTTCTTTTTTCGACCGGGTTCAAATACCGAGTAGTACAGTTTACTACTGTCCCTGGTTTCATTGAATGCGCTGACACTCACGGCAGGACTTGCCAACGTGGTAGCTAAACTAATACTTTCAATTACATTATCCAGCAAGTTCAGGATTTTAGCCGTATCGTTAACGGTAAGATCACCTAAAATATATCTTCGCGGTAAGCTGCCAGCTCCTTCCGGGTCATTGCCAGAATCCTCTATGCTACCTGTATAGTCACCACCCACCGATGCTATTGCTGCAGCAGCGGCGATGGCATCACTACGATTTAATCTCTCGGGGGCGTGAAGCACTGTAATCTGCGGCTTTATGCCATTAGGTAAAACAGCACCGCTCTTAAGCAGATTGTACTCGCCAAAACCCGGTTCGATATACGAAGGTACTGTAGTAAAACTAGAGTAGGGCTCAGCAACCAGATTAGAACAGCAGTACCCTCTATCGAGTTTACGAAAAGCATCGGTAAAAATTACGAACTGAACGTTGGTTGCATCACTAACATCCAAAGTATTGCCTGTATCATAAACGTTATCTCTTCGCATTAGGGCAAATGCAGCAGGCAAGTGATCACTATGATAGCTGCGTTCGCGTCCTCCTGAACCATAGTTTCTCGACCAGGCTTTTGCAACTGTTTGGTCTGATGTAAACGGTACTGCTATCTGGTAGCTGTGGTCGGCATTACTATTCGATCCGTACTGTACCACCGCTACCTGAATTTCTGGCAAACCGGAGGCAAGAACATAATCTATAGCAGCATCGACTGTTTTCTTGCTATTACTAAAATCGGTGTAATTCATGGAGTCTGAATTGTCAACAATAAATATAAACCTGTTCTCCTGTGCAATTTCGCAACTGCCGTGTTCGTAGATTTCAATATCATCTGCAATGGAGTTGGGCAGAATAACGGCAGATAGAAGCAACGCCAGAAATGCATGCGTTATACTAGAAAGACGACGTTTTTTCATATTCATATATACATCAGATGTCGTTTGTGTTTCTAATTCAAGCGTTCCATTGGAAACGCGATATAGGTAAACTAAATACTGCCTTTAACAGCATTACCAACAATAGATAAAATGCTGCTTTTGAGACGACTGTATACCAGTGTCTGCCATACTAGCGCGTGCTTGAATTGTTCCCATGAGCACCTTTGTTGTACCAATGCTTTCACCCGGGCAAGGAACAGCTTTGACAATTTCACCATTTATTTCCACTTTACTAAGCGTTACATGTGGTGGCTGAGGTATTTTCAGCGGAGTGGTCTCAGTTCCGATAGGCAATTCGTGTTCTCTGGTAACACCGCGAGTAGAAAGTAACTCTAGAATAATCTTGTCGTCCTCATCGTAATTATTGCTATTGACATCATAGATCTGAGAACCCACTTCACTACTGGCTGCTGTCACAACGTTCAACCGGAACTGATGATTTCGAGTCATCACCTCTTCATGGCCAATTCCTCGCATCGTCCCCATAACAGCAATAGTAACTAGCAGAACAACAATAAGCGTTACCAACAAAACTGAGCCCGAGGTTTTCTTCAGAACAGGATTTTTTATCATTATTGACCCATTTTGCTAAAAACAACTGCTTGTGATGAGTACGCGCGACGTAATATTCCGTCTGTGAAAGTCTGGGTCGCAGTATCTGCAAGATTAAAACTCTGTGTCCTGGGCGTTTGTGGAGTGGCGCTCCCAAGACCATCTGAAATCAGAATAGAGAAATGCACGGCTCGTACTCTGTCCCAACCTAACTCTATATTTCCGCCTACAGCACTTACATTGTTTGCATTGACTATTTTGTATGTCGCTGAATCCGTGTCATTTACCCGGTAAAGTATTTGGAGATTTTCAACGCCCTTGCTCAAGATAATGGGTGATTCAATCCATGTCATAGTTTCCAGGCTAAATCCACGACAAAACAGTGCGCCAATTCCTGATTGCAACGCCTGGTAGTAGACATTGGCAATCTGCTCACCCTCGTCAACTGAGGTATTACCGCATGTCTTCTGGTTTTCTGGATAGAGTAGAACCGCGATTCGATCTGAGTTGGTTCCCGCACCGTTAGATGTGCATGGACTCCAACTGCCACAATCACCGATATAAAAAGGAACGTCCGAGTTGACTATGTTTCCTGAACCTGCCTCGCGTGCGGCTTGAATTAACAGCGACTGCGCGTTCTGAGCTGAAATAACAATTCTATTTTCAGAACGCAATACCGCCGCAGATCTCATGGCTTTTGTAAAGTAGCCAACCATAACCAAACTCATGAACAAGCCAACGGTAATGGCTACCATTAACTCAATAAGCGTGAAACCATTCCTGATATGTGGAGGTTTTACCATGGGGAGAATACCAGCACCATTTGATCTGAGTCTGTTGATTTTTCAACCGCGCCTGTGCCAAGTAGATCGACGAGGGCGTTGCCTTGAATTGCCTTGTCAGTTCTACCTCGTTGCCTGGACCAACTCCCTACCACCTGCATTTGCGCTGAAGCGTCAGTACAGTTTGCAGCCGCATCTGTACAGCTTACCGAGATTTCCCATCCGATTACTTTATCTTCCAATTTGCTGGAATTTACACCGCCACAAAATGCCGCCCACTGGTCGTGTGCCGCTATTTGCGTAGAGCTACAAGCTGACGCTTCAGCTCCATTTGAGTCCGCACAAGATAGACTTGGCGTGTCACAAGAACTTTGATTAAATGTGCCTCTGTATTCGCTTGCTACCGTGGGGTTGCTGCGTACACGACTACTATAATCCTGCAGTACGCTTGCCATGACAGAGCGCTGCCCAAGATCAAGTGATGTACTGAAGCTCCGGGTTTGCAAGCTGAACAACCACAGCACTGCTATTGAGAATATTATTAAGGCAATTAAAATCTCTATTAAAGTAAAACCCCGTTGAGATATGTTGAGGCGAATCAACATGATCCATTTCCACTACTAGTCTGGATATCAACTTCGCCTATTCTGCTCAATGTCAAAGTACGCCGTACTATTTTGTTAGAGGTAACTGATTCGCACACAGTAAAGACTATATTTTCTTCGCTCGCAGGATGCCCTTTGTAGTTAAAGTCAAGTGCATTACCAATGTCTGGAACGATGGACACTTTTACGCTCTTTGGTCCTGACACCTCTGCATAGATGCCCCTATCATCTGTGGATACATTCAGTGTGTTTTGCATAGTGGATGCCCAGCTTACAGTTACTTTCTCTTGTCGGGAGCGTGCTTCATTCACAGTACGAATCAGGACATCAGCAATTCTTTCAGTAGACGATGCTATTCTTCGCTCAACAAGCAATTCGTGAAAAGAGGGTACTGCGACAGCCATTAGAACACCTACAATGGCGATAACAACAAGCGTTTCGATTAATGAAAATCCAGATATATTTTTCACTAGTGTCCCGTTAACTTATCAGCAAAGGATAGCTGGTCGGAGTTGACATGTATTCTCGCTGTTGATCTGCTATGTAGTAAATCGTGAATGCACCATTTTTCGAACAGATTCATCTGCAACAGGTTTAAAATCTGCTGCACCGGTTTCTTTGCTTTTGACATAAACTTTAGATAGGCGATCAACAGATACACACACAGTGTGATCCAGATCTGCGTCATAACGGCGTTCTTACCGGTGCCCATGAGCGACTTGATTTTTAAGTTCTGCTTAATCCATTTGAAGAACAGTTCGATCTGCCAACGTGATTTGTCAATCGCAGCGATTGTGCTGGCTGCCAATGAGAAATTATCGGTGCGAAATTCGTAGCACTTACCCGTCAAAGCATCGTGATAACGAACGCGGCGTAATGGAAACGGACAACGTTTCGAGGTCGTCACACCCGTAAATTCGATCGTGTGATCGCCAGATACTCCCTTGCTACAATCTACTTCCCGACGCTCTACAATGCGAGTCGTGGCATTGGACTTTAATCGTGCAACGAAGTAAATACCCTTATCTGAAATAGTTTTGCACCATTCATCGTCTGTGTATCCACGATCCACAGCGACGATGCTGCCCTTAGGGAAATTTAAACGCCGCCCTTCATTAACCTCATGTGTTTGTGCTCCGGTCACGGTGACGAATTCTGTCAGGTTTCCTTTGTGATTCATGGCAACGTGAAGTTTTATCCCACCTTTTGCTTGTTGAAATAAGGCCAAGGGAAGTACAGAAGGACACAAGTCAATTGTTGAAGCGTCCATCGAATACAGTTCATTTTTGAACCTAAATCCATGGCCTGGCGCTGCAGATTGGCAGCGATTGAGCAGAGCAGCGAATAACGACTGACAGAGCTCATGTGGCTTGTCTTCGTTGATTCGTGACAGATTTGAGCGCGACAGTTTTGCTGATCCTAGATGATAAAGACGCTGCTGCTGAGCGGAGACATTGTCAACAAGATCTCTCAAGCTGCGTCGCCCGAACAACTGCCCAATAGACATGTTCACGAATTGCAGCCAGCGAGAGGCCGTTCGGAACGTTCGCCAGAATGGTACATTTTTGCAAGCCGTTCAAAGTCATGTTTCGGAACCAGTTTTAATATTTTAGAGAGGATCGTATTACAGTGTGCCATGGCCTGATTTCTTCCTTTGCGCTATATGTTTCTAGGCAATTCATGTTGTAACAAGTGAATGAATTCAGGCCACCTTTCACAAGGGCCTAACGGGACACTGGTGATTTTTTTAAAAAACAATTGATCACCTGACTATCGTTTTGAAGCTGGCACACTTCCTGGAACTCCAACCAAAAATAACCCTACAGTAAGGGTATTCGGCCAGAACTGTTCATTGCTAAAATCGGATGGATCGTTTATGTGACCAACATTCACCCAATCGTATAGCTTGTATTTCAGCTAACGGCTTCACGCGCCGATACTTTGATTGTCGGGAGGGGCGTCATCGCTGTTGAACGAAAACCCAAGTATTCTTATGCCTCATAACCATTCAAACGGTTCGTCAAAACGGGTATCTCGCACTCGACTGATCCATGTACAAACGTGACTCACTTTAAATCCCGACTGCTCAGTCACACTGAGCTATTGCCGGATTCTAAACTTTTCCGACTTTTTTACAACAATGTTGCTAACACTGAGAATTGAGTGAGTGTCGATTTTGATGAGGATGAGGCCAGCCGATACAGCAACAAACCGAGCAGCCATTCGCTGGTTTGAATAGCCTGAACTATTCATGAAATCACCAAATCCTTTCGCAAGCCCAGCGCCCGCATCCCCTTTTCCTGAAGCAAATTCTGCTCAGGCTGCGCGCCCCGGTCGAAATACAGCCCGTATTCCGCCGGGCCACGTTGGCTCCTTCACAAAATCCGCTACAGAAAAAGGCTCTGGTGAAAGGATTCGGCGTTTCATGAATAGTTCAGGCTCGAGGATGGTACGCTTTAGAATTAATAACGATGTTGAAAGCGGGCGAAACACAGTGACATTCGCAATGGCAATGGGTGAAAACCCTCGTCGATCAGTACCCAGCACTAATCGACGAAAGCATCTACCGCTTAGAGGAAAGGTATCTTTTGCTTTATTCGATTCCATATTGCCGTAGCCATTTTTCTGACTATTTTCGATCTGGAGTTAGTAAGCACTATCACAGCATTAAAGACATCGCTCCAACCAGCGTATTTAGTCCAGGTTTTGGTGAGTGTTGGTGAGTGTTAGTGAGCCGTTAATCTCACCACCCGCGCTTGCTCCCAGATAGCCTTGCAGAACGCCTTTGGAGACCCATGTGCAATTGCCTGGGGTGGTTGAGTTCTTTAAGCCAGTGCAGAGTTCACCGTCAGCGCCACCGATTAGCGCTATTGTGCCGCCACCACAAACCCCCAGTCGGACAAGCTAGAAATTGAGCTATTCGAAGCCATCACACAGACACCACCGCTGACTACACCACCCACAACGATTTCGCCACCCAGTGTGCCGATGACACCAAGACTTCCAGATACTGTGCCACATTGTGCAATGGTTGCTGCGCCGGCAGGGTTGTTAATGAATTGAGTAAATTGGTTCTTGAAATGACGGGCAGATTCCAGTGCGGTTTGTGTGCACGTTCTCATGGGAGATCGTGATAGGAATGCCGGTTACCCGACACCCCTTGCGCACATCCCGGCGTGAACCTCTCAGCTCACCGGGCTCCCATCGTGCCAACCGCGAAAGACCCACGACCTGTCCAATGAGCGAACAGATTAGGGTATTTCTTCCTCACGCGATCCAACCATAAAAATGCTCTGGTTTTGTGACCTCGAAGGCGTTTGAACTTCCTCATGGCCCAACGAACAATAACCCTGTCGATATGTTCAGCAACAGGTTGGAACTCAGAACCTCGAAAGCGGCAGTAGTAGTTAATCCAACCACTGACTCGCGGATTCAAGGTTCTGGCCAAATCGCCTAGGGACAACTCACTGTGCAGCTGTAATCGTCTGCGTCGAAGAGATTGACGCATTGCTGTCATAGCATGGCGACTCACTGCTGGAGTGAAAGTTGCCTTGACTCGACCTTGTCGATCAATGAAACGTCTTGGTCGAAAACTGTAACCAAGAAAGTCAAATTGAACGTTTTCGTAAGTCCCTGTTCGATCGCAATCCTTGCAGTAAATAATCCGGGTTTTATTCGGATGCAGCTCCAGCCCGCATTCTTCCAATCTCTGCCTCAGCGCACTCAATAATTCGGTGGCTTCAGTCGGCGCGCAACTGCATCGCACCGAGAAAAAGCCATGAATCTAGTGTACACTATGAGGGCCTCAGTCGAGGCAACGGCGATTTCCAGATTGGCTTCCGTCTTTCAATTGAGCGCCTTTTCGAGTTGCTCAGGTAGCGTTCCAATCCCGAGTAAATGGGGCACACCGTAGTCGATATGCCGGCCAGCAGCTTACGCTGGTGGACTTTTATCGAGTGATTCCTAGCCCTTGCCGTCGAAAACATCGACGCCGAGTTCCGCTAAGACAGCCGCGAAGTCGACGCTGACCCAATTGTCAGCGATTTTTTCATCACGTACCAGCCAGAAATCGATATATGGGATTTTCACGCGTTTATTGCTTGGATCTATGCCCATGAATACGCCAGAGTGCGTGGCTTCGATATGGCCGAAGCACGAGACCCAGGCACCGTCAGCCAGAAAACGCTCGGTATTGTAATGACGATCGGTGAAGGCGGTGCGCCGAGGCAGCTGCCAGTTGCGACGAAATTCATCTACACCATGTTTGGTACCGCACCCGACGTTTCCTACCCACAGGAAATCATCATGAAAATGCGTATGCATATCATCAGAGCCTGCCGCCAGCACATGCTCCATGGCTTGCACAACAACAACACTGGTCGCGCTCTGTAGCGCATGCGCTTTGGCATTGAAGCTACTACTGGTAAAGTCAGTTGAACTCAAGTTATTTCCATGCGATTTTTACGCAAGGCTAGAGCATTCCTGTCATAAGACGCAAACGTTACGGCTAGAGAAACAGTCACGGGGGCAAACCTGCGCAAGCATACGACGATGCAAAGGCGGGTTTTTCAAAGCTCTGTACACCCCAGCCCGAATGGCACTTACTTAAGCTGTGTCTCTATAGTCATGTCCATGTTTTATAACATCTTCGCGCGCTTCGATTCTTGGTTTTTTAAGCCAATGGTACGATTTTGGGCGTCTCTTGCGCTCTCTTGGTTCAATTCTTCCAGCTCGATTGCCTACTCGTTTCTGTGCCATGGCATTTAGCAATGCTATCCAGCTAGCTTGATCGACTACCTATGCATGACGTCCCCACGCCAGCCACAGTTGTGTGCTGTGTTTGAAGCTTATCTCATTGGGTGAACAACCCGCCTGTAGGGCTGACTGCGCCATGATAATGCGGATGGTGTTGTACGCCAGCAAATACACCCAAATTTCCTTCTCGACCATCTGCGAGGTTTTGCAGCTCAGCGCATCCATGCCCAAAGTGGTTTTAATATGACGAAAGTTGATCTCCACCTGCCACCGATCCTTATACAGGGTTTTCAAATTAGATTTTTGTAGCCCGACTGACTGAGTCAGCCTGGTTTAATGGGTGGCTTTGGATAGGTAATCAGATAATCACACGCGCCCAGTTTTGTCCCTTTTCGAAAGTCAGCGATGCGGGCACGGCCACTCATTTGCTCGCATAAACAATCCACCCCCATCGTTTGTCGTGTGCAGAGCAGGAAATAATCGGGAAACAAAGCATCACCGAGTACCACATCTCCTGTTTCCATAGCACCCAATAGCTTGCGCAACAAGCTTTGTTCGCCACTGCCTTTTCCGGCACAAGCCCCATAGGCCACATCAATCACATCACCACCGCTCAGATCCAATACGCCAACTAGACGGCACTGTGGAAAACCTACCCCCGGTTGCTGCGTGCTGCGCTGCGGGTACACTGACTGATTTTCCGGTGTATCTGGCATCGATACAGTTGTACCGTCAATCAACTTTACAGGCCGTCCCTTCCATTGCCATTGCTTGGGCACTCGCTTTTGCAGCTCGTAGCCGCTATGGCGAGCCAATTCCCTTATCATTGAAGTTGCAAGACGCTGACGGGCACGACAATACGCCCCGGTATGGGTGCTAATTGCTTTCATCCCCGCACTTTGACGGCTAATAAACCACTCATCAACGACAGACTGACAACTGCGATCAGAGCTCAATGCTTGAGAGAGAAACATCAATAACGTATCAGCTGGTGTATAAACGCTAAGCGCTCCCGATACTCAGGCTGTAGCGACTCCAACATATCGAACATGATCTCGTCAGTGAGTGCATTGAAAAACGTCGTTTAATCCGCGTGACGGCATATATTGGCTACAGATTAAAGTTGCTGATCACGTTGCCGTCCGCTATAGTTATACATGGCTGGTGCTTGATTACCGTGGATGGATCTTGACACCCAAAGCGTAGTAGTCGAGCCAGCCTTTTTCTCATATAAACAAATGCTTGCACCTTAAGTAAGTGCCATTCGGGCTAGCGTCGCATACAATTTTGGTCTGGGCGGCCCCACCCAGAACCGCTTTGCTGCCTCTATAGCAACATCTTAGTACCGTAGGCGGCGCAGGCTCCTAGCCTGGACTATTCATGAAACGCCTGATTCTTCCACCAGACCCTTTTTCTGTAGCGAATTCTGAGAAGGAGCCAACGTGGCCCGGCGGAATACAGACTGTATTGCCGACTGAGCAGGATTCGCTACGGGAAAAGGGGATGCGGAAGAATCTGGACTGGGCGTCCCCGTGGCTTCATGAATAATCCAGGCTAGGGTACAGTGCCTGACGAGTTAAGAACATACGTTGAAAAATCGAGGTACAGGTGGTACGTGTCATTCATTATTATGCCCATCCGGGACACCGTTTCTCGCGTGCAAATCGACGTATTCTCGCTGCGGCAGATGCCGTGGAAGGTATAACGCGGGTAGATCTCTATGCTGAATATCCGCGCCATGATGTGAACATTGAACGGGAGCAGACGCGCCTGCTGGAACATCAGTTCATCATTCTGCAGTTTCCGCTTTTCTGGTATTCGTCTCCGTCTCTTGTCAAGGAATGGATCGATCTGGTATTCGAACACGGCTTTGCCTATGGTGAGGCAGGCGACAAACTGGCGGGTAAAATAATGATGTTGGCTGTTACTGCTGCTGGCCCGGAAGAGGCCTACACGAGCACGGGCTATCAGAACTTTCCCTTACGTACATTTCTGACACCCTTTGAGCAAACTGCACGATTAGCTGGAATGCGTTTCTGCGCGCCCTATGTGCTTCATTCATCGCTTGACACTGATGCAGCTGAACACGCTGAAGGGTTCGCGCGAGTGCTTGCGGCAATACGCGACGAACAGTTTGATCTCGATAGGGCAGAGCAGGCTCCGATACTCACACACGAGAGCTTACCCTTGCTCGGAACCGAAGCCGCGCCATGACAGATTTTCTAATGCTGGCCTGTATTTTTCTCGCTGCCGGAGTTATCTCAGTTCCATTGGCCACACGCCTCGGGCTTGGTTCGGTACTTGGTTATCTGATTGCGGGCATTCTCATCAGTCCTCTGCTGACTCTGCTCAAAGTGGATGTCATATCGATTCAGCATTTCGCAGAATTCGGCGTGGTGATGATGTTGTTTCTTGTTGGCCTCGAACTCGAACCGAAGATGCTCTGGGCGATGCGCACACGGTTGATCGGGCTAGGCGGCTTGCAGGTACTGATCACAACACTGGTAATCATGGCAGCAGCCATGGCTCTGGGACAACCCTGGAAAATTTCGCTGGCTATAGGTTTCGTCCTTGTGTTGTCCTCTACCGCTATCGTGTTGCAGACTCTAAACGAAAAAGGGCTCATGAAAAGCGACGGCGGACAGAGCAGCTTTTCCGTGCTGCTGTTCCAGGATATTGCCGTTATACCCATGCTCGCATTGTTGCCACTGCTGGCCATGCCAGAGCTGGTTGATTCTGCTACAAGCACAGTGACGCACAGCGTCGGGGCAGACCATGCTTCCACCGATGGGCATGGTGCGAGTTTCAGCCTTGTCGATGGATTGAACGCTTGGCAAATGGCGCTTGTAAACGTGGCTGCGATTTCAGCAGTTGTGCTCGGTGGCATCTACCTGACCCGTCCCGTCTTTCGCTATATCGCCATGGGGCAGCTGCGTGAGCTGTTTACAGCCACCGCTCTATTGTTTGTCGTAGGTATTGCATTATTGATGACGCTGGTGGGGCTGTCACCCGCCTTAGGGACGTTTCTCGCAGGGGTGGTTTTAGCTAACAGTGAATATCGGCATGAGCTGGAAAGTGATATCGACCCTTTCAGGGGCCTGTTGCTTGGATTGTTTTTCATGACCGTTGGTGCAGGTATCAACTTCGCCCTGTTGTTTGACAACTTTACGTCGATACTAGGCATGACTCTTGGCCTGCTTTTTATCAAGGCAGCTGTACTCCTGATTCTGGCTGTCTTGTTCAAAGTAAAAGGGGGTGACAAATGGCTTCTGGGTCTTGGGCTGGCGCAAGCGGGCGAATTCGGTTTTGTCCTGTTGTCGTTTACCGTGGCTAATAAGGTACTGCCAGAGTCGATCGCCGAGCAACTGCTCCTCGTGGTCGCGTTGTCGATGATGGTTACGCCGGCCCTGTTCATTGCGTATGAGCGTTTAATCTTGCCACGATTCGACAAGGAAATTGAGCGTGACGCAGATGAAATAGTATCCAAAGGGCAAGTCATCATTGCAGGTCACGGTCGCTTTGGCGGTATCGTTAATCGGATGCTGTTGTCGGCCGGGTATGAAACCACTGTGCTTGACTACGGTGCAGCGCAGCTTGAAATCTTGCGAAAGTACGGTATCCGGGCTTTTTTTGGCGATGCAACCCGGCCAGACCTATTGCATGCGGCTGGTATTGATGAAGCCAGTGTGTTGGTGGTGGCGATTGATGGCAGAAAGCAGATCACTGCTCTGGTTCGATACGTCAATGACACGTATCCGCATGTTCATATTGTCGCCCGTGCGCGTGACAGGACACATGTCTATGAATTATGGGCGGCCGGTTGTCGAAACATTATCAGAGAGACATTTGACAGCAGTGTTCGGGCTGGTCGTTCTGCCTTTGAAGCGCTTGGCCTGCACCCCTTCGAGGCCGAGCAGCTGGCACGCACATTCACGCTTAATGATCGCGCTGTGATGATTGAACTTGCCGCTCTATTTGACTCTGACATACCGCACCATGAAAATGTCCCCTATAGAGAACGCGCGAAAGAGCTGATGGCCGAGCGCGAGGCGCAACTGGCTGGCCGTGGCAGAGCATATCGAGCTCGCACGCAACGCGGCTGGTCACCGCCAACGTCTGACAATGCTGATAGAGAACAGGGGGGGTGACGGAAATGGCAACTGGCAGTACGGCGGTCTTTTTGAACGGCAGTCTGATGCGGCATGTGTCCGTCATGTCTTTCACCGCAAGTATCGGCCTGATGGCGATCTTTGCGGTTGATTTTATCGACATGATCTTTATTGGCATGCTTGGTAATGACGCACTTGCTGCCGCAGTCGGATATGCAGGCACGCTGCTGTTTTTTACCAATGCAGTCAATATTGGCTTGTCGATAGCTGCGGGCTCGCTGGTTGCCAAAGCCATTGGTGCAGACGACACTGAGGCTGCACGTGAACACGCCACCAGCGTTGTTTTGTTTGCCATCGTTTCAGGATTGCTGGTGCCGGTTTGTGTTTTGTGGAAATTGCCATGGTTGCTGGATTTTCTCGGAGCAAATGCTGAGGTCGCACAGCTTGCCAGCCGCTATGTGTGGATCATCATGCCAACCATGCCAGTCATGGCCATTGGCATGACAGCGATGGCGGTATTGCGGGCCAACGGTGATGCACGACGGCCGATGCTCGCTACACTCTATGGCGGAATTGCCAACGCTATGCTCGATCCGATACTGATTTTCAGTCTGGACTTCGGACTAGATGGTGCAGCCATGGCTTCGGTGGTCGCGCGTTTCACTATTCTCGGATTCGCATTGTGGCCAGCGATTCGGCTCTATGACGGTTTTGCACGACCAGGTATTGGTTTGATAAAAAGGGATTTTTCTGCTGTCAGTGCTATTGCCGTGCCGGCAGTGCTGACGAATATTGCAACACCGTTCGGTTCGGCGATTGTGGTGCGCGAGATGGCACGCTTCGGAACAGAGGCTGTCGCCGGGATGGCTGTCATAGGCCGCCTGACACCTGTTGCATTCGCAGTGATATTCGCGCTCTCTGGCGCAATCGGCCCGATTATTGGTCAGAATTTTGGTGCAGGCAACTTTGATCGTGTACGCGGCGCATTCTTTGCCGGTATTAGATTCATCGCGATTTATGTGGTTGTGGCTGCTGCACTGTTGTTTGCCCTGCGCGGGCCAATAGCAGGCCTTTTTGATGCTCAGGGGCTCACTCTTACACTGATCTACCTGTTTTGTGGTCCGTTGGCTCTGGCTTCCTTTTTTAACGGCATCATCTTTGTTGCCAATGCCAGTTTCAACAATCTTGGTCATCCAGTCTATTCCACCTGGATAAACTGGGGCAGACATACATTGGGTACCTGGCCTTTAGCGCTTGCCGGTGCTGCGCTGGGTGGTGCTCCCGGGGTTCTGATTGGTCAGGCGCTTGGAGGTGCTGTGTTTGCTATTGTTGCCTGGTATCTTGTCGAGCGGGTAATGCGTGATCTGGAATCACCTTTATCGCATGAGCCCTTTGCTATCCACAGACGGCTCCACTCGCTGATCTGCGGGCTACGCTGGTAAGTGAACTAGTGGCCCATCAAGCCTGCGCAAATGTGCCCTGCCGGCAACGTCCCTGTAGACTTTGAGGCTGAAAATATTCTGTAGATGAACCACTAATGGTCAGTCAACTGTCGTTGGAACAGACCATTGACAACCGCTACACCTACCGAGCCGATTGCCAGAGCCAAGGCGTCTATCCATAGAGGTTTCTCGCCAAGCCAGGGCCCAGGCAAAGCCTGCACCCATAAGCGGTATCAGGGCGGTAAAGCTAGCCGCACGGGCAGTGCCAAGTCTGTTGATGGCAATGGTGTATAGAATCACCGCAACAAATCCGGAGAGAACGCCTTGCCCCATACCATGGAAAAGAAGCTGATCGATTGTCAGTGCCAGAAACGCATTACCTGATAAAACTTTGACAAGCACAATAAGCATAGTGGACATGGTGCAAACCCACGCTGCGGCCTGTGCTGCCGTTAATCCAGTATGTCTGAATGCCACGACGTAACAGGCCCAGCCCGCGGCCGCCAGTAACATCAGAGAAAGACTGTACAGTCCTATTCTTCCGCCACCGCTCAGTGCAGTCATCAAGACAACAACGGCAGCCAGCCCGATGAGCGTAAAGCCGCATAGCTGGGTACGGCTGGGTCGGATGTTGAAGAAAACGCGTTCTCCCAACAGAGCGAATAACGGCATTGTGCAGGGCACAATCGTGGCAAGGTAGATGACGTTGGCCGTTTCCAGCGATGCAGCAACCAGCCAGAGAAAGGGTGCGCCCCAGCCGAGCGTGGCAAGCAGTGCCCACGGCGGTGCTTTGCGTAATTTGCGAAACATAGGCAACCAGGCAGGACACAGCATGATTGCCGGTATGCCGTAGCGCAAGAGGGCTATATCTATTGGTGCAATACCGCTGGTTGAGGCAACACGGGTTGCGGACATCCACCAACCCCAGATGATTACCGCCGTAATCCCACTGGCAATCGCCAAGACGTTACCCGAGCCAGATACTTGTTTAATGGGTCGCGCTCCGTTTTCCGCCGACGTCGGACAATAACGGAAAACCGCCGCCAATACCAGATCGCTTGACTTACGAATATCAGTGCCGCAGCATGTCAAGTTATGAATAGGTCAGGTTTGTAGGTGTCAGAAATGACGGGTGTGGACTCTCGCGGGCACATAATCACGAGCACCAGTGCCAGTGCTGTTGCTTGCTGTGTCGGAGCCTTTGACAGCTATGCAAAGCGCCGTGCCGATGTCATTCCGCAATTGCAGGCATCAATCGATGCCGATGGCGATTGTGCACTCACTCAAGCGGCTTTTGGCTTGCTGTTATTTGGTGCCCGACATCAGGATCTGCAACCGGCCGCATCTGCAGCTCTGGTTACTGCAAAAGAGCATTATGCCAGTGCAACGAGCCGTGAGCGGCGATTTGTTGATGCACTCGATTTTGCCTTGCAAGGCAAGCTGGATAAGGTGATAGCTACCTATCAGACAATCCTGAACGACCATCCCACCGATCTGTTTGCGCATAGCCTGTGCCAGGCAGAACTGTTCTGGCTGGGCGATATGCAGCGGTCGGAGAGGATTTCTGCTCGAACCGAGAAGCACTGGAGTGAAAAAGTGTGCGGTTATGGCGAGTTTCTGGCCATACGTGCCTTTGATCTGGAAGAAACGAATCAATTCGAGGCAGCCGAGAGAGCCGGCCGGCAAGCGGTGGATATGGACAACTCGAATATCTGGGCGACACACGCGGTTACCCATGTCATGCATATGCAAGCCAGGTTCGATGAGGGTGTGTCATGGTTGACCGGGTTGCAGGATCACTGGGAAGAATCGAACCAGATGAAACTGCATGTGTGGTGGCACAAGGCATTGTTTCATCTCGAACGCGGTGAGCAGGACGCAGTGTTTGACGCATACGATAAGTGGATCAGGAACCGATCGCTGGAACTGGTTGAAGCGATGCCTGATCTGTATATTGACTTGCAGAATGGTGCGTCAATGTTGTGGCGAATGGAACAAGCTGGACTTGATGTCGCTCATCGCTGGCAAGAGATGGCAGATGTGGTTGTGCATCGGCTGGGTGATATGGGCAGCCCTTTCACCAGTGCCCATTATGCGATTATACTTGCCGCGGTCGGTGACTTTGCCAGCTGCGACTTATTGGTAGAGAAGATGCAGCATTTCATCCATGCGGATAGTCACACACTAGCCGATCACTTTGCAGGTATCGCCTTGCCAGCCGCCGAAGCAGCCATTGCGCATCGCAAGGGTAACTATCAGTTGACTGTCGAGAAGCTGATGCCAGCCCGGCACCGCATGTATCAGATGGGGGGGAGTCATGCCCAACAGGATCTTTTCTATCAGATACTCGTCGACGCTGCATACAAGCTGCAAAGGGCAGAACTTGTTAGCACTCTACTGCAGGAGATCGAGAGAATCGGTTTTCTCGGGCCTGCTCAACGCATCGCTTATGCGGATGCAGCCAAGGCACAGCCTGCATAAGCTCTTACCCGCTTCCCGGTATCAAGGATATGATCATGCAACTTCGCCGTATTTTTAGCATCGCGTTTCTCTCTGTCATTGTAACTGGCTGCGTCAGTGTTCAGACAACGCAACCTGGAGCTATCGGCCTGGACCGTAAACAGCGGATGTCGCCGTTGGTTTCCGAGCAGGAGTTGCGGCAAGGCTCGGCTGCGGCTTATGCGCAGGTTATTGGACAGGCGAGACAGAAAGGCAGTCTGAACACCAATGCGGCATTGACTCGTCGTGTTCGATTGGTGGCTGATCGGCTTATACCGCAATCGGCGGTATTCAGACAAGATGCGGTCAACTGGGATTGGCAGGTCAACGTGATCAACTCGCCTGAGCTCAACGCATGGGCCATGCCCGGCGGCAAGATTGCCTTCTATTCCGGAATCATCGAAAAACTGAAGCTTAGTGATGCAGAGATCGCCGCCATCATGGGCCATGAGATTTCTCACGCGCTTCGAGAGCACTCGCGAGAGCGCATGTCAGAGCAGACAAACAAGGGATTGCTGCTTGAGCTTCTGGGTGCAGCAACCGGTGCCGGACAGAGTGCGAAGGCACTGGCTGATCTCGCTTATCAGGCTACCGTGGGTTTACCAAACAGTCGCTTGCATGAAACCGAGTCAGATCGTATGGGTATCGAGCTCATGGCACGTGCAGGTTACGACCCTCGCGCCGCCGTTTCCGTCTGGCAGAAAATGGCGAAATTGTCTCAGGGAGGCGGCCCGGAGTTTCTTTCGACACATCCATCGCATGCCACCCGGATACAGGATCTTACAAGCTACGCCCAACGGGTGATGCCCCTGTACCAGAGAGCGAGTAACTCTTGAAAACTGTTTCATCCGGTTTTACGGGTTACTGGTCCTGACAGAGCCTTTGTCGATTCAAGGTAATGCCGTGGTTTTACGGTTCGACAATTGCTCTGCTGCCATGCAGGTGCCTGGAGAATTTTCCGTCTAATGAAAATCCTGATGGAAACAAACCGGTTTTTATGCCAGTTGTGTTTTCAACGTCTTACGAAAACCACCGTGCTCCTGCTGATTGCTCTGGTGGGTAATGCCAAGGCGCTGGAGATTGAGAAAAGTCCAAATGATCAGCGCGAGTACCGGCATGTCGTGCTGGAAAACGGCTTGAAAGTGACTTTGATTCATGATGCTCACACCGAAACAGCGGCCGCTGCCATGGATGTTGCTGTTGGCTCGGGTAGCGATCCGGCAGATAGGCCGGGGCTTGCACATTTTCTTGAACACATGCTGTTTCTGGGCACAGAAAAACATCCCCAGCCGGGTGACTATGCCCAATTTATTAAACAACACGGAGGTGGCAATAACGCTTATACCTCATTTTCAAACACAAACTATTTTTTCAACATTGAACCAGAAATGCTCGAGCCTGCGCTGGACAGATTTGCCCAGTTTTTTATTGCGCCGTTATTCGCTGAGCAACTGGTGCAACGAGAAAAAAGTGCAGTGCATTCAGAGTTCTCCGGAGGTCTGAAAAATGATAGCCGGCGTTTTTATTCTGCGCGAAAAAGAGCCTTCAACC
>JBGCGC010000017.1:0-47083 GCA_045110475.1 Granulosicoccus sp.
ACCGCTCGATATAGAACAACCAATGCCAGAGTGTTTGGGTCTGTTGTGCGCGGCTCCGACGTGGATGGTAGCGATCTTGATGTGTTAGTTGATACGTTACCTGGAGCCACACTATTTGATTTGGGTGGTCTCCAGGATGAGCTCCAGGAGCTACTCGGAGTACCCGTGGATTTGCTAACGCCTGGTGATCTACCACCAGCTGTACTCGATGCAGTGTTGGCTGAGGCACGTCCTGTTTGATGGATACCCGACCACAGGATTTGATTACACATATTGAACAGGCAGCGCTGGATGCTGTGTCGTTTGTGAACGAGATGGACCGAGCTCAATTTGAATCTGACAAGAAGGCACAGCAAGCTGTAATTTACAGCCTGCTCATTGTGGGCGAGGCAGCCACCAAAGTTATGGACCGCTGTCCAGAATTCGCATCCGCAAATTCACACATACCGTGGCGTAGTATGAGAGGCATGAGAAATAGGTTTGCGCACGGTAATTTCGATATCAACTTGGATGTCGTCTGGGACACTGTACAAAATGCGGTGCCAGAATTGTTGCTCCAAATCGAAAAGCACGTTTAACTCATTGCAAGTTTGTCAATCAAGTGGTGTTTGCGGACATCGTTCGTGTCGCAGGGTTGATGTGATTCTTCGAACATTAGAATTCACTCACTGAGTTGCAATGCAGCAACAAGATATAACAAGTTATAACTCTGCGAATCTGCATCGTTACAAATACCATGAAGTTGGCAGCAGTAAGAAAACCCATACTGTAGACGAGTGTCTCAGAGTACCTAACATGCAAGTGGAGTGGCTGAGCTGAGTGATACAGATGTGCGGCTGACGAGGAAGTTGGTCGATGCGTTGGCGTTGATTGATGTACGGGTGCTGGATCATTTGATTATCGGGCAGGGGGTGCAGACCTCGTTGGCGGAGCGTGGGTTGATGTGATCATGTCTTTAGTGACTTTTCTTTCTAATGTATATCAGTACTTACGCAGGCTGTGTGATGAAATTCGTTCTGTCATAACTATTGAACGAAGCTGTCTACTGACTATTAACACTAGAAGATTATGGTTCTATAAATAGTCAATAGCTTTCACGATCGCGACTCAAACGGCTCTACGAACGTGGCGACAGGAGCCGTGTCAACGCGCAGCAGGCGGATAAGCTCTAGGGTCTGCTATGGGTAAACTCAAAGACTGGTTAATGCTCAATCAGGGCATACAAATTGATGAGCAGCAACCATGACGTCGGAGTGCGTCTGTGCACGGGTGGGGGATCATGTGGTACCGAGTCTTTAGGTTCACTATAAAAAAATAAGTTCGTTAACACGGTAGAAAAACTGTGCTACTCTGACGTTTCTTGACGGGGTGCTAAAGATCAGATATGTGATCAATGGCTGAGATGCTGCTCGATTTTTCATCGGCACGATCCCGCTGAACCTGATGCGGGTAATGCCGACGAAGGGATCAAGACAGCGCTTGCGAAAAAACTCTTATCGCACGTTGATTGATTTTCTTCCGGCATGTCCCGGTGGAGAATATCAACAGTGACCGCAGCGATACACTCGTCCCACATTCATTCAAAACCCAATATCCGTACACCTGTGGCAATGAGTATTGCCGGATCCGATTCAGGTGGCGGTGCGGGTATTCAGGCAGACTTGAAAACCTTTAGTGCACTCGGTGTATACGGTACAACTACTATCACCGCGCTAACGGCACAGAATACCCAAACGGTGAATGGTGTTTTGGAGGTGTCGCCAGAGTTTGTGATCAATCAGCTTGAAACGGTGTTCGAAGACATTGAGGTGAACGCTGTAAAGGTGGGCATGTTGTCCTCAGTAGCCATCATCGAAGCGGTTGGCAGTGTTTTACTGCAACACCCTGATATTCCGGTGGTACTTGACCCTGTCATGGTTGCTAAAAGTGGCGATTCACTGCTTGGTCAG
This sequence comes from Granulosicoccus sp., assembly GCA_045110475.1. Taxonomy (GTDB): domain Bacteria; phylum Pseudomonadota; class Gammaproteobacteria; order Granulosicoccales; family Granulosicoccaceae; genus Granulosicoccus. The sequence goes on from JBGCGC010000017.1 coordinate 1,950, forward strand.
GATGGACACCAAGCGCTGATCGATGTGCTTTGCCCGCTGGCGGATCTACTAACGCCGAATATTCCCGAAGCTGCTATTTTGACAAACACAGAACCAGCCACGTGTGAGTCGCAGCTGGTCAAACAGGCGCAACTGCTCAGCGCATTTGGAAGCCATGCAGTGCTAATGAAAGGTGGGCATCTTACCGGTGAGAGGTGCGAGGACATTCTTGTGTGTGATGGAACGCAAACTCGATTCACTCATCCCCGAATCCATACCGCAAATACGCATGGAACAGGCTGCACGTTATCTTCAGCGATAGCCGCTTTTCTAGCCAGAGGTTACGAGCTTGTTGATGCTGTCCAACAAGCGTCTGACTATTTACATCAATCTATCCTCGATGCCGATTGCCTGACGATTGGGTATGGTCATGGGCCGGTTCACCATTTTCATGCACAGTGGTAGCCAGCGGCGGTGTCGTCAGAAAACACGAGCAGTCCGGGTATAAAGGTAGATGCGGTGAGTCTGCAATTACAATCTCATCAAGTGTTTGATTCACTATCACTCGATTTTGCCGGAGGGCAATGCCACTGCGTGTTGGGGAGAAGTGGTGTTGGTAAATCCAGTCTGCTCAATATTCTGTCAGGTTCGATAATACCGCAACGTGGCTCGGTAAGTAGTTCAAATGGTGGCAGCTTGCATAATCAAGTCGCACATATGTTTCAGGAAGATGGACTGTTGCCATGGCTACCTGTGCTTGATAACGTTCAGTTAGGACTGCGATTGCGAGGTGAATCAAGCGGCGAAAATGATGAGCGTGCCATGGAATTGCTGTCGGCGGTGGGGTTGGTTGACTGGGCCTCACATTACCCGTGCAGTTTGTCTGGAGGTATGCGGCAACGGGTGGCGCTTGCCCGTACCTTGATGGAAAGACGCCCTATTATCCTGATGGATGAGCCTTTCTCAAGACTTGATGCTATTACTCGTGATGAGTTACAGGTTCTCTCCTGCCAATTATTAAAAGGATGTACCGTTGTGCTTGTTACTCACGATCCGTCGGAGGCGCTACGTGTAGGTCACACCGTCACTGTCTTGCACACCTCTTTGCCAAATAGAACAACAACTTTTGTACCGCAGAATGAACAGCCGAGAGCGCGTACCGATGCACAATTTATTGAGTTGACAGCAGACTTGTGGTCGTTATTGGCCACTGATGCATTCACAAGCGAAGAGCTCGAGCGCCTGCGATGTTCCAAATGAACCGATGGGTGCTAATTCGATCAATTACTGCGTTTTCTACAGCTTTTATCGCTAGCTGGTATTTTTTAGTAGAGCTTACTGGCGTACCTTCCTTTGTTTTTCCCAACCCGTTGGAAGTGGCCGTGGTCATTTTTGAAAAGCCGCACTATTTACTAACACACACCTTAGTCACAACAACTGAAATAGTGATTGGATTGCTACTGGGTTGCGTGTTGGGAATTGGTAGCGCGCTTCTTTTGTTACTGTTTGACGGCAGTCGTCGATGGGTTCTGCCAATAATGGTTGTCAGTCAATCAATCCCGGTTTTTGCACTAGCGCCATTGCTTACCCTATGGTTGGGTTACGGGATGAGTTCGAAAATAGCCATGGCTGTTCTGATCATCTATTTTCCTGTGGTTGCTGCAAGTTTTGATGGGTTGCGCCATACACCGCAAGCCATGCTCACACTGGCGCATTCCATGAGCGCACCAACCTGGTCTGTGATCAGACACATTCGTATTCCCGCCGCTCTACCTTCCATTGCCTCAGGTATCCGTGTTGCTACATCAGTAGCACCGATAGGCGCGGTCATTGGTGAATGGGTGGGATCGAGCCAGGGCTTGGGGTACGTGATGCTTAATGCCAATGGACGTATGCAAACTGACGAGGTGTTCGCCGCTCTGGTCTGTCTCGGTGTGGTGGCTGTATTGTTGTACGTTTGTGTTAATAGGGCGTTGGATAAGTGCATCCATTGGCAATCCGATACAGCATTGTTCCAATAACCGTCCGACCACTATAATTTCGAAAACAAAAAAAGCTCATGAAAAAACTATTGTGTTTTATTGTAGTTTCTCTATTTTCGATGCCAGCACTCAGCGCCGATAAGCTGACTGTGCTGCTTGACTGGTTTGCCAATCCGGACCACGCTCAGCTTGTACTTGCCGAAGAGCTTGGGTATTTCAAAGATCTTGATCTGGAAATTGAAATGATTGAGCCTACTGATCCCAGTTTGCCGCCTAAGATGGTTGCTGCGGGAAAGGCGGATATTGCCATAACATATCAGCCTCAGCTGCATGTACAGGTGTCTCAAGGTTTACCTCTGGTGCGTTTTGGTACATTGGTATCCACGCCGCTGAATTCGCTGGTTGTCCTGAAAGATGGTCTCATAAAGTCAATCGGCGATCTTGCTGGCAAAAAAGTGGGCTTTTCGGTGGGTGGATTTGAGGATGCCTTATTGATGACCATGCTGGAAACCCAGGGCTTGACGCTTAAGGATGTAGAACTTGTCAATGTCAATTTTTCATTGTCCCCTTCTCTCCTGACAGGTCAGGTAGATGCTGTTATCGGTGCATTCCGAAATTTTGAGTTGAATCAGATGGATATAGAGGGGCGGCCGGGAGCAGCTTTCTATCCAGAGGAGCATGGCGTCCCCTTGTACGATGAGCTCATACTGGTTGCCAATCGTGATGAGTTTGATAATCCTGCTTTAGGAAGATTCATTGACGCCATACAACGTGCAACGACCTACATTGTGAACCATCCACAAGAAGCATGGGAGTTGTTCAGAAACAGTGATCCGGACACACTGGATAACGAGCTAAACAGGCGTGCCTGGCTCGATACGCTTCCGCGCCTTGCACTTCGTCCAGCGGCGTTGGATGAAGAACGTTACGAGATGTTCGCCCAATACCTGTTGGCGCAGAAACTAATTGACGAAGCACTGCCTGTAGATAACTACGCAATCGTCGTCAAGTAAATAGTCACCGGGTAGGCGAAGATTTTTTTCGGCATTCTGAATAGTACTTATCGTGACTTCACCAACAACAATTGAAATCATAGGCTCAGGTGTTACTGGCCTATGCTGTGCGATATTGTTTGCACAGCGTGGTTGTGAGGTGACTATTCGATCTGCTAGTAATGGTGGAGATGAGACTTGCTGTTCTTGGTGGGCTGGCGGTATGTTAGCGCCGTGGTGTGAGATGGAGACCTCAGAACCTTTGATATCCAAGTTGGGTGTTGAAAGTATCGCGTTCTGGCAAAAGCACTGTGATGGTGTCGTAAACAACGGCTCTCTCGTTCTGGCCAGTCGCCGGGAACTTCCTGATCTAGAGCTATTTGCAAGTCGGACTATCAATTATGAAAGGCTACTGTCGGACGATATAGCGTCTATGGAGCCCGATCTGGGTGGACGATTTGAAGAGGGGCTGTACTTTGCAGATGAATGTCATCTTGATCCGCGCGATGCACTGCAACAGCTGCTGCATACGCTTTCACTAATGTCATCTGTAAGATTGGATTTTTCCAACGAACTTGATGTACAGCAGTTATCTGCGGCGAGTAGTTTCGATTGGCGAATTGATTGTCGAGGTCTGAGTGCTCGTGATGTCCTGACAGACTTACGGGGGGTCAGAGGTGAGATGCTGATATTGAAGACGAAAAATATTTCTTTAAAAAGACCCATCAGACTGTTGCATCCACGTTATCCAATCTATGTTGTGCCGCGTACAGAAAATCAATTCATGATTGGTGCGACGATGATAGAGAGCGACCATCGGGGCGATCCTTCCGTGCGCTCGATAATGGAGCTGCTATCGACTGCGTATGCACTACATCCGATATTTGCGGAAGCAAGCGTTGTGGAAATGGGGGCTGATGCAAGACCGGCCTACATCGATAACCTGCCACGGCTCCGACGCCGGGAGAATACATTGTACTTAAATGGTTTGTTCAGACACGGTTATTTATGTGCGCCTGCCATGGCACAACGAACCGTGGAACTTGCATTGGACGATAAGGTAGATGCAGAGGTGGTCGATGAAAATTATGCTTAATGGTGAACCGGCTGTCATAGTCTGTGATACCTTGCAAGAATTGCTACTTGAGCTGGGTCATGATGAGAGGGCTGTAGCTACCGCAGTCAATAAGGTGTTTGTGCCTGTTGCTATTCGTGCCTCCACTGAGTTAACAGACGGTGATCACATAGAGATAATCGCTCCAATGGCAGGGGGCTAGTCCGATGAGTCTTGTTTTTTATGGCGATACAATCGAATCACGTTTGTTGCTTGGTTCTGCTCTGTACCCTTCACCTCAAATCATGCTTGACGCAATAGCGGCGTCTAAAACAGATATTGTGACAGTTTCACTTCGTCGTGAATCCAGTACGAATAAATCGGGAGAGGCATTTTGGAATCTTATCAGGCAGGCTAATGTACGAGTACTGCCGAATACGGCTGGATGTCATACGGTCAAAGAGGCAGTTACTACTGCGCAAATGGCACGTGAATTATTTGATACTGCATGGATAAAGTTGGAAGTTATTGGTAATGACGACACGCTACACCCGGCGGTCGCAGAACTTGTCGAAGCAGCTCGGATATTAGTCAGCGATGGTTTTAACGTGTTTCCGTACACCACGGATGACTTAAGTGTCGCTGGGCAGTTGCTTGATGCAGGATGTGAGGTGTTAATGCCTTGGGGCTCGCCAATTGGTAGCGGACGTGGCCTTAATAACTGTTATGCGTTACGAACCATGCGGGCGCATTTTCCTGATGTCCCCTTGGTGATTGATGCCGGAATAGGACTGCCATCTCACGCTACGCAGGCGCTTGAGATGGGCTACGATGCGGTGCTTTTGAATACTGCAGTAGCCAAAGCAGGTGATCCTGTGAAAATGGCTATTGCCTTTTCACAGGCTGTGTCATGTGGGCGTCTAGCGTACGAGGCAAATCCAATGAAGACACGTGATCTTGCATCTCCTTCTACTCCCGTGATGGGAATGCCGTTTTGGAACACCTGATATGCTTTCTCGGTTCTATCTCATCGTAGACAACACTGAAAGCCTTGAGCGGTTTCTTCCTTTAGGATTGGAATGCGTGCAACTTCGGATTAAGGATGCTTCTCCGCCTGATCTGAAATTCGCTGTGAGAGAGGCAAAAGAATTATGTGATGCGTATCGGTGTCAGCTGATCATCAATGACTACTGGAAATTAGCTATCGAGGAAGGATGCGATGCGATACATTTGGGGCAGGAAGATCTTGACGCTGCTGACATGTTGGCAATTCAAGCTGCTGAGCTGCAGTACGGAATCAGCACCCATGATAGAAAGGAGCTGCGTCGCGCAATGGAGCTAAAACCCAATTACATCGCATTGGGCCCTATCTATCAAACACTGCTGAAAAAGATGCCTTGGAGACCACAAGGATTAGAAAAGCTAACGCGTTGGAAAACGATGGTAGGAGACATTCCGTTGGTTGCTATTGGTGGTTTGAACCCTGAACGAGCACAAGGTGTTTTTGAATCGGGGGCCGATAGCATCTGTGTGGTAACTGATGTGCAGCAGCATGAGAATCCGGCAAATCGTGTAAGACAGTGGCTAGAGTTATGTGCTGACTTGGATTAAAACTAACTAGGAGTCTCCGGCCGCGCAGGCTCCTAGCCTGGACTATTATGCCAACTAATGAGTATTACTTTACTCATAAAGTAATTTATAAACGTTAAATGGGTATTTTCTTACTCATAATGTTTTTATTTCAATTATAATGAGTATTCTATTACTCAATTGGATGGTTCGGTGAAACAACTCACGATCCAGATATTAGTGGAAAGCGCTTGGGTCGATGTAGCCACACTGAGGCTTCTACAACCTGAGCTGGGGGTAGATAGTCCCAGTAGGCTGGGCTACAACCTCGATTATGCAATTGATTGGATGGATCGAAACGATAATCACGCCTGTAGCTTAACGCTACCAATACATCTAATGATTGAACACCAATCGCCTCACTGGTTTCGATTTCTGGATGACATAGTGCCATCAGGAGCGGCACGACGCTACTGGATCAATCAATTGGGATTGCAAGGCACATCCAGAGGAATACAAGACACAGAATTACTATCAAGAGGCACCATCGCTCCCGTTGGCAACCTTCGTATCAAGGAGTCGCTTCCATCCAGAGTAGAGGGATCGACACTGGAATCAAGACGTTTTGCGATCAAGGATGTAATAGATAGAGATACGGATTTTTTAGAGTACGCCCAACAGATGGGGGCAATTAGTGGTGGTGCGACAGGTGCTGGCGGCGAAGCGCCAAAGCTGTTGCTTCGATGTTCGTCTGGTGGTGACGTATGGATTGATACCTACCAGAATTCGTTTCAAGTTGCTGATAAACACTATCTGGTAAAGTTTCCGCGCAATCAACGAGGCGATGATGATTGCGACATCTTGCGGGCAGAATTCCATTTCTACAAAGAACTCACTGCAATGGGTGTGGCAACCATTGATGTAACCGATATGAAGCTGCACGAAGGCGCTCAATCCCCCTCATTATGGTTGCCCCGTTTTGATGTTCATTGGCAAGACAACAGTTGGCAGAAGTACGGTATGGAGTCTGTATACTCTGCTTTAAACAAACCAGCGGGCAGCTATCTAAACCACTTTGATGTACTTACTGAGTTATGTGCTCTCCTGACTGGTAGTGATCCTGAATTTGATACAGAATCATTTGTCTGTGAATGGCTGAAAAGAGACCTCCTGAATATCGCATTTGGAAACTCAGACAATCATGGTCGCAATACCTCTTTTTTGAAAAAAAATAGCGGCATATCGCTATCACCTATCTATGATTTTGCCCCCATGAAGGCTGATCCGGAAGGAGTCGTCCGTACTACAATTTGGGGCGCACCCTACGAGGAGGGTGGTGAGCTACGCTGGATTCAGATTGCTGAAAAACTGGAAAATCTTTGTCCGATTGAAAAATCTATGGACGCTCTTCAAAGCACTGCTAAAAAGCTAGTGGGATTGCAAGAGCGATTAGCAGAACGTGGAGTTCCAAACCGAATATTGAATTTTCCAACAATAGGGTTTGAATACCTTGAAAAGAAATTAACGCGCTGGGAGATGTTGTGACACTATCAGCAGAGCAAAGACAAGCACTTTTAATAAGGCTGCTTACAGAATATATGCTGCATCAGCACACACAGGGGCAGCTATTGAAATACCTGAGAAAGAACGTATTGAATGTCAATCAAACGAAATATGCGGCAATGACTGGAGTGAGTCGTAAAACATTGTCGGACATAGAGCTGGACAAAGGTAAACCGGTTCAATCCATTGTTGATAAGGTGTTCATGCCATTTGGTCTTAAGGCTGGCGTGGTTCCGATACACATGCATATCGCACGAGAACTAGTAAAAGAGAACGATTTAGAGAAATAGCGTGTGCTACGGGATTACGTGATTAATTTTTATGTGCAGCGTGGATGAGAAGACGCAAATTCTAGCATTGGACAGAACTCAACCCAGATTGCCGCTGGGGCCGGGGTGAGTCGGAAGCCATTTCAGTGGACCAAGTCTGCTGAGAAAATTTTGGCGTCGGTCGAGCGTGTTAAAAAAAAGAAGGGTGGCTCTGGCGATAGACAGATCCTTTGTCTGATCGCTTGGATGGACATGAGCACAACGCGCCCATGTCTGTCGATATTCAGAAAGCGTTGTGTAGGATCTTCACGCTATCAAGTACTGTCATTGCGCCGCGACACTCAAGGTGAGTTCATAGCCATTTGCCGTTTCGTTGCCGCCCTCTCCATTCAACGTGTCTGTACCAACACCCAATACTATGTCATTGCCACCACCGGCACACACCACATCGTCCCCAACCAGTGCATTGATAAGATCACCATGCCAGTTGCTTTACGCTGATGCGCTTACACACGCTGACAGAACTCGACGCGCAATCCCTATAGTATTCACCAATCTCAGCAAATGAGCAAAGTCAAACAGAAAGTCAGCGGCTGTTTCCGGCAGGAGTAATACGCCGAAGCATATTGCCGCATACCCAGCTACCTGCAAAGCATGGCTTAGAAGATTTCACACGCCAACTACCGCGTGGCATGTAAATTAACCCTGCACAGAACAACCGATACTCATACTCGATATGCAGCAGCGGAGCCGAGTTTTTCTCGCCATCGAAAGACCCGGCGATGCGTTGCCCGGTGCCGATAGAGTTGGGCTGGAGTGATTGCGTGTTGCTGATTACCAATACCAGCGCATTTCCACTCTGCCAGCCGTTTGCCTCGTTTACGATTTCCTGAACAATTGACGAGAGGTCAGGGGTACGTTGTGCGTCTCCCACGTCATTGATTCGCTCCCAGAACGGCGGTGACCAGTTGACTGAAGTTTGTGTACGAGGTCGGTTCGATACGTTACCGATGTTTTCCTCAAAACTTCTGGCGTCTGCAGTATTTTCCCCATGGATGGCCAGCTCAATCGGTGCCAGGTTACTGGGTCGGATTTCGTCAACGGTAAACTGGACCCAGGCTCGTGTGATAGTTGCCCCGGGTGGGATCGCCAGGTCGGTAAATCGCAGACCGATGGTTTGAGGTGTTGACTCGAAAGGCAGCTCTGGATCAGAGCTGCCAAGGTCGACCGGTCCCGCATCACCCGTTCGCGTTAGTTCTTCCTCAGCATCATCAGTGCTACTTGCGATTCGCCGTTCGATGACGTTTTCGCCGGTATTGTTATTTTCCGTGACGGTGACGATGATCCGGTCAAGGCCGGTGAGAGCACCGTCAAATACGCGCAACTCGAGTTCGTAACGGCCACTCCTTGAGAAGGTTAGGGTGGGCATGGTTGAATCTTGATCGTCAATTTCGATCGAGCCGGGCCCGGACAGTTTGCTCCACCTGACACTTGTTGCGCCTGGCGATACAGGCAGTCCGTCATCCTGAACCTGTCCATTGAGGGTCAGGCTATCTGATTGAAGTATTTCAACATCCGGACCCAGTTGGACTGATGGTGTCTGGTTGCCCTCTTCGGTGTAGTAGCGGTCGGTAAGCATCGGCGCTTTTCGGCCGGACGATTGGTCGTTGGAGTAGGCCACACGTCGGCCGCTACCATCGATCTGCAGCGAAAGTGCGTTGCCCGCCTGCCAGCCGGAACGATCGACAATCTCCTGAACAATAGCAGAGAGGTCCGGCGATTGTGTTTGCTCGACTGGAGCGGTGCCCCTTACTGTCCATGGAGGCGGCGACCAGTTAACAGAAGCGCTGGTCCGACTATTACCCAAGGTTCTCGCGTCGTCTTCATCCAAGCCTTGCAGTGTCAGTGAGGTATCTTCATCAGTTGGCTCATCGACCCAGAACAGCACTCGTGCGTCGCGGATGATTGCCCCCTGCGGGATCGCAAGGTCGGCAAACTGCAGGCCGACATTTGTCTTAAAGCCATTGCTACCCTGGTCTAGCCCCAGCTCCAGATCATTGCTGTCAACCGCAACTCGGGTGCCCCTGCCGGGACGAACCACTCTTAGCTCAACATCATCGGCAGAAGATAATATGGTGCGAGAGATAGTGACTTCGATACCTTCGCTGACGTTCGGATTAAAGGGGTCTAAGTCTATCGCGTCCGGAAAACCGTCGTTGTCGTCATCCTCGTCACAGATATCTCCGGCAGGGTCGTTGTCAAAGTTTGCCTGATCGGTGTTGACCACCAGCGGGCAATCATCAACGTCATCGAGGATGTTGTCACCCAATTTTTCACATCATGCGGTGAGGATTAAAACGCCTTCTGAACTGAGTGATACAACCGAAATGCTTCTGGCAGACAGGGTCGTACCCGATGTCCGCAGTGATGAAACTGAAGAAGCTGCTTATCAAGCATTCGCGCTGGCAGTGAGATCAACACTTATTAATACGTTGGCGCCATAGACGCACGGCCTGGATATCCTGACACCCGTGTTGCATTGCACAAAGTGGTCAGTCACCCTCGTCACTATCAGTAATAACCTTATTATCTGCATTGGTAAAAAGGTTCATTTCACCCTGATCAGTGAAACGAGTTGCTGACGCACCCCCGGCAGCACCCAGTTTTCCTCGTAATGAGTAGACCAAGGGCTTGTTAAGACCTGCGCCTTCACCCGTTGAATCGTTGATTCTTGACATGAACTGACGAAATGCACTGAATGCGGAAATGCTGACAGGCACCGTTAGCAACGTATCGCTAAAGCGTGGAATCTCGCCAGACACATCACTGACGCCACTGGCCAGACCTCGCCCATCAAGATCCAGGCTGACTGACATTCCGTTATATGCCAATGGTGTTTCATTGGGATTCTGCACGCGAAGCTTCAGCGCAAAACGCAATTCCAGTCCTTCACTAGGCAATGGTTCGATACCCGCTACGCGTACGCTGGGGTCGTCGTTGCCTGGCAATGTAGAACAACCCACGTTTATTGTCAGTAGTAGTAGCGCAACTAAGGGTGTAAAAATTTTCATGGGTGTGCGGCACGTTAAGTTATTGGCCTAAGTTTAATAAATTTCGCAATATTTTGCCTATTTTGACGGCGCTCGCGACGGGGGTGATCTCGTCGGGTAGCTTTCGTTGTCCTAATTGATCAATTTGTATAATTTGGGTATCCAGCCAGCCATCCGTCTACTTTGTTCGACAGGCTTTTTACCTGCAGATGCTCCTTTCGATGATTCTCTGCGTCGTTTTCCGGGCTTTGTCAGTGACAAGGGGCAAGGTCAACATGAGTTCCAAATAGTCAGTGTTCTGATTAGGTGCCGCTCCTCGCTGAAAAAGCTTGCCACTCTTTGCAGCTCACCAACACGTTGAGTTCAACGTGTCACTGATAACTATGCTGATCGGAAAAAATCGTTATTCAGCTACTGATAAATAAAAACGTTAAAAAAAATGTCGAAGATTCGTTAAAAAATATTCAGCGGTGCGTTATTCAGAATAGCAGGGTTTGACTGGATGTCTGAACTCAGCTGATGTTGGATATTTGGGTCAAGAATCACTGAAGATGACTGGCCCGGAGCACGAATCAAGGAATTATTACTAATCAGGGATGTGTAGGGCAAAAGGATGCGCCCTGATTTTCAAGGCCAGGTTGCTATTCGGTAGTTGGGCATTTCTGGCCAGTGGTATTTAAAGGAGTTTTCAGGGATGGGCGTGTTTAGTACAGGGAAGTGCAAGGCGTAGGGACACGCTTGTTTTTTACGGGTAGTTTTCTATTCGTGAGTGGATATACCCGGTTAAGCGTCGTGTTTGACTGGTTTCAAGGAAGGGCAGGTTCGAATGCAAGGATGTGTTGGGCGTAAGGATGCGCCTGTCTTTTAAGGGACAGCTGTCGATAGGAATGTAGACATCTGTCTAATGTGTATCGACTTGTCGTCATTGATGAATGGCAAGTTGAGGATAAGGAGGTCCGGGACACAAGGATGTGTCTTTTACTTTATTAACGTATTTGGTCGGGACAGGATATCCCCGACATTTGGATTTGCCGTCGTCTGAAGGATGGCAGATTCAGGACAAGGAGGTCTGAGGTAAAGGATGTGCCGCTTTTTCAGGTGCCGGGTCTCTATCCAGGATGGGATAGATCCAGCGAGGGGTATCGACTTGTCACATGCGTGACTGTAGTGACTAATAGCGAGTCGAAGACAGGGATGTGAGGCACAAGGAGGTGCCTGTTTTACGTAACCCTAGCCTGAATTTCACCTTGAGTGAACGAGCATGCCATTTCGGTAAACAGGCTTGTTAATTTATTGCCAATCTGGCGAATCTCCAAAAACAGGTTGCTAACGGCAGCGACTTAGATCTCCTGGCATGCCGCCAGACCAATTGGTATTTCTGGCGGCGAGTGATTACTTACTTAGGCAAACAGCAGGTCATAGGCTTTGCAGTAGTTTTTTCCCTTGGTATTGATCTTCAGGTATACCCCTTTAAGAGGCATACCTTTGGGTGGCGCTATCTGATCTGCCAGTTCCATTTTTAAAAGTTTCTTGTAGGAGGCAGTTACCTGAACCACGGGTAACTGTGTTGACTCAGCCACCTGTGGCTTGGTCAGTGGGGATTTCTTTTCTTGAGCACCTATGGCTTTTAAAATAGAAACATGTGCAGTGACATCGTCAAAGCCCGGTTTTTTTGCCGTACGTGGCATATCTTTGTATCTCAGTTTGATTAAACAATGGAAAATATGTATGGGATAAGCGATCTTGCGTACCCTGATTTATAGCCTTGACGTCATATGGTGATCGAGGCCGCGCGTATTTTCTCATATCACAGGGTTTTGCGCTTATTCACACAGGCAATAAAAAAGCACGGTCGTGAAAAAGTATTTTGCGCTTTTAAATCGCAGCTGCAACAACAGGCATTACGGTTTAAGAGAATTTACAGATCCTGATAGCTAGTGGGCCACTTGCCACTGGATTTTTCCCTTCCTATATCTCAACTTGAATACGATCGCCGTGACTGGGTGGAACTGAGGTTACAAGAAAGACTAAATCATCTTTTTGATCATTGCGAAGCTGATGGGGTAAACCTGCTTCGATATGCAGACCTTGCTGTGACTCAAGAAAATGTGTTTGGCCGTTGACCTCCAATGTCGCAACCCCTGAAAGTACGAAGAAAAACTGCTCTGAATATTGATGGAAATGACGACTCTCCTTGCAGCCTGCCGGCACTCTTTCGCTTATCACGCTGAGTGTGGATGTTTTGACGAGGTGCCAACCATCGCAGCGCTTACCCCATTGGTAATGCTCTGCGTTTTCTGTAGAAATTTTCATGCTATTGAGGGCTTTGGAGTCTGAAATCACACGTGGTTTCACTGGTTGCTGTAATTGATGCCGGGAACTATGTAAATTTTGCATAAATGCTGTGAGATATAATCCAGCAGTCTGGGAAAACAAGCAATATGAACAGAATCAAATGACTGGTGGATCCAGAATTGATTGCGTCGGTGCCTATGAATCAAAAGCACGCGATTTTCTCCGTCTACGCGATCAATCCCGCATCGGTAAACATGTCGTAGAGACATGGGCTGGCAGCTTTGAGCGTGGCGCTTGTGTTATCGAGCTAGCCTGTGGTGGCGGCTATCCTGTAACAAAGACACTTTGTTCAGCTGGGCTGCGGCTTTATGCTATCGATAGTTCTGCCACACTGCTCGGCGAGTTCAGGATGCGTTTTCCTGATATTCCCGTCCAGTGTGCTGAAGTGCAGCAGTGCGATTTTTTCAATCGAACATACGATGGCGCGGTCGCCATTGGGCTGGTTTTTCTGCTAACCGAATCCGAACAGTTGGCGCTGATTGCAGAGCTTGCCCGGAGATTGCGTCCGGCGGGTCGATTTCTATTTACTGCACCCATCGAAGTGGGCGTCTGGAAGGACATCACCACTGGCGTGATGTGTACCTCGCTAGGGCAGTCAGTTTACGAAAATCATCTGAAGCGCGCAGGTTTCCAGAGTGTTGTCACTTTAACCGATAGTGGTGGCAATAATTACTACGACGCGCGGCTACTGCCGTGAGTCTTAATATGCGCGTTTTTTCGGTATTGGCAACTATTTGAGGTGACGTGATGTTTATCGCGACTAACCATGGTTAGGTTGTGCACTCTGTATTGCATTGCCGACCAGTTCTGCGGTGGCGGGTGCCAGCGTCCATCCAAGATGTCCATGGCCGGTGTTGTAGAAAACGCCCGAGCGTTTACCGGCACCGACGCGTGGCAGCATGTTGGGCATCATCGGGCGTAGCCCGGCCCACGCAACCACGTGCTCAGTATCAATGCCCGGAAAGTAGGTGCGGCACCAGGCAATAAGCGGGTCGATACGGTCGCTTCTGATATCCAGATTGTATCCGTTAAATTCCGCTGTGCCGGCAATACGAAGTCTGTCGGCTCCCAGCCGGCTACTCACAATCTTTGCATCGTCATCGAGTAAGCTAACCCAGGGGGCCATTGCCTGACTGGCTTCATCCTTTAGTGGCAAGGTGACTGAATAACCTTTGATCGGATAGATGTTGACACGATCTCCCAGTTGGGCTGCGAACTGCCGGCTGTGTGTTCCTGCACAGATGACGACGGCAGAGTGCGTGTAGCGTTCGCGCAACTCTCGGCCCTCGGCCACTCTGACCACTGGAGATGTACGCCCGGCACTGGGCCTGAAATGTACGTGCACTCCGTGTTTGTTCTGTTCCAGCTCTTCCACCTGTGCGTCATAGATAAAGGTGGCGCCAAGACGCGAACACGCATCGGCCAGTCCCCGCGTGTATTTATGGATGTCGCCGGTGGAGTCGCTGCGCGTGAGGTAGCCGCCAACGAAATCGCCCGTGAGCGAGGGTTCCATGGCCTTCATCTCCTCCGGCGTTAACGCCTCTCGCTCCAGTCCGCCACGTGTCAGAAGTTCGTTGACACGGGTAGCGTGGTCGAAGCCCTTCTGGTCGGTGTAGATGTGCATGATGCCGCGGTGTTCTAGATCAAAATCGATGGATTCTTTTTCCGCCCAGGAGAACAGATGTTCCCGTGCTGCCATGGCCAGACGCACTGTCTCTATGGTGTTTTCCTCGTAATGAGGAATGTTGCGAACAAACTCTGCCATCCAGCTCAACTTGTGCCAGTCGGGGCGTGGGTTGATCAGCAGTGGGGCATCTTTTTTGAACATCCATTTGAGCCCCTTGAGCACGGTGGACATCTGTGTCCAGACTTCCGCGTTTGAGGCTGATAGCTGCCCGCCATTGGCAAAGGAGGTTTGCATGGCAGCATATCGGTCACGGTCGTAAACGGTGACTTCATAGCCACGCTTTAAAAGCGCGTAGGCTGTGGTAATGCCGGTGATACCGGCTCCGATGACAGCAATGGATTTCACGATGGCTGGAACCTGGAGAATAAAAAATCTGGATGCGTTTCCTGGCGCGCTGCAGACGTGGCTAAGCCATTGTTTTGGTCTGCAGGCAGTGATTTGCCCGGGTCTGAGCCGGAAAACGCTAACGGCTTGTATTGACGACGCGCTAAATTCCAGTTTAACCGAAAAGTTACGAAGTCATTGTCCTCCTGCACGACTACAAGTCATGCTGGTTGTTCAGGAAACGAAAAAAGCCAACCGCAGCTACTGAGCCGTAAGATGGAGTATCTCGCTCGATCGCTTTCTACCGCGTAATCCACTAGATTTTAAAAGAGGTACAGCACCAGGAGAAAAACCTCCCCTTAGTGATCAAGAATCTTCGATAGAAAATCCTTTGCGCGATCACTTTCAGGATTGTTGAAAAAATCGTTGGTTGGACGATTCTCGACAATGGCCCCGTCATCCATGAAAACCACCCGATCAGCGACTTTCCGGGCAAACCCCATCTCATGCGTAACCACCATCATGGTCATGCCTTCGTGCGCAAGCCCTACCATGACATCCAGTACTTCGTTGATCATTTCCGGATCCAGAGCCGATGTGGGTTCGTCAAACAACATGGCAATCGGATCCATGGCCAGTGAGCGCGCAATGGCAACTCGCTGCTGCTGACCACCTGATAGCTGGCTGGGAAACTTGGAGATGTGATCGTCAAGGCCGACACGTTTGATCAGTGCTTCTGCACGGGAGACGGCTTCCTCACGGCTGCGTTTCAGTACCTTTTCCTGCGCCAGACACAGATTTTCAAGTACTGACATATGCGGATAAAGCTCGAAATGCTGAAACACCATGCCGATACGTGAGCGTAGCTCGGTAAGGTTGGTTTTCTTTGCGGTTACCTCTTTACCATCTACCTGGATTTGGCCGGATTGAACAGGCTCCAGGCCATTGACGCATTTAATAAGCGTTGATTTTCCCGAACCGGACGGGCCGCACACGACCACCACTTGTCCCTTGTCAACGGTTGCACTGCAGTTGTTCAGTACCTGAAAGTCGCCATACCATTTGCTGACATTCTGCAGATTTATCATGTGGCCATCCGAGCGTTAAGGCGTCTGACATAAAGTGAGCCGGCGAAGCAGATGACAAAATAGACGACGGCGGCAAACAGGTACATCTCCACCAGCCTGCCTTCTGTACGGGCCACAATGGAAGAGGCCGTCATGAAATCACGCAAGCTGACAACAAAAACGAGTGACGTATCCTGAAACAGAATGATTCCCTGAGTGACGAGAATAGGAATCATGTTGCGAAACGCCTGCGGCAAGACGATAAAGCGTTGAATTTGCCAGTAGTTCAGGCCCGTTGACTGTCCGGCGTACACCTGACCCTTGCGAACGCTTTGTATTCCTGCACGCATTATTTCCGAATAGTACGCAGCCTCAAACAAGACAAACGCTATAAGCGCTGAATAAAAGCTGCCAATGGGCCGACCCAGTGCCAGTGGGACAAGAAAGTAGAACCAGAATATAACCAGAATCAGGGGCACTGAGCGGATAAGATTAACGTAACCTGCTGCTATGAGTGACAACGGTGCAAAGCCCGACAACCTGGCTAGAGCAAGCAGGGTGCCGAGAACAATACCGCCAATTATGGCAAGAAAGGTTAACCACAGGCTAAGTCCCAGTCCCTGCGCGAGAAACGGCAATGATGAGATGATGACCGAAAAATCAAAGTCACTCATGGCTGCGTGCTCAACTTACGCATCCTTGCCAACAAAGCCCGGGATGGCTGTACGGCGCTCCAGAAAATGCATCAACGTGGTCACGATCAATGCGATGAACACATAAATTACGGTGGCAGCGGTGAACGCTTCAAAGCCATGGAATGTGTATTCGGCTATTTGCTGGCTCTGCGCAGTCAGTTCCAGTAGCCCTATTGTCAATGCAAGCGATGAATTCTTGAATACCGTCAGAAACTCCGAAGTCATGGGCGGCACGATGAGTCGGAAAGAAATGGGTAGTTGTATATAGCGATAGGATTGGAAGGTGTTCAGGCCTGATGCCTTTGCTGCTGATTTAAGACCTTGTGGTACGGTTTCAATTCCCGCTCTTACCTGTTCGGCGACACGGGATGCGGTATACAGACCCAATGCAATAACGGCTGTAATGAACTCCGGATTGGGCATATCACGTTTCATCCAGCGACCAAGATCATCCGAGACCATTTCCGGAACAGCGAAGTACCAGATAAACATTTGAACCAACAAAGGAATGTTACGAAATAGCTCAACGTAGCACGTGCATATGAAGCTGATAAAGCGATTGGGTAGTGTCCGGCCAACACCAACGATGCATCCGATGACCATTGCAATTACCCATGCACACAGCGCGACTGCGATGGTCCAGCCTAGTCCGCTGATAAGCCATTGCAGGTACTCTTCCTCGAACAGGATGCTCCAATCCCAGTTGTAGTTCATTGCAAGTGGGTGCCGTTGACTACGGGAAATATGGTGTCAGATCGCGCACTGGTTGACACCTGTGCGCGATCTGAGTGAGTGCGGGGAAGCACCTTGCTTACTCTGGCAGACCACCCAGCATGAACGCTGTTTTTAAAGTGTCGTCTGCAGGTACACCTAACGGGTCGAACCACTTGCTGTAGATGTCGAGAATTTCGCCGGAGCGCATGAGCGATGCCATGGCTTTCTTGCCGACGAGTTCGAAGGCGCTGTCGTCACGACGAACCATGATGGCGTAGGGGTCGAAAGACAGAAAATCGCCAACCACGACGTAATCATCGGGTGACTTGGATTTGGAAATAAGGCCGAACAACAGGATATGGTCAGTGGAGTAGGCATCCACTCGATCTGTCTCCAGTGACAGCATGCCTTCTGCGTGGTCTCTGACCGGCAGAATTTTTACATCCAGTCCAGCGGCCTCCACGGCGGCCTTCACAGCGCGTTCATTGGTTGTACCCTGAGCAAGTGCCACTGCCTTGCCGTCAAGATCGTTCACGGATTGGATGCCGCTGTCCTTACGGGTGAGAATTTTGGTGCCAGTGATGAAGGTCGTTGGCAGATACTCAACCTGTTCCTGACGGGTCAGGTTATTGGTTGTTGATCCACATTCCAGGTCAATCGTGCCGTTAGCCATCAAGGCAATGCGGGTTTTTGGATTGACGGGTACATACTTGACCGAAATGTCCTTGCCGAGTTCTTCAGAGACGGCGTCCACAATTTTCATGCATAGATCGATGGAGTAGCCAATAGGCTCCTGGTTGTCATCGAGGTAGGCAAATGGCACTGACGATTCACGATGACCAACGACAATCTCTCCGCTGTCGGCGATCTTGGCTAATGTGCCGCCAGCATTATCCTGTGCCTGAGCAAAGGTGGTCGATAGGCCCAACAGCAAGGTGGCCGTCAGAAAGTGGGTTTTGATGTGCATGAATTGCTCCTTTGTCGAATGAGGTCGATAGCGGTTTTGGTCCAGACGCTACGTTGTACCATCGGTTGACCTAATAGCGCAAACATTCATCACTGACGAGGGGCTGATGATGTAGCCGACGTCACGGGCAAGCCGGCTGGCACCTACGCAGTGCATTCGAGCTGGAGCCGGCTTTGGCAGCACGTCAGTCGATGGTGTGTCGGCACCCAAGGACACAGAACCCGTGCCACACAGCGTCCGCCGATGGTGCAGGGTCTTTTTTCGCCGTTAGAGAGGGCGTATTCGGCACGTATTGGCTTACAAGTCGAACGATTCGCGCGTTAGTCCGTGCGTTTCCATGAATTGCCGAATTCGCTTAATGGCGGCTTCGCGTTTTCTGACCACTCGTTGCAGTGGTTGCTTGACGAGCTTGGCAACCTCGTTCTGCGACATGCCTTGAAAATAGTAGCAACGAAGGATGAGAACATCCATGTCGTCCAGTAAGGACTCCTCGTGCAGGCTGGATTTCATACCCTGCATTCGCTCAGCAGCCTGATTTCTGATTTCGGCGGTGACATTGGATGCGCCAAGGATCAGCGACAACATCAATTCAAGTTGGGCATGATCAGCCGTGTCTTCGACGCTCGGCGTATCAGCCGCAATTTGAACAACAGATTCATCATCAATATTAGTTGTGGCACTGGGTCGTGTTCCATCACATTCCTTTTTCTGAATCATGGTGTCGGTCAACTCAATAAGCAGTTGTTTGTGCGGCGCTTCTGATGTTTTATCGCTCTCTGGCAGGGTTATCTTGTAGCCTTTGTCGTTGGATTTTTTTAACGCCAATGCAATGATCTGATCGCGCGGTAGACGCTGCAGGCACATCCACTCAAACAGATCCTGACCCAGTTCACTGAATTGTTGTAGCCATGCGCGTGGTCTTGGATAGCCCAGGCGGTTTCGTTTGACAGTGATCAGTTCGTTCTTGAACACCGCAAAAACCAGTGCGTCATTTATCTCCTGATCGTCAGGCATTGCATTGATTTTTAATGCCAGGTTTTGATGCGCTTCTTCGAACCAGCCTTCCCAGTCACCAAAATCGTGGTAACGGCGAGCAACGAACGTACGTAGCCTTGTCATCCAGCGCTCGGAATACAGTTTCTTGAGCCGGTTCTCTCGCAATGCTTTTGCAGACAAGACAGTTTTCCAGGATTGATAGCGGGTTATTGGCTGGCAGCCATAACAGAGTTGGCGATCGAGCACAGCGTCCGTGGTGTAGGGTGTTGAACTGGTGGCATTATTGCGGCGAACCGGGTACTTTGAGAAAGGCTCTGCGAGGAGCGGATAGTGTTGTAGATGATATATTGTTCCTGCCAAAAATCAGTTGGCAGGTTTTGCCCGCCTGACTCTACTAGTGTATCGCAGGCCGTAGCGTTCAGGAGTGACCATTGGCCCAGCAACTGAAAGTCATTGGCAACGCGGGTGCAATGCGCGGAGTCAATGGCTTCGTCGCAGTCTACTTTTCCGGCGGGTAGTTCGGCTAGCCATTCCTGCCAGGCATCAGCCAATGGTTGTTCTGTGCGCTGTGCCGATTGCAATTTATCAAACACAACCTTTTGGCCCGATTGCAAGTGGCGCTGCTCGACATCGCTGATAGACAGATCATCGAATAACCCAGTCAGGCTCCGTGTTCTACGGACAATGGGTGGTGCGCCGGTGAAACTGTTGCCGGCAACAATATAGGCATCAGTGCTCCGATCCAGTTGCTGTTGCACAGACAAGGTTTCGCCGGTACGCATCAATGGGACTATGAGTACAGCGAGGCAGACGGCGGCAAATGCGCCGCCGTATACGGCGACACCAGAGCCGCCGGGTGAGGGCAGTGGTAGTTGAAAAAAACCCTTCAACACCGCAAGCGCATTGGAGATTGGCGAATTTGATCTTGAGGCACCCCTTGACTGATTCTGTGGGTGGGCGCTTTCGGATAAGGGGCCGCTGGTATCCAGTGTGGATGTTGTGCCAGTTGTCTCCGACTCACTGTTCATCCTTGCTTCTTCTTCCACCCAGCTCTGAGCTTCGGCAATATCCAGCCATTGTTGAAAGCAGATCGGGTCGTTGGCAACATGACTGAGCACTTCAGCTGATCGGTTGCTGTCAAGCGTACCAAGGCTCCAGGCACTCAGCTCCTCCCACTGCGGTGCCGCACCCCGTGAGGTATTCCCGCACAGCGTTACAGCAGCGTAGGCGACGACGTTCTCTTCGCTCAGATTGTCAGGGTCGGTGATACTCAAGGTCTATATTCCTGCTGCGTAGCAGCTCACTATAACAATGCTCATAGAGGGGTCAAAGTTTACTGGGACGGGGATGACACAATTCGTACGGTCATCGCGCTGTAGGGAAAGTCGTCGCTATCCAGAGCATCTTCGAGTTCTTCAAGCACTGGATGGGATACGGGTATGGTTGACAGTGATGCCAGTTGCTCCAGTGCTGACGTCAGCGTGTGTTCGGGCGGTAGCGTGTAGAACATGACAATATCAGTGCCCCAGGGTGGCGTGACTTGTATAGCCGGCTCATCCAGTCGGGGTATTCGTTGAGATTCAAGTGCAGGCAGAAGCGCTTTTCGTTCGGTGTCACTCACCGGATACAGCACCGACAGCTCGCTCTTGGCATTCAGGAGCAGCATGAGCAGATTGG
The DNA here is from genome assembly GCA_045110475.1 of Granulosicoccus sp. GTDB lineage: Bacteria > Pseudomonadota > Gammaproteobacteria > Granulosicoccales > Granulosicoccaceae > Granulosicoccus. The sequence continues at coordinate 22,890 of JBGCGC010000017.1, forward strand.
CAGGCGTCTTACTCATTACATTGAAATGTATGAACTCGCCGTCCGTGACGTGGTTACTCGCTAACGGTTGCCGAAAGCTCACCTGCAAGTCTCCCTTGTCTCTATTGAGGTCTCGGCTCATACGGCGCTTCAGCCATTCTCTACCCGCAAGCCATTGGCCCATTGAATCCTCTGGCATGTTAACGGGCATTCGCGTTATCAAGTGACCGTCTGCAGAAAAGGCATTAAGCTGAGCATCGGTCTGAGTAAAGTACACGTCAGGGCTAGCTGACAGGTTTTTCGCTTTAACTCGATTGATGGCTCGAGTATTGAGGCTTCGCATGGCTAGCGTGTTGCCATCGGGCAGGGTGGTGTCAACCAGCAGAGTCTCCATTAGTGCAGGTTCTGATCTGTTGTCATAATTCGTATTGTTTGCCAGCACCGCGGAGGGCATGAGAATAGTGCGGCCAAGCAGTTCGTTGTCAGGTGTGCCGGCGGTTGGTAGCGATACAGGTGTGTGCCCACAGGATTTACACCACGTATTGAAGTAGTTGACCGTACGATTGAATAACTGGATGAAGCTGATTGAGTTGGATGAATCGGGTAGCGATGACAGAGCTCGTAGTAGAGAATCGGTAAAGCCACCGTGAGGTTTTCCATCAAATGTGGTGACCAGCCCTGCCTGAATTTCTGCCATCGACAGATCAACTGCAAACTGATCCTCGGCCGCAGCTCCGAAGTAAACCGTGTTTTGATAACCAAACGATTCGTTCGTACTCAAGGTTAACGAACGCGTTGTCTGTTGCTGCTTGTTCTCGAGCTGCACCGACGAATTCGCAGTTGCTATTGATGGCTGAAAATAAGCATTGAGATTAATTTGGCGCTTGTGTGCAGGCTTGTAGGCAGACGGCATGTCGCGTGTGGCGTTACCTGAGAAGCAGGCATCGAACATCACCAGGACATTACGCTCTCTGTCGAGGGCTTGCAGTCTTGGCCGTATCTCGAATCTTCCGACCAGTAATCCATCGTCAGAGGAATGTGACAACGTTGTCTGACTCAGTTTGTCGGGGTTGAAGTCACTGGCCACAATGGCACCCGATCCATCGGGCAAGTTGACTCGGGCACCCAGAGCAGGATCAGCGGCGCTGGTGCCGTGGCCTGAGTAGTAAATAATGATGTCATCACCTGCTTCGGTATCGTGATAAAGCTGATCAACGGCCTGCAGTATGTTGGCTTCTGTCGCCTGTGCATCAGTCAGCACAGTGATGTCTTCGTCTGCAAACTGCCAATTGTCTATCAGCACCTTGCGTAGAGCGTTTACATCATTGATAGGTCCTTCAAGGTCAGGAATTCGGGGATCTGAATAGTCCGAAACTCCAATGAGAAGCGCATGTTGTTTTGCCTGCAATACAGTGGGTAGGCAAACAAGCGCAAGGATAAACAGGATGTGGGTGCTGCTGGGTTTGTTCATCGTCTTAATGCCGTTGTGTAGGCTGTGTCACGTAAAAACCACGGGTATCGCTCGGCTGGTAGATACATTTTGAACAGCTTGGCGTTGTATCAGCTAACGAGTTTACGGCAATATTTACGCCGTCAGGTAGTGAGAGTAAGGCCATCCGATCGGACTGACAAGCACGATGGCGCGCTGTGAATAATCCGAAACAGGCGTTTCGTAAGGCTGCGAACAGGCCAAGCACGCTCACAATCCAAAAGCTGTTCGCGCCTGCGCTCTTTGCAATGAGCTGTGAGTTTGCAGCAGGCGCGTTGTTGGTGTTTGATTGAGTTGAGAGATTGAAAGACGGGGATGCCAATGGCTGTGGGTCATCCTGCTGTGGCTGTGGCTGTGGGAAACCGATGCCCGTCTGTTGAGTTATCCAGCCGGTGAACGCTGACACTTGCGTGTAGACCCCCGGTGCATCTGCCTCTGCGCAACCGAACCCCCAGCTTGTAATGCCAACGAGACTCTGTGCGGCGTCGGTATTTCTGTTGTATCGGTACAGGGGGCCGCCAGAGTCTCCCTGGCAGGAATCAATGCCGCCATTCAGCACACCGGCACACAGATTGCGCGAGTCAACCAGCCCAAAGTATCGTGGGTAAAGTCCACCACATTCATCACCTGGAATCATGTTGACAACGGCCCCTTGCAGCTCGCTTGGATACACTTGTCGTTGTTCATCGTTCCCGGTGTTCAAAGCGCCCCAGCCGACGATAAGCGCTTGTTCATTCAGCACGATCTCTTGCTGGTCGATCGCGACAGGCTCAGCCAGTGCGTCGTATTCCAGTTCCAGCAGGGCAATATCATTCGCTTGTGATGTTGAATGGTATTGTTGATGGGGAATGACGCGTCTGACGGCAATAGGCTGGTTGACCGGTTCGTTTAAATTGCTGGTTCCCATCAGAATGCTGATTTCGCTGGCGGGTGTTACCCGGGTGGGTTCTGATACGCAGTGTGCCGCTGTGAGTACCCAGCGAGTGGCAATCACAGTGCCACCGCAAAATTGTGATTGGTAGAACGAGCCTGTTTGAGCTAACAGTCGGTTGTTCAGCAACGCTACCGTGGCTGGCGCAAAACCGATGTCCTTGGCCTCACCACCGACAATACGGGTGTGTTCAGTCACCGGGTTGCCATCACTTTGAGCGATAGCGAGTCCCGTAGCGCCGACCAGGCACCCGATGACCCCGAGGAATTTGAAAAAACTGTTCATGTGATCTTGTTCAAAGTTGTGCAAAAACGCAGGGTGTTACTGGTAACCTGCTACTGAAATAACGAACGGGGAGGTATTTATTGACAGATTTTGATGATTTGAGAGACAGGGTGTATTATTTAGGGTTGAGCCGCGCGTCCAGCAGGGGTTCAGGATCAATCCACTTTAAGGAAGAACACATCACATGCGTCCCGAAGGAAAATGGTTACTAGCCCTAGTCGGCACTGTGTTGAGTAGCTCTGCGCTGTCTCAGGATCTTTTTCGCTCTACCAATTCCACGGTGCACAGTTACAACTATGTTGAAGTTCAGTACCTTGTGGACACTGACGCATCGCCGCCTCTGCTCGCAACACTGCTAATCGACCTATCGGACCGGTGGTCGGTCAAGGCAGAGTTCCGCAACCAGGATATCGATCTCGTTGGAGTCACGGAAGCCGGTGAAAACCAAGCGGGCACTGATCCCATTGAATTATCGTTTGAGGCGCAAACGCTTGCTATCGGTGCTCTGTACCATCAACCGCTTGCGTTAATGAATCAATCAGACTGGATCGCAGGGTTTATGATCGGCCGGGAAGAGGCGTCTGTAAAAGTCGCGGCTCAGAATATAAGCGCGGAAATTAACACCGATTTTCAGGAAATCTACGCAGGCGTACGGCGAACACTAGCCGCCCGACTTGAGGGTGAGGCCGCTTTGAATTACTACCGTTCTGATAACAGAGACCAGCTATCCGGTGACGTAAAACTTGTGTACAGAGCCTTCGATAACGTAGATGTGGCTTTGGCGATAAACAACATTGGCGACACTGATCTGTTCGGTATCGGGTTGCGCTATACGTGGTAGGAGCTTACGGCTCGGCAGAGCTATCTCGCGGCTGTTTTTATTCTGGCTAGGAGTCTGCTCGTAGCCGATTGATTTCTGCGGGGCCGCCTCCGGGCCGCGCAGGCTCCTAGACCTTGAGGAATTTCCCTGGCGGTTTCCTGGCAAGTTTCCTAGCGGGCGTTGTCTCTGATAACCAGTCTAAAGCCCGTCATGGATGCACGGCTACTGGTGCTACCGCGCATGCGACTGCTTAATCGTGTGCGTTTGTCGTCACTATCCCAGCCGCCGCCTCGCAGCACGCGCGTCTCATCGCCCGAGGCGCTGATGTTTGGATTGCCATTAGGCGGTACGTCGGAAAGCGTGTCAGCCCAGACATCGGCAACCCATTCCCAGACATTGCCTTGCATATCGTAAAGGCCAAATCCATTTGCCTGATAAGAGGCGACGGGCGCACTGAACCAGTGGTAGTCGTTGCAGTTAATGCGTCGACCCCACTTTGAGCCAGAAGGGGATTGACCGTTGTCAGCTACGTTGGCAATCGCACACAGCCCGCGAGCAGATTCGGCCTTGCCGAATTTCCCTTGCGATACAGCACGTGCTGCAAACTCCCATTCTGATTCACTGGGCAGGGCGTAGCTCCTGCCGGTGTTCCGTGACAACCACTGAGCGTAACGATTTGCATCATTCCAGCTTACGCAGGATACAGGGTGCGAAGCACTTTGCTTGTATCCCGGGTTGCGCCAGCTTTTAGCGCTTGTCCATGCCCACTTTGCTTCTGAGCGACTGATACCACCGCTGTCTGACCAGATAAAGCATCCCTTATTTCCACCACGGTTCTTTTCAGCATCTGTCACGTAGCCGGTGCTGTCGACAAATTCCTCAAACTGACCGTAGGTGATTTCGGTGGAGGAAATATAATACGGTTCCAGGCGAATGGATCGCGTTGGTTGTTCATAGGACTCGCAACTCTTGTCTCCGCTGGTGCATCCCATGGTGAAAGTGCCCCCGGCAATAGCCACCATTTCAGGTTCGACGACGCCTCTTTTGGTCAGCGTGATGTTCAACGCTGTGGCTTCGTCATCCAGCGAGATCATTTCACGATAGGATTCGTAGTCACCGTGCGTGACGTAGACATCATAAGAGCGCGATTTGTCCAGTTTGATACCGGGTGTATAGGCATCGACGATGTTCATGATGCGAATTCGAGCGTCAGGTGGATCCACATCTATCGTCAATGCAGACACGGCGGTCTGTTTTTTAGCCTGTGGTTTACGCGGCGCGGGTTCTGGCTCGACAATGGCGGCCTTGCCAGTATCCGGTTTTTTGCTCACCGGAGGCTTTGCCTTGATTTGTTCCTTGTTGTCGAGCATCGCAACGGTTATGGATTCCTCGGCAGCCTTTGGAGGTCCACTTTGCTCGGTTTCCGGTGCACTGACTGGCTTTGGATCGTTGCTGGCCACCGGCTTGGATGTTGTTTTTGCGGGTGAGTTGGTTTTTTGAGCCAGCTCTGTGCTTGCGTTGCTGTCCTTGGCTACTGTTTCAGCGATTTGTGTCGCAGGCACGGTTTCGTTCTTGAAGTAGAAGTCCTTGAGGAGTGAGCTGCTCTCCCAGGGGACTTGCTGCCCGTTGGAGGCTTTTACCACGGCTGCTCGGGTGCGACGTACGATCTGGGTCAGACTCAGGCCATCGGTACGTAGCTCGTTTAACAGTGCGCCGGTAAATACACCGTTTCTCCCGGTGCCATCAGCCGCTACTGCACCGGGTGCGGTGGCATAAACCACAAGGGAGCCAATAGGTGCTTCCACTCTGGCAAGACCGCGGCTGGTGCTACGAAAACTCGTTGGGAAAGGGTTGTTACGGCAGGCATCAAGGATAATCAGGTTTAGCGCATTGCCGGCAGACTCCATTTTGGCTAGTACGCTGCCAACATCGATGGATTCGTAGGGCACTTCATCTTCCTCTTCCAGAGGGGTGTCGATAGGAATAAGGTAGTTGCGGTTCTCGATCTGCATGCCGTGTCCGGCATAGTAGAACAGGCCGATGCCACGATTGGCCTTCAGCTCTCGTCCAAAATCACGAATGGCACGACCCATTTCCCGTCTGTCGGCGTCGGTGCTGAGGATAACCTTGAATCCGAGATCTTCGAGGGCACCCGCCATATCGGTGGCATCGTTGATGGGATTTTTCAATGGTGACTCTTCATAGTCACTGTTACCGATGACCAGCGCCAGCCTGGCCTGTTCTGCCAATGCGCTACCGGGTAGCAGCAATGTCAGAAGCATGAGATACACAAGCTTGGCGGGTCCAAACTTCATTTTGTTATACGCTTATCTCTGGGTTGTCAGGGTGGCTTGAAAAGCCGAGCATGCAAGGGCTGGAATCCAAAATCCAGACGTTGCGTTGCCGTTCAGATAGGTTAACGTACCTCGACGTAATTTTTAACACCCTATCTCATTATTGACAACGGAATAGTCATGTGAAACGCCGATTACGTCCCAGACGCATTCTTTTTTATCTGCGGTAGATCAGAAAGCATCTATTTGCCCGATTCCAAGCTCAAACGGTCCTAGCTGAGCATCGGCGATCATCAGACCAATTTGACGAACGTCTGTGAATGCCAGGGGCGGCGCTGTGGACACAGGTCTGCCACGGAACACGGCAGCAAACTCAAGTGCTGTGAATTCGTGGCGCGTCAGGTTCTCGTTGGGTGTAAAACCGGTTCGGTAGCTGACTCCGTCAAATTCTCCATTGGTGCGCAGGTTGAGGTAATAGGACTTGCTACCCCATTGCATAGAGTTCTGACAGGTGATCGAGAGGTGTTCAGCCACGGCAGGCACAGGTTTATCAAGCGTAGCGCGTACCGAGCAGAACCCACCGTTATTGCGATTTGATACCGTGCCCCTGAATATCGCCAGAGACACTTGCGGTGGGCTGGCTTTGAGCAGTTCGCTCTGCGAGACACCGCCCATTACCCGGTCATCGACCGCCTGCCATTGCTCGATAGCCAGCTCATCAGTGAAGTCGAACAGCATCATGGTGTGGAGATCCGGGATTGAGCGGCGTTTTCGTGCAGCCAGTGGCTGGACAGTTCCAGTATGCGTCGATCTATATCCTGTACAGAGAGCATCAGATAATGTTGTACCGATGGTTTGTCGGTATCAGAGCGCAGGATATGGGTAAGGTTGTCCAGAACATGGCTTTCTACGTGAGCGTTGATAAGTGCTGATATTTTCTGTACGTCATCCGGAAGACATTGCAGATCCTTTTGACCACCAATGATCAACGTGGGGATGTCGGCCTTTTTGTAAATGGCGCTGGCATCCATCGTAATCATTTCGCGAATCCATTTTGCATTGATGATCTGTTTCCTTATCTTCAAAGTATCCCTTCGGCTTTTGCGGATTTTTTGTAGCAGCTTTTTTTGTTTGACCAACTGGTTTCCACTAAGGCTCAAAAAGAATCGGATCAGCTTGCCCTTAAAGCCATCCAGCTCGGCGATCTCTCGCAAGGCGTTTTCTGCCTGTCGCCTGATGACGTGCTCGTAGTTTTCTACAAATGGCGTGAGCAATATCTGACCTTGTATATAGTCATTGTTTACAACCAACTGTGGTGCAATCAAACTGCCTTCTCCGTGTCCCAACAGGAAAACCGGTGCTCCGGCCACGGCCGATCGTTTGTGTAAATACTCCAGCCATGCCTGTGCATCAGCCACCAGATCGGTGTGTCCGGCAGCGTCGAATTTTCCCTTGCTCAATCCACAGCCGCGTTTGTCGTAGCGAAGACTCGCGATTCCTTGTCTGGCCAGATAGCTGGCAACATCGTTAAATATATTGAGTTGAACCTGAAGAGAATTTTGATTTCGATCTAATGGGCCACTATCTGACAATAACAACACGGCAGCGACAGGGTCTTTACTGGTTGCTGTAACAGGATTCGATATGTCGTCAGCAAGCGTCAGCGTACCTTGCAATTTGGTGCCTGCACTAAGAAGCTCAATTGGCTGTTCGTTGACTACAGGCTCATTCATGAAAAGGTTGGCTCATCGGCTAGTCGCCTTTGACCAAGGCGCCGCCATCATAGCAGCGCAATGAACTGACATAGAGTGGGACAAGCTTGCGCCTTGATAGTTTCAGTGATGTTGAAGAGAGCAGTTTCAAAAGATGGTGTCCTGTGTCAGGTTAAGCGCAACATTGGCACTCGATGACAGACAGTGCTAACAACACACGTCAAAAAACACAAAGCATACTCCGAATGTGTAAAGCGACTTTAAAACAGGTCGCTAGTGTAGTGTGACCTTCAACCGCTGTTTGAAGTGTTTGAAGGTCACACTACACTAGGTTATCAAGTGGTCGCGAAATAACAGGAGATAGCATCATGCTGGACAACACTGTTGAGAACCTCATAGAACCTACCGTTAGCCTGCAGGGCTTTTTCAAGGAGCGAATAGAGAACGCAGTTGAGAAACACAGCATCAACGGCAATGAGGATACGCTCTGGTATTTGACCCAGTTGTTATGCAACTACTCCCGGACTGATGCGTTTCTCGACAATAACGGTAATAGAGCCGCATTGACACCGCTCGCCGAATATTACCGGCAGGCGATTGAGTCAGGCTCAGCGTATGAACGCCGACAGTTGCTGCAAAGAATGGGAGATGTTGCCATGGTTGTGTCGGGCTTGTTTTCCGGTGCGCTCAATCGAAAGGCGGTGGGAGTGGACTATTACATGTCGATGGGTGAGGCGGCTTACGCAACGCTTGCCGATGAGTCGCCTCAGTCGTCCAGAGAGCGTTCTTTGCAAGGGATATTTGAGGCACTGGCGAATGATTTCAGTGACTACGTTGTTGCGATTTCAGAAGTTCCGGTCAAGCCTGATGAACCCAAGGACCTCATGACGCTCATTGATGACTGGCACGCGAACAAGCATCCTGCTGTTGCCCGCGAGCTGCGAACGCAAGGGGTTGTGCTGTTCGAACAGTACACGGGTGATGACACGCCCATTCACCATTGATATCGGGAACAGACCGGCCATGAGCCACTCGATCCCGGCACCTCTCCCAAGGTTGATGAGCAAGCCATGAGCACGCTACTGGCAGATCTTCAAAACAGGATCGAGTCGCGCTACGATCTGGATATTCCGTATTGCATAGAGCAGTTTGTGTCATGCGACAAGTCGGTTGCTGACAGACTGGCCAGCGAGCAGGCTAACGAGGGTTTGCCACGCCCGTCGATTGATGAGGAGGTGGTGTTTATTCATCAGCATGACGATGCTCTGGAATTCACTGTTTATGTCGACGAGGCGCTGTTGGCAGCCGTCGATAATTCGCAAGCGGATCTTGATGGCCTTTGTACCGTTGTCGAAGGGGTCAGTCACGCGGTATGCCTGCTTTGGCACGCGCATAATGATCGTCAGATTCGGCCTATCGATCTTGAGTTGCAGGCCGAGATTGACAAATTCATGATCCTGATTGAGGAGCAATCGGATGCACGAGAGCGCCGCCATTTGCACAGTCAGCTTTTTGCGAACTGCAAATTAATCCCGTCACAAGGCACTGTTTTGCATGAGCGATACCGCACGGCTAGCAAACTGGCTTCTCGATACTGTCACTGGCTCAATCATCGCTTCTCGGCAGACGGAGACAAGGCATCATTGCATCAGGAACTAGCCCGTTTCTACCGACTCTCGGGGCACGCTAAATTTGATCGTATCCAGCGGTTGCACTAATTTTCACCCTTGAGCTGCGCTTGATTTTTCCAAGAGAGCAAAAGTAGGAAAGAGATGGCTCATTTGAGGCGTCTTGCTGGCGACGAAGGCTTTCCGGGGGGCAGTGCGACGCAGGGGTGAGCCTTCGCGCAGCCTGTGCCTTGGGCTGTGCTGAATTGCCGTTGATTGGGTCATCGTAAAATAAATTTCGACAAGTAGTGCTGTGGTGCTGGCATTGCTGGGCGTGCGGCGTTACCCTTGGCCCGCGTAGCCTTTGTCTTGAGTCATTGATGGTCTCCCAATCATTAACCGTATTGTTCGCTGATCTGACCGACAGCACTCGTCTGTATCAGACGGAAGGCGACGTCGTCGCCCATAAGGCGGTGAGTCAGTCACTGCTGTGCATGAAGTCTTCGATTGAGCGGCATGGCGGCAAGTTGTTGAGAACGGTAGGTGATGCCGCGCTTGCCAGCTTCGATGATCCGAATTCCGCCTGTACCGCAGCGGTCGAGATTCAGCGAGGGCATTCTTCAATGGGTCTATCGGTTCGTGTGGGTTTTCATGTCGGAGAGGTGATCTCTGACTCTGGTGATGTCTACGGCAACACGGTGAATCTTGCCGCCAGGGTAGCTGCATTTGCCGAAGCCAATGAGATCTGTATCACGGAAAAAGCGGTAGCTCGGCTGTCGCTTGAGCATCGCACCAATACCCATTATCTCGACAACGTCGAGTTCAAGGGTGTTGCCCGACCGATGCCGGTCTATCGCGTACAGTGGCAGTCAGATACCGCGCACACCGTCATCATTGGCGAGACACGCGGTATGCAAAAAAACGTATCTACTGGCGTCTTGCAACTAATTGTCAACGGGAAAAAACTGACCGTCGACGACAGACAACCAACCGTGTCATTCGGGCGTGCTGCTGAAAACGATGTCGTGATCGATTTTGAGTCTGCTTCACGCAACCATGCCGAGATCGCACTCAAGCGTGGGCGCTTCGTACTGAGTGATTCCAGCACCAACGGTACTTATCTTGTGAAAGACGGAGCAGCTCCCGAATTTCTTAGACGAACCTCGGTGTCTCTGGAGCATTGCGGCGCCATTGGGTTGGGCTTCAATCCGGAAGAACTGTCCACTCACATTATCCAGTATCGTCTGATCAGCAACGATTGATTGATCTTTTCGTGTCTACCAGCCGAGTTGCATTTGATGTATTCGGGTTATTGATCAGATAGGAGCACTGAGGTTTTGCCAAGCTTTGATGTATTGCTCAATGCGTTTATCACCTTGTTCGTGACCATTGATCCGGTAGGCAATGCGCCGCTTTTTCTTGGACTGACGGCTGGAATGGGAGTCGCTGACAGACGTGCCACCGCGTTAAGAGGTGTGCTGATCGCGTTTGCCATCCTTGCGCTGTTTGCTGTTACGGGCACGAGTATTCTCGATGGAATGGGCATCACAATTGATGCGTTCCGTGTAGCGGGTGGCTTACTGCTTTTTTACACAGCGTTTGAGATGATCTATGCGCAGCGTCAGGAACGCAAGGCGCAAACGTCTGAGGCCGCGATGAAAAGCCAGATTGCCAACCTCGCCGTTTTTCCTCTGGCCATTCCGTTGATCGCGGGTCCGGGTGCGATATCAGCCACAATTCTTCTATCGTCTGAGGTTGCCGCTGCAAGTGGCGGCAGCCACTGGACCGGTATTGCGGTTTTATTGCTGGTGCTGTTCGTCCTGCTGGCGCTGACGTACGCCATATTGTTCAGTGCAGAGTATGTCGATAAATATCTGGGCGATACCGGTCGTCTTGTTTTGACCAGATTGCTGGGTGTTCTGCTGGCGGCTTTGTCTGTTCAGTATGTCGCTGATGGGGCGGTTCCACTCTTTACCTGAGCGGGTCTGATGGGCGCGCACGGGCGACATTATTCTGTCATATTTAACAAGCTACATTACATATTGGACATCTTTGTAGTGGGGAATAATCATATTTCGTCACAATACATCCATTGTGCTGAAGAAAACGTTATTGTGATCGACCCGAGTTTTTAATGAGCCTTGGGAAGGAGCCGTAGGCAGTGCGCGAGATCGCTCGGCGCATGTGCGAGTCGTTTTTGGTCAAGGGAAGCATTAAATGTCACAACTAACATCATCTCCGAACAAGCCACTCCCTCTCTGGGTAAAGCGTTTGTGTCTGGCTTCGTCGATTCTGACGCTGGCAGGTTGCAGTACGTTGTCCGGGAAAATGCCGTGGAGCGATTCTGAAATGGTTACCGATGATGCTTTGTCTGCTGTCAACACTGAGCAGGCAGAGGTCGTGGTGGAGCCAGTAACGTCGCCTGAGTCGGTTGTTCTTGCGCCTGATGAGGACAGCAATGCCTTTGAGCTTTTCAAGCCCTCGTCGGACCCGTTACTCGGTATGGGCGACCGACCTTCCGGTGTGCGGAATAATATTTTCGACACCATGACATCCAACTTCAGCGACTACTTCCAGAACTACGACGAGGTAGAACGCAGGGTACTTATTTTCCCCAATGACTCATTGCGTCTGGGTGAAACCAACAAGCAGATAATCGAGCAATACGTCGAAATGATGGATACATCGACCGACGTACTCTCGGTAATTGGTTGTAGTCATGGAACAACGGACATCAACAATGGCAATTCGCTGCTGGCACTGGGTCGTGCCAATCGTGTAAAAGAGGCATTTCTGTTTTCCGGTGTCGAGCACGATTCCGTGCTGGAGGAAGGCTGTTGGGCGCCGACGCCGTTCGAAGGCGACTTGCCCGATCGTGGCGTGGTCGTGACGCTCAAGCGACGAAAATCGTCGTAGTCACCACCTCCACCCCGCAGACCACCGCCAGCGCGGGCATGTCAGTGCAACTGTCTCCCTTTCCTCGGGAGCCAGTGGGTATGCGATGCAGTTTCAAGTCAGGACACCAGATACCTTGAACATAGTAAAAACCTTATCGAAAGTTACCAGTTGCGCTTTGCTTGTCCTGGCGTTTAATCCGGGAATCGCACCTGTACAGGCTGAGGATATTGTGCCAGCCAAGGACCAGAGCGACGAACAGATCAGTATCTGGGTGGACGACGCACAGCTTGAGCTTTTTATCTCACAGCTCGCTCAGATCACCGGTCGTGATGTAGCCATCGACGGTGAACTGCAAGGGCAGGTCTCTGGAAGATTCAACGGATCGATAACTGACACGCTCGGTGCTGTCAGTGAGCAATTTTCTGTGCTGTTCGATCTGGATGACAGCACCCTGGGCGCAGTTGCCTCAACAAGCCGCAGTAGCGCAACGATTGCCATGGGTAGTGTCGAATTGGATGAACAGCTCGAGTCCGAGCTAATGGGTAGCGTGTTGCCCGGCAACAAGCTGGAGATCCGGGATAGTGAAATTCTGGTGAGTGGGCACCCATCGTATGTCAGTCGTCTGGCCAAGGTGATGATATCTGCCGTGGCCCGCGCAGACAAAGACCCGGTTACAAAGATCGTCGCGACGGCGGACACCGATTTGGTCAGGGTTGTTGACGACGCTGATACGCCAGAACCCGAACCTGTCATGGACAGCGCGGCGGAGCAAATCCTTGCAGAAGCGGCTAGAGAAGTCGAGGCCGCGACTGCGTCTCAGGCAACTTCGCAGGTATCTTCACAGGCAACGCGGATAGCTGATTCTGACCCCGAGGAAATCCTCTGGGTAACGGACATTCCAGGCTATGAGACTTTCTAGTTAGTGTTTGCAAACCTGACCAACCAGCAATAACGACAGTTCCAGCGAGCGCACACGATGAACGAAAAAGACTCGACGGTAACCGACGACAAAACAACGCACCCGGAGACCTGGCCGCGCAAAATGAATAAGGTATTGATTGGCATTGGCGTGCTGGTATTCGGATTGATCATTGCAGATCGGCTCGTGGAGACATTTCGTGCGGACGATTTGCCGGATATCGCAGAGTCAGTGCAGGAAACTGACAGGTCTCAGCAAGTCAAAATTGAACCGGAATTGATCAATGAGGCGTCCGACGTTGTTGATAGTGTTCCTGACATGGAGGAAGTGTTTGGTGGTCGCCTGGTATTTGTGTCTGCTTCTGAACCCTTGTATGTCGTTACCGACGACGATCGGCGAATAGACGTGGGTGACTCGATCGATGAAGAGACCTTGCTTTCCGGCATCACAGATCAGGGAGTGGTCATTGATAAATCCGGCGATTTGCTCGTCATCCGGCTACCTGACCTCGCTGTACAGTAAGTTTGTACAGTTCGTCGAATTTACCCCTGAAGCTTTACGCTTGCTTCGGCAGGTAGTTTTTCCAGCGCCTGTCCCGCCTTGTTGGAAACAACAAAGTCGCTCATTTTGGTTGGTTCAACTCTCGACTAGGAGTCTGCGGGGCCGCCTCCGGCCTCGCAGGCTCCTAGCTGCCACAAGGCAATTTCTGCAAGCGCTCAAACCAACACATAATAAAGTGCGCAAAAAAAAAGGCCAGCAAACGCTGGCCTTTCCCTAATCAATCAACAGACTGGCTATCATCCGCTTAATCGCGCGGCAAATGTAGCCGTTCGACTTTGCAAAGGAAATATTAGTTGAAAGTCATTCGTGTTGCTGTGATTTCAATTTCTACACGACGGTTCTGCTGTCGACCCTCAGCGGTGTCGTTACTGGCAATAGGTGAGCCTTCGCCCATACCTGATACATCAATGTTAGCGCCCGGGTACTGAGTGCTGATTTCAGCAGCGATAGTGGCAGCACGCTGCTCTGATAGCGCCTGGTTGTAAGCGTCTGTACCTCGGCTATCTGTGTGACCGACAACGCTGATTGATGTGATTCCCTTGTACTCGGAAAGAGCTGTGAACAGGCTGCTCATGACATTGGCGCCGTCAGCATTCAGAGCGGCGGAATTTGTGTCAAACAGTGCCATTTCGCTGAATTCGCGCGTGTCGATTTTTGCTGTCTGCTCAGGGACAACAGGTGCAGCGGGTGCTTCTGCAACTTCCGCAGCTTCCTCTACCTCCGCGGCGGCATCGGCGACTTCTTCATCCTCAATTCCGGCGCATTTGTTGATGATGTTGTCATCGCTGAGTGTTCCCGTTTGCAAGCACTCTCCAAGACCGGTCTTGAGGACCATGCCGCCTGTGTTCATGTAGCCATCAGTTGTGGCCTCAACGTCGCCTTCGACGACCGTTTGAGCAGAAACGTTGAGTGAGGCCAGTGTCAGGCAGGCGCCCATTGCTAGAGCGGTACGAATGTTCATAAAAATTCTCCTAGGTACAAGTAGTTGTTCGGTCTGGATTGTTCGAGCTTGAACGTGGCCGCCGCGATAAGCTGTCGAGACGAGAGCTAGGCAGAACAGCTTGGCGTTGAGTATCAACGTAACTGCTCTGCCCAGGGAAGGGCTGGTTATTCGGTAATGCTCTTGGCTGTTACCTGAACTTCAACTCGGCGGTTCAGGGCACGACCCTCGCGTGTCGAGTTAGTGGCAATCGGGCTTGTTTCGCCCAGTCCGCGGCTTGTGACTGTTGCGTTAGGGAAAGCCGCCATGAGGAAATCCTCAACTGATGCTGCGCGTTTCTCTGACAATTGCTGGTTGTAGCCTTCATCACCTGAAGAGTCTGAGTGGCCTGTGACCTCGATAGCGCTGATCTCCTGATAGCCTTCGAGTTCAGAGACCAGTTCTGCGAGTGCCTGTTGGCTGGATGCGCTCAACTGCGCGGAGTTGGACTCAAACAAGGCCTCGCCGCCCAGAGTGGCTGTGGTGACGATAGGTTCTTTGGCAACCGGCTCCGGTGTAGGAGCTGGTTCTGGCTCCGGTGCGGCTTCTGTTTCGGTTGACGCATCTGCCTCGGCGGTTTCCTCGATGCCCTCACAGGCATTAACCTGGTTTTCCTCGCTGAAGCCTCCAAGCTTCAGACACTCGCCGCCACCCGTGCGAAGCGCGTTGCCGCCAACGTTGACATACCCGGAGTTCCCTGCAGGGATCTCAATAGCGCCGGGAAGGGCCACATCATGGGCGTTGACAACGCTGCTGCCTATTAGTAAGGCCGCGATTGAACTGAGTGTGCAGATTTTTCTATTCATGCTAGCTCCCACTAGTTGACATTGATTCGTTTAAATTGTGTAACTGTCCATCACGCACAACCATCAGCCAAGCGCGGTGGGTTCAAAAGTTCAACAAAACCACTGGCCGTCTACCAAGTCGTGCAGGAGACAGTGGGACGCTGCAAGTTAATCGCAACTTTGTTGTATTTTTGTGTTGTATAGCCGTTATTTCCCCAATTGTAAACTTAATACACGGTGTTCATGTGTGAAAAAAACAACAACCGGGTCATTGCTACCGCCATAAACATGAAAGGAGTGTAGGCTATACAACACAAACCATAGGCAAAAGGAGCTTGCCAATGCATATTTCTACCCCAAACTGGGCCAACTTGAGCCTTGCTGTCTCTAAGTGCCTGACTATTGGCACCTACTGCACGCTTTGTGCTCGATCGGCGATGCCAGGTGTGGACCTTTGTACCAGCTGTCTGGGTCTGTTTCGGGCCTGTCGATACACCGATCGCAATACTCATACCACCGTGTTGTGTCCGGGTTGTGGGCTCGAGCAAGTGGAACCACCCGAATGTGCAGCAGGGGCCAAGCTGCCAGCTTCCGGGGCTTGTCAGCATGACATTCTCGTCACTTCCAGCCTGGGCCACTACTGTGCTGGCTGCAAGACTATGGCAGGACAATTCCTAACTAGAATAGTGGCGCCCTACCGATACGCCTATCCCGTTGATCGGCTGGTAAAACGAATAAAATACCGAGAAGAGCGACAGTTGACGAGAGTGCTGGGACACTTGTTGGCAGAGGAGGTTTTGCAGCATGGTGCAGATAGATTGCCCTCTACAATACTGCCCATGCCGCTGCACCCCTCCCGGCTTCGGCACCGAGGTTTCAATCAGGCCGCTGATATTGCCGGGTGGTGTGGAAAACACATCGGTCTGACGGTTGCTGAGAATCAACTCAGCAGGATTGTGGATACCGGGTCTCTGGCCGGATTAAACCGGCAGGAGCGACAATTGCGCATCCTGGGGGCGTTTCGTGCCACCGGTGACCTTGAAGGCAAGAGAGTCGCTATTGTCGATGATGTGCTTACCACCGGTGCCAGCGCTCGGGAATTGGCCCGGGAAATTTATGACAGCGGGGCAGAATCCGTAGAGTTGTGGGTGTTGGCGCGAACATCCAGTGAGCGAGAGGGCGGCTGAGAGATCTGCGCGCTGAGCATGCGTCTCACGGTATTGGGTAAGGTTGCCTCGTCGTCATCGGGCAGGTCTGTCCACAAGGCGTGGTAACTCTGACGCAACTGACTAGCCTGCTCGCCAAGTGCCACCACAGAGGCATGTACCTGCGCTGCGCATTGTTGCTGAACATCT
This sequence comes from Granulosicoccus sp., assembly GCA_045110475.1. GTDB lineage: Bacteria > Pseudomonadota > Gammaproteobacteria > Granulosicoccales > Granulosicoccaceae > Granulosicoccus. Next base: position 39,504 of record JBGCGC010000017.1, read on the forward strand.
TCAGTTCCGTGATTGAGCCCTTGAAGCGCCGCCTGTTGCTGTGAGGGTTTGAGTTGCGCATGCGCCAACGCCGGGAGCAACCAGCTAATGCCGATCAGCAGAGCACTGTTAATGGCAAAGCTGCTGCCTAGATACGCCGATGGATCGTTGCTGCCGTCGGCGAATGCGGTAATGACCCTGAAACTGATCCACCCAAGCGATGCCAGCGGCAGAAGCAGGCACAATGTGCCCATTAGCAAGTAGAGTTTTCGTTGCCAGGGTTTGCCCGGATTGAGCAATGATTGATTCAAACTGTCCTCCAGAGTCTGTCTGGTCAGTTCAAGGCTTTGCCGGTGAGAGTCTTGCGTGGCTTGTTGCAGAGCACGAAGGGGTATGTCCAGCTCGTAGGCTTGTTGATTGAGAAACTGTTCAAATACGGTATTCAGGCGTTCGTTTAATGATCGGGTTAACGTATTTAATGCGTTTTCGTCAATCTGGACTGGCTTGCCTGTCCAACCCAGCAGGCGACGCCAGAAAGGTGTGTTGTCAATATGGCCTTGTGCAAGCTGCTGAATGGGCCATTGCAACGCGCTGATGATTTCCGGGTGATGCTTATGACAATGAGTCGTCCATTGCGCGCCCAGCCTGTCAAGTGTTGCCGCATCGCTCATGGGGGCCAGCCATGTGTCACTCAGCTCCTTCAGTTTTTGCAGGCGGGCAAGAATGCCGTGCTTCTGCAGGTGATTGACAATCTGGTCATCAGACAATGACAACAGGTTCTGGCGCAGTGCAGGGAATTCATCGCTCGCCTGTGTGATATCGGAGCCTGGGGCATGCTCTGGATTGGCGCAGTCAGTGCAAAACACCAAGGGTTCTGCCAGACCCTGGGCACTGAGCTGTGAGATAAAATCCTCGCGTTGAACAGGATTGCCACGATCCCATTGATTAATGATGAACAACCAGGCATGTTCTTTGGCATGGCGCTTTAATAACTGCCAGCCTTGATCGTCGCGATAGCGCTCAGGACTGACAACGTACATAACAACATCCAGATGTGGCAGCCAGATATCAACCAGATCGCGGTTGGATTCCTCGACGCTATCAAAATCCGGCATGTCGATAAACATGACTTGTCGATAGTCATCGTTGTTGTGCAGGGCCGTGCGCATCCGCTGCATGGGAAAGCTCTCCGGCAAGCGGTCGACCGATACTGATCGATGTACGTATACAGTGATGTCCCGGGAGGTCGGGCGCTCTGCACTGGCTCTGGCAACCGGTTCACCGGCCAGCCTGTTTAACAGACTACTTTTGCCTACTCCGGTGCCGCCGAATAGCCCGGCGACCAGAGGGCGATCGGTTTGCTGGAAAAGTTGTCCGGGATTTGCATTGCTTGCCGATTGAAGGGAATGCCGTGCGTCATCGCTTAGCCAGCCGAGGGATATTGCCTGGTTAGCCCATGACTCAAGTCTTTCTGTTTGTGCCGCTGGCAGCTCTGACATAAGGGGTAGGTTAGATAGGGCAAAGGTGAGTGGGCGAAATACAGGTGTGGTCAGTGCATTTCATCAACAACATAAGGATACACGCATCAGCATCGTGAAAAAACGTAACGACCATGCCGGTTAAAGCCAGTCGTTCAGTGATCAAGCCCGCCAATACGCATGCATCTGAAACCGTCTCGCTGCACAGCGTGCCCGTCGATGAGGCTTGCGTGCGCTCGCTAGCGGCTGATAGCGACATCAATATTGAGGGGCAGGCAGGTCGTCGAGATCCTCGGGCACCGGAAGTATCAAATGTTGCGATGTTACGGGCGCACAGAGGTGCGCTTGATGCCATTGCCTTGAAACATGCTCATCACGACAGCGCGTTGCATCAACAGCTTGTGCCGGCAGATGCGCTGACACGGGCCATATTCAACATTTTTGAGCAAGAACGCTACGAATCCATAGGGTGCAATAAATTTGCTGGCGTGCAGTTGAATCTGGATGCGCGGTCTGCTTCGGGAACCTCTTCGGGAGCTCCTTCATTGAACGAGACATTAGCGCCGGTTGATCCTGCCATAGCACGCGTTTTACAAGCCACTCATGCTCTGTGTAAAGCGGCTTTCCGGCTGGATGTGCAAGTCGTGTCCAGCGCGGTTAACACGACCGAGTATGCCTCTTTGCGATCAGTCTTTGGTGATCACATGATGGCGCTAGCAGATTCATTGCACGATCAATCCGGCTTTGCACCCAGAGTGCTCACACTTATAGACCAATGGCTGACCGCAAATGCAAACGACGATTTGTCCGGTCAGGCACTGCAAGGCAAGAGCGAGCAAAACCCGCAGGATTCGTCTGATGGCGATGAAGGCGACGAATGCGAAGAGAGCGACTCGGATGATCTGATGGAGTCAGATGAACAATCTGCTGATGCCGACGATGCACCAAGGGAAGGGGAGAAGACAAGTTCGGAAGCTGAAGGTGAGTCGTTTGAAGGCGATGCCATGGCAGACCGGCAAGTGGACGAAGCACCGGGATCAGGTCGCGATCCCCTGATTCACATTAGCGGCAACACGGATAGCTACAAGGCCTATACCACTGAGTTTGATGAGATCTGCCATGCTTCGGAGTTTGCGGATAAGGAGGCGCTGGCTGAATGGCGTTTGCAACTGGACGACCATATCGATGTTCACTCGCGTCTGGTCAGGCGCCTCGCCTCCAAATTGCAACGCGTACTATTGGCGAGCCAGCGAAGGCACTGGCAATTTGATATGGAGGAAGGGCATCTGGATTCAGCTAGGCTTTCTCGCATTGTTTCCGAGCCGCTGGTGCCGCTGAGCTTCAAAAGTGAAAGTGAAGCGCCCATGCGTGATACCGCCATCACGCTGTTGATTGATAACTCGCGCTCGATGCTGGGGCGCCCGATCATGATAGCGGCGGCGGCCACCGACATCCTTGCCAGAACGCTGGAGCGCTGCGGTGTGAGTGTCGAGATTCTGGGCTTTACGACAGTGCATCTGCACGGAGGTAGCTCTACCCGGCTCTGGGAATCGCGTGGCAAGCCTGAAAATCCGGGCCGGCTCAATGATCTTCGCCACATCGTCTACAAATCAGCGGATACCTCGTACCGCAGCTCGCGCCGGCAACTTGGCCTGATGCTTGATCGCGACATTCTCAAGCAGAACATTGATGGTGAGGCGCTACTGTGGGCGAACCAGCGACTGTTGAAGCGCCCTGAGCAGCGGCGCATCCTCATGATGATTTCTGACGGTGCGCCAGTGGATACCAGTACGCTGGGCGCTAACCCCGGAGACTATCTATCCAATCATCTGCACACAGTCATCAAGGACATCGAGCGCGCTGGAGTGGTTGAATTGCTGGCTATCGGTATTGGTCATGATGTATCGCGCTATTACTCTCAGGCCTTGAGCGTCTTCGATGTCAGACAGCTAGGGCCCGCCATGCTCAACAAACTGGAGTCTCTGTTGCGTAAGGCGGCTTAGCCTAGGTCTAGGTAATACTTTACGATATAGTACGCTGGGGCGTGGTCTGGATGCACTCACGCAGCAACACTGCGGTGACGACACCGCTGTTCAGCACGCGCCGCATGCTCGGGAACTAATCCGACAACCCATTCATCAACCGACAAACCAAGGTTTACAACTATGTTGAAAGAAGGCGACAAGATTCCAGCCATCACACTCAAGCAGATGACACCCGCAGGACCAACCGACGTGGCTTTGGCTGAGTATTGTGCCGGGCGCAAGGTCGTAATTTTTGCCCTGCCTGGCGCGTTCACACCTACCTGTTCCGAGTCGCATGTGCCCAGCTATATCGATCAGGCTCAAGCGCTGCGAGATAAAGGTGTGGCAGCAGTTGCCTGTGTTTCCACGGCGGATTTTTTCGTCATGAACGCCTGGGGCAAAAGCATGGGAACAGGTGAGCATGTGGATATGCTGGCTGACGGCAATGCCGAGTTCACTCGCGCTGCGGGCATGACACTGGATCTCAGTGCGCATGGCCTGGGTGAGCGATCGCAGCGGTATGTCATGATTCTTGACGATGGTGTTATCACTCACCTGGCGATGGAATCAGATCCGACAGCGGCCACAGTCAGTGCTGCGGAGGCTGTGCTGGAAAAGCTGTAGGTACCCGCCTGCTTGATTAACTGTTTTCTGATTCCAGCAGTATGAGCTTATTGCCTGCGCTGGCGTGAGAAGGTGGTGGTTTGTGAAAGTAAAGGCCGGGGGATGGCTGGCCAAGCACTCCCCCGTATTCACCGCTGTTTGACAATTTGCGCGCAAGGGCTAATTTGCCTGAACTGATGTTGATACATTTGTATCTCGGAGATTACGTTGCGAAGGAGCGTGAGCTTGATCTGACTTGGTATGCTCGTGGTGCGGCGTACCTAGTGGGTAACGGGACTATTTCTGCTGACTACTATGGAAGCGGATGACGGCCTACGCTTAATCAGGCGTGCGATCTCTCGTAAGCTGTTCCCTTGACGCCATCGCTCCCACATTAGGGACTGGTCTTGACTGGAAAATAGCTGCATAGTTTTTTTCTTGCTGGAAACTATTGCGTTGCGTTGACTGGTTGAGATTCAAGCTGGCAACATGTTCACCTTTTAAGAGGGCAACTTTACGGCTATTGGCTGGGGACCTCAATCGGGTGTGCACTGATGCACTTACGGTAGAACAGGCTAGGGTAGTCCCTAATCTGTTAAAACCTTATATTTACGGATTTTTATGGCCTGTACGGCGTAGAAGATCGGGTTTAACAGACAACAGCGTTCCGTTTTCAAGCCGAGAAGGTAGCTCGGAGCCATTGTTCGAGTCGAAGCGTCGCGGTCACATCGTCGCGGTTGTACCGAAGAATGTCTGCCTTCACCTGAGTCCGTCGATCTTCGTTGGCCTCACTAAGGAAACGGTTGAACTGCACAACCGACCACTGAGAGCCCGAATTATCGTCCTGCCATTGGAAATTGACTAGAGCAGGGTGCTTGCAAATATCCTTGAGCCCGTATCCCTGAAGGGGCAGCACGAGGTTATCGATAATGGGTCTTCGCAAGTCAAACAACGGGCTGTCACTGCCAAGCAGGTAACGTACGGTCTCATTGCCTTCCATCGCATAGCGGCTGGCATACGCACTGATGGTTGATTTTTCGTGGAAGGAGTAGTGGGCCAGAATTAGCTGGGGAAAGCGCATTCGATATTGTTCAATTCGGTCCAGAAAACGGTGCCAGCCCATTTCGTCATCGTCGTTATGATCAGTCCAATCATACTCAAAAAGTTCCTGTCCGGTTTCACTACTCTCGGCGGGTATCAGGAAGCCCCATAGGTAGACATGCTTCTGTCCCGTTTCGGTGAGGGGGTTGTCTTCGATATCAAAGTGAATCCACTGACCTTGCGGTAGTACTACGGGGGCGAGTGAATACTGTTTGCCCGTCAGCCACGCCTTCGCTTGCAGGACGGCTCGTTGTTTGCTGGTAGTGCCTTTCAAATAGGGTAAATCAGGGATGTCATCAGGGTCTGTATTTGCCAACTGGGTGATGGTGTGAATGCCAATGTTTTCCAATGCATCAGCGGCACGCCCTGGCACGCCGTACAGCAACGACAATTCGTCATGGGCTTCGAACGCTGGTTTGCAATGCGAGTTGTATGGACAGACTTTGCAGGTGCTGTGGCTATAGCGCACTGCAGGCTCACTGGTTTCGTCTAGCAGCGTACGCATCTGCGTCAAAAATTTAGACGCTATTGATTCGGATTCATCACCAATAAGAGCCTGCTCTCCGTTGCCAAGAAATACGATGGCGGGTAACGAGTTGGCGAGCAATTCCCGGTACACGCCCAATTGAATCTGTATTTCCTTCTTTTTTTCGTTAAGCGAGAGCTTGGCATCTGCCGCCTGATAGTGTCCTTTTTCGTCCAGAATCAGGAAATCGGGTTTGCCAATGATCTGCCTACTCTCGTCCATGAGGTGAGCCTGATATATCACGGGCACTTTATCGGCCATCAGGCGTTGGGTATCTTCTTTGTTAGAAGCTGTTTTTACTGTTGTCTTTGCTGACAAGGCGTCCAATAGCCTTGTCTCATGCTCAAGGCCAAGATTGATAATCAGCTGCTCGAACGGGTCTTGTGATGGAACCATTGTCAGTGTTGCCTTGTTATCCAGCCAGACGCGCCTTTTGCAGTCGGACCAGGCTTTAGCATCACTGGGTTTGATAACGGCACGGGCGTTTGGCATGAATTCAGATCCAGCTAGGTGTATGGCGGCCATTGTGCCGATCGTGAAAGTGACGTAACGGTTGCTCTAGCTTGGACTATTCATGAAACGCGGAAGGCCGCACCGCCTGATTCTTCCACTGGAAGGCCGGCCTTCCGGAAGAATCTGGACTGGGCGTCCCCGTGGCTTAATGAATAATCCAGGCTCTTAGCCATTCGGCGTATCCATCTGAAAGTGTTGCTTGTCACGTTGATCAGATTCATCAAAAAACGTTTCCCAACTCCCCGTCCTTTGTACTCTGCCAGCACTTAGAGCTTTGGCAACAGCAGCATCTCATTCCTGCGCAAGTTGTCTATAAGTTTTTCCAACTCGTTGTGCTCATAAATAGATCGACCAATAGACGGCAAGTTCAAATCCTTGACCGTATTTCTACAATCAGCTAGTTGTTCATCACGTGGGTATCGGTCATCGATAATACCAATATAAACGAGCGTTGTTTCTGGTTCTGTTTTTATGTTCTATGGTGTTTTAGACATGTTCTGTCGGCGTGTAACTGCTGCTGTTGACGGAAACAAGTGCCTTTGGAAAATTGGCTCTATCGAGAAGGCGAAAGATTAAACACATGCCCCTGGCTGCATCGATGAACTTTGCGACACCCTTAGCCGACAGGATGGTAGGTATCTTGCGCTGCTCATGAGCATGCTTTATTTTCTTGAACACGTCGGATTTGTCCAACATTGACTCGAATAAGAAGCGTAAGCAAGGACAGCTGGACATCGAGAATACTGGTAGCGATGCCATTCTTGATCAGATGCAACTGGTACAAGCGCAGATTTTTCACTGGTTGCAGTATGTCGGGAATGGCCAAGATACTCCCCCAGTTTAAATACATGCCGCATATACGCATTTTGTGTCTTGGGCTTTAGTATGCGCATTGTCATGTCTTCGATCATGCTTTGGCGTAAAGCTCTGGCGGCCTTGGTAGAATCACTCTTTGGTCTTGCTCCTGTGTATTTCTTGCGGTTGGGGAGCCACAGATCAACACAAGAGGGGCTCTGCTTTAAAGCAAACTAGACGAAAACATAGGATGGTGGGCGTACAACTATCGCGGTAGCGGTTTAGTCCATCGGCCGAAAGCGGGAATTGTGGCACCATTTCAAAGCAGATAGCATTGAATTTATTTACCATAATGCCCGTTATTCGCATTCAGTGGGGCTACTCAACGGGGCGATCAGAGATGGTGGCAATCAGCTTAAACCGGACTAAAGCGATGTCACTGAATCTGCAGCGTAAGTAACATAATTCAGTCGCCGTCGGCCCGAAGCCGCTGTAGTCTAATTGTCGGCGAACGTCAGCTTTCTAGTTTATGCAGGTCTGCTTTGCAGCCCAAAATCTTTT
>JBGCGC010000018.1:0-74151 GCA_045110475.1 Granulosicoccus sp.
CCCACTTTTGGCCAAATTTTGCGCTCATTTTCGTCACTTAGCCAGCTAAACTCCTCAAATGAGCACAAAATTTGACTCAAAATTGGACTACTCTCGCTCGATCGCTTTCTACGGGGCCGCCTCCGGTCGCGCAGGCTCCTAGCCTGCGTAGCTGGGTATAGGCCTCTCTCAGTGTATTTTATCTGGGCCTCTACGCTATCAGTAACTCTGCAGTGAGGGCCTGTCAGGCACCAGCGTCAGGCGAATGATCGCACTCAGGGAATCGTTTCACCTCAAGAATATAACGATTGTTTGGTCGCGTCGGGCGGTCTTAGTGACTGTTGCGCAGATACGTTATTTTCATCGGGGATTCGAACGCATAGCCAATGGGAGCACCGAGTTCGATGAACCGCTCCCGTACAGCATCTGCACGCACTTGAGCTTCTGAATAATGCGTGTTGTACGATTTACTCGCGTAGCGTGAGGCGTACTCTTCCCATGACTGGTATTGAATGGGAACACGGTAGCTGATGATATCTGACTGAGTGAAGTATTTTTGCCCGAAATGATCGAGCGCTTCTTGTGCTGACTGACGTACCTGCTGCTCATCATGAAACAAGCGCATGACCTCATTCAGCGCACCCGTTGCCACAGGTTCCATGGCGTACACAAATCCGTCCGGCTTTAGTATCCGATGGATTTCCCTGAACACCTCCGGGTAGAGATTGGCAGGGATATGGTGCAGGCTGTAAGGAAACAATACGCCATCAACCGAGTGCGGGTCTGCCGGTACATTTTCAGCGCCTGTTTGCGCAAATGACACGTTGGCCATCGGAGTAGCGCTTTGATTTTTTTGTGCCTGTACAGGATCCGGGTCGATGGCCAGAACGGTGGCCCCGCGAGCCGCCAGGGCCTGTGATAAATGCATGCCGCCACAACCGGCATCGACAAGAGATAATCCATCAATGCTCAGGAATTGGTCGATTGCCTCCAGATCGCTGCACAGGCCCAGATCGTATTTTCGCAAGTTCATACAATAAAACTCGTTGGAAATCGGCAGTATCCACTTGTCTGTATCACTAGTGTAGTGTGACCTTCAAACGCTTCAAACAGAGACCACCAAAACGCCCTCAGCAAGGCGCTGTTCTTGACAAGGATGAGTATACACGGAGCTTTTCTAACGCTGGGCTGGCGGTGGTGCGGACGAGTGTGTTAACGAATTACCCGCGTGGCCCACCAGGATATAGTAGGGCATTCTTACGCTCCACTTGCTGTTTGCACTAAATCATCCATAACTCCGTGCGGTATTTTCAGACCGCATGAGCAATTATCGCAATCAGGCGTCAAACACGTCCTGCATTCGGGAATGTTTTTGATGCTTGATATTGATTGAAGCTTTCAAGATACTGCGCATTGCACTGAGTCTGCCAATCTGATCCCGGAACAACGGCCGATGCGCAAGCGTATTGTTTTCGATAACCACGCGTTCGCTCATTCTCCTCTATGGCAATGGCAGCCATACCGGCAACTATGCCTTGTTGTTGTTCAACCAGCCTGATGGCGCCATCCATTGTACCGCCAGTTTCCACCCACTGATCGGCTAGTAGTACCCGGGTGCCAGCGGCAAATGCAGGCGTTCGCATTTCCATGTTTTGCACACGACCCGAATAGTTGCCAAACTCTACGCTGTCGGTGTCTACGCACAATTTACCCGCTTTCCGGATAGGTAGAAATCCCACCTTACGTCTTGTGGCTAAACCAGCTCCCAGCACGAAACCCATAGCATCAAGACCCGCAACCAAATCAAAGTCCACCGATTTTAAATCGTCGATCAAATCATCCAGCAAATCTTCAAAGGCTTGTGAATTTATATAGATAGAGGTCGGGTCGAGCCATGCAAATTTTTCACCCTTGGTATTGGGCGACATGATGGACAAATACCAGCGATTATCTCGAGGCCCCAGTGCCCGATCCGATTCGGATTCTTTATTCAATGTGTTCCCCTGTCATGTGCGTCGCCAATGGCCTGAGTTACGGTCAGCAATCGCTTGAGTTTTTGTTGATCAATGTTGTAAAAATCGTTGTCAAGATTGATTCCGGTAGCTACCAGGAAGCAATCTACATCTGCATAGCATGTGGCGTTTTCGGGCGTAATTCCCGAAGCTAGAGCCAGCACATGCTCGCCGATGTGTTGCCGAAACACCTCGATCTTGTCAGTTTCAGCTTCAATACCTGTGGCATAGCCTGACGTACACACTACGTCCATGAAATGGGTGGCAATTTCAGCTGACGCCCCATAGTGCTCCGGACTGACTTCTCGTTGCTTCTTGAAACAGGTCCCGCCCAGATAGAGACCATTCCAGGCAGAATTTGCTCTCGCCCGTTGTATCTTGTTGGCTTGTGTTTGATCTGCTATCGATGCGCGCTCATCAATACACGCATCATCTGCCCAGTACGCATCAATCCGACAGCCTTCGTCATGCAAGTGTCCCAGTACCGGAAACGCATGTTCACCAGTTACCGCCAGAAAATTAAGACCCAGCCAGAGCTCTGGATAACGTTGTCGAATGGCACGAACGATAGGCAAGAACGGTTCAACCGGAAAATCGTGGTTGATCATGAAGATGCCAGCGACTCCGGCATCCAATGCGATATCAATATTGCGCGCGGTCTGTCTTTCATCAAGGACATGGATGACCGGGGTTACGACAGGCCCTGGACTGTTGAACTTCTGATGGAATTCGATTCGGTTCATCATTGGAAACATAGCGTCAATCAACCGATAAAAGAAATTTATATTATTTATGTTTGTATTAATATTGGACATTCGATGAGGAGGGAATTCACCTGATGTCCAATAGAAACATCCCCATTGACCTGTTACGCACCTTGATCACCATCTCTGAGGTTGGCGGCTTCACACGTGCAGCGGCTCTTTTAGGACGAACGCAGCCTGCCATCAGCCTGCAAATCAAACGCCTGGAACAGCTACTGGGTGCCAGGCTCTTGTCCCAGTCGGGTCAGAAAACCCTATTGAGTGATGACGGACAGAGGTTGGCAGTCTATGCGCGGCAAATTTTAAGGCTCAATGATGAGGCCTTCGCACAGTTTTCCACTGAGCTGCCGGATGGTTCCTTGCGTGTAGGTTTACCCACCGATTTTTCGACGGCCTACCTGCAGGATGCAATTATGCAATACGGGCAAAACATGCAGGGCACTCAACTTGAAATTCATTGCGGATTGTCCGCTAATCTGCTCGATGAACTGCATCGGGCAGAGCACGATGTCATTGTTGCGCTTTATTCAGACGAGGATAATCAATATCTATCCCATCATTGGCTGCAACAGCCTGTGTGGGTTTGTTCTGAGCGTTTAAAACTTTGCAAAGACCAGCCGGTCCCGATTATTGCGCACTACGAGGGCTGCGCTTACCGAGAGCGTATGACCTCCGTATTGAGCAGAGAGCGGCGACAATGGAATATCGTATTCTCAGCACCGGGTATCGCCGAAGTTCAAAAAGCAGTACTGTCCTCGTTTGGCGTGACCGCACTGACGAAAAAGACACAGCTTAGCGGTATGCGAATATTAAAGGAAAGTGAGGGATTTCCTGCCCTGCCCGCTATCCATGTTGGAATTTTCTACCGCCACTCCCAGATATCCAAGGTTGGACTTTTGCTAGTAGAGCACCTGAATAACCTGCTTTCCGAGGCAGCAGAAACCTAGCAGAGCGTCTTGTACGTCACAGATTGATTGTTGGCAAAGTTGGAACGACACCAGCAAAAGCCGCCTTGATGACGACGCAGGGTCAATACCATGCGATTGATCTCAAGCAGGTACCCATTGGGCGAGCATTTATGGTACTTATTATTCAATAAATATGATTAACTTCCTTAATCCGCTTTGCAAACTTAACATCAACACTCAACGGTTTATTAGAGGGCATCTCCATGAACGAGCCAAAAAAAGACACGGTTGCGAACAAACCTCGCCGCGACTTGTTGAAATACTCACTGGCAGCCGGTATCGGTTTCCCATTTATCCGTAGTGCTAAAGCTGCTCCTACAGAAATTAACATGCTCGCGTGGTACGGCCACGGAGAGCCCGATGTCGTTGCTGCCTATGAAGAAGCCAATAACGTCAAGTTCAACGCTAAGTACTACGCTGGCGGTGACAACATGCTCGCCCTGGTTTCACAGTCACCACCGGGTACCTATGACCTGATTCTATCGGACGGTGAATTTGTCCAGCAGCTTAATGCAGCAGGATATATCGAAGAACTTGATGCTGCAGACTACAATTTCGACGACATGTTGCACGATGACTTCAAGAATTTTCCGGGTCACTGGAAGGATGGCAAGCTGTTTTCGGTGATGGTGAGGTTTGGACATCTCGGCGTCTCATACAACAAGAATGCCATGTCGGTTGAGGAGGCCATGAGTTATGAAGGTTTCTGGAAGCCAGAACTTGCCGGAAAAGTCGGACACTTCGACTGGCATCTGCCCAATCTCGGCATGATGAGCCTGTATAACGGCAACGGTGCAAAGCTGTGGGATGTTGATGATGCAGGCTGGAAAGCAATACAGGAGACCGCCCTGTCATTGCGCCCTCAGGTTGGCGGTTTTTTCGACTATGGAGGCACATTCAACTCGCTGAAGAACGGCGAAATGCAAGCCATGTGCGGCATAGGTGACTGGATAACCGGCGTCCTTGAAAAAGACGGTGCACCTGTGGCCTCGGTTGTTCCGAAAGAAGGAGGTATACAATTCACCGAATCCTACTCTTTGGGAAAAGGGAGCTCCAAGGCTGAAGAAGTCAAAAAGTTCATACAGCACATGTTGTCGCCTGAAGGGCAATTACGATCAACGGAAATGGCTGCCTACCCTGCGTTTTGCGTAACAGAAGGTGGACGCGCTCTGTTAAACGATGTCAACCCGGCTGAAGCTGAACGCAGCGGCCAGATAGCCGGTGCCGCCAATGACCCTATCAGACTGATTAACGAGGGGCGTATCCACTACCGCGATATTCCCATACAACAGAGTCTCGAAGACTGGAACGACTTCTGGTCTGACTACAAGAATGCGTAGTTAGCCGAATTCAGTATCCGCCACCGTGTATCTTGCCCCAAAATTGCACATTGCCAGTAACCGTTTGGTGCAGGGTACACACGCGTGAATTCCGATGAGCAAAAAAATCGGATTGACGGATATGCGCTAGCGTGGCGGATCCCCATCATTCTATGGCAAACCCTGTTTTTTGTCGGCCCATTGCTATTTCTTATCGCCATGTCATTTTTCGTGGTCAAGAATTACCGAATGGTCGAGACATTCGATCTGGCTGCATGGGAGCGAATTCTTTCTCGTGGATACTTCTGGAGTAGCTATTTATATACGTTTGGAATGGCTACTCTATCTACCCTGCTTGCCACCATTCTTGCGTTTCCTGCCTCCTATGCACTGGCATTCAAGGTGTCTGACAACGTTCGACGCTGGGCGGTGTTTTTTCTGATCGTTCCATTCTTCACCAGCTATCTGGTAAGAACCTTTTCGTGGTACGTCATTCTTGCAGAAACAGGGGTTGTCAATTCGATGCTGGCGATCATCGGTTTGGGCCCGTTCACCATGCTCAATACCGCGTTTGGAACACTGGTAGGTTACATGACACTGGTATTGCCGCTGCTGGTTATTTTGCAGACCTTGTCCATGAGTCAGATCGACAGGAACCTTGTCGAGGCTGCTCACAATCTGGGTTGTGGCAGACTACGAACTGTTTTTTCCGTCATCGTTCCTTTGGCAAAAACGGGACTGATTGTCGGTGCGCTGTTTTGCTTCATTTTGTCATTTGGCGACTTTATTAGTCCTTACTATCTCGGTGGGTCTACTCCTCCCACCCTGTCAATCCTGATCATTGACACCACCAAGTCCGGACAGCAGTGGCCCCGCGCCGCCGTCGTGGCTATCTGTATGATGACCACCTTGTTTGTTATTGCTTTTGTATCCATCTGGTTTGCCTACCGGAAGCCTACGTCATGATCAAGGATGGCGTCATCAGTTTCTTGTTGAAAGTCTATCTTGTCATCCTGTTCCTGTTTGTCTTTGCTCCCATTGCGGCTAGTGTTGTCTTTTCATTTAATTCCGACAGGTTTCCAACGATTCCGCTCGGTAATTTCACTCTGGATTGGTATCAACAGATAATTAACGATCCGGATATGCTCACCGCCGCACTAAACAGCATATTCGTGGCCATCTGCTCAGCCGTTATCGCCACATTTATCGGATTCTGCACGGCTTATTCGGACTACCGATACGAGTTTCGTTTCAAGGGTCCCTATCTCGCGTTAGCGCTGCTTCCGCCGACCATACCGCTGATTATTATGGCATTGGCCATGCTTGCGTGGCTATCCAGGTTCGGATTGTCCGGATCTATTTTCTCAATAATCCTTGCTCACACCGTGTTGTGTACGCCGTTTGCCATGGCCATAATTCGACTACGCCTGAATCAGATGGATGCGAGTCTTGAAGCTGCTGCGTGGAATCTCGGCGCTTCTGAATGGAGAACCATGCGTGAAGTGGTGATTCCTTTTACGCGTCCTGCCATTGTGTCTTCACTGTGCCTGACGGCGGCGGTATCGTTTGATGAATTTGCCGTCGCATGGTTTGTATCAGGACTGAACAAAACCATTCCCGTAGTGATACTTGAAATCGTTCAGGGCAACATTGATCCTCGCGTCAATGCCATGGGCACCTTTGTTTTCCTGACATCCATGACGCTTGTTGTTGTGGCACAAATAATTTTTATGAAAAACCAAAAGAACGGAACTTCACGTGACTGAACCACTTGTCCAATTCAAGAACGTCGTAAAACGCTTCGATGATTTTGTCGCGGTCAAGAAAATAAATCTTGATATCCATGAAGGTGAATTCATTGCCCTAATGGGTCCTTCAGGGTGCGGTAAAACTACAACTCTAAGGCTACTGGCAGGGCTTGAAACTCCGAGTGAGGGTGACATTACACTCGCTGGAAAACTCATGAACAATGTCAAGGCACATGAGCGCGAGACACCGCTGGTGTGGCAATCACTGGCCTTGTTTCCTTTCCTGAATGCCCGTCAGAACGTAGAATTTGGTTTGAAGATGCGAGGAATCGAACCAGATACAAGACGCGACAAGGCGACACAATGGTTGGAGAGGTTAGGCATGGGTGAGTTTCTGGAACGCGATGTCTCACAGCTGTCAGGTGGACAAAGACAACGGGTAGCACTTGCTCGGGCCTTGGTGACTGAGCCACGAATTCTCTTGCTTGACGAACCGTTATCGGCACTGGACGCACATCTGGTAATCCGCATGCAAGGGGTACTGACAAAACTGCAGCGCGAACTTGGAATAACGTTCGTATACGTCACGCATTCTCAGTCTGAAGCCTTTGCCATGGCCGATCGTATCGTCATCATGGGTGAGGGGCACGTGATGCAGACCGGATCGGCAAGACAAATCTACCGGACACCGAAAAATCGCTTTGTCGCTGAATTTGTTGGTCGTAACAACATTTTGACCGGCACTGTTGAATCAGTGTTGGCAGATACTCTTGCGGTAAACACACCTTGCGGCACTTTTACAGTTGCTAAACCCGGCAGTCGTTCTTTTCAGACTTCAGATCCGATCAGTTTTTCAGTATCGGCTGACCTGGTGACTCTCTCCACAGAGCGTGACCATACTAACAATTGTGTTGAATGCAATCTGATTTCTGAAGAATTTGTAGGCTCGGTGGTGACGCTGTTTCTGGAGGCCAATGACGGCACTGAACTCAAGGCACAAGTGCAGGAAAAAGAACTGGAGAAGATTAATCCAAAGCTCCAGATTCCGTACTACATCAGTTGGCCAGCGAGGAGTGCCCATGTGTTGGAGTAAGGTATGCTGTTGCGACACGATTCATTACCACAGCGGTGTTTGTAATGATTCAACTCGACATCAACTGATACCCATTCAGAAAGATCAATCGCAAGGCGAGTAAAGTAAGCACCCACTTCAACAACGTCTTGAATCTGTCATCAGTCATTTTCCTGAGCAATCGGGTACCGATTAAAGTGCCAAGCCAGGCCCCAATGAACAAAACCAGGATATGCGGCAGGTACTCATGCAATCCGATGCCTGCCACGAAATACGCCACGACCTTAATGCCATGTTGAAAGCCCATGGCTGCTCCATGGTTGCCAACAATCTGCTCTTTTGTCCACTTGGCCTTTGGGTGCGCTGACATCGTCAGCGGACCGGTTGCGCCAAACAATACCCCTAGTCCGCTACTCAAACCTCCACTCAACAGTGGTCGCAGTCTTGATACATCTAACCAACCGGGTAGCCAAGTGACCAGCAGAATGAAAAAGCCGACAGCTACAGCACCAGTCACGGGATCGACAAACACGACAAGCGGCACAAATGCGAACGCCCCAAGCGCAGAACCCAGCATGAAGGGTCTGAGGTAGGCCCACTCGAGTCTGGAACGATGGATGACTCCTCGGTTAGCGTTTGAGAATAATTGCGCAACTCCGTGCAATGGGATGAGGACGGTCGGTGCAAGCAATTGCGCCATGAGCGCCAGCAACAACATACCGCCGCCCAACCCGGCGACGGCTGTTACCAGCGAGGTAAAGGTCGAGAACAAGCCAAGCGTGATGAGTTCAGCAATCAAAACAATGTCCGGCGAATCGCCCCATTGGCACTAGTGACGACGCAGGCGCCTCTGCATAATTTTGCACTTTTAAATCGGTGCTGATTCTCACAAAAACTCCTGATTCTGGTTGTTAAACAGCCTTTTAACACTTACTCAATCTTTACCTTCCCGTCAAAGAACGCAGCCAGTCTACCCGCCTGTATTAACTCAATATCGTTCTGTTCTGCATAATCGCTCGCGGCATCAGAAACGTCACCCAGAGTGACATACAGATAACCGCTTGCCTCTGCCTTTTCACCGGCTGCAACCAACTGCTTCAGCGGATCAATTCCTGTATTCGCAGCCTTGAACCTCCTCGTGCACAACAATAATTTGCGGTGCCCGCGAGCAAGTTCCAGTTCAGCAACGTTGTTCTTGACAAGCTTGGAATCAAAGCGTGCCAGTCTGTAGCTCTCAGCAATTTTCTCTGCCAATTGCGCGGAAGACATCTTTCGAGCTTGCTGGTCCACTTCCAGAACGCGCTTTTGACCGGGTTGTTGAAATTGCCTGTAACCGGCATAGCAGGCTATCCCGAAAAATGGTAGCGCAGAGAAAACACCTAATGCTACATACTGAGCGTTAAACACCAGGCTACTAATTGCGATAAGCGCCAAACCAATCAATGCGCTGTACCACCATGGGGAGCGAGATAAAACCGCAAACAGTGAATTCTGGGAAACCTTGAACGCCATGCAATTAGAACCTGTCAAAACCGGATTGAGTCTGCCCTTGAACGACTAATACCATCAGCTCCTTACCAACGATGGGAGGCAATCAGTGAACAGGGTTTCGAACGGAACGCTGAAACGGAGCAACCGGAAACAGCCACCGTTATTGTCCCAAGCGCTTAAATTTCAGTGAACCGATGCCTGCCAGCATAGTATCAGGCAACGGCTGTATATATTTCGCTTGCTCGTTGAATTCGTGCCAGTCATCACTTTTAAACCCGCGACGTAACGTGTCGGGAACCAACTGAACCCAACCTTCTGCTCCTTACTCTAAATCCACTATCAAAAACAAGGGCCTTTCCTGTTTTCTACCGCTATTTCACCTTAAGCGGCCAAACAAGGCTCTGGCAGGTGTCAAAAATTAATTACCGGTTCGTTAACAGACGTGAACCCAACAGTATCGTAAGAGCACGGCATGCGAAGACCCTCAACAGTTGCAAAGACAGTGCTATGTCTGTGCGCAGTATTTATGAGTGGTTGCGCGTCGCGGCCTGTTTCAGAAGTTGGAAATGTCGCAAGCAACTACGCAGCAACCTCGAAATCACCTGAGACGACGCTACCAGAGACCACAGCGAACCTTACAGCGCCGGACATACCCGACACTAAACTCCCGGCGACCACAGCAGTCACTGCAGTACCGACAAGCAGCGCTGACAGCGGCTCCCAACGATTGCCGTCAAACGCCCCAGCGGCGGACAAATGGTCTGACGTGGGAGCCGCTTCACCCCTGGTAATACGCGTTCAGTCGCTGGGTGGCTTGCACTTGTCAGCAGGTGATCTGATAAAAATCGAAGTAGAACCTGCGCAGGATTCTCAGATTCACTGCTATTACCGTGACGGCGAAGGGTTGGTCACCAGACTATTTCCCAACAGATTCAACGCAGAAAGCCTGGTACGCTCAGGTGAAACACTGGTTTTGCCGGAATCTGATGAGTGGCAGCTCTCGGCAACCATTGCCGGGGCCAGTGAAGACTTTATGTGTATCGCCATAGCACCCGAATGGTTTGATCAGCTGAGTGTGATTCCCCTGCTTCCTGATCTTCAGCCAAAACCGGCGGCTGATCTTAGCCAGATCTACAACCGCTACAAGGAGGCCATGGGTACCAAGCTGATAAAACAAAGTATCAGCATCGCCGTGCACTAGCATCGATTACTCATGCCTGAAAATCAACCCGACGAATCAGTACAATTTAATTAACTCATCAAGGACAGCAAATGAACACGTCTGATAACAAATCAATCTCTCCGACCCATTACGCAGGATGTTCACTCAAAGTGGCAGCAGTTGCCTGTCTCGCGCTGATGTATTCTGGATTGGGGCACACCGCTGATGCTACTGATTTCACCGAAAGAGACACAATTTTCTATAGCGAGCCTCCCACTGCTGAAGATCTGGGGCAACACCTGTTTCCAGCTCTTGAGAACACAGGTCTGACACGCGGAATCTCGTTCAAGGAATCTAAAACGCAGTCATCGGTGGATAAATCCGTGAGTATGCCGGTGCTCTTCCATTTCGGGAAAACGTCGGTGATAGAAGAATCGCGCCCATTCCTTGACAGGATTGGTCAGATGTTGCTCAAACCCGAATACGTTAATCAGAAACTGGTTGTAGAAGGACATACCGATGCTGTGGGTACCACCACTAACAACCAGCGCCTGTCGGAACTCAGAGCGCTTGCCATCAAGGAATATCTGGTATCGCAATTTGCTATCGACCCGTATCGGCTGTTTCCAACAGGAAAAGGCGAAAGCCGATTAATTGAACCTGAAGCGCCAACGGACAGAGCTAACCGGCGTGTGGAATTTCTACCCTACCGGGAACAATAGATCCCGGTATTTGGCCAACACTTGCATGATTTTTTTGCAGTCAATCAGCGCAAGCAGTGCGATGGTAGTGCGGGACAGGCGTAAGCGATTTCCGACAGAGGTTCAAACGAGACGCTTGTGGTAGTACACTGACGCTACCGGGACACTCTTGATCTGTTCCGGGATATTCGCATGCGAATGATCCATGCACTGACCATACATCGAACGGACAGCAAAGATTGACGATGACAAAGCCTGCGATATTGAGTTTTGAAACCTACGATTCGTGGGACAGTGAACCCATGAGTGAACTGTTCGAGGTGCATCGTCTGCCTGCCGATGGCAATCCTGAAAGTATGCCCGGGCAAGTCAGGGAACAGATCAAAGCGTTTGCCTTTAAAGGGCACAGCAAGCTGGATTCAACGCTTATGGATGCGTTCCCCAATCTGGGCCTGATAGCCAACTACGGTGTGGGTTATGACACGATTGACGTTGCGTATGCATCAAGCAAAGGGATCAGCGTCACTAACACGCCCGATGTACTGACAAATGATGTTGCTGATCTAGCGGTGGGAATGCTGATTGCGTTGTCACGAAACATCGTGGGTGCATCCGAGTGGGTTCGTTCAGGTCAATGGGCATCTTCCGGGGCGTTTCCCATACAAAGGACGCTGTCAGGTACCTCTGTAGGGATCGCAGGCATGGGACGTATTGGCCGTGCAATAGCCGATAGGTTACAGAATTTCGATATGCAGCTTCACTATTTTGCACGCTCTGAAAAAGACACCCCCAACTGGCAATATCACGACGATGTTATCTCGCTGGCATCGGCTGTTGACATCATGGTCGTTGCGGTATCAGGCGGGCCAGATACGGTGGATATCATATCCCGCGATGTCATGCGTGCACTGGGATCTGACGGTTTGCTTGTCAATATTTCCCGTGGTACCACCGTGGACGAAGAGGCTTTGATAGAGCTGCTGAGCAATAATGAACTGCGCGGTGCGGCGCTGGATGTGTTTGAAAACGAGCCGCGTATCGACCCACGATTCCACAACCTCGACAACGTCCTTCTACAACCCCACCAATCCTCAGGCACCGTAGAGACGCGCAAGGCCATGGGTGCATTGCAGCGTGAGAATTTGAAGGCTTTTTTTGCCGATACGCCGTTGATTACACCAGTAAGCTGACTGACAGGTGCAGCTGAAGTAGCAGGCTCAAAGCTGACGTGCATCAACATCAGAGATTCGTATACCTTTCTCGGCACACTGTTTCAGCAGTGGACTTACCTGCCATGCAATCCTGTCTTCCTCACTCAGGCGCTCTAGCTGCGTCACAATAAACTTGGCATCAAGCGTATCCGCAAAGTGCATCAGCCCTCCTCGCCAACGTGGAAAGCCGTAGCCGACTATTGTAATTAGGTCAATGTCTGACGCTTTTTGTGTAATGCCTTCCAGAAGTATGTCAGCGGCCTCATTGATCATTGCCAACAACAGTCGCTCACGAATCTCATCAGCGGAATAGTCAACACGTTCGATTTTCGCAAAATGGGCTTCTTCAATAGCCAGATCTGCAACAATCGGATCATCCACCCGACCACCACCACCTGGGTAGCGGTACCAGCCTGCTCCCGTTTTCCTGCCCAGCTTGCCAAGCTCGATCATCCGATCAGCAATCGGAATATAGCGTCGCGCAGGATCGCGGCTGGCCTGCTTGCGTTGTCGCCTGGCATATGCAATGTCAAGTCCGATAAGGTCCTGTGCTGAATAGGGCCCCATGGCGTAGCCAAATTCCACCATGGCTTCGTCAATTTCCCACGGAGTGGATCCATCCATCAAAACCGTGTCAGCAGCCTCACGATAGCGTTCCAGAATGCGTTTGCCCACAACGCCGACACGCTCATCGCTGTCCGAAGTCTCGACAGTGTCAGCAAGGATCTCTGACACCGGTTTTGCATTGTGCTCTACATGCAAAACATGCCGAAGTGCGATTGCCTGTTCTGCGTTCCGCAAGGAAACGAAGGCGTCCCATTCGACTGCCAGGCCTTCATGGAACGACAAGGCAAGGCCACGTTCAATCACATCAATAACCTGTAGTGGCGCTATCTGTCCGGGATTGTCGGTATCCGCCTGATTACGCGCAGCATCGAGAAGTTCCTTGTTGATCTCGGGCGCGGGCAATTCCTGAACAGGCACCAGGCAGCCGAGTTCTTCGGTATTGACCATGAACGCAGCGTCCACGGGTACATCGTCTATCTCATTAACCAGTCCAGCGCTGAAGGCAGCCTTCGCATCCAGAATTTTGGCACCACATATCATATCGAGTGTGGTTGCAAGCCCCACCAATCGCGGTAAGCGTTGTGTTCCCCCGGCACTGGGTACCACCCCAAGCGTCACATCAGGCAGGCCAATCCTCGCGCTACTACTCATGATTCGCATTCGGCATGCCATGGCAATCTGTGCTGCACCCCCATGTGCCACTCCCTCGATAGCCGCTATCCACGGCACAAAGCTTTCTTCTATTGCATTGAGTACGTCCGACAGGCGTGGTGTAGTCGTTAGGCTGTCGACCAGACAAACGTCAGCGTCTGCCGGGATTCCCACGCCTTTACCATTGAATATAACTCTGTCGAGACACTCTTTCTCGGCCCAGCGAACCGCGTCAAGTAGCTCTTTGCGCATCGTCGATGAGATGATATACACCGTCGGGTAGGCTATCTCGACATAGCCAACATACGCTTCTCGATGTCTGGCAACGCTCATGAAAAGCTCAGTTGGTGGTCTCTTGCCGCAATGCGTCGCTGGCGAGTAGATTATGAGACTGGATAAGTGCCGACAAGTCACCGAGCGATTCATTGACGGTTTTGCCACTGGTATTGAGGTGGTAATCAGCCTGTCTGTAGCGCGACTCTCTGATCCGGAGAATTTCCCGCAGTTGCGCCATCGCACGCGGGTTACCCGCCATCGGCCGCAAGTCACCCTGCGCACGTACGCGCTCCATGTGCTCAGTTGGGTCGGCCTTTAACCAGATTGTATGACATCGCTCTAGCAGCTCGGCGAACGTCTGGCTCTGTTCCACTAGCCCGCCTGCCACTGCCAACACGATCCGATCATGGCTCGCAATAATGGCCTTCAGGGTATCCGCCTCAAGCGTCCTGAATCCCTCTTCGCCATACAACGCAATGATCTCTCCAAGTGGTATCCCGGCACTGCGTTCTATTTCGGCATTGAGTTCGACGAACGGTATGTCCAGTGTTTGCGACAGCTGTGCTCCAAGTGTTGATTTTCCTGCACCACGAAGACCGATCAGACATAGACGCTCTGATTTGCGTTCGCGAAAGTGCTCAGGATCGAGGGTGCGCAGAACGTGTGCCCGGGTTGACGCATCGGCCTGTCGATAGAGCTCAACCAGCCGCGTCACCTCGTCAGACAGGCCATCATGACTACGAACGAGTTCGTCGACAGTGAGCTCGAGGGCCAGAGCAAGTCTCTGCAACAGTCCGATTGATATATTTCCCTGCCCACCTTCGAGCTGCACAAGGTAGCGCGTTGACACACCCGATCGTTCAGACAACTCACGGCGGGAATAGCGCTTTGATTTACGCGCTGCCAGAACACGTGCACCGACTTGCTGAATCATGGCTGCCGCAGAGGCTTCTTGCTCTGTTGCGTGATCATCTGTGCCGTGAGCTTTGCTACTCATCGACAGGGGTTCAGTGGTCTGCGCCTGCAGAGTCGTCTGCAGCGGTGTCACCGGGTAGTTGGCGTTCTACAATCTTGCGAAGCTCGTCAGGCGGTGGCTGCTTTGTAAAGGTATCTGCCACGATAAACACATTGACAGAACGAGAGGCGAAGCACACGCGACCGTCCTGCTCACCATCGACGCGAAAAGTGACTGATGTTGTTCCAAGGTGAACGGGCCATACATGGCAGATCAACTGATGACGAGGAGTTACCGGATGACGAAAGTCCATTTCCAGTCTGACAAATGGCGTACCAACGTTTCGGTCGATCTCCATCTGAAACCAGCCATCACCGTCCAGCTGATATTCCCACCAACCGTTTATTGCATCGAGAGCAAACCATGGCAAGCGCCCGGTGTAGGCTATTCTGGCAGGATCACAATCACCCCAGCTTACACGCAATGGGTGCTGGTGGGCAGTACTCGGTCTTGCTTCCAAGTCAGTACGTCTCCACGTGGTAACGCCCATTTTCACGCATGGCATCGCGCAGCGTTTGCCAGGGTTGGCCGATTGATTCTGCAATGTTGGTGAACGCCTCCTCCACCCCTTGCTCCATGGACTTCAGTCCACAGATATAGACATAGGTATTAGGATCCTGAAGCATCTGCGCTACGGTATCTTCCTCTGCTCGCATTCGATCCTGCACATATTCTTTTGGCTGGTCTGGCAGGCGACTGAAGACTAAGTGTTTTTGCAATAGCTTCTCAGGTATTTTATTGAGCGGACCAAAATACGGGAGGCTTTCTGGTGTCCGTGCTCCGAAAAACATCACCATACCGCCATCCTGCTCACCCACCGTGCGCTGGCGCGCCATGGTAAAGGCGCGCATGGGTGCAGATCCGGTCCCGGTACAAATCATTAACAAGCGAGCTGCAGGATCTGATGGCAACAGAAATGTCGCACCGAAAGGACCGGTGGCATTGACTGTATCGCCTTTGGCCAGATCGCAGATATGGTTAGAACAAACACCATTCTCTTCACGCTTTACTGTCAACGAAACATTGTGGTAGCCAGGCCGCTCACCATCACGCGGACTGGACACAGAATACAAGCGCGGCAGATGCGGCTTGCCTTCATCATCCACACCGGGTGCGATGATGCCCAGTGATTGACCTTCGAGGACCGGAAACGGTTTTCCCTGAAAATCAAGGATGATATGGCGTACATCGGTATCGGCACCCTCTGCCGTAAGTCGATAATTTCCTTGCACCGTAGCTTCTACTGCATGGCTAAGGTTATAAAGGTTAATCGTCGGTTTGGATGCCGACACAGGCGCACAAGCCTTGCCTCCTGCTCCCTTATGGGCCTCAGCCAACAGGGCCGCTATGGGATCGACATCACTTTCGTCAAGTCGCTCGCCATCGTTGGACGCCTCGCCCAACGTCACATCGCCTTGTTCAGGCAACTCGTCCCATTCGTATTGGTCCTCTAAAGAATAGGGTGTGTCGACCACCCGCCATTCATCAATGGATCCTGTTGGGCAAACCGGAATGCAATCCAGACAATTGTTGCACTTGGAAGCATCCACCACGACATTGTCGTCATTGTGCTCGATGGCCTGTATGGGACAGGTCATCTCGCAGGTATAACAACGGATACAGATTTCAGGATCGATCAGGTGCTGTTTAAGCGGGTGGTTCATCAGCTGGGCCTCACGCCATATGCAGTTTGACGTACTCGAAGTCGCCGGGCTTGTTGTCGATTCCGACTTTGGGTGGAGCAATCCAGGTGGCATATTCACCCGGTGCAAAGTTGGGCTTCATGAGGGATTGAACAAATGCGCCATCATCCCTGGTGGGCAACCACTGGCCGCTCTTGCTGTCCCAATCGGCTTCAGAGATGATGTTGCCTTCAGGGTCTGCCTTGATAGCCGCAAACACACCAATCTGCCGATGAAAGGCCTCATGCGGCAGTTTCAGTTCAAAATCGATGCCCGCCTTTTTAATGGCCTTATTCCAGCGACCTACGCCACCCGCAGCATCACGGACATAGTCATCACGCAAGCGCATGTTTATCGCGGTAAGAGCCGGTACTTCCTGTTCCTGGATTTTCCCATCCACGATATTACTGACTTTGTAGGTGTCGTCCTGCAGGCGATGATCATCCTCGATACGATGTTCCATATAACGACCCTTGATGCC
Organism: Granulosicoccus sp.; assembly: GCA_045110475.1. Taxonomy (GTDB): domain Bacteria; phylum Pseudomonadota; class Gammaproteobacteria; order Granulosicoccales; family Granulosicoccaceae; genus Granulosicoccus. The sequence continues at coordinate 17,100 of JBGCGC010000018.1, forward strand.
GGCGTTAAATGCATTGGCCGCATTGGTCGATACTTCCTGCCCGAAAAGGTCAAGCGATAAGGTGTAATGCAGATTGAGTTTTTTCTGAATAGTGGGAAGATCAATAACTCCGAGATCGCGTATGTTGCCAATATCGCCAGGATCGCTGATACCAGCCTTGTTCATCGCTTCACACGTTGCCTGAATGGTACGCCCTACGCCTGTCTCACCAACGAACATATGATGCGCCTCCTCCGTCAGCATGAACCGGCAGGTTCTGCTCAACGGGTCGAAGCCAGATTGGGCCAACGACTCAAGCTGCATTTTGCCATCGCGGTCAGTGAAATAGGTAAACATGAAAAACGAAAGCCAGTCCGGTGTTTCTTCATTAAAAGCGCCCAGCATACGTGGAGCCTCTTCCGATCCTGATGAGCGACGCAGCAGATCATCCGCTTCTTCACGTCCGTCTTTTCCGAAGTATTTTTGTAGCAGATAAACCATCGCCCACAAGTGGCGACCTTCCTCGACATTCACCTGAAAAAGGTTACGCAGGTCATAAAGTGAAGGTGCCGTCAATCCAAGAAAGCGCTGTTGTTCAACTGAGCCCGGCTCAGTATCGCCCTGAATAACGATGAGTCGTTTAACCATATTGCGGTACTCACCTGGCACTTCCTGCCATGCCGGCTTGCCCTGATGCTCTCCACAAGGTATCAACCTGTCTTGTACCTGCGGTGCTAACAGCACGCCCCAGCGATATTCAGGCATTTTCACGTAGTCGAACTTGGCCCAGCCCTTGGGATCTACACTTACCGCAGTACGCAGGTAGACCATCGACTCCTGAAAGTTCTGTGGAATGAGCTTATTCCACCAGTCAATGTATCCGGGGTGCCACTTTTCAAGTGCCTTTAGAACTTTCTTATCCTGCCCCAGACCTACATTGTTGGGGATGCGCGTGTCATAACTGACGTCAAGTGTGTCGACCATGAGTGTCTCCGAAGCGGTATGTTTGCTATCCAGTAAATTGTTTGATGACTTGCCGAATTCACGACAGGCCGACTATTCTCACTAACGGCACTGGTTTGTACCGCGAGCGAGGCTGATCAGACTCGTTCCAGATTGAAATCACCGCGCACACCGGTACCGTAGCGCTGAAGCGCACCATTTTCTCCCACTGCATTAGGCCGAATGAAGATCCAGTTCTGCCACGCCGTGAGTCGGCCAAAAATGCGTGTTTCCATGGTTTCCGGTCCGGCAAAGCGCAGATTAGCCTCCATCCCGGTCATGGCGTCGGGGCTAAACGAGGCACGCTCCTCGACAAAGATTCTGATCTCGTCTTCCCAATCGATGTCATCAAGAATGATGGTGACAAGCCCCATCTTCTCAGCAAGTTCGGCGTCCAGTGCCTCGCCCCTCTGTGCTTTGGCCGCATCAACACGTTCAGAGTCACCTAGAAAACGGGTCTGCAGACGGGTGAGCCCATTGCCCATCAAAAAGAAACCAAAATTAGCGTCGGTCAAGGTGATGGTGGCAAGAGGTCTGTCGTCGTCATCGAATTCCCCTTCCATCATGTAGGTTCGGTCTACCGAGAACAGTATCTCTGCAAGTACTCCGGTGAAGCACGAACCATGCTCTATGAACGCCACCAGGGAACGCGAGGTGACATCGAGTCGCTTCAAGGTGCGTTTCCAGTATTGGCGGACCTCGTTGGCCAGCCAATGATCGGCGTTGTCTGCGAGTAAAGCTTCATGGGCGCCTAGTTTTTCAGAATCGCCCTCGGTACGAATGATCCATAAACCGATGTCCATTTCATTCAAACGCATGTGCAGGATGGCATCTTCGAATTCGCGGCATAGCTTGAGCAGATAGGATTGGTCTGCCTGTGCAATAAAGGCAGCCATATCCTCTGGCGCATCGTCATCGGGCCCCTTGAGAGTGAATGTCGCCGTCCGACCAGCGCGATCAATATCAACGCTTACTTGCGACCACGAGACAGAATTTTCTGTCTGATTGCGCTGCAATGGCGTGAGGGAAATGCCTGTCTGGACATCTTTTTTGACAGACCTTTCAGCGAATTCGAGAGCACGGGCTTTTACCGTTTCGGCAAACTTTGAATTTGGAATCAGTTCATCGACCAGACGCCAGTCCTTTGCGCGCTGCCCTTTCACCCCCTCCTCCATCGAGCAGAAGATGTCCGCAAGATCGCGACGTACTTTGCGTTTGTCGGTGACTCTGGTGAGTCCACCTGTGCCGGGCAATACAGCAAGTAGCGGCACTTCTGGCAGTCCAACGGCTGTAGTACTGTCGTCAGTCAACATGATGTAATTACAAGCAAGCGCTAACTCATAGCCCCCCCCTGCACACGCACCTTTCACCGCTGCGATGTACTGTTGGCCGCTATCTTCTTCTGCAGCTTCGAAGGCGTTACGCGTCTCGTTGGTAAACTTGCAAAAGTTGACCTTGTGGCTGTGTTCAGCGCCACCCAACATGCGGATGTTGGCCCCGGCGCAGAACACGTTGTCCTTGCCTGACTGAAAGACGACAGTTTTGATCTCAGGGTGTTCGAAGCGCATACGCTGCACGACATCGTTGAGCTCGATGTCCACACCGAGGTCATAGGAGTTGAGCTTGAGTTCGTATCCGTCGAATAGCCCACCGTTTTCGTCGACATCCATACTGAGAACAGCGACAGGCCCGTCGTAGGCGATCTTCCAGTGACGATATTGCGTTGGATCAACCCGGAAGTCGATGGGTTTTGACATCTGGCACTCTCCTCTAACGACAGCGTCTAAAGATACGCTGGGTTGAGTAAGATGTAAATACTATATTTGCATAATATCGCAAATATAATATACTTTGATATCAATGATTTAGTTAAATTAGCGATACAACAGCATATAATTTGCATTATAAAGCGCATATTATGTCTCGCTCGAGGCCATCAATCCAGCGATGAACTTCCTGCAACTCCAGCGACATGATCGAAGCACCGGCTACTGGAGGCATCAGTCCCCGCACCTGACCAACAAGCCGAAGGGCAGCTTTTAGTCGACCCATGCGTAATTTCAGGTATCCATTGGCAAGTTGAATCAGTCCCTGGACAAATCGCCGTTCTATCGACCCATCTGGCAAGGCCATCCAGACCGGCTCCAGCACTTCATGTGCCTCCCAGTAATAACCTTTGTCAAAAAAATGCAGACCAGCCAGAAAGGCATCGCATCGGGCAAGCCTTTCAGCACCCGCGCCGTTAACAGCAGTTGCTCTGATGTCATCAAACGCATTGTCGGGGTGACGTTTATTTTGTCCAGGCAAATACGCATACTCAGGCAAACTTGTCATACCTTGTGGTAGTGGTTTTTTAGCCATTAGCTTTTTCCCGAGTACCCGTTCGTAGAGCACATTCACCTTCGCAGAAAGCAGCTATTGCAGCCAGAACCGAGGGACCTTGTTCAAGATGTGGCGCGTGCATACAATCGTTCAGGATCAGTGTGGATACTGATGCGCTTTGCACACGATGGGTGAGAACATCGATTTGTGCCAGTGTGCCGTACGGATCCTGACGACCTTGTATTGCCAGTACAGGAACCTGAATAGCATCGACAGTGGCTGACACATTCCATTGCTTGAAATCCGGATTCAGCCAGCTGTCGTTCCAGCCGCGAAATGCATTGTCCGGATCACGATGGTATTTTTCCATCCGTTTGCGCAAGTCACCACGATCAAACGCGTCACGGGCCTGAGCAATCTGCGCAAGACCAACTGGCTCAGTAAAGAAATGCGGTGCCATAAGTATCACACCGGTAACGGCGGGATCGATCACACTGCCTGCATGGATTGCTGCAATGGTTGCACCATCGCTATGGCCCAACAGTACGGACTGTTTTACGCCGATAAAGTCCAGAACGTCGGGCAACACTTCCACAGCCTCACGCGTCATGTAATCCAGCGGGCGTGGCAAATCGGCAAGATCGGACTGACCGTAGCCCGCTCTTGAATAAGCAAACACGCCATATCCCGTGCTTTTGCTGAGCTCTTTCGGGAACTCACGCCACAGATGCGTGCAACCTAACCCTTCATGCAACAGCACCACGGTCGGTGCATCGTCAGGTTCAGGTCCATAACAGGCGTATTCCAGCCACTTGTCACGTACTTTGAGTTTACCGCTCTCAGACCAATGAGCGCTCATGGTTCACCGATGGAGTCTCCGATAAACTATTTATACACGTTTGACGATAAAATCGTGGGCTGATCTTACAGCACGGCTCAATACCCGGCTCGGTTTCGTAATTTGGCTGATCTCAAGATGCCTTGCGCAGCGGCTCTTCGCTGAGCGCTTCGGAAAGTGAACAGGGCTTGGCGATCAAGTACCCTTGCGCATAGTCAACGCCGATCGTTGCCAATATTTGTAGAATTGCATCATCTTCAACGAATTCAGCAACGGTCTTGATGTTCATAGACTTGCCCACGTGGTCAATAGCCCGGACCATTTCACGTGCAACATCGCTGTCATGGACATCCTTGACAAACTGCCCGTCAATCTTAAGAACATCTACCGGTAGATTACGCAAGTATGCAAAAGAGCTTAACCCGGAGCCAAAATCATCCAGCGCAACCTTGGCACCCAGTGCCTGAATTCCACGAATAAGTGTTACGGCATTGGAAAAATGCGAAATCGCAGCTGTCTCTGTTATTTCGAACCAGAAACGGGTCGCGCAAGCATCGTATTCGTGCAGCTGTTCCTCGATATATCCCAAAAGCGTTGGGTCAGCCGCCGATTGCCCGGAGATATTGACCGAAAACACACAGTCTGGTGATAGTTGTGCCTCGGCGTTCTTGACGGTTCGGATAGCGTTTCTGATTACCCAACGGTCTATACTTCGCATCAGATCGTAACGCTCTGCTGCTTTTATAAAACTGTAAGGTGTGATCAGTCTGCCATCATCACCCTGCAGGCGAATAAGAAATTCGTAATGCGAAATTTGGGTAGTGACTTTCGTTGCGGCATCAGCCGTGCTCCCTTGGCCGATAGATGTAACGTTGGCTTGCCTGGAACTATCTGGATTGATGGTAGCGATTGCCTGCACTAACAACTCGAATTTGCCGTCGTCCAGGGCCGTTGTCAAACGCGGCAGCCAGTTCATCTCTTCGCGATGCTGCGTGACAGTTTCATCGGTGTCAGAGTATACAACCAACGCATTACGACCAGATTCCTTTGCGGTATAACATGCCACATCGGCAGCTGACATCACGGTCTTCAAATCACAGTTGTCGGCGTTAATTTCCACAAGACCAATACTTGCGTGAACCTTAAACGCCGCTCCATCATGCTCGAATACAAAATGCTGAAAAAAGTCGTAAATCATGTTGGCAACCTCGATCGCATCGTCCCGGTTGCAATCGCATATGATGATGCCAAACTCATCGCCCCCCAGCCGCGCCAGCACATCATCGCTGCGAAGAATGATTTTCATGGAGTCGGTTAGTTCGCATAGCAAACGATCACCACTCGAGTGACCACACGTATCATTGACCACCTTGAACTGATCCAGATCGATGTAACACAAGGCATGCTCACGATAACTCTGACTGACATCGCTAGTAAGCTCAGCCAGACGTCGATCAAAGTAGAACCGGTTGTAACCTCCAGTCAGTGCATCATGATTGGCTCTGTACTCAAGCTCGGACCTCAATTTTCTTTCCCGGCTAACATCCTCCAGAACAAGTATGACACCGCTGTAGCCTCCATCGCCATCCGGCATACGCGATACAGACATCTTCACGGTGATTCCTGCCAGATGCGGCAGGTCAAGTTCTACATCGACTTCCTTGAGATCATCCCCCAGGACTTCAATGACAGACCTTAAATCGTGTGCAGACCCTGAAATAGCGGAAGCGGTATTGAAATTAAGGTGCTCGGTCACCGGCTGATTAATGATATTTTCTTCATTCACCTCTAGAAACGCCAAGGCAGAAGGGTTTAGATAAACAATGGTCAAATCATCACTTAAGGCAACCACAGCGTCACTGATAGATTCCAGTGTCCGTTGCGCATTTTCACGCTCCTTGTTTATCGCTCGAAGGCTGGCCATGCGTTCATTTCTGGCTCTGCGCGACTGAGTTATGACGGTAATAATCATCAATGCAAACGTAGTGATACAAAAAGTAATCACGGCGATAAAGAACAGATGTTTGCGCGGCAGACCAATCTGCTTGACAAGTGTCATGGTCAGCACAGATGTGCCCAATGTCCACTGTTGCCTCATAGACAATGGAGCAAGGTTTATGTCAACACTCTTGTTTCGTTTAAGATCGTTTTGTTCCAGCTTTAATTCCACCTCACGACTATCCACAAGTAACAACTTAACCAGATCAAAGCTGTTGTCGCCAATGGATGACAACAATTCCTCGGCATCTATCGAGACCCAGATCCCTCCTGCAAGAAGTTCAAGACGTTCTTCTCTGGTTTCGGGTTGATAGCTGCCAAAGTAGACTGGTTGTACAGCCAGCAATTCCCCTGAGGTCGGAAAACTTTCGGGTGTCTTGATCAGAAAGGCGTCGCCGGACACCACAGTGGCATCGATATTCTCAACAAAGCCGGGAATAGTGGCCAGATTCAAGCCAAGCAAGCGGTGTTTTTCACTCTGTGGCGCATCGCTCGAGATAATCGGAAAGTCATAGCTAGGTTGACTGACAGACACACTTGAATCACGCAGACCGGGTAATGAGTGTATTCGAAAATTCGGTGAACCCTGCTCACGCATCCAGCTTTCGTACATAGCGCGAAATTCTGAATCGATATACTCAAACATGCCGACATCCTGTACGTGCGTCGAGTTTAAATATTGTCTGAGCAGGCTTGCAAAGGCGTCGATGTCAGCGCCTGCAAATTCATCAGATGCGTAGTGCATTCCCAGCATCGACTTCATGATGGAACGCACCTCTACGACGTTTGAGGTGGCTTCATTTAACAGCTTTTCGGAGTTTTCATTGAAAGCTCGTACCTGCTGGCCATACGATATTGTCAACCCTACATAAATACAGAGAGTGAGAAGAACCAGAATAGCCAGGCCACAGATAACTTGTAGACTAAACCGTCTATTACGTTCCGCATACAGGTTAGCCTCCATACTGTTTAATTGCGGATCATTTTGCACCGTGAATCCCACGTTAAAAGCTGCATAAGCTCATCTCAACAGAGCGATGGACACCCTAGTGGCCCACTAGCGTTGGGTAAACCCCTGTTACATAGATATAACGGCATATGCGCAGATATCCTGAATATTCCTTCGTTTTGCTCTTGTGTTACCAGCACTGACGTTATACAGCCGCATCGGCGCAACATTTGCCCTGAAAAGCTCCACTGCCAGTTGTGGCTTTAAATGATGTTATCCAGCATGAGGTTCTGCCAAATACGATTGACAGCGATGCTCTGTCTGCTCCTGTCTACCAATGCTATGGCATCAGAGCGTTTTTTATTTTCGGGTTTCGGAACGCTGGGCTTTGCCATAGTAGACTCTGATACGGCAGAGTATCGAACCGGAAAAGCACAAGACGGTGCTGACGATCGCGGCTCGTTCGAGGTTGATTCAAGACTTGGGATACAGGCTGACTACATCATAAATCATGATTTTTCTGCCACCTTGCAGTTAGTGGCTCGAGAGGGTGGTGATGGCAGTCCTGAAGTTCTTCCTGAGTGGGCATTTCTGAAAAAACAGCTCAATGATAGCGTCGGCGTTCGCTTGGGGCGAATTGGTTTGGGACTGTATATGGCTTCGGAATTTCAGGAGGTTGGTTTTGCACACCCGTTGCTGCGCTTGCCGGAAGAAACCTATGTACAGATACCACTTTATTTTTTCGATGGCGTGGATTTTATCGGAAACTTCAACTTGGGCGAGACGCAATTAACTTTTCAGGCAATAGCAGGTTCAAGCAAATCGAAGTTCTTTGATGACTTGAATGTCGATTTGAAGTTGATTGTCGGGTTTAACCTCATCGCCGAGACAGATCATTGGCGCTGGCGCGTAACACACAATATGGGAAAGCTGAATATCTACTCTGATGACCTGCTTGCTCTTGGTCAGGGGCTCGAACAAGCAAGTGTCCTATTTCCGCCGCTAGGTGAGGTCGCTGAGAATTTCAACGACGAGCATAAGGATGTCACCTTTAGCGGCATTGGTGTGGAATACGAGCAAGGTGACTTTTTTATGAATGCCGAGCTGACAACGCGTACGGTGGATCAGTTTCTTCCAGATACATCCGCTTGGTATGTAGCAGTCGGTTATCACATGGGCAGTATTTCACCCTATGCGTATGTTTCCAAATTACATCAGAGCAGTAAGGACTCTATAGAATTTCCGGATATTCCTACCTTGCAGGAGGCGGCAATCGCCGTTGACCGAATCTACGCATCGGCAGATCAACAGTCGGTCGCTGCTGGCTTGCGATGGGATTTCAGGCCTAACGTTGCACTCAAGGCGCAGATAGAGCATCTGACGTTCGAGAACAATGGCATTAGTTTTTCACGCGAGAATGATGAGGTTCCAGCGGGAAGCGATTCAGCAAATTTATTCAGTCTGGCATTTGACTTCATATTTTGAACCTATTAAAAAACATGAAACCTTTTTCAGTAGTCTGCCTGCTAACGATGCTGGTTGTGATACCAAACAGTTTTCACAGCAAGCCGGTGGTCGCATCCAATGGAGCAATTGCGGTGATTGTCAATGAACGCAATGCGACGCAGAACATGACAGCACGAGAGGTACGCAAATTGTTTCTTGGCAAAAGCAGGAAGTTGCCTGATGGAACACGAGCGATTCTCGTCAGCCTCCAGTCACTGCAAACCACCTTTAATAGAGCCACCCTTGGCAAGAACAACGCGCAGGTAAAGTCTGCATGGGCAAGATTACAGTTTACCGGCAGAGCCTTACCACCTCGCGAATTTACAAACGCATCGGATGTTGTCAATTTTGTTGCCAGCAATACTGATGCAATCGGCTATGTGCCAATGGCGGCCCTGACACAAGGTGTCCGCGAAGTGTATGTTCTGGAGTAATCTCAAGGGTGCTGGATAAGCCAATAGATAAATAGCAGAAACTGCCTTGTCGGACACGACCCAAAGCTTTAAGACAAATTCGCGTAAGCGGCCCGCTCTATGTCATAGAACAGCTCGAGCGATTTCTCGTCACCAAACGGCAAGATCTGGCTTAAGTAGGCACCACCAATACCGGTAGATCGATCAATCCAGTAAAAACTGTTGGCAAGACCCGCCCACATTAGTGTTCCTGCCGCTCTGCCCGTGTCAGCCGCTGTTTCATTTATCTGAAACGTCAAGCCCCATGACTTGGCCTGACCCGGAAAAAATTCTGCATCGTTGCTGAAAGGGGGCACTACTGTTTTCAATTTTTTAACTCGCAGATCGCCGATTTGGTTTTGGCACATGGTTTTTACTGTACTGGCTTGTAGTACACGTTGACTATCCAGTTCACCATCATTGAGAATCATGCGGATAAAGCGTCCGTAGTCGCCCATGGTGCCATGCAAGCCTCCGCCGCCCATCTCGAATTCCGGGTTTTCCGGAGGGGGTAAATCTAATGGCACGAGTGCACCATCCGGGGTACGTGCGTGAACCCCGGCGGCTCTTTCAAGCATGGATGGCGTATGAGAGAAAGCCGTATCGTCCATTCCTAACCGCCCAGTCAGATGGGTTGTGAAATATTCACCCAGTGTCATACCGGACACCGCTTCGATCATCTTGCCAGCCCAATCAATACCGATTCCGTATTCCCATTGTGTCCCGGGATCAAACGCGAGGGGAATTTTCAGCGATTCATTTTCAAGGGTGAACAAGCTTTGCGCTTTTGTATGCTCACGCCAGCGCACTTCATTTTCGTTCCAGATCTCATAGGTCAAACCTGACGTGTGGGTTAATAAGTGACGTAGGGTGATGGGGGTCTTAGGCGCGCGGGTCAAGGGCTGGCCATTGTCATCGAATCCGTCGAGAACAACGGCCTCACCGAGCCATGGACAAACGACACTCGCTGGGTCATCGAGCTTGAGCTTACCCTGCTCTACCAGTTGCATTGCCGCTGCACCGGTAATCGCTTTGGTCATTGAAAAAATAGCACCAACCGTATCGGTGGTCATCGCGACGCCGGAATCTATGGCTCGTTCACCGGCAGCTCCCTGCCAGACCACACCATCGCGATTCACTATAATAGCTACCGCACCGGGTGCTGCACCAGTGTCTATGCCTTTTTTTAAAATATCATCAAATTGCGCTGTCATGGCTGCTGCCTCGCACTGTTTGGTAATCACGTTAATTTATAACATAGGTTACAGCGTATGGCGCTCAAGCTTTTAGCACGATCGCAACCGGGCCACGACACACACCGTTTATTTGTCAGTGCTCTCCGCCTGCCGTTCAGTACTGTCTACACCCGTCGCATTCCTTATACACACAACAATACCAGGAGCCTGCGCGGCAGAAAATCCCTGCTGCGAACAGCCCCACTTCGGCCAGTTTTACCACTCATTTTCGTTACTTAGGCCCACTAAGCGCCTCAAATGAGCGATAAAACTGACTCGAATTGGGACTGCTCTCGCGACGGTATTTTCTACCGCGCAGACTCCTAGCTTTCACGTAATCGAAAGCGCTGAATCTTGCCCGTGGCTGTCTTGGGCAGTTCTTCCACAACATCGATCCATCTGGGGTATTTCCATTTACCGATCTGTTGCTTGACGAATTCCTGCAGCGCACCCGTGTCAATAGTACTGCCATCATTCTTGAGTACGACGAACGCCTGAGGCTTTTCCAGATTGTCTTCATCCCTGCGGGCAACGACTGCGGCTTCAAGTACATCCGCATGCATCATCAGGGCTTGTTCGATCTCGAATGGGCTAACCCAGATACCAGAGACCTTGAACATGTCGTCGGTACGACCGCAGTAAATGAGTCGTCCAGCTTTACCCTTTTCGTACTTGTCACCAGTACGCGTCCACTGGCCTTCAAAGGTAGCACGGGATTTAGCGCGTTGATTCCAGTAATCGGCTGCCGCCGAATCACCTCGCACCAGTAGCTCTCCGATGGCACCCTCTTCTACTTCATCACCTGATTCATCAACTAGACGAAGCTCATAACCGGGTACAGCCACTCCCGATGTACCGTACTCGATGTCATCTTGCGAGTTTGAAAGAAAGATGTGCAGCATTTCAGTTGAACCGACACCGTCCATGATGTCAACATGACAAAGGCTTTTCCACTGGCGTCCAATTTCGGCAGGCAAAGCCTCACCTGCAGATATGCAGATACGCAGAGGGGCATCCGGTGTTTTTTCCTGCGTGCCCCAACTGTGTAAGAGCGCAGCGTAAAGTGTCGGCACACCACAAAAAATGGTTGGCTTGCACGTGTCGAGAATCGTCGAAACAGAATCGGGGGTCGGGCGCTTGTTATATAACAGGGCGGTGGCTCCCACTGATAACGGAAACGTCATGCCGTTACCCAATCCATAGGCAAAAAACAATTTGGCCGCCGAAAAAATAATATCGTCAGTTTGTATACCAAGGACCTGTTTGGCGTAGGTATCGCAGGTCACACGTAGCGCATCGTGCACATGACGTACGCCCTTCGGTGTGCCCGTTGAGCCTGAGGAATATAACCAGAAAGCGACCTCGTCACCTGCACAGATGATAGGCGTCTGAGCGACAGCACCGTGCATGAACTCATCCCAGCCAATCGTTCCGGCGGGTGCATCACCACCAATAACCACCGTCTGTCGCACATGCGGACAGTTCTTGATAGCCGGCAGGACGACATCCAGTAGTTCTGCCGACACAAAGGCAATTGCGGCCCGGCTATCGTCCAGAATGGCCCGGTAAACATCCGTTGAAAGCAAGGTATTCAGCGCCACTGGCAATACGCCTGATTTCAACCCACCCCAGAAGATGCTGGGGAACTCGATCTGATCCAGCACAAACATGGCTGCTCGTTCTTCACGTTGAATACCCACCTTGCCTAGCGCTGCTGCGACCTTGCCACTCTGATCTGCCAGATCTGCAAAACTGAGTTTGCGACCTTCAGGCCACGCCTCGCGAAAAGCTGTCTTGCCAGAACGTCCCTCGTTTACGTGGCGATCGACAAACCAGTCTGCTGCATTGCCGTTCATACAATCTCCTTTTTTATCTTACTCGCTTGTTTGTCCAGTCACATTAACGCGGCGGAAGACGTACCGCTCCATCAAGGCGAATGACCGTCCCGTTGAGGTAGGCATTACGCACGATACCGGCGGCAAGTTGCGCAAACTCGCCAGGCTCACCGAGTCGCTGAGGAAACGGTATGTTCTTCGTTATTTGTGCCACGGTGTCCTCGGGCAGACTCTCCATCATGGGTGTTTCAAACAATCCCGGGGCGATAGCAACAACGCGTATTCCGTGCTGTGCAAATTCGCGCGCGGCAGGCAAGCATAGCGAGGCGATGGCGCCTTTTGAGGCCGCGTACGCGGCCTGCCCTAACTGGCCATCTTCATAAGCGGCCGAGCTTGTATTGATAATGACGCCACGTTCGCCGTTGTCTAGCGCGGGGAGATCGGTCATCGCCTGGGCTGCGTAACTCATCAGATTGTAGGTACCGAACAGGTTGACCTCAATGACTTTCTGGAACAGGACAATCGACACCTTGCCTTCACGCCCGACAATTCGCGCAGCCAGACCGATTCCGGCGCAGCTCACCACGATTCGGGGCGCCTGACCAAAGCGGGCCATCGCGGAAGTCACGCCACAGGCAACACTCTGCGAATCTGTCACATCGCACTGCTGCGCATAACCACCAATGTCCGCAGCTACTCTTGCAGCGCGTTCGCCATTGATATCGAGTATGGCCACATCGGCACCCAGATCCGCCAGATGACGGGCTGTTGCTTCACCCAGACCACCGCCACCACCGCTGACCAGTGCAACTTGTCCGTCGATATCCATTAGCGCTGTAAAGGCATGATCGCCATACACAAGATGTATCTATTAGTTTGCATGCTTGTATTCTTGACCTTGTTTACCATGGCAGTAAAACCAGCGTGATAATGGGAAAAGCAACAAGCAGCGAAACACGCAAAAGATCAGTGACTACAAAATAAATGACTGCCTTGTAGGTCTCTACCATAGGCGTCTTCTTGTCCATGGAATTGATAACGAACAGGTTCATGCCAACCGGAGGTGTAATGAGTCCAACCTCCACCACAATAAGCACCAGGATGCCGAACCAGATAGCCGTCTGCTCGATGTTGATACGGTTCAACGCACCCTGCGTCACACCACGCAAGCCAAGCTCACGGGTGATCTCACGCGATAGCTCCTGCCCACTGGCAAGCAATCCTTGCGCCTGTTGTAGGACAGACGCCGGTAGCTCAGCACCGCTGGCGATCAATACATCAAGCCTGGCACTTTGTAACTGGACCATGCTAACCAGTCCAAAATCGAGCTCTTGCATGATTGGCCAGAAAATGGGGATGGTCAGCAGAATCATCGACAAGCTATCCATTAGACAGCCAAGCAGCAAATAGAACACAAGGATGATAACCAGCACAGCCAGCGGACTATAACCACTGGCGGACACCCACATCGCAGCCTCCTGTGGCAATTGCGTCAGTGCTAGAAAGCCGTTGTAGAAAGCTGCACCAAGCACGATAAAGAAGATCATGGCAGAAGCGCGAGCGGTAACAAAAAAACTTTCGGTCAGCGACGACCAGTTAAGTCCACCGACGGCCCATGCAATCAGTCCGGTACCCAAAGCACCGACTGCAGCACCCTCAGTTGGTGTAAACCAGCCTAGATAGATTCCACCGACAACCATGAAAAAAACCAGAAGCACAGGCCAGACATCGAATACCGCCTTAAAGCGTTCAGCATAGGCGACACGCGGACGGGTACCGGCTGAACCGGGGTTGACGCGAACGTAGATGGCAATGGCTATCATGTAGCCAACGGCGGCCAGAATACCGGGGATAAAGGCGGCCAGAAACAGTTTGGCGATGTTCTGCTCAGTCAGGATGGCATAGATCACCAGGACGACAGACGGCGGTATCAGAATACCAAGCGTGCCACCGGCGGCAAGTGTGGCTGTGGAAAATCCACCGGCATAGCCATAGCGACGCAGCTCGGGAAGGGCAACACGGCCCATGGTGGCAGCGGTCGCGAGCGATGAGCCACAGATAGCACCAAAACCTGCACAAGAGCCGACTGCTGCCATAGCCACCCCGCCCTTGCGGTGACCCAGCCAACCTTCTGCTGCCTTGAACAAGGCCTGGCTCATCCCACCCAGTGTTGCAAAATGTCCCATTAACAGAAACATGGGCACGATCGACAAGGAGTAGTTTGAAAACGTCGTGTATGTTTCTGCCTTTAACCGGGCAAACGGCAGATTGGTATCGCCGGTAACCAGAATGAGGCCAACGAGTCCGGTCAGAAACATGGCCAGCCCAATCGGCACACGCAAGAATATCAAGGTCAACAAAGCTGGAAAGGATAACAAGCCGATGAACAGATCACTCAATGTTCCGACTCCAGCTCCGATGGCAAAATGATGCGTCCTGTAGCGACCTCGACCAGACGGGAAAGAGCGATGTGAAGCGCCACAAAAGCTGCTGCCACGGCGCCCGGTACGCTAAACGCATATCCCCACCAAACCGGAAATTGCAAAAGCAGAGTCGTTTGTCCTGAGGCCCGTTTGCTTTCCATGCCCGAAAATAGTTTGAAGGCGATAAGGATCAAAACGGCGGCGAATATTATCTCGACGACCATACGCAAAATGCGATTGATTCGAGGCGGTAAGGTGGCGGTGAATATGTCAACCGAGGCATGGGCTCCATGCAACTGACACAGTGGCAGGAAGGCAAAGATGGCGAAGGCCATGCCTGCCTCCACCAGCTCGAAGTCACCATTGATTGGACCGACGCCTGTGGCGAGCAACAGTTTCGCCAGACCGGGAACCAAGCTTTGAAGCGCATCCCCATGCAGCAGCGAATTCATGGCACGACCGGCTACCGATAAACAGGTCAGTATGATCAGGGCGCTTAGTACGATGCCGCCGACTACTGCGAAGCTGCGGGCCAGTCTCGTTACGAATGTATGCATCGACGTTCGCTTTTACGAGGGACGGGCTGTGAACACTAAAGTGCCCACAGCCTCCTACCCATTACATTTCTGCAGTGGCACCCTTGCAATCGCCCTGCATCAATGCCTGAGCTTCGTCAATCAGAGCTTGCCCATCCATATCCTTTTCAGCCAGATCGGCCACCCAGGTATTGTAGATTGGGCGTACCAGAGCCTCCCATTCACTGGTGTCAGTGACGGTGATGATTTCATTGCCATTGTCGACAGCAAACTGCCGAGCCGGGCCATCAGCGTCGGCTTGCGTACCACCGGCAAAAATAGAGAAATCCAAACCTGAGTTTTCGTCCATAACCGTTTTCAGGTCGTCGGCCATACCGTCGTATACACCTTTATTCATGGCCAGCACAAACGTCAGATTGTACAAAGCGGGACCCTCGAACTCGGTATGAAATTCGACAAGCTCCGGCACCTTCAAAGCGGTAGTCACTTCCCATGGGATAGTCGTACCATCGATTACACCTTTTGACAGTCCTTCCGAGACAGCAGGTACTGGCATTCCAACCGGTGTTGCCCCCGCCAATTCCAGGAGTTCGTTTACAAGACGCGATCCACCACGGATCTTCATGCCTTGCAGGTCGGCAGGCGTATTGACAGGCTCGCTGGTGTGCAAAACACCCGGACCATGTACCCAGGTTCCAAGAATCTTCAGAGCGGCAAATTCACCGTCTTCCATACCCGATTCGAACATGTTCCAGTAGGCGCAGGATGCAGCACGTGCATCTTCGACCATGAACGGCAACTCGAATACTTCGGTGGACGGGAAGCGCCCCGGTGTATAGCCGACTACAGTCCAGACGATATCGGCAATGCCATCGATAGCCTGGTCCATCAGCTCTGGCGGTGAACCACCCAATTGCATGGACGGAAATCGATCTATCTTGATTCGTCCATCGGACTGCGCTTCTATCTTGTCAGCCCAGACGTCGAGGACTTGAGTAGGCACGTTAGCCTGAGCAGGCAGAAATTGGTGCATTTTCAGCGTCACTTCTTGCGCGAGAGCACCGCTTGATGCGATGGTGGCCATCGTGGCGACTGCCATTGGGCGCAGTAACGACTTTATTCCAGACATGGGCTTTCCTCTGATTAAATCGAAATCCGGACCGTCTATTGTCCGGCTATCGAGCCTTGTTGGCCCGGTGTTAAGTTAAAAGGCGCAGCGACGCTTGCGCGCTTTGTCATTGTAGGCATAACACTGTTGTATTGTCACGCGGTAACCCTGTCCGGCAGGCGCAGACAGTCTTTGGCGAATTATCAATTGTGTGCACGGACTCACTGAAATTGTCAGAACTATGCGCGCCTAGCCTGGACTAGGCGTCCCCGCGGCTTCATGAATAATCAAGGCTAGACAGCAAGGCCGCCCTTACCGGATCCGCTCCGTTGCTTACAGCATTTTGCGTTTGCACGAGCCACGTGAGCCCGAGGTTGGACATCTGGGTTGGACATCTATTGCGGCCATGTCTTGGCCACCAGCGTCAGCACATCGTATTGCGCAACCACGGCCGCGTCCTGATTAGTGACCGTGCAGTCCCAGCAGACTTCGCCATGCTCGTCAGTCTCACGTGGGTTTATCGCCTTGCAGGTCAGGGAAATCTGCAGCGAGTCGTTCGGATAGACCGGTGACAGGAACCGCAGATTGTCAACGCCGTAGTTTGCCAGAACCGGCCCCGGTGCAGGATCGACGAACATACCCGCTGCAAATGAGACAATCAGATATCCGTGTGCTACTCGTCCGTCAAAGAAGGGATTGGCTTTTGCCGCCTGCTCATCCATGTGCGCGTAGAAAGTATCACCAGTGAATTGTGCAAAGTGTTCTATGTCGTCCAGTGTGACCTGACGAGCAGCACTGACTACGGTGTCGCCAATTTCCAGTGTTGCCAGTGATTTCCGGAATGGGTGTTCTTCGGTTACTGCAGTTGGAGTCCCTGTTACCCATCGTCCTGTCACAGAAGACAGAAGCCTCGGCGTTCCCTGTACCGCCGAGCGTTGCATGTAGTGCATGACAGCGCGGATACCTCCAAGTTCCTCTCCACCACCAGCACGTCCCGGACCACCGTGCACCAGCATGGGTAGCGGAGAGCCATGTCCCGTTGAGGATTTCGCACTCAGCCGATTACCCAGCAGGATACGGCCATGCCACGGAGCCAGCCCTGCAACGACGTCACGCGCAAATTCCCCATCGTCGGTAAACACTGAAGCAACCAGACTGCCTCCACCAAGACGTGCCAGGTCTATGGCATTGTCAACACAGGTGTAGGGTATGACCGTGCTGACCGGCCCAAACGCTTCGGTGTCATGAATGGCCTTGCAACCCTCAGGACGCTCACAGAACAACAACACCGGGTTGATAAACGCTCCTTTTTCAGCATCGCCTGATACAAGCCGTGGACTGTCCGGATCACCAGACACAATGTCGGCCTCTTCGCACAATGCGGTAATGCAATCCCGGACTTCGCGTCGTTGCTCGATGCTGGCCAACGGTCCCATCTGCACATGCTCATCGCCAGCATGGCCTATTGATATATCAGCAAGTTTGACTGACAGAGCGCTGGAGACGGCGTCAGCGTATTGCGCTGGCACAATAACACGGCGAATGGCCGTGCACTTCTGCCCTGCCTTGCTGGTCATCTCTCTGCTGACTTCCCTGATGAACAATTCAAACTCAGGTGTGTCCGGTGAGGCATCAAGTCCCAGAACTGCTGCATTGAGGCTATCAGCTTCCATCGTGAATCGTGTTGAATTTCTGATGATGGCCGGATGTACCCGCAGCCTCTGTCCAGTGGCAGCAGAGCCGGTAAATGTGACGACATCCTGTGCAGTCACATGATCAAGCAAATCGCCAGTTGATCCGCTTATCAGTTGCAGTGCACCATCAGGCAAAATGCCACTGGCGATGATACGACGCACCATCACCTCAGTGAGATACGCTGTTTGACTGGCAGGTTTGATAATGGCAGGCATACCCGCAAGCACTGTCGGCGCCAGTTTCTCCAGCATGCCCCAGCACGGAAAATTAAACGCATTGATATGAATGGCAACACCTTCCAGTGGCGTCACTATGTGTTGCGCAGAGAAGCTGGCATCCCTGGACAACAACTCCGGATCACCATCGACCAGAATGCGCGTGTTTGGCAATTCGCGACGGCCTTTGGATCCGTAGGATAGTAGCGTGGAAATTCCCCCCTCAATATCTATCCAGCTATCAGTGCGGGTGGCGCCAGTAGCAGTTGAGTAGGCGTAGAACAACTCCTTGTCTGCCATCAAGGCCTGGCCCAGGCGCTTCAGTAATAGCGCTCGCTGGTGAAAGCTCATCTCTCTGAGTCGGGATGCACCACGCGTACGTGCGTGGATAAGCATATCCTTGAAATCAAGGCCGGTACTATCAACGGTCGATATAGGCGCGCCGGTGGAAGCGTCCAGTAAAACCTTACCTGCGCCGCTGCCCCGAACCCATTCACCGCAGGCATAACTTTCAGTCCGATGCGATTCTGATAGAGAGACGTTCATGATTTTAGTCCGTTAACGCTCAGTTCGACAGTTGCAGCTGTGAAAGCAATTTGGTGACATTAGCCGCCCATTGCTCATAAGGTAGCTTTCCAGCGGCATTTTCGTGGTCGTATTTTCGCTCATCGGATTATCACTGATCATAGGAAACGACAACGGTGTCCGATAATGGATAGCACTGACACGTGAGTACATAGCCGCGATTGACCTCATAGTCTTCAAGTGCATGGTTCTTTTCCATCTCTACCTCACCCTCAAGGACCATGGCACGGCAGGTAGAACAAACCCCTGCCTTGCAGGCGTAAGGTGCATCCATGTTCGCACCCAGGGCTGCATCCAGAACACTTTCGCCGTTCTTTGCCATATCGACTTCACGGGTGACGCCATCGATGGTGATCGTCGCCTTGCACGCTGACTGTCTGCTTGCACTGGATCTGGACACAAGCCTGCGCGACGCCCGACCAGGTTGAGAGGAGACAAACAACTCGAATTTTATTTGCTCATCGTCAAGTCCGTGATCACGCAATGATTGAGCAATGGCCAGCATCATGGGTTCTGGACCACAAATGAATGCTAGGTCGATTGAAGCGATATCTATCCAGCTTTTGAAAAGCAAACTGCATTTATCGGCATCGATCCGACCAGAAAAAAGATCAATATCCTGCGCTTCGCTGTCAAGAATATGCACAATGCTAAATCGTTCCATGTAGCTATTTTTCAGGTTATCGAGCGTCTCCCGAAACATGATCGTATTGATAGAACGATTACCGTATACCAGCGTAAGATTTGACCTTGGTTCGCTGGCAAGCGTGGTCTTGATCAAACTGAGTATCGGGGTAATTCCACTGCCACCGGCGAAAAACACGTAGTTACGCGCCTGCTCGGGATCTAGTCTTGTGTGGAAAGCACCCATGGGCGGCATCGCCTCAATCGTGTCCCCAACCTTGAGCTCTTCATTCGCCCAACTGGAGAAGCAGCCGCCATCTACGCGCTTGATACCGACGCGCAGCACCCCTTCGTTACGTCCTGCACAAATGGAATACGAACGTCGCAGTTCCTCACCATCGAATGCACGACGAAAGGTCAGGTATTGTCCTTGTGTAAAGTCGAATGCTTCTCTGTCTTTGTGTTGCGGAGTAAGCGTGACTACAACCGCATCTCGAGTTTCGCGCTGAATCCCCGACACCAGCAACGGTAAGAAACGCGCCATTACCGCACTCCTGTAATCACAAGCACTTGAAATAGTCAAAAGGTTCCAGACATGCTCTGCAACGATAAGCCGCCTTGCAGGGTGTAGAACCGAACTGACTGATATTTTCGGTATCTGTCGAGCGACACCGAGGGCAACACACCGTGATCTGCGGTCGTCCCATGCCGCAGGCTCCGCTACCTTCCACAGGTGGTGCAATACCGTAATCGAGCAGTTGCTTTCGACCACGTTGACTGATCCAGACAGTGCTCCAAGCCGGGGAGAGCTGCCTTTCCAGACGAACATTGGTGATCCCTTCAGCGCGCAGTTTTGCCTCGATGTCGGCGTTGATCACAACGGTAGCCGGACAACCGGAATACGTGGGTGTCACAGTAACCACAAGCGTCTCCTGTTCCCAGGCAACGCGTCGAATAATGCCAAGATCAACAACAGAGATTACTGGAATTTCCGGATCTGGAACCTCATTGAGCCATGTCCAGATGAGATCAGTCGATGGTTTGGTGCTAGCCACTGCAGCGTTCATCTACCAAACGGCACCGGGGTACGCGCGCTGCAAAAACTGCAATTCGGCGAGCACGAAACCCAGATGTTCACTGTGAATACCCTGCTTGCCACCACGCCGGATATAATCATTCTGCGGTGGCGTCAATGTCGCTAGTTTCAACGCCTTTAAAACATGGGTTTGCCACGCCTGGGCAACCACTTCACTGTCTGGAACGATACCTTCGGCTACAAGAGAAGGGTCCAGATCGTCAGATTCAAGCATCTCGCCGGTATAGGACCACAGCTCGTCCAGTGATGCTTGCATACGCTGATGACTCTCTGCACTGCCGTCACCCAGACGTATGACAAGATCAGTGCTTCGTTCCAGATGATAAGCCACCTCCTTGGCACTTTTCTCTGCAATCCCGGCAATGCGCTTGTCGCTCGATTGCATCAAGCCCTGCAACATCGGCAGGTGCCAGGCATCAAACAGAAACTGGCGCATCAGGGTAAAACCGTAGTCGTCATTTGGCCGTTCAAGCAGTAGCAGGTTACGAAAATCAAAAGCATCACGAAGATAGGCCAGATCGTCGGCCGTGCGCTCTGCGCCTTCAACGTCGCCTGCCAGTGCTAACCATAGTTGCGTCTGACCGATCAGATCCAGCGATATGTTTGAAATGGCAATGTCTTCTTCAAGCGCAGGACCATGACCGCACCATTGTGAATTTCTATGTGCAAGGATCAGGCAGTTGTCACCCATCTGCAAAAGAAACTCAAACAATCCATTGCTTGCCTTGAGCGATGAGGCCATTACATATGCCCCACTTCCTCGGGAATATCAAAGAATGTGGGGTGTCTGTAAATCTTGGAACTGGCAGGATCGAACAGGGAGTCCTTGTCTGCTGGCGCACTGGCAACAATCTGCGTGGATCTAACTGCCCAGATGCTGACGCCTTCGTTACGACGCGTGTAGACGTCGCGTGCATTGTTGATCGCCATATCGGCATCAGCGGCATGCAGACTACCAACATGTCGATGACTCATACCATGCTGACCGCGGATAAAAATCTCCCACAAAGGTAACTCGGGTTTACGCGATGCTTGTTCATCTGATCCTTCTTCATCAGGATTAGGTAAAGTATTGTTGGAACTCATGCCGCTTCCTCTGTCTGGCCGGTACGTTTTTTAGCAGCATTGGCCAGCAGTCCATCACGAAACCACTCGCCCTCCTCCCAGGCAGTAACGCGTGCTTGCAGGCGCTCTTTATTACAAGGGCCATTACCGGCAAGCACCGCGTAGAACTCATCCCAATCCGGTTCAGAGAAATCGTAGCCGTTCTTCTGTTTGTTCCAGCGCAGATTTTCATCGGGCACCGTCAGCCCCAGATACTCAGCCTGAGGGACCGTCTGATCCACGAACTTCTGGCGTAACTCATCGTTAGTGTTGATCTTTATTTTCCAGGCCATCGACTGCGCAGAATGCACAGACTCCTGATCGGAGGGGCCGAACATCATCAATGAGGGATACCAGAACCGGTTAAACGCATCCTGTGCCATCCGCTTTTGAGCTGCGGATCCGTTCGCCATTTTCATCATGATGTGAAAACCCTGTCGCTGGTGAAAGCTTTCTTCCTTGCAGATTCTTACCATGGCCCTTGCGTAGGGACCGTAGGAGGTACGCTGTAGAGGCACCTGATTCATGATGGCCGCGCCATCAACCAGCCAGCCCACCGCACCAATGTCTGCCCAGGTCAATGTGGGATAATTGAATATGGATGAGTATTTGGCTTTGCCCGAGTGTAATTGTTCGAACATCTCGTCGCGACTGATGCCCAGAGTTTCAGCTGCGCAATACAGGTAAAGGCCGTGACCGGCTTCGTCCTGAACCTTGGCTAACAGGATTGCCTTGCGTTCGAGCGTGGGCGCACGGGTTATCCAGTTACTCTCGGGAAGTTGACCGACCAGCTCGGAGTGTGCGTGCTGACTGATTTGTCTGATAAGCGTTTTACGGTACGCATCCGGCATCCAGTCTTTGGGTTCGATTTTCTGATCGTCGTCGATACGCTGCTGAAAAGCGATTTCCTCAGGTGTCATGTCGTCCAACGGCTTGACGCCTGAACCCTCTGTTTTGACTATCTGTGCGTACATGATCGCCTCCAGTGACGCGCATCCTGCCGGTGCGCAAGCGTGAACCCTGAATCAGTGTGACTTACCAACGACTCCTTAGTCAGTATACAGCCAAATAGCGCGGCAAATCGATCTCTCAGCATTCACTTTGCGAACTGAATTTCCTTATTGTTCAATTGCTTACGGTGCCATACAAGTAGATTCCTGTACGCGGGTGTAAGGTACGGTATAAGCATCAAACCGGAGTAGGACGTTTGTCCACGACACGTCTGGCCTTGCCTTCCGAGCGTTCTACACCACCCGGCGGCACGACACGCACCTCTGTGCTGACACCAATCACCGTTTTGATTTGACGTTTCAGCTCGCTGCCCATCATGTTAATCCGGCTATCTTCCAGCAACTTTCGGGATTCCACATTTACCGTTAGTGAATCCATAGGACCCTCGCGATCCAGAGTCAGCTGATAATGAGGGGCTAGCCCATCCATCCTGAGTACGATTTCCTCGATCTGACTTGGAAACACGTTTACTCCGCGAATAATCAACATATCGTCTGAACGACCGGTTATCTTGTCCATGCGCCGCATGGATCGAGAACTGGGTGGCAACAGGCGAGTGAGATCGCGCGTGCGATAGCGAATCATTGGCAGGGCTTCTCTGGTCAGTGTCGTGAAGACCAGCTCACCATAGTCACCATCCGGTAACACCTCACCGGTCTCCGGGTTAATGATCTCTGGATAGAAATGATCCTCCCATATCGTTGGGCCGTCCTTGGATTCAATACACTCATTGGCCACTCCGGGACCACCGATTTCAGATAAGCCGTAAATATCAACCGCATCGATACCCAGTCTGTTTTCAATTTCTGTGCGCATGCTCCCCGTCCAGGGTTCAGCCCCGAATATGCCAATCTCCAGCGAAGTTTGCCGCGGATCCATCCCCTGCCGCTCCATCTCATCAACCATGTTTAACATGTAGGAAGGTGTCACCATGATGATGCGTGGTTTGAAATCATGAATAAGCTGCACTTGTCTGGCAGTCTGCCCACCACCCAACGGAATAACGGTACAGCCAAGTCGCTCAGCGCCGTAATGTGCACCCAGTCCCCCGGTGAACAGGCCGTAGCCATAGGCAACATGAAGCATGTCCTTGCGGGTTCCACCACTGGCACGGATACAACGCGCAACGAGCCGGGACCAGGTATCAATATCATTCTGTGTATAGGTCACAACAGTGGGTTTACCGGTAGTGCCACTGGATGCATGTACGCGAACGACATCGTCCATGGGAACAGCCGTCAGTCCGAACGGGTAGTTCTGCCGAAGATCATCCTTGGAGGTAAACGGGAACCTGGAAATATCACTGAGTGCGCGCAGATCTTCCGGGCTGACACCCACCGCCTCACACTTATTCCGGTACGGAGCGACGTTATCGTAGATGTGACGAACGCTGTGGCGCATGCGTTTCAGCTGCAAGTTTTGCAGTTCATCAGTACTGGCCGTCTCGATCGGTTCAAGCCCTTGTGGTCGGGTCATGCTAGTCATCGCCTCTTCTCTCCTGCTATCCGGCTTAGGCTGCGTTGAGTACAGGCAGCCAATTCCAAGACGCAATTTTCCGCTTAATTCTGGCAGACTCCTGAATTAAAAAGCACCCATTCATGAATGAAACAGGTCACCCGTGGGTGTTCGTTGGTATTAGTTTCCGACACCATTCACTTTTCTGCCGTGCAACGTCAGTCAGCGTTTTCTGGAATCAACAGTCTGACCCGAACTACACTCGCAGAGTTGCTTGCTCACCGAAACGTTTAGGCGCAAACCGTTTATATACTTGATATCACACAAACCGGCATCACAATAACAAACCGGGGGCTTACGTTCCAGTCACAGATGAACTCAAGGACGCCTATTGACTTCCATGAATGCCATTGCCGATCTGAACCACTGGATGATGACCAAGGGTCGCTGCTCTGACGATCCTATAGAGGTAGTCTCTTATTTTTGTTCATCGTTAACCCAAGCAGGTGTTCCGTTGTGGAGGGTCAATATAGGCCAGCGCTTTGCCAACCCCTTACTCATTGCGTGGGGTGTGATCTGGACGCCAGATGGCACCGAGACCTATGACGTCACCCATGCGCGCATGCTTACCGACGGATACATCGGCAGCGCTTTTGAATACATTCTGAAAAATCAGCGCCCCCTACACAAAAGCCTGCGCGGACTCGACGCTGACAACGATCACATTTCCTATCTCGAATTTGCAGAAGCAGGAGGCACTGACTACTACGCTACCTTGCTGGACTATGGAGACGGTTCACAGCACGGTTGTACCTTCGCCACACGCTCTACCAACGGCTTTGCACCGGAACATCTTGAAATGATCGAAGCAGCCAAGCCAGGGCTTTCGTGCGCATTGGAGCCTGTCACCATGCGTAAATCCACCCAAAGTCTTCTGCGCACCTACCTGGGAAGTGGCCCTTCTGAAGCGGTCTGGTGCGGCACAATCCAACGTGGTGAACTCAAGACACTGGAGGCAGTGGTGATGTTCACCGATCTGCGAGGATTCACCGCGCTATCTGAGAACTCCACTGAAGAACAGATACTGGATGCACTCAACGAATATTTCGAAGTCGTCGTACGCTCTGTTGAGGATAAAGGCGGTGACGTTCTGAAGTTCATGGGCGATGGTGTCTTGTCGATCTTTGTGATTCCGAGTAGCGTCGATCGCGAGCATAAGTGCAGACAAGCTGCGCTGGCTGCACAAAGTGTGCTTTCCGGATTGATGACACTAAATGCAGCTCGTACCGGCGCCGGTAAGCCGGAGCTAGCCGTAGGCGTTGGAATCAATGCGGGTCAAGTCAGTTACGGCAACATCGGTAGCCCCGGCAGGCTTGACTTCACTGTTCTGGGAAATGCAGTGAATATCGCCAGCAGGATCGAAGGCCTGACAAAGACAATCGGCGACCGTGTGCTTGCAACCACCATGGTCGCGGATGCAGCCCCTGATTTGTTTGTTGATAGAGGACGTCACGAAGTACGAGGGCTTAATCAGCCTATCCAGCTCTTTGGACTCATCGAAAATGATTTCTGAGCGCATGTGTTGATTGCCCAAAACCCAGCGCCGAAACAATCTGCCTGGATCACAATGAACAAAACACGCCGATTCATTTTAAGCGCCTTCACAAACTTCGATACTCAGGTTATTTGCCTCGTAAATACGTAATTCATCACGCCACAAGCTCCCCGAGGCGGTCACAAGCACACGCTCACTATTTTCTACTATTGACTCGATTTCAACCACGAGCGTCACCTGCCGTGCACTGGGGGTGACCTGCCCACGATAAGACCAGCGCAGTTCATGCTCTGGTGTGATGTACCGGGCCTGAGGTGTTTGAAAATCCTTTACAAGACCCTTGAGAATGATTCCCCGCAACAACACTTGCAACAAGGCATCAAGACCCAGTGAGCCGGGTTGTACCGGATCCTGATAGAAGTGTGCCTTGAAATACCAGGCATACGGGTCAACTTTCTGAAAACCGCGAACAAGACCAAGCCTTGCGTCGCCACCTGCCGGGTCAAAGAAATCGATGTCATCAACCATCAGCATCTGCCCGGTTGGTAACAAGCCTTGAGCATCATCAATGGGCAATTGTTCAGATGGCAGCTCACGTGTAGCCAATTGCTGGTCACTGGTTTCCAGTCCTACCTGCCTGTCCAGCGCATCCATGGGGAAAAAGCCGAAACTGGTTTCCAGTGACATCACCCTATGCCCAAGACTGGAATCCACCGTCACATCAAAATGAACGATCGTCATCGGCCCCATAGTAGAGAACCTCGTCATGCTTGCCTCAACACGTATACACTGAGCTTCAGCATTAACCGAATTATTGATCTGGCCTTCTCCATCCAGATTGCGAAAACACTCACCACCGAGCAAGGCAAATCCACCATGGCTACCCAACCAGCCACAAGGTTGAAGCGCCACCTCTAACAATACGGCGAATGGCATGTCACCATTTGCACCGTCGGTGAAGTACCAGGCATCAGCCGGTACATCGTATTCGGTGACAACAGTTGCTCCTACTTCGGGCGCATTAGGACGGGTGGAAATAGACAGAACGCGCGAGATCATGTGGTACGGCGGTTGCGGCAGCCGTGGCGCCCGCCCCTTGTTGTCCAACGACAGGTACATATCACCGAATGCGTCCGATGGTGCACCGTTACCGCAGGCTTGCAAAGCATGCCAGTCACCACGTGACTCCTGCTGTGGCCCTATCCAGATTTTTTCACTGTCAGCGGTTGATACGGGCCACCGACGTCGTAGCCTGATCCTGAAGGTGGGACAGTAAAACACCTTGAATCCATCGCAACTGGCCACAAGCGCGGCATGCACTTCCGGAGTGTCGCCGTCAATAATCTGATCGACGTGCACATCATAGGTAACAATATGCTTTTTGTCGGGTATGACCTGACCACGACATTCAAAGCGAGCTGATGCTCCTGGCACAGGCTCAAACACCCAGCCGTCACGCTGACAGCCAAGCCCCATGGCCATAGCCAGACACTCCAGTGCCTGTACAGCAGCTTCCGCCATCAGGGTGCCGGGCATACAAGGGTCGTTGTGGAAGTGCCCATCATAGAACCAGGCGTCTACAGGCACCGTAGCCACAGCCTGCAAAAAGCCGCGACCCCATGCGCCACCGGCTGGATCAAATTGCGCCACCTCATCAAACAATACAAGCTTGCCACCAGGCAGACTGGGCGGGTTCGTATGGGCTGCACAGTGCTCAAAACCTTCACCAAAACAGGCGAATGCATCGCCTGCCCGTAGCAAGTCCAGCTCCTCTCTGGAAAAGGCGGTTTTTCTCGATGCTCCAGCCGTATCGAACACAGCAGGATTAGCCGTTACCGGTGGCTCATTTTCAAGTTCGATGAGCACACCGTTGCTCGAAGCCAGCTCTGCATCGGTGAAAAAGCCAGCCTGTCCATGGCGTACAGAGATCACGAGACGTCCATCAACCCGGCAGTCGTACTGAAAGAAAAACAGTCGTATGCCGTTTACTTCTGCATGACCGGTAATCTCGATCTGATAGCACAAGGTGTCACCCACCTGAGGCAATTGTTCATCATGGACGGTCATCTCACATCCAAGCAGGCGGTAGACCCGTTCATCACGATTGCGAAGGTCTGCTCCCATCCAGGAAATCAGTGACAGGTCTGCCTGACCTGATTCGATCAACGGACCCGGACGCATGGCGTTTGCATGCAAATACCATTCGTCGGCCATGATCTGTGTTTCCGTCCAGATAGTGCCGGTAGCATCAACCCCGGGTTCAGCGTCTATACCCACAATTCGGTCTACCATGAGCAATGGAGGGGCCGGCAGTCGGACTTGCCTTGCAAAATCATCCTGCGGTTTGAACGCTTCACCAAAAAGCTCGGAAATACGACCACGCGTGGCTAATATCAAGGCTTCGTGGTCAAAACCTGGACCCCTTGGTGAGTACTGCGGCAGAGGCACGTTTACAGCAACTGATTTGACCACACGACGGCGCTCCTGATCAGGAACGGCAAACGGACGGTAAGTGGTAACGGGTAAGTCAGGTGCATGCGGCATGATGGCGCCAGATGCAGATGGTGGCCATTCCGGCATTTCAAAACCAGTCATAATGATGGTATCCGATGGGCGCGGTGTACGCGCTGTCCAGGGGTGAAGCTGAAGGAGATCCAGCTGGCTACTCAGAGCGGCAATATCTATCGGGTATCCATCTGCATACAATGCAGCTACCAACTGGGCAAACTGATAGGTATCCGATTGGTCTATGCAGTCACTTGCGTACGCTCTATAGGCTCGTGTGCCCAGAATCTTGTGAACGCTGGACGTCAGCGTATCTCGCGGACCAATCTCGATGAACGTCCGCACACCATCCGCATAAGCCTGCTCAACAATTTTTCGGAAATCAATGGTCTGCAGCGCTTGCCGGGTCAGTTGATCGGCAATGTTTTTCTGCGTGGGCTGGTAGCTCTGATGCTCTCCATGACTGTATACGCGTACATCTGCATGATTTGCTGTGGGTCGGGTATGTACAGCACGCCAGGTATCTGCGTAGGGTTGCAAGGTCGGCGTGTGAACGATCAGATGCTGATTCATCACCGTACCGCGAACAGAACCGAGTTGTTCAATCAGGCTTGTGCACTGGGCAGCCGGACCTCCTATGATGCAGTCGTCATCGGAGTAGATAATGGTGATATCCGTGTGAGGTAATGTTTCTATTGCTTTCTCCACGGCAATTACATCACCGTAGATGCGCCAGTTTGTCCAATCTACCGGATCATCGGTACGCCAGGCTTCGTTGGCGCACCTGAACTTGCCGCCAAGTTGCTCCTCGTACATGCCTGTAATGGTACTGTCATCAAGAAGGCCTGAGGTGTCATTCCACAACCCAAAAGCATATAGGGCGTTGGTTTCACCCAGTGACAACCCAAGTATCGCATCGGGTGATAGTCCCAACACATCTTTCAGCAATAGCGTGTGTGCCTGACTGACAAGCGTTACCGCACATAGCTCCTCATAGGCATCAAGAGTTGACTGAGACAGTAAATGCGCCTTGCTGACGACCGATGGAAATGCGCTAACCAGCCTGTTTGCAAGCGCAGGAAAAGCCATTAGCAAACCTCGACCCATCCGTGGATAGGCGGCGGCTGATCCTGTAAATACAAATGCCAACTCACCATCAGGGGTATCGCTCCCGATATGAATCCCTTCAGGGACGCCACGTGTCAGTGCGCCGCCTTTTGTACAGCTTGCTCGGCCGCAGTGTTTGACGTTTTGCACAGACGAGTCGGTTACCGAACTTGATTCAGTCGTTGGCAATCCTGACAAAACATCAATCGCCTGCTCAAGACGTTTTTCAAGTTGTTCCTGACTGTCTGCCACTACCGCGATACGGCGTTGGCCTGACCCACCCAGCGCACCTCGTTTGATGAGTTTGCCCAACTTGTGATGGGAGTCCGCACTGGCATAATACAAGTACGGTGATGGCCTGAGTAAATCGGGAGTTGCCTTTGCCTGAGCGACTTCAAGCGTCCATGAAAAAAAAGAAGTATTTCTTGTTGGAGATAATTCATTCGGCAGTATGGCCGGGGGGTCAAACGCCACCACTAATGCTTCGCTGTTTGCAAGGCGAGGCTCAGTAATGGAACCTGTAACCTGCTGACCTCGACTGGCCAATGCCGTGGCAACAATCATCGAAAACAATGTATCAGCGATGGGCGCAGAGCCATAAACCCGCTCGATCAGCGCCCGACAGGATGAGGATGAGTTGTTTGTATTGCCTGCTTCAGATTGTCTGATACTCCCTAGTACATCTACCCCAAACGCTGTCGCCGTCGATTCACGCATCAGCAACATGGCACAGGACTTGTCAGTAAATCGACAAGCCGTCGATTTACCATTGTCAGGACTTGAGTTTTCAGCTATTAATAATTCCAGTGCTGTGCTACGTACCGCCTCACTGGCAAAGTCCGCCGCACTGATGACTGCCAGATCAATATCATGTGCATGGAGTGCCTCACAGCCCAGTTGCAAAGCTGTGATATCTGAATATTCTTCGGCCGATACCGTATACCCTTGCGCACGAAAGTCATAAGCTGCGTTGATTCGGTTAGCCGGCATGTTTGGCATTGCACCCAGTACATCAGCCGCCGTCATGGGAGCAACCACTCGATCCTTGAGAGATTCGAGTGAGGTTGTATCCATGCAATCACCAAAATGATCTACCAGCCGATCACGCAGTAACCATCGACACGCATCGGATGCGCAGCCCATACCCGCAAACACGCCAATACGACTTGCCTCAAGACGTTTATCCGTACCATCGTCACCTCGAGTAGTCAATGCGTCTATGTCAAGTTGTTGCAGTGCATCGTCAACCACCGCCAGCAAGGCCAGTTGCTGTGGTTCCATATGCTGAAAATCTGCGGGGGGTGTACGCAAGGAGAGCGGGTCCACAGTCACTGATGCACAGCGTTCTGCTACAGACTCTGGCGAACACATCAGACGACGAACAATTCGATCGGTACCCCGATCGTTGCCAGCCAACGCACCCATTGCACAGATAACCAACCGTTCGGGAACTTTGCTTTTAATCGCAGATTCTGCTTTTTCGATAGCCTCTGAAGGTAAGTTGTGCTCAGTGATGCTCTGCGCGATTGGCTTTGAATGTCGAGCGGGCAAATACTCTTCCATGATCAGATGGGCGTTGTTGCCCCCAAAGCCGAAGTTACTGATAGCCGCGCGACGAATCCTGTTCGCTGGCCATGGCTCACACTGCCGTTGCGGCATCAGGCACGATCCTTCGAAGCTAGTATTAAGGGCCCCGTCGATTCGTGTGGGCGGCAAGGTGTCATGCTCAAGCGCCAGAGTCAGTTTTAACAAACTGGCAAGTCCCGCAACCGTGATCAGATGACCGGTATTGGATTTCAGTGAACCGACTGGCAAGGGCCTGTCTCGCGCATAGAACTCACTGGCAGAGCGGATTTCAACCGAATCACCCACCGGCGTACCGGTGGCATGGCATTCAAGGTAATCGATGCTGTCAGGATCGACATCACATTGATCATAAGCGCGACTCATGGCTTCCCGCTGCCCATGAGAATCAGGAACCAGAAAACCGCCACGACGTCCGTCATTGGATAAGCCTATCGCTCGGATTAATCCGAACACAGTATCCCCTTCACTGATATCACACAGGCGCTTTAAGACAACAGCCGCCGCACCCTGCGCAGGTACCAGTCCGTCTGCGGAGGCTGCAAACGGTTGTGAACGCCCTGTCGGACTCAACGCTTGCAGCGCGCTAAAACCCTGTTGCAACATGACATTATGCGCGGCATTGACTGCGGCGACCAAGGCGACATCCAGACTACCCTGCTGTAGTTTACGACAGGCTATCTGCAGTGCGTAAAGTGAAGATGCACACGCCGCATCCAGAGAAAACGCTCCACCATGTGCACGTAGCGCCCGCGCAATAAATTGCGCGGGCAAGCCCGAATTAAAGGCATTTAGCACATTTTTTTTTGAACGCCCCTTGATCCAGTGATGGCAGGCGTAATCTGTCTTGCCTACCGTCGGATACGATAGGTTGGCCAATACCACTCCCATGCGCTCGGTAGCAACATCAGGTTCACAAGCCTCTTGCCATGCATCCATGACTGCGTGCAGTGGCCACTGCACCACCGGATCAAGTGCCGATGTATCTACCCCACACAAAGAATAACGTTGAGAATCAAATACCCGATCAAAATGTTCAACATAACCACCAGTGGCAACAGACAACGATTCAGTTTTAAGGTTGTTTCCCGTTGCAAGGCAAGGCTGTCTGGTTAGCAGGTTTTGCTCATTGACTATTGCTTGCCACAATAATGCCGGCGTATGACAACCAGGCAGTACGCAGCCGCGCCCGACAATGGCAATGGGTTCGGCTGCGGTCATTGTCAGTCGGTTTGAGAGGTAGCCCAGACATCACCAACCAGTAGCTCCACCTGATGACAATCTTCACTCAACATCTCATCAGCAAACAGTGCCGCGCCCTGTTCGACAGGTATCAGGCCTATACCGCGTTCCTTGAAATAAGCGGCAAGCGTCTCATCGACCATGCCACTCTCCCAGGGTCCCCAATTGAATGACTTTACGCTAGCCTCGGGCCACCGCAACTTTAACGATAGCGCCACTCTGTTCAGTATCTCGTTAGCCATGGCGTAGTCAGCCTGCCCCACGTTGCCATAGAATGCGGCAGCCGATGAGAACAATGCCGCGTGCGACAACGGCGTATCGCCCAGCGCCGCCAGCAGATTGTACAAGCCACCCACTTTAGTACTGAATACCCGGTCGAATTGCGCGCGGGTCTTGTCAATCAGCATGCTGTCTGCCAGCACGCCAGCGCCATGAACCAAGCCGGTAATGGCCCCAAGTTCCTGTTGTATTCCTTCCACAACATCATGTACCTGTTGCTTATCAGAGATGTCGCAAGGGTAATAAAGCGCTGAAACCCCAATGCTCTCGAACCTCAGCAGCGTGTCGCGAATTTCCTGTCCTGCCAGTGCCTGCCTCGCTGCCTGTTCAATCTCCTTCGGAACAGGTCGACTACCTGAGGCCAGTGCATGAGCAGCCAGCAGTCGACGCAGCTCCTTGATATCGTCGGTGTACTTGATGCCAGCGGGCCATTCGGCAAGTTCCGAGCGTCCAAGTAAGGCAAATCGTCCGGGAGTTCGCTGTGCCAAAGCTTGAACACAGGCGGCTGTGACACCACGCGCACCTCCTGACACTAGCCACACATCAGAGACGGGGCCATCCGATACCGACGCGGGCAATGCGTTTTGCCGCGGTGGCTGTAGTGGCTCTCCAGCCTGCATGACGCAGCGTTGCCCGGAAAGATCGATACCCACCACGCTATGCGCAGACCCCAGAGCTGACGTCAGCCGCCGCGCAGTGCCCGATATATTCTCCGGATCAACAGCAACATCGATGCATCGAATGGCCATCTCCGGCCATTCAAGCAATGCCGTTTTAGCCAGGGCTGCCATTCCTCCACGCCACCCTTGAGTCGGTCCGACGGCAAAACGTCCACCGGTATCCTGCAGAAAAACCAACGATCTACCACCCGCTTCGCGGAACATTCGCGCTTGTTCAAGCACACGCCAGTGCACATCGCTTGCATTACCTTCACCCAGAGCTTCGGTAATAACCAGCGTATCCATGCGAACCACGGGGTTATCAGTAACCTGCGCATGAAATCCACGTGCGCTCAATGCTTCGGAGACCGCTACTGCCAGACGTGGATTCGCATCCATCACGGCCACGCTTCCAAACGCCTCCTTTTCAGGGGCAGTTTTTTCGAGCACCTCCCGCAATTCAATCGAGCGCATGGCGACATGACTCTTGGCAGTGTCATGCGTTTCACGGTGTGCAGTTTGACTTACTGTCAGGGGACGGTCCGAACTCGCAACCCGCCCGTCGTCCCCTAGCCGAAAAAATCTGCAATCTGCCTTATGGTACGCAGTTGAGTCATATCGGCCGTACCGACGTCCTTGATCTCTGGCACCTGTGTTCTCAGCGCTGAGAGAACCTCTACCTGTTTGATCGAATCGATCCCCAGCTCACCACTGAGATCCATATCATCTTCAATCATCTCGACAGGGTAACCGGTCTTCTCTGCAATGAGTTCGCGTACCAGATCGTTGCTCACTCTGGCTTGAGCAGCACCATTGCTTGCGCTGTCATTTGCAGGCGGGGACGCAACTGATGCGACAGCGACAGACGTTGGCGCTATCGTGGCTGGAGCAGGCTCGTTAAAACGAGCCTCAGGAAGCGCTTTACCGGACCCATTGGTATAAGCCCCATTACTCGCTCCCGTCACATTGTCTGCAAGCGCAGACGTCGAGGCAGCACGATCTGGTTCGGGATGATGTGCAGATGAGCCACCGTTCAAATGGCCATGACCGTTGAGTGATGATGCTGTGACGGACGCCGGTTGATGTGTCGTCGCAACGCCTGTGTGCATCGAGTTGACCTGACTACTCATCATGGTTTGCTGGTTTGACTGAGACAATGGTGCCTCAACAATTTCACCAACCAGACCAGCGGCCAGGCGCAAATAGGATTGATGTGCCGTAGTGATCGCCGCCATGTAATCGGCGTGTCTGGCAGACACATCATTGAACAAGGCGGGACTTATGGCAGCAGACAGGGAAGCTTGCTGCGCAGAACTCCCGTTAAGGGCACCGTTGGTATAAGTTGAATTTGAATCAGACTGCGGCTGACCACAGGGTGCCGTCTCAGGAGTGGCTGGAGGTTGATTTTGCATTGCCATAGTTGATGTAGCCGCCGCTGATGATTGATGAGATGTCTTGCGAACTGCAGAAATTTCCTGAACAGTCTGCGCCTTGCTTTTACTGCCCGGATTAATGTAGGTACCTTGCTCATTTGCCGTGTTAACTGCAGTTGACTCTGGTACTGACCCTGATCCTTCCTTTGTACTAACTGATGGCGTAACCGAATCCATCTTATGTGAACCTACTGCTTGCCCATCCTGGGGTGGATAGGGTTTCTGGTAATTGCTCCCAAGCAAGTCTACCGAATGCTTGCCCGGTTGTGCGCAGGAGACCGGCGCCGGCATGCCCTCGTAGAGGCTATTCATATCAACATCAACACCCGTTATCGCCAATTGGCCGATCGCGCATAGCAAAGTCGTCACACCATTAGCATGCTTTTCATCAAGTGCTATAGCGCTAACCTCGTCCTTTGGCAGCGTCTGCCGTACCAGATTGGTCAGAACCGTACCCGGCCCTACTTCCAAGAACGTTGTTACACCATCAGCATGCATGGCCTCGAGGGTTTGTCTGAACAAGACAGGCTCGCCTATTTGCTCACTTAACAGCTCGATCAAGTTGGCCTTGTCAACGGGGTATGGCCTGGCTGTACTGTTGGCATAGACCGGTGTCACCCCTTGCGCCATGGTGTGTCGCGACACCACTTTGGCAAAGGGTTTTACCGCAGGGGCAACCTGTGGAGAATGAAACGCGGCTGCCACCGCAAGCTGATGAGTGTTGATACCCAGAGCGTTTAATTGTGCTGCCGCGTGTTTCAGCTGAGACGCATTACCTGATATCACAACCTGCTCAGGCGCATTGTCGTTAGCGACAGTAATGCCATTATCACCGGCTTCGGCCAATGCTTGTCTAACAGTCGAGGCTGGAGCCTGGACAACCAACATACCGCCGCTGGAAGTCGCTGCGGCTTCACTCATGGCATCGGCCCGTTCACAGGCGATAGTGAGGGCCGTGGCTGCATCGAATACCCCGGCATTGTGCAAAGCCATGACTTCGCCGAAACTGTGCCCGGCTTGCATATCAGCGCAAATTCCCGCCTTGTCGAGTAACGCCAGCTGCGACAGAGCCACCGCTGCAATCGCAGGTTGTGCATGTTGCATGTTCGTCAATCGAAGGTTCGCAGCCTCCAGAGCGGCTTCTGAGAACAAGGTTGGCGGGAATGCCAGATCGTGTAATTTCAGACCTGCCGTCGCCGGTAGATCGCAGGCTGCATCCCATACCGCTCGAGCCTGCGGGAATCCCATGGCAATATCCGCCCCCATGCCCAGATACTGGCTTCCCTGACCGGCAAACAACAGGGCTAACTTGCCCGTTGCAACCTCACCACTACGATAATGAATATGCCGGTCAGAAGGTACGGCACCATCCCGGTTCTGACCCGTCAACGCAACAAGCTTTGCACACAGTGTTTCAAGATGCTGAGGTGATTCGGCAACGATCGCAGCGCGATGTGCATGTCCGGCATCAAAGTGTGTCCACGTTTCAGTAGCGATACGCGCCAGATCATCTTCATTGACAACATCGTTGGTCAGCTTCTTAACGCGGGTCAGCAGGCTTGCTTTGTCTGGCGCAGAAACCAGAAACAGCTCAGCAGGCAGAAGTCTGGCCGGTTGCACGGCGTGTTTTCCTTTGTATTCTTCGAGGGTGACATGAAAGTTGCTGCCACCGAAGCCAAATGAGCTCACTGATGCGCGACGAGGATGGGCTGATCCGCGAATCCACGGTCGGGCCTTGGTACCCAGGTAAAACGGTGTATCTCCGCTGAGCGCTTTCGCTGGCTGGCGCACCTTGATAGTTGGCGGCAGTATCTTGCGGCTGAGCCCACCGATGACTTTCAGCAATCCAGCCGCGCCCGCAGCCGCTTTGGTATGACCAATCTGAGATTTCACTGAACCCAGTGCGCACCAGGGAGCTGCTGCCGCTCCGTCAGGATCAAAAACCTTGTGCAGCGCTTCCAGCTCGGTTTTATCACCGGCGACGGTTCCAGTACCGTGCGCTTCGACGAGCTCGACCGTATCGGGTGAATAACCTGCCTTCTGGTAAGCCCGTGTCAAGGTCCTTTCCTGACCACTGGCCAACGGCGCATAAACCGCGGTGGAACGACCATCCGATCCACCACCGAGCCCTTTGATGATGGCGTGAATGGTGTTGCCGTCGCGCTCGGCATCGGACAGGCGCCGCAAGGCGAGCATGCCTACCCCTTCGCCCAAAAGGGTACCATCCGCATCGGCCGACAACGGTCGACAATCACCTGTTGGAGACAGCGCCGGTGTTTTAGAAAAACACATGTACATGAAAATATCGTTCAGCGCATCCACACCACCGGTTAGCACAAGATCGGAATCGCCGGCATGCAATTCGTGCAGAGCGATCTGCATGGCGGACAGACTGGATGCGCAAGCTGCATCAGTGACATAGTTGCTGCCACCAAAATCCAGACGGTTAGCGATTCGGCCTGCCACAACATTCCCCAACAAACCGGGGAAAGTGGTTTCGCGCCATTCAACGAAATTAGTGCTTATCCTGTCCGCAATGTCCTGAACCTGAGACTCATTCAGACCCGCTTCGCGCATGCCTTTAACCCACGCTGGACGCTGCAACCGTCCCATCATCTGTCCTACCAGCTCAGTTGTGGCCGCAACACCAAGGATGACGCTTGCACGTGATTTATCCAGTGGGCATGCAGTCTGACGCTCAATGTCATCGAGTACGTTTCGAGCGGCTACCAACGCCAGGAGCTGGGCCGTGTCTGTCGTCGACAGAGAATTAGGGGGTATGCCAAAAGACAATGGATCAAATGAGGTCGGCGGTATGAATGCACCGCGCGAACCATACGTCCGATCGGGCGCAGACCTGTCACTATCGTAATAATCTTCGGTTAGCCAATGAGTACGGGGCACGTCGGTGAAAGTGTCTACGCCTTCGACGATATCCCGCCAGAACCCTGTCGTATCGCCTCGGCCAGGAAAAATGGAGCCAATGGCGACGACTGCTACAGGCTCAGCTTCGCCATTAGAGTATTGATTGCTGGTCACGCGTTCTCTATTTGCACCGTTGTTTACCCAAACCATTGAGGAGTGTAACGGAAGGCGCCCTCCGGCAGTGCTACTCCGGACGATCGCAGTTGCCCCGCTCGGGTAAGGCGCGCGGCTCCTTCCAGCAGATTCCAGGCAATCTGCTTGACGTTGCGATTTTCAAGCGGCTCAAGACAGGTATCTTTTACCCAGTGATTAAACGCTCCCATAGCCGGACCACACCAGATCTGGTAGTCGGCTGCTCGTCCCGGTTCACCATCCCGAGCCCATTGCGATGCCATGAACAGATAGCGGCGGCAAAGCAAGGCAAACCGAATATTGCCGTCAGCCTGAGCACTGTGCAGAGTTTGCGGATTGTTTTGCGCCAGATACTCGCAAGTGTCAGCCCAGGCTGACTCAAGTGTCTGACCCAGGCGTTGTTCGAACCACTGTCGATCACCATCAATTAAATTTTCGGTGGTGGCGCCAGCACGATAGAGTCCATGTAGCCGTTTTGCATATAGACCAAACAAGGTACCGCGCTTGAGTACCTGTACATCGACTCCCTGTTCAAACATATCAGCTGCGGGCGCCATCATCACGTCTGCCGCGCTCGCGTCGGATAGCATCTTTCTTGCCTGCTGGGAAAGCCCGGATTCCATAGCGGGTTGATTGATCGATCCACTCAAGACATAGGCCGCTCCCATCTGAAACGCACCGGCCACAGCCTGCGGCGTAGCGATACCACCGGCAAGACCAACGCGTAAACTGCGTTCATCAAATCCGTGTTGGCGAGCGATCCTGCCAGCAGTTTCCAGAAGAGAGCTTAACAGCACAGCTGCTGGCCGATTGTCAGTATGGCCTCCAGAATCGGACTCTGCAGTAATGTCCTCGGCGACGGGTACGATGGCAGCAAGCTCAGCCTGTTCTGCACTGATAGCACCGCTGGCAAGTAACTCGCGAAGTACTTCTACCGGCGCTGGCGACATGAATTTTTCGGCAACTTCAACGCGCGACACCTTGGCAAAGACGTGGGTATCTCTGACAACAAGATTACCTTCGCGACGCAAACCCAGTGCGCTATAACGCACCACTTCTGGTGATAGTTGCATGAATGCCGACGCGGATACGCGCTTGACGCCCGTTTGCAGAAAAACATCAACGACCGCTTTTTCCATACCCGGATTCTGCGGTGAGTGGATAAGGTTTGCGCCCCATGTTGCATCGGTTGCGACCAGCGCTGCCTTGATTTTTGCAATGCCCTCACTGACCTCTCGAAGAGGCAGTCCAGCGCTCCCATAAAAACCCAGAAGACCCGCCCGCGCTGCGGCAATCACCATCTCAGGAGTGGCTATGCCACGGGCCATTTCGCCAACGATGTAGGGAAAACGCGTGTTATGGGCGTAGGTAAAGCTACGATCTCCGAGCCATTCAGGGTACACAGGCGGAAGACGAAAGCAGGTATCGCCAGAGGTATCGCCAGACAAGGCCACAGCGGCTTTTTCATCGATAACGGTGTAACCACTTTCACGGCTACAGTGCACAAACACACCGTCGCGAGGCAATCTGAGCGCGCTTGCCAGCGGCGTATCAGCAACCGACGACGTTGCGGACATCCGTGAAAAATCAGGATTGGCAGTGTCTGTCAGAAGCATATCGGACGCGATGTTGAGCAGGTTTGGCCGGCCATTGTATCGCGAGTGAGGAGTCTGCGCCGCCTCCGGCCGCCCAGGCTCCTGGCGCGGGTGTACACCTTGATACGGGAAGTTCAGGAAAACCTTTGGTGATTTATAACCAGAGGCAGTTCCGGGGACAGATCTATCATCACATTGGCAGCGCCTTTGTTGAAATTCAACGTCATTCTGGGTGCTTCTCCGTATACGATGTTTACCTTGTCCATGGCGGCGAACTGTTGCAGGACAACAGA
Organism: Granulosicoccus sp.; assembly: GCA_045110475.1. GTDB lineage: Bacteria > Pseudomonadota > Gammaproteobacteria > Granulosicoccales > Granulosicoccaceae > Granulosicoccus. The sequence goes on from JBGCGC010000018.1 coordinate 56,377, forward strand.
GGGCGTCTCAATGGGCAAAGAAATATCCAGCCTATGTAGATTCCATGTCGGATTCTGATACTTTTCTGGAACCGGAGACCTTTGAGGCAAGCTCGGGGGCATACAAATGCAAAGTGGCTCCTCCAGACGATCCGAGTTATCTCCTACGTAAAAGCACATTTTCCCATCGAAATAGTCGGGTACATATTGCCACGCTGGAAAATCAGGGGCCGATTCGCCATCTGCAACGCGAACCACGACTCCAAAAGGGCAAGCTTTATCGTCTTGCGAACGGGCAAGCAAACGGAGGCCGTTGCCAGCACCTTGGGCCGCCTCATCGGCATCGCTTATGAACAGTAATTCAACTGTGAAATCAGGCAGGAAAAATCGCCTGTTCGATGTCCCTTGACCCGGATGCCTGTTGGCATTGCCTTCGACCCATCCAAGCTCCAGCAATCGATCGGCAGCAGGTGCGCCAGGCGTGGTGAGAATAAACACATGATCGAGTTGTAGTGCCATGCTCATCATACGCACTGATCTTATCGGTAGTTTTGCCAGTGAGTTCTACCGACTGTTTCGTATAAAGGACGATAGAAAAACTCAACCCTGCCCCTATGTAAACCCTGCTCTCGCGTTTGGTAGAAAGCTCCCGCTATGACGTGGGAATTAGAAAATCCCTTAATGTATTGCACAAACTACCTATGCAGCAGGTGTTGCGATTAGCCATGCCCAGATTGCTGGATCGCCAAAACATCCCTTGCCTTGAACTAGGAGCCTGCGCGGTAGAAAGCGATCGAGCGAGAGTAGTCCAATTTTGAGTCAAATTTTGTGCTCATTTGAGGAGTTTAGCTGGCTAAGTGACGAAAATGAGCGCAAAATTTGGCCAAAAGTGGGCTGCTCGTAGCCGATTGATTTCTACCGCGCAGGCTCCTAGGCCGCGTAGCGCAGGGAGCTGACGATATTGTTAATTTTGTTCAACCAACGATAGCTGCCAAGCAAGCTTGCACTGCGTGTATCGTCTCGGGAAAGGTGTTCAACTTGTGCTTCAGCAGAAATGAATTCGCCAGATTCTACATGGAGATACCGTGGATACTGGATCAAGGTAAAATATACCAGCTCGTCAAGTGATCTTGAGCGTGTTCGTCGTTTGCACACCAATTGATCTTGTGTCAGTCCCCAGCCGGCATAGAACGGTAGGCCGTAGGTGACAACACGCTTTTCTCTTAAAAGAGCTTCAAAACCAGTTAATGAGGTCATTGTGTGACATTCATCGCACGCTGAAAGGGCCTGTGTGATCGAGAAACTACCTACTACCTCATCAACATATTCCTTGATAATTGCGTCAGGTACCACTCCTCTGCGATTACCACTTTCCACATCGGGATGTGGTTTGAAAATCAGATAATCATCGGGTCTGTTTTTCCGAACCGCTTGACAGAGTGCGCTATTGGTATTTACCTCAGCACACCCGCGGGCGATGGATTCGTCGTCTTCAACCTGACCAACAATCAGAACAAGCGCTTTGCCCGAGGCAGATTCGTAGCTGGATGTAAACTCTGATGACCTGTCTTGCACTACGTTGTATTTGCTAACACCCAAGGACACAATCAGTTGGCGTAAATTCCGCGCACGGTGACATTGCTCAGCAGTGCACGGTTCATGATTAAGCAGCTTTTCAAGCTCGCTGGGGGCATGTCGATCGAAATACATACCTTGCCGATCGATCACCAGAGATGATGGTGCTACAAAATCTGAACCTAGCCCCCTGGATCGAAGAAATCCGTCTTCCACACGGGCGACATGTCCTGTTTCATGCGTCTTTAAATGCGTGAAACCCCACGTCAGAGGAACAACCCGTTGAGTCGATTCTGACAAAGTTGATAAAAACTCGACAGAACCATCCGGCGAACGAAGATACCGTCGGAGATAGCGTCTTTTCCAGGGAGTTATGCCAACACAGGCAAAGGCATGCGCATTTCGTGCAAACTGCCTTTTTTGTTCGACCACGTGCTCAAGACATTGTCGAAGTGTCCAGCGTTCGCCGTTTACCGGATTTCGGTATTGAGTGATCGCCATGTGAGCTGCAAAAAATAATTGATCAATGCTTCGTGTTCGAATACGCCGGGACACCGGACAACGGTCGTCTGTAAGTCCCCAACCCGCATAAAACGGTTGACCAAATGTGGTGACCTTACAGTTACACAACAACGCCTCATAGCCAAGCTGCGATGTTCCGACATACACATGTGATGTCCGCTTCAACCAGGCAATCGGATTGTCTCCGTCTGCGCTAAGCTCCACTCCAAGCTTGCGTGCATGATCGAGAAGATAACCTTTGCGCAGGCCTGCAACCACGTCTGGGTGAGTTCGTACCACCAGCCGCTTACCCGGGTTCTCTACATGTGCTGTATCCAGCATGTGAATAAACCGCTCTTGTGTCATACCTCCAAATTTTACTGAGGCATCGTTTTGAGTCTGATCTACCACCAGCACGATATCCTGTGTACTAGAGCATTCAGATTCACTGTTGAACACCGACTTGCAATAGTTATATTTAGTAATATTGTGCAACACCAGCATCTCTCTACAAAGCACCGACTCCCGAAGAGTTTGCTCATCGCACAATTCATCAAATTCATTGTCTGACAAATTCAGAAGCGACTCAATATCGCTGGGACACGTGCCGTCATAGTAGACGCCGCTCTTGTCAACCATCACCGAGTAGGTCTTACGGGTATGCGGATCTTCCTCACAGTTACGCACAAACCCATCTTCAAGAAACCAGACAGGCAAGTCATTATTTTCGGCGTATTGCAACGCACGTACAGAATTCTGCTTTCTCCCCCAGACGACTACGGCTGCAACCTTGCCGTGCTTCAACTGCCCGGACTCGGGAGCACACACGTTGTTTACACCCAAGAAGGACGCTATGTGCTTGATCGCCCGAATGCCCGAAGAAAAACTAACCGCAGACAGCACCTCGTTACCGTTCGAAGACGCAGGTGCGGATGGGCTACGAGGTTTCATCCTCGCAAAACAGCATAATCTGCGCCAATCGCAGCCAATACCGTGTGGTTCGCTACTTGCTACATTCTCCGTGAACTAAGCTGCACACTATGAAACCGTCACCTTGAACCTGCTGTTTCTCACTCATGCCAACCTGTCCGAGCGCGTTTACGGGGATGGTTCCACCCGATACCGGTGTTTTAACGTCGCGGAGGTGGCTCAGCGGCAAGGACATACTGCCGAGGTCATGGAACTTGACAAACTGCAGCTCGAACAACTTCCCGCATTTGACCTGATAAGCTGGCTCCGGCCCACAGCGGGAAAGAAGTCATTGGCGACTCTTGAGCGAGCAGTGGCGCTGGGAATTCCGTGCATTGCGGACGTTGATGACCTTATATTTGATCCCGAACTGGCTTTTGAAGCACCCGCTGTAATCAATGGGTTTGTGTCTATCGAAAAAATCAAAAAGCGCTTCCTCGACCATGCGAATCTGTTGAGAAAATTCAATGCAATAACGGTGTCAACTTCAAGTTTACTGGCGCACGTGCAACGAAGCTTCGCATCCATTCCATCAGCAGTTGTCCACAATGGCCTTTCAGACTATTGGCTTCAGCACACAGAAACACTCACCAGCAAAAAACCTCGCAAGTTATCAGTCGCCTACCTTCCAGGTACGCGAAGCCACGACAAGGATTTTCAGAGCATTTGCAAGCCGCTGGCTCAATGGCTTTTTAAAAAGCCGGATTGTGCACTGGATATTGTCGGCAAACTGGAATACCCCAGACATCAGCTGCCAAAGGCCCAGGTCCGACACATTCCGTGGATGGATTACTACCGGCTACCCGCAGCCATTGCAAGTCAGAGGGCAACACTTGCACCACTGACCTCGTCAAGCTTCAATGACTCAAAGTCACATGTGAAGTTCATTGAATCCGCAGCACTGGGTGTCCCGCTGATCGCCAGTAGCATCCCCGACCTGGAACAGCACCAATGCCCCGGACTTTTATTCGCTAATACAGAGACTCAATGGCTTGAAGCTCTTTTGAAAGTAAGCAATTCTGACTTTCACAACACGATTACCCATCAATTGTCACAATATGCTCGCAGAAACTGTCTTGCCAGCCACTATGCCGGTCCGCTGATTCAAGCGTGGGAAAGTGGCCAATTGTTGCCTGCAAATGCAACAGAAAGTGATTTCTCCAGAGCGGCTTGAAGAGCAGAGCTCGCCAGGACAATAATGCAATATCGTCACGCGTCACAGTGCCAGTTTCAGCTTGATTCAATATGCGCAGAGTTGCGAAACTTGCTGGAGCCAGAATCACTGCTCCGCACAGGGAATACCCCTGATGGCGCGATTACACTTGAAAAAACAAAAAACAGTGTGCGGGTCCATATCAGCCAATCAATGGCATCCTCTATTCTGGAATTTGCTCCGTTGTTTCCTGGTTCATTTACTCAGCCTGACGTGACTGTCAATCTCTTTGCCGAGGCTGAGAAGATTGTGCCATCAGAGATCACCTCCACGGGCCATGCGCGATTTGGTGGAAATTCTAACGGCAAGATGCCCGGACCAGGCTTGCTGGAGCCGATATTGCATTTCGCAAAATTCAATGCTTTACCGGAGAAATTGGCAACATCGCTTCAAAAAGGTCACAGACCGATTTCTATCATCGTTGATGAAGCGGGTATTGAGGGAATGAACACCCAGGAGAGACTGCACAAGGAATTACAGCATGTTCTTGCTGATCGTCACGGATACCACGATATTGTCGTGGTGCAACTGAATATCAACGCACAATTGCGCAGAGGCCGATGGCTAAAACGCACAACGGTAACGGACTTGCAATTGCCAGAAAGAACCAGCGTCATCCCCGTTGTCATATCGAGACCTGAAATGATGATGACACTGCTGGCGAAGTCTGAGATAGCGCTGGTACCGTCAATCTCACTCGCTATGGATGCTGCGAATGCCGGCTGTCGTTTTACTGTTTACGGGCACGAAATGATACCGGAGACACGGAGGCATACCGGCAAATCAGATGTTGATGATGGGACAAACTTTAATCCCGACGATCAGAGAATCCTATTGACACATTCTCGCTGTAACGCCGTTGGTGCCCAAAGGCTTGTAAGCAATAAAAATCAATTGTGGTTAACACTGAGCCAATGGATAGGAGCACATCAAGGCGTTCCGAATCCCGGCCTTGATATATCGAAGCAACAGCGTTCAACCGATGCCATCATTCCTGTTAACGGTCTATCAGACAGCATTGCAAAGAAGCAGTTGACACGGGCACAATCCAAATTTCGCAAGCTTCTGCACTCACCCAGACAATTCTTGCAAGACAGCAGCAGCGTCAGTCTGCAGCGACTCAGCACCTGGGGACGGTGATCTTGTTAGCCGCGCGATCATCTGTGACAGATGATGATGACGTTTTTACGAGGTGGAAACGTGGTGACTGGCAGGCTTGTCTGCCACATGCTGCTCTGCATCAGGCACAGACAAAAGCGACTCTGGAAAACATCCATCTGGCGTTACAGATCAAACATGCCATTGACGGTTTTTCGGTCAATGATCTTGTAACGTTCCACGACATGCTAAACCCTTTATCCGAGCATGTCAGGTGGTCCAGAGCTGTCCTGCGTCTACTTTGCGCTCACTTGCAGTTGGAAAATCCGGACTCAGCTCATGACATTGTTTTGCGGTTTCTGACCGGAAGATGTCCGCTTGTGAGGACAAGAACATTACAACGATTCCCTCTGGCTCTTCAGTTTCTGATTGAGCATTATCCGGAAAAACTCAGCCTTCTGCATTGGAGAAAAGCGGAGCAGGCTGTGCAGTTAGCTGATCAGATTGACCGCTTCGACAGCCAGTTGATCAAGGGTTTATGTAACGACAACACGCAAAATGAACGGAAGCAGACTGTCGCTATCGTGGGAAATGGCCCATCGTTACTGAACAAGACAAATGGTCAATTTATTGACTGTCATGACGTCGTTATACGTTTCAACAACCCTGTAATCACTGAAAACTATCAGCGCTACACCGGGCAGAGAACAGACCTGCTCATCATCTCACCTGATCAGGTAAAAAAATCTGGTCGCAGGTGTATCAAGGCGCTGGCAATTTCAGGAATCAATATCCTGCAAGGTGAATCAGGCTACTGGACACGGCTTGTCGGACTGCATTCCTACCTGAAACTTGCGGTGTTTGATCAGGCTAATTGGTACTCACTCGTCAAGGAACTGAAAGCACCTCCATCAGCAGGCTTACTGGCAATTTCCAGTCTCGCCGGTCAGAAGAATCTCGAGATATCGGTGTTCGGTTTTACCAAAGATGACGGTGGTGCATCAGACCTTGGCAACACACCGGGTAGTGAATCGGGCAGTACTGACGGTGCGCACTATGGCGATACACAAGTCGCCTCTACCAGACACAACTGGCCTGCAGAGGCGGCCATGGTGAGGCAACTCGTAGACAATGCCCTATCCCTATCACGCAGTACAGACTAAGTCTCAACGGGAAATTGCACAGATCCCTCCAAAGGGACTCTGTGAGAAAGGTTACGCTGACTTGGCGTTTATAGCTGAAGGGTTGTTTCCGGCCTTCAGTAGCGAGTCAAAGTATTCTATCGTTCGGATCAAGCCTTGCTCAAGCTTCACCCTGGGCTCCCAATCCAGTTCTTTCCTCGCCAGCGAAATATCTGGTTTTCGCTGCGTAGGATCATCACTGGGTAAATCGAGGAATTCGAGTGTTGACTTTGAATTGGTCAACGCAATTACCTGCTCTGCCAGTTGCCGAATTGTGAACTCGTCGGGGTTTCCGATATTTACTGGTCCGGTAAATGAATCGTCCGTTGCCATTATTCTGACAAACGCTTCGATTAAATCCAGGCAATAGCAGAACGAACGAGTTTGGTCGCCCTCACCGTAAATGGTAATGGGCTGGTCGGTTAGCGCCTGAACAATGAAATTGGACACGACCCTTCCATCATTGGGATGCATCCTCGGTCCGTAGGTATTGAAAATTCGCCCGACCTTAATCTTCAGGTCGTGCTGCCGCCGATAATCGAAAAACAAGGTTTCCGCGCAACGCTTGCCTTCGTCATAGCAAGAGCGAAAACCGATCGGATTGACGTGGCCCCAGTAGCCTTCCGGTTGCGGATGTACTTTAGGGTCGCCATAGACTTCGCTGGTCGACGCCTGGAAAATTTTTGCCCCAGTGCGCTTGGCCAGTCCCAGCATGTTAATAGCCCCATGCACGCTGGTTTTGGTGGTTTGTACCGGGTCATGCTGGTAGTGGATGGGCGATGCAGGACAGGCCAGATTGTAGATTTCATCGATTTCCAGATAGACCGGGAAAGTCACGTCGTGACGCATAAGCTCGAATGCGGGGTTGTCCATGAGATGCTGAACATTCTGTTTACTACCGGTAAAGTAGTTGTCCATGCAGATAACCTCTGCACCATCTGCAAGGAGTCTGTCACACAGATGAGATCCCAGAAAGCCCGCCCCGCCTGTGACGAGAACGCGCTTGCGCATGAGTGAAGATGTATCTTGATTCATTGTGTAGAGGTCTTGTTAAGAAAGAGTAATCAGTAAATTGTCTGGTCTACAACCGCTGATCTACAGTGGTCGTGGCAAGCAAAACTACTGCCAGACGACCTGTTCTCAAGCTCGGTGGAGAAGAACAGGCTGCAAGGCACCTCAGTCGAGCACTTGTCAATCCAAGCATCACTGATGCTAAGAGTAGGCCATTATAAGGCATCTGTCTGTTCAGCCGCACACATCCGAACTCACCTTTTACACAGCGCAAGCCACCACCGGGTGCGAGGCGTTACGCGACAAGCCTGACAGCAGAACACGCCATGCCCGGAATACATCCGGCTCCGAACGTAGCAGAACCACCCGGTCTACGTTCCGCGATCAGATAACGACAGCAAGCGACAGACACCCGGTTTCACCCCCACCGGTGCTATTCACACCAAGCTACAGGGCGCGACTTCAAAGTCCAGGCGAGGTATCGGGCATAGATTCTGCAGACGCAGTCTACGTGCTGACGCTAGCCATGCCGTCAGCCAACCTAATAAAATTGGCAGGAGTTGCCTGAATGTCCACCTTAGTACCCGTCATGATCCGCACCTTCGGGCGCACCGGATCAACACTTCTCATGCAAGTTCTTGGCACTAGCGACACTATGTGCTTTGAGCGACGCTACCCATTCGAACAACGGTATCTGACCTATGTTCACAATATGGCAAGGATGATCAGGCTGCCGGAAAAGTCTGACGCCGTATGGAACAACGACACAATGTTCATGGGTAAAGGCCATCGTGTTGGCCCCCTTCCCTACTCAACAATCGAGGCATTCGACAAGGACGAGCTATCTCGAAATTGCTTCAAGGCGCTATGGCAGGAGTTTTCGGCAGCAATGCGCAAGGAGTATGGTTTAGAAACTGGCCAAAAAGGTTTTTACGCCGAAAAAGCACCAGCTCAGGTAGCCCTTTATGCCAACGAACACCTTGAAGCCATGAATATCTTTCTGCTTCGTGATCCTCGCGACGAAATGGTGTCAATCAAGCGGTTTAATGAAAAGCGTGGCTTTAATTCATTTGGCTGGCAGGCAGACGATTCTGATTTGTCATATGCAACACGAATGTGCAAGACACACCATGCCTTCCTGAAAAACCTGGTGGATTTCAAATCGGACCGACGACGCACCTACGTCCGCTATGAAGATCTGATTCGAAACGGTGACGAGGAAGTTACCCGCCTGTCACAGTGGCTCGGCTCGAAGATGTCTTTGTCGGAAGCCAACGGAGACAAAGCTGTACGGAAATTACATATGACCAGTGCATCAGCTGATTCATCAGTAGAACGATGGAAAACCGAACTGAATAACGATGTTTTAAATGTGTTCTCCCGCGAGTTAGGCACCGAACTCGATAGTCTTGGCTACAGTGTCTGAAGGAGGTAACGCTATGAGTTTTCAGAAAAAGTTGCGCAAAAAAATGATGTCATACAGCAAAAAAAAGCTGGGGGCAGACCGGGCATATCGCTATCGGGAAAATATTTTCAAGGCGCAGGAAGGGATTTACAAACAGACACGCAAGTTGAAGAAATTTCCGGAGGTTCGCCCGGACATCGTCCTGCAAGTCCACGATACCCAGCTCGCTATTACATGCCGATTTATTGATCCACAAAAAAAATCAAAGCGAATCGGGCTTCGTTACAATGATAATAGTATTCAATGGATCGATGAAAATATTGATCATTTTCGTTCCTCTGAAACATCTGCATCGTTGAGTAAATTCTCTATTGCCCCGGATACACCAGACCAGTTTGCAGGCTTGATTGACTGTACCAAGCCGTGTAAGCAGATCAATGCACTGGCTGTCGAACTGGTTAACGACATGCACAAGTTTTTTCCACTGACCGTGCAGAGCGTCGCAGGTGATCCTTTTCCGGTGATAAAACGCCTGCTGACTCTCATTCCCGTTAGTGAAACTCGAAAACGTGAGCTTTTTGATCACACGTTTGGACATATGATTGGCAGCTTGTGGAGCACGAGGACACGAGTTGATAGCCACGCCGACCTGGTGGCCTACAACGAACACTACGAACCCACCGCGCCCGTTGTCAGCCTTATTATTCCCATTTATGGTCGCTATGACTTCATTTCTCATCAGTTGTCTCAATTCGCCAGCGATCCCACCATGCGCTCGCATGAAATCATCTACGTTATCGACGATCCACGCATTGCATCGGAGGTTAGGGAAAGTTGTCGCTATCTGGCACCTGTTTTTCACGTGGCGTTCAAGGTCTTGTATCTTGAGAAAAATCTTGGCTATGCCGGTGCCAACAACGCTGGAGTTGCCATTGCCAAAGCGGACAAAATCCTGTTGTTGAACTCAGACGTATTTCCCTGCAAGGCCGGTTGGCTTGACAACATGGTTTCTCGCGCAGGCGATGCAATACAGAACACCCTGCTCGGTGCAAGATTGCTTTACGAAGACGAATCTATCCAGCACGATGGTATGTCATTTAATAAAGCCATGTGGCTGGACAACCTATGGATAAATGAACACTACGGCAAAGGCTTGCCAGCAAATTTATTCAGTTGTTCCGATGGGATGGAGAGCCGGGAATGCGTCACTGGCGCGTGCATACTCATGGCAAAAGCGGTCTACGATTCTTTAGGCGGGTTTGATGAAAATTACATTCTTGGTGATTTCGAAGACTCTGACTTGTGCCTGAAAGCCAGAGATGCCGGACACCAGGTTGCCATCGCCGAGGATATAACGCTATACCATCTGGAAAGACAGTCACAGTCCATGGTTACACCGGACAGGTGGAAGACAGAACTTACCTACTACAACTGCTGGCTACACACCAACAAGTGGAATGATCGAATTGTGTCACTCAAAGAGGAGACAGCCAATGCCGGATAAAACAAAAATTCTGGTTATCTCTCACGGTCACCCGGACAATGCCAAAGGCGGTGGAGAAATCGCCGCCTACAATTTACATAACAAACTAAATACCTCTGCTGAGTACCATTCAGTATTTCTGGCTCGCCATGATCGCGATGAGCTTCTGCATCCCGGAACGCTGTTGTCCGGTTCAGGGCGGCCAAATGAAATCCTGTTGCATTCCACCCGCAACGACTATTTCCTGCATTCCCAGCATAACAAGGTACTTGTTGCAAGAGAGTTCCGACATACGCTGGAGAGAGTCAATCCAGATATCATTCACTTCCATCATTATGTTCATCTGGGTCTGGAATTGATCCGTGAGGCCCGCGCCTTTAACTCACAGGTTCGTATTGTGTTCACTCTCCACGAGTTCATCGCCCTATGCAACAACAGCGGGCAGATGATGACAACCCAAAACACCTTATGCCACGAGTCTACTCCTCAGGCATGCGTCAAGTGCTTTCCACAACACACGCCTCAGGATTTTTTGATGCGCAAGCTTTTTTTCAAATCGCATTTTGAACTAGTGGATACGTTTATCTCGCCCAGCCAATTTCTCAAGGACCGGTATGTCGCCTGGGGAATTCCAGAAGAAAAAATAAATGTTATAGAGAACATGCTTGACGATAGCAAGTACATCGAGGCGACGCGCAGCGAAGCAGAATCACCTGAATTGGCAGAGCGCGTACGTTTCTCCTTCTACGGCCAGATCAACTGGTTCAAAGGGGTCGATGTCCTGCTAACAGCAATCTCCAAGCTACCCAAGGAAATTCGTGACCGCACACAACTTGATATCAACGGATCAGGGCTTGAAAACCAGCCCAAGCAACTGCAGGATCAGATTAACCATTTGGTGGGTGGCATGCTGGACGTCGTTAACATGCGAGGCCCGTATACTCAGGCCGAACTCAGCTCGCTAATGAACGGCTCTCACTGGATGATCGTGCCCTCGAAATGGTGGGAGAATTCTCCGGTGGTGATTCTGGAGGCCAGAAAACATGGGCTCCCGATCATTTGTAGTGATATTGGCGGCATGGCTGAAAAAGTTGAAAACGAGATTACGGGTATTCATTTTCAGGCTGGCCGCCCTGACTCTCTCGCAGCGGCAATAACTCGGGCGGTGGAAAATCCCGAACAACAGCCTGAGTTTGCCTCTGCCATAAAGAATAGCTATAAGGCAGGTGAAGCTTTCGAGAAACATGTCAGTGTCTACGAAAAGTTACTCGCCGGTGACCCAACTATTGAACCCTCGACTGTTGCGTTAACTATAGAAGAGGTAAAGGCAGAAAATAATCTGTTTCAGTTTTCCAAACGATCGAATGCGGCGTAGGAGTCACTAGAGTTTTTACCACGGTATGTATTGAGAAAAGAGCCCGAACAGTCAGCAAGTTTGATGACTACCCGGGAACTTTCCTTAAATGATTGCTACCTGGCAGTCCTTCTGAAAAGACCGGACGCCATAAGAAGAATCACAAACAACCAATGCATTGCACCGCCAGATGTATCTAACGTGTCCACTGTAGTTTGTGGTCGATCCCTTTCTTCTGAATCTGATGGATCAGTCTCATCGACAGGCGCGGTAGGTTGCTCCACCATTTCTTCTTCTGGCTCTGTTGGTTCAACTGGTTCTACCGGATCAGTTGGCTCAGTCGGCTCGATACTTTCCTCCGCCGACATAACTTCAATGGTGAACAACTCACTGAGTGAACCGTCAACCATATTGTCAGACGATCGTTGAACTGACACAGGGTACATGCCTTCAACATCGGTAGTAAGCTGTAGTGTGACTACTTCGCTATCTCCCGGCTGAATATTTCCGACGTTACAAGTTAGCCCTTCTTGCGACGTACACTCCGCTGGTAACGTAGCCACAATCATCTCGGCTGGCAATTCGACTTCAACCAATGTATTTTCAGCTACGGAATCACCTGTATTTTCGATGGTGATGGCAACGTCTATTTCATCGAGCACCCGTGGTTCAACCGGATCCACTGAAATCGCGCTGGCTAACGTTGTGTAAACTATGAGCCGCTCTACTGCAACAGTGACAGATGATGTATCGTTTTGAGGCTTTTCTTCATTTGACCCGGTACTTACCAGCGCCGTCACCTCTTTCTGTCCATCTGTGAGTGCTCGCAGAGAAAAACTCAGAATTTCATCTTCCCCTGGATGCGTCGGCTCAAGGTCTCCGAGATCGCACCTTAACTCTGTACCCGCCGCGACACATGGATCACTCGCAGTAACAAGTTCCCAGTCTGTTCCCAGATTGAGTTGTGAGGTCAGTATGACATCTTCAGCTTCATCGAAACCATCTTCGTTTGAAACTTCAGCGCTAAACTCAAACACATCGCCCTCTACACCCGCGGTTCGATCGGTTTCCAGCGACACGGCAGCATCAACGAAGCCATCGAGCGTCTCGATAGAACCGTCACTACAGTTAACCGAGTTTTCTCCTGCAGCTCGACAGACTCGCGTATTTTCTGATTTATCTTTGATAAGCATAAACCTGTCTAGTTCAAACCCATCCTCTCTGGCAGAGAACATTACGGTATTCATGCCTGCCTCTTCTACATCAAGCCAGATAGTAAAGTTAACACCACAGTCACCCGCACCGCCAGAGGCACGTGCTCGGCTGGACCACTGCCAGCCCATGCCACCCGTACACCATTGCATTCTGAATCCGCTCATCGGCCATTCGCCATTCAAGCCGACGTGAATCCCGTTATCCTCGGTGCCACTGGAATTCGCACGTGCATGGACGTAGTAACGTCCTGCCTCGGGGAAATCAATGGGATACTGGAGGATTGGCCCAGTACCTCTTTGACCCCAGTAAGCTGTCGGCGGACCAAACGGGTCCTCATGACGCACTCTGACGTCCGGAAGCAATTCAAGGTATTTATTGCCAACGGCGCCATCTGAATTATTACCGTCAGGGTCCTGTTCAGTCTGCGCTGTGGTTGGATCAGTGAGGATCCAGCGTGCATCGTGCCCGTCGATCGCTGAGGCGTCAAAATCTTCTGCCTCTACGTCTATTGCGATGTAGTCAGCGGTTGTACGTACATCGGCAGATACCGTTTGACTGACGAGCACAGTAGCAAACGACAGAACAAGGCACGGGACAATAGGCCGCCCGTGTGAACGGAAGTTGATCATTTAGGATGTTCTCAATTTAGACCATTCCTATATCGACCTCGGAACAAATCAGACCATAGCGACAACAGTCTCAGCTGTCGAGAATGATCATTCCTTGAAACTGATCACGATGAAACCGTGAAGGAGTTGTGGGTGTCATCGTGACTTGAAACACAAAGTGTTGCAGATTCGATCTTCTTGTGATTTTTATGTTCTGCCTTAGCACAGGATGAAGGTTTACTTTCGCTTCCCGGTTCAACCAACTTCTTTTTCGCACAGAAACTGCTTGTTCCAGTCGTCAAGCCATTCAAGGCTCCCACGCGGCTCAAGCGTATTAAACGGCGCGGCGGATTCAAGAGGCAGCACCAGAGAACCGGCTGAGGTCTCCAGCTCTATATCAAGTGACAGCGATCCACTACCGTCTATACGCAACACTGAGAGGGTTTTTTGTTCCACCATGGGGGGGTTAGCAAAATCCAGTGGTCGTCGTTCGTAGTTATCCCATACAGGTTCACCTTTGACATACAACACACTGGGCGAGCGCCATTTGGGAATGGTATGTACTCGAGCGTAGGGATCCCAATCGACAGTGCGTTCCATCGGCAACGCAATCAGTACCGAACTGTCTGCCGGGATATTTTCACCCAGAGCAAAACCAGTTCCGGAATTTTCCACAGAGCGCCACGTTAGCCCATGTTCATCTGTCATATTGGTATCAGGCGTTGGCCCCTGTGAGATCTGACGCGCCAGATCATCCAGGCTTGACCAGCATCGACTCGAAATGACCAGCGCGATCACGAGGCACCTCGATATCAATATCTCCGTGATCGCCTTTCAGACACTTCTTCGATCGTGAGCTTCCGGCAGCCCAGTAAAATGCAACGCTGCGCTGTGTTACGCCATGACTATTATGTCTGGCTGGGGTAATTCCACGGCATCCAGTTCTGAGGTACGGCCCGTACCGCTAGCTGGTTTCTTTGTAGTGCAATCAAATAGTCCAGCGCATTCACATCCGATTCCATACACGTAGCCAGTATCGACGTGATTTTGTCCGAGACCTCTGCGCCATTTTCAGTTCTGAAGAATTGAAAATTCTTACGCCCTCTCACCATAAGCTTGATCTGTCGTTCGCACTCGTTGTTATCCACGGGCGCTCCCGGGATATGGCAAAAAGCACACAGCCCCTCAAAGTGGCGCTCGAAGTAGGCCATCGCACGTCCCAGGTTGCTGTTCGGCTCCACCGGTCCACCTTCTGCTGTTTGTCTTTGACACCATTGTTTCAGCTCATCCATCAACGGCAATGAATGCTTGTGATGATAGGCCTGACGCTGCTCAGGATCGAGCCCCTGTTCTTTGCAATGTGCATCGTTAGCCCACGCACCGGCATACAGTTCCAGAGCATACAATGTCTGATCCGGGCACTGAGCGGCAAGTTCGGCGGGCCATTACGGCTGTTACCTGAGCCGTCCCCACTCGGGTCGTGTTTTTAATACCCGAGGTGTTACGTCAGATCCGCATCCAGAGCAGTTTCAACAATCTTCTTCAGCAGCTTCGAAAAATCTCCAAGATCGGCTTCAGTCTTAATGTCCTTGGCTATGTTCTTTGTCAGCTGACGAAGGAGTTTCTCATCCATTGGTGTTTCCATGATTCAGTCCTATTGGTAGGACAATGTGAATCATGGGCATTTACACAGTTAAAAATACAATCTCGCGCCCTGCGATTACACCGAACTACATCACCTGCTATAAACAGTTATAACCGCAAGCGACTTACTCAAAAACCAAACGATTGATACGCTACCGCTACGAGGTCCCTTGGTAATTAGACCGACAGTTTGCCTTGATAATGACACATCTACATCTTATGTTTTCCAAATCGGTGGCAAGCGAGAAAAAATGTATAAAAAAAACGTGTTGTAGATTATAACCAGAATACTCACCATTCCGTCGAACACATAAATTCCTCATTCCACTCACCCAACCAGTCAATTTGACGAATTCGCGAAGTCGGCTCCATATCATCCTCCAGCGGTAAAACAAGAGCGCCCCCCTCAGGAGCTTCAACACTCATATTAATTCTCATCGTATCTTGTCCATCAAATCGCATAACCATTAAGGTCTGCTTTTCCACAATAGGGGGGTTAGGGTAGTTCAGTGGCCGGTGTTCGTGGTTATCCCATAAACGTTCGCCTTCTATATACATGGTAGCCTCGTAAACGGAATTCAGGAACACGCGAACATGCGGATCCCACGTTAATCCGCGCTCTAATGGCAAAGCCACGAGCACTGTGCTGTCAGGAGGTACCTCGTTACCAATATAAAACTGGTTGTTGGTTCTTACTATCTCACGCCAGGTTGTTCCATAGGCGTCAACGTTTGTGGTGTCGGGTGTGGGTCCCATTGAGATAGACTGCGCTATTTCGTTGGCTTTTTCTCTATCGATAGGTGACGAGACTAACAGCTTGTCCACGGGGGTGGTTATGCGACGCGACCATTCATTTGCCTCAGTCAATGCATCGAAACGTTGTTGCATTTCTAATAGGACATCCGCATAGGCAGGATCGTCATGCAATGTCTGCATTTCGTTGGGGTCGCTGTACAAGTCATATAGTTCAATATGATTTTCCTTTTTCAGCGATACAATATATTTGTACTGGTCTGTTCTTAATCCGACTTGCCATTCGGGGTACACCAAAAATAGTTCATCTCGCCAGGTTGATTTTTTACTCTCTTCTGTAACAGAGTTATCAATGAGTGGTTTTAAACTTCTACCTGTCATGTACTCTGGAATGTCGACTTGCGCGTAGTCTAGTGCAGTTGGTGCAATGTCCAATGTACTTACCATGCCATCGAAGCGATATCCGGAATCGTCTGTGCCTGGAAAATCGATGAGAAAGGGTACTCTTATAGGCTCTTCATAGATCATATGCTTTTCTGTTAGCCCATGTTCGCCCAAGGTATATCCATTGTCGCTTGTGTAGATAAATAGTGTGTTGTCAGTTTTCTTGCGATGTGAGGTTGCTGCGCGTAGTGTGCCGACAGAATCGTCCAGACCCAGAATGGCTCTGTAGTGTTTTTTAATGTAAGTATCCCATTTGCCTTGAAAGCACTTTAGCCCACAGGGGAACGTGTCCATTCCGAGCCAGTCTTTAATCTCTTGCACTTTTCCTGTGGTGCTGAAATCCTCGTTGTAACTGTCTGGTTTGGGGACTTCAACGTCAGCGTAGGCATCGTCATAACGTTTGGGATGCTCGAACTGCAAATGTGGTGCTTTCAGACCAACCATGAGAAAGATGGGTTTGTCTGAATCTGCGTGCGCTTTCATGAACTGGTCTGCCCGCGAGCTTAGAATATCGTCAGCGTACCCGGTAAATTGTTTGGATTTTCCGTTTATATGGACTACTGGGTCAAACATATCGCCCAACCAATCAAAACTTTCCCAATGGTCAAAGCCTTCCTTCGGTAACGACCCATCTCCCAGATGCCATTTGCCAATATAAGCCGTAGTGTAACCCGCAGCCTGTAGATCTTGTGCAAAGGTGCGTTGCGTTTTGAGGAACGAATTATTGCGCCAGGCTATGCGTGGGGCGCTAGCCAAGTGTGGTTCTTTACCAGTGAGTATTGCTGCGCGAGATGGAGAACAGACTGCCAAGGGCACAAACGCGTTTTCCATCATCGCAGCTTCTTTTGCGAACTGATCAATATTAGGTGTGCGAACAAACGGGTGCCCTTGTCCGCTCATGATGTCCCACCGCATATCATCTGCCACAACCACAACGATGTCTGGTCGAGGATCAGGGGAGTCTGGGATTGGGTCAGGAAGTTGGCTGTCGGTTTTTATTGCTGCTTGTGCGGCAGGCTCTGAAATGGAGTCAGTATCAAGCTTAAGCACTTCATCAGAGCAAGAAATCACGCTGAGGATTAGTAGAGCAAACAAAGTAGTAATAAATATCCTGTGGATATTGAAAATCATGCGGGTATGGACAAGGCAGAAGGTAATGCCATTCAGCAATATGCGTGCCCTGCTTTGACCCTACCCGCCCCCCCCCCCCACAAGTGAAACGAAGACACTTACCAATCGGAGATTAATCAGGTGAGAAAGGCACGAAATTCGCTGCATTTACGATACACGTAAGAATAAAGGCAATCAATTTGATCGATTCAAAGCCAATGGTAATTCTTGG
>JBGCGC010000019.1:0-29022 GCA_045110475.1 Granulosicoccus sp.
GGAGCCTGCGCAGCAGAAATCAATCGGCTACGAGCAGCCCACTTTTGGCCAAATTTTGCGCTCATTTTCGTCACTTAGCCAGCTAAACTCCTCAAATGAGCACAAAATTTGACTCAAAATTGGACTACTCTCGCTCGATCGCTTTCTACGGGGCCGCCTCCGGCCGCGCAGGCTCCTAGTACCATGTCAGATACACCTGTCATTAATCTCAGCGGTTATCGTTTCACACCGTTGGCAGACCCGGAGTCGCTACAGCTAACACTTAAATCATCGCTGACAGCCACCGGTGTCAAGGGTGCGGTGCTGCTGGCATCGGAAGGCATCAATATTACGCTTGCTGGCACTCGCGGGCAGACTGATGCAGCCATTGATTGCCTGGAGCAGTATGAAAGTCTGCAAGGTATCTGGTTGAAAGAGACCGTGTCATCATTTGTGCCGCACAAGCGTCTGCGCGTAAGGGTGCGTGCAGAGATCATTGCATTTGATGGTGATGAGCCGGTGGGCGGTGCGCATGCACGACCCGATGCCCCTGTCATCCAGCCAGACGAGCTTGATGCATGGCTTGCAGAAAATCGTCCGTTCACCTTACTCGACACCCGAAATGATTACGAGATTGTGTCTGGTACTTTCAAACAGGCCACGCATCTTGATATCAAGCATTTTAGGCACTTCAAGGAGGCGATTGCTGTTGCACTGACGCAGGGTCGGCTGGACAAATCACAGCCTGTGGTGACTTTCTGTACAGGTGGTATTCGTTGTGAGAAAGCCGCTCCCTGGCTACTGGCTGAGGGTTTCACCGAGGTATATCAGATCGAGGGTGGGTTAATCAACTATCTGCAACTGAGTGATTCATCGCACTGGCAGGGCGATTGTTTTGTATTTGATGACCGCGTCGAGCTGACGCGTACGCTTGAACCCAGTGGCGCTGGCTTGTGTGATTACTGTCAGTTGGCTGTACCAGCCGGTACACAGTGCCAGTGCCAGCTGGGTCCGCACTACCACGCCACATACAAGTTGTCGTGATAGCTCAGGCTCAAGTGTCGCAGATGTCGTCAAACACTCTGTCTTTCAGCACAACAAGCGTGGGTATGCTTGTTGTTGATGTAGCTGACAGAATGTCCGGCAGTTGCTCTAGTGAGTCTGGCGCGATGCAATGCCACCCACAGGCCGCTGCTACGTTTTGCAGATCAGGAACAAGCAAGTTGACGCCAACTGGCTCAATAGCCTGTTCTTGCATAAACCGATTAATCTCCTGATAGCCACCGTTCTCATGAACGATGAGAGTCAGGTTGAGTTTTTCGTCCACAGCGGTTGCTAGTTCTGCGAGACAGAATTGCAAACCACCGTCTCCGCTGATGGCAACGACGGGCCTTAGATAATCGGCAATGGCGGCGCCGATGGCTGCAGGTAAAGCATAACCCAGCGTTCCAAACCCCATGGCCGAATTGAAGTACGAGGAAGGTTTACTCATTCCAAAAGTGCAATTTCCCGCGTAGATGATCTGCGTGGAATCCCCCACGATGACAACATCCGAAGAGAAATCTCGGATGTATTCCAGGGTTCTGATATAGCGTTGATAACGTGTGTCCAGACTGGTGAGCGAGTTGTGTCGTGCAGCGGCAGCACGTGACGCACCGGTGAGCGAGGAGGCTGAGTGATGATCCTCAAGCGCCAGCAGCAAGTCGCTCGTGGTACCTTTGGAGTCGCCTGTCAGGCCCAGTTGCGGTGTCTGGTTTCGAACCAGTTGTTGTGCATCGATATCGATACGAATGAAATGCCCTGTTACTTCAAATTGCCCATCTTCATTGAAGTCATAATCGGTGGGCCCCATTTCTGTGCCAATACCCAGTACCACGTCCGCCTCCGCAATCAACTGACGAACTGAGGATAGACTGGCAGAGGCGGGTACCGCCAGAGGGTGATGGTGCGCTATGACGCCACGCGCGTTTACTGTCATGACCACTGGCGCGTCCAGCCACTGAGCCAGTTTGACGATATTGTCGCTAGCATGCACGGCACCACCACCGATCAGCAGAACGGGGCAGCGGGCTTTGGACAGATCATTGGCCGCTCGCCGGATGCCTGCTGCACAAGCTCTGGGTGGGCTCAGGCGCAAACCGTCGCGCAATAACTTACCAGGCATCGAGTAAGGCGCTGAGAGTATATTGATCGGGATCTCGATATGCACCGGGCGCGGTCTTTGACTATCAAATACCGCAAACGCTCGTGCCAGCACTTGAGGCAGTTCATCCGCGTGATGCACGGTGTGGCTAAACGCGCAGACACCCTTTACCACGGCGTGCTGATCACTGAGTTCATGCAACCATCCATCACCTGAGCCCATGCGACCATGTGAATTGACAGACGATATGACAAGCATCGGTAGCGATTCTGAATAAGCTTGACCCATGGCGGTCAGGACGTTGGTCATGCCGGGTCCACTGATGATGAAGCACACGCCTGGTTTACCGGATACCCTCGCATAGCCATCTGCCATGAAGCCCGCACCTTGCTCGTGTCGGGGTGTGATGTGCTGGATGGAGCTGGTCGCCAACCCGCGATACAGCTCAAGGGTATGGACGCCCGGGATGCCGAAGACGCATCTGACGCCGTACCGCTCCAGAATACCAATGAGTGCGCTGGCCGTGGTGTGCGCCATGTCGTTCAAGAAATCATGTAGACGGTCAGGTCGCCATGATACCTGCTACAGATCTGCTTTGGTGCCTGCCTTGGTGAGGTTCCTGTCTGTAATCGCCACAACGTTGCTTATGCTGGCTAAGGTGACGCGATTTCGTCCCATTCTTTTGGCGGTGTAAAGGTAATTGTCGGCACGTTTTACCCACTCAGTCCAGTTCTCATCATGACAATAGCAAGCGGCTCCAATACTGATCGTGACACTTTCGCGAGCAAGGATATCGGCAACTTCAATTTCACGTCGGAGTCGTTCAGCGATGTGATGGGCTTCTTTTTCCGCACTGCCATTGAGTAACACCAGAAATTCTTCGCCACCGGTGCGAAATGCGTGATCACCATCGCGCAGGTTATTTTTCAAGATCCCTGCCAGTTTCACCAGTACCTTGTCCCCCACATCATGTCCAAATTTGTCATTGATGGCTTTGAAGTGGTCAACGTCAATGGCCAGAATAGAAGCATTGATGCCATGGCGTTGCCGCTTTATGGCATGACTGAGTTTATCTTTCAGGGTTAGTCGATTGAACAGATCGGTCAGTGGGTCGCGAACCAGCTGATACTGGAGTTTATGGTTAAGTTGATCGATGACACGCACCAGTATCGCCGAAAACAGACTCAGGGCAATTAGGGTTGCGGTGATACGAAGGGAATATTTCAGCGGCAAGGTGATAGCGGCCATACTAAGGCTGACACCAAGAATAATCAGATTGGCAAACCAGGCGCGGCGCTCTGAGAGCATGCAGTAACAGGCTACTATCGAGGGATAACACCAAAGGCTGCCAATCACTCCATCATATTCAAACACGGTGATCATGAAAATCATGCCTGCCGGCACAAGGCCAAACAGCGTCAGGTTCTGATGACAGCGACCGTTAAGTACCAACAGGACGTTGGTCGCTAGCAGTATGACGATGCCCAATGAACCTGTACCGGTTAGCACAGTGCCGTGGACAAAGTTGAGGATTGCAATCGGAAACAGTAAGCCGAGAGCTGCTAATGCCACACCCAATGTCGCTTTTGCGCGAAAGTCCGAGTCGGAATTCAAACTCAGATTTCGCAAATGTCGCAGGTACATCGCGTTGCTCTCCCAAGCGTACTGATGCGGCTTCTCGTGCCGTTGGTGTTAATGCTTGACCGTACTGAGCAATTTGGGTGCCAGAAAATTATTTCTGTGCCAGTTCTTTGGTCTTGATTTTCATAAATTGTAAATTATGCCGGGGATACGGTAAGTTGACCACGTTCTACCTCCCGGTCCGTTCTGGAATAAGCCCTCTGGGGCTGAAGCGCAGGGCAAGCAGCAGAATAAGACCCATGGTCATAAGGCGCATGTGTTGGGCCGAGTCCAGCAGATGAGCCCGCAATGCACTATTTGCATCCATGTTAGCTGTAATGACATCCATTAGCCAGGTGCCCATGGGTTCTGCCTGTATCCAGAAAAACCAGATGACGAAGCCGCCAAGCACAGCCCCCCAGTTGTTGCCCGATCCACCAACGATAACCATGACCCAGATGAGAAAGGTAAATCGCAAAGGCTGGTAAGACGCTGGTGTGAGCTGACCGTCGAGAGTTGTGAGCATGGCACCGGCAATGCCGACGACGACCGAGCCGAGTATGAAAACCTGAAGGTGCCTGGCCGTAACGTTTTTACCCATGGCATTGGACGACACTTCATTATCCCTGATGGCCCGCATCATTCGTCCCCATGGAGAGCGCAGTGCTTTTTCTGACAGATACAGTACAACAAGCAAGACCACGGTAAACAGGCTGGCGTAACACAGCTTGACGAAGATGCTGGAGAACGTCACCGGCTCTGTACCCAGTCGGGTGCACAATTGTATGAACCAATCGCTTTGCTGCAGATTGATTTCGTAGGGGACTGGCCGTGGAAGACCGACCACATTCTTGACACCGCGTGTCATCCAGTCCTCATTCTTGAGCATGGCGACAATAATCTCGGAAATACCCAGAGTGGCGATAGCCAGATAGTCTGTTCTGAGGCCAAGCGTGATCTTGCCGACAACCCAGGCGGCACAACCTGCCAGCAGACCCCCTATTGGCCATGACAGCAAGATGGGTAGTCCGAGTCCACCCAGATACCCGGTGGCTGCAGGATTGACCTTTTCGATAGCACCCGTAGCCGGATCGAAAATTGAACGAGCGACCGCATAGCCAAGGGTACAGATGATTATGATGGCAAGCGTTCGCAAGCTGCCTTTGGCCAGTGAGCGAAAGGTGAACACGGCTGCGGCGATCGTGACGAGCATGGTAAGCACCCCCAGCGCCATGCCGCTGCCACCTGCCGACCAGGCTTCGGTGACCGGTGGCATGGAAATCAGCATGGCAGCCATACCACCCAACGCGGCAAACCCCATGACGCCGACGTTGAACAATCCGGCGTAACCCCACTGAATATTCACGCCCAGTGCCATGATGGCTGAGATGATGCACAGATTCAGGATGGACAATGCAAGGTTCCAGCTTTGCAGCTGACCGACAACCACGATTAGTGCGGTCATGATCAGAAAGTAGCCGACATTGCGCAACGTGCTGTTCATACTCCCGTCCCCTTGAAAATACCGTGAGGTCTGACCAGAAGGACGAGCAACAGGATAATGAAACTCACGGCAAACTTGTAATCCGTTGACAAGAGCTGAACCAGCCCGTCCGGTTGCAAGGTTTCAGGCAGCAGGTACCCGGCGAAGCGTTTGTAGGCATAGGTAATCATGATTTCTGAAAACGCAATGACAAATCCGCCAGCGATAGCACCCAGAGGGTTGCCCAGACCACCGACAATGGCGGCAGCAAAGATAGGTAATAAAAGCTGGAAATAGGTAAATGGCTTGAAGGATTTATCCAGGCCGTACAATGTGCCGGCGATGGTGGCAAGCGCTGCAGCAATGATCCATGTTATGGCGACTACACGGTCCGGATTGATACCCGACAACAAGGCAAGGTCTTCATTGTCCGAATAGGCACGCATTGACTTGCCGGAGCGGGTCTTGTTGAGAAACCAGAAGACAGCAGCTACCACAATGATCATGGTAAGGAAGGTGATACCTTGACTAAGCTTGATGGTTACGCCTTCGGCAAGGCCGGTCATCTGCTTGAAGTCTCGCGCCCGAATGATAAAGCGCTCACCGTCAGCAAAGTTTTGATCATCCGGGCCGATGATAAACCGGACGATCCCGTTAGTGACAAACATGACGCCTACCGAGGCGATCAGGAAGATAACCGGGTCGGCGCGTTTTTTTCGGTAAAAACGATAGACGAAGCGGTCACTGATGAGTACAAATAGCGCGCAGAAGAAGATGCCGAACGGCAAGGCCAGCAGTGCTGTTGGCATCGGTCCAAGGTTAATGCCCATGGATTGAAACCACCAGGTAAAAAGAATAACGATCATGGTGCCAAAAGCCATGGTGTCGCCATGGGCGAAATTTGAAAAACGCAGTATTCCAAATACAAGGGTGACACCCAATGCGCCCAGCGCCAGCTGACTGCCATAGGCTAGTGCCGGTACGATGACAAAATTGGATAGCAGTGCAAATGCATTGAGCCAGTTTTCCATATCAGCCTCCCAGAAAACTGCGTCGTACTTCAGGATCGTTCATCAATGCCTGGCCCGTGTCGGTAAACCGGTTGCGCCCCTGAACCAGCACATATCCCTTGTCGGCAATGTTCAGGGCCTGTCTTGCATTTTGTTCGACCATGAGTATGGATAACCCGGTGCGTGCAATATCGATGATAAGGTCGAAGAGTTCGTCCATGACAATCGGCGAGACACCGGCAGTGGGCTCATCCAGCATCAGCAGCTTGGGTTGCGTCATCAGTGCCCGGCCAACGGCCACTTGTTGTCGCTGACCACCAGAGAGCTCGCCGGCGTTCTGACGACGCTTGTCTCTGAGGATAGGGAACAGCTCGTAGACCTGCTCCATGGTCGTGTTGATGTCATCGGTACGCAGGAAAGCCCCCATCTCCAGATTCTGCTCAACTGACATGGACGGAAATATGTTGTTTGTCTGCGGCACAAACGCCATACCCTTGGCGACGCGTGCTTGCGGTGTGAGCGTGGTGATGTCTTCGCCGTCCAGCAGGACGTGGCCACTATGGATATCAAGCATGCCGAATACGGCTTTCATGGCGGTGGATTTTCCTGCGCCGTTTGGTCCAACGATAACGGCAATTTCACCTTTTTCCACGGCAATGGTGCAGTCATGGAGAATGTCCACGCCACCGTAACCACCGGTCATGGCTTCTCCAATAAGGTAGCTCATGAGGCCACCTTGTTTTTCAGGCCAGTACCCAGATACGCTTCGATAACACGCTCGTTGGCCTTGATCTCTGCCAGGGTACCTTCTGCGAGAACGGCCCCTTCGGCCATGACGATCACGGGATCGCAGAGCTTGTCGATAAAATCCATGTCATGTTCAATGACGCAAAACGTGTAACCACGCTCCTTGTTGAGCCTAATTATTGCATCGCCTATTGTGTTTAGTAGCGTACGGTTAACGCCGGCACCGACCTCGTCAAGAAAGACCACCTTGGCGTCGACCATCATGGTTCTTCCCAACTCCAGCAGTTTTTTCTGGCCGCCGGAGAGGTTGCCTGCCAGTTCGTCAGCAACGTGCGATATTTCCAGAAATTCGATGACCTCGTCTGCCTTGTTGCGCACCTGTTCTTCCTGCGCTCTGACCTTGCGGCCGTTAAACCAGACATCCCAAAGCGTTTCGCCCGCTTGTGAGTCGGGCACCATCATCAGGTTTTCGCGCACGCTCAGGCTGGAGAATTCATGTGCAATCTGAAAGGTGCGCAACATGCCCTTGTGGAACAGCGCGTGTGGTTCAAGACCGGTGATGTCTTCTCCATCGAGATACACGTGACCGGCACTGGGTGCATGAACACCGGCAATGACGTTGAACAACGTTGTCTTGCCTGCTCCATTGGGGCCTATCAGGCCGGTGATTGAGCCTGTGGCGATGTTGAGTGAGGCCTCGTTGACGGCTGTAAAGCCACCAAATTTCTTGGTCAGCTTTTCTACCTTGATCATGGCTTGATTGTTCGCAGTGTGGATTAAAAAAAGGCGGCCAATCCATGGCCGCCCGTTTTTAGTGCTTGTCGAAAACGATGCGACTAACGATAACCGACTGTGGTCACCGTCTGATCCTTGATCTCGATTTCGCGATAGTTGCCCGCGCTTTCACCGGCTCCAATCAGTTCTACATTGGAGGCACCGACGTAGTCGATCTCACCGCCACTGGCGAGAATCTCAAGTGCCATGTCCAATTGCCCTGGCAGAATTTGTTCACCGGGTGCATTGGCAACATCCATAACGTTTTCCTTGTACATCTGCGGATCTGTAGAACCAGCAGCCTGCATCGCCAGCAGCATCAGAGCGGCAGCATCGTAGCTTTCAGCGGCAAACGGAGAGGTAGGATCGAAACCCTCTGCCATGTCGGCAAACATGCCTGCGCCTTCACTATCAGTTCCGGGTGCCTGACCAAACGAACCGTCCAGATCTGCACCGATGGCTTTTGGCAAGGCGTCACCGACCATGCCATCAGGCAGTACGAAGGTATCGAATGCGCCAGTGTCCAGCGCACCCTGAATAATGCCCTTACCACCACTGTCGAGGTAGCCCGCTACCACTAGAATCTCTCCACCAGCAGCTGCCAGTGCACCCACTTCTGCAGAATAGTCAGCCTTGTTGTCCTCATGTGAGCTGGATATGGTGACGGTGCCGCCGGCCGCCTCAAAGGCGCTCTGGAAAGCATCTGCCAGTCCCTTGCCGTAGTCGTTGTTGGTGTAGGTCAGGGCAACTTCCGTAAAGCCGCGCTCCGTGATGATTTCGGTCATGACGACACCCTGACGGGCATCCGATGGGGATGTACGGAAGAACAGGCCGTTGTCCTCAATCGTGGACAGTGCGGGAGAAGTGGCTGAGGGTGAAATCATGACCATGCCGTTGGGCATCGCAACATTGGTTAGCGCGGCGGTGGTGACACCAGAGCAATCACCGCCAACGACGCCTGCAACCTTGTCGGATGTAATCAGACGTTCAATGGCTGCCGTTGCCGCTGCCGCATCAACGCAGGTGGTATCAGCACGGACTGCGGTTACTGTCATGCCATCCAGCAACTTGCCGGATGCGCTAACTTCCGCGATAGCAGCTTCTGCTCCGGGTGCCATGTTCGCAACCAGAGATTCGAGTGGGCCGGTAAGGCCAAGGAATACCCCGACCTTGATATCTTCAGCTGCTGCTGTTCCGGCGACAGTGCCCAGGCTTAGAGCCACGGCGGTAGAAACAAGTAGTTTTTTCATCTGTGAGTTTTCTCCAGTGTCTTGATATTTCAATCAATGTCGAACAGTTGACGTTAAGTTGCTTGAAAAAACAGCGTTAGGTGGCTGTCCGTGTCGTTGGTACTGCTATGTCGTTTATTACTGATCCGGACGGCACGCAACAGTTTACAAATGCTCGATATTCCTTGCCAACAGTCCGTGCCAATCGAGGCATGAGATACTGGGAAGGTCGAAAACAGGGCAAACACTTCCGCAACCAATGCTCCGCCAGGATAGACTCGACGCCGAAGCTGCCACTGCCACAAGATGCACTCTACTGCTGCGACCAGATGGCGGCTAGTATGCACTGTCACGAAACTAATTCCAATGAGTCTTTATTGCTTATGAATGAATTGAAGCGTCCAATTTTTACCCTGATTCGTTTTTTGTGAAGCGGTGACATGAAATTCCTGATTTTATGCGATGCGATTCGCCATAGAGCATCGTTTCCAGCATCATTCTGGCTGCGTCCGGATCAGGTTGCATCACGTGGAGGTAGACAGTGCGGCGCGCAAACACAGGAAATCACATGGCTTATGCTCCTGAAAAGCCGTCTTTTTATCGATGATTCGATCCGATGAGTGTTCTGGTGTCGCCTTTCGGAGATTTTTCTCTGGAGCGCTGGCCAGCGAGCTCTGATCAGTCCCTGCGTGCGTGGGATGCTGCTGACGAATTACTGATGTCACACATCCATGAGCATCACCAGTCAGCACTGCAAAGTCAGGCCAGGGTATTGATCTGTAATGATGCTCATGGAGCGCTAGGCTGTGCCTTGCACGCGTTCAATCCGATAGTCTGGTCTGATTCTTGTCTGGCACATTCGGCTATTCAAAAAAACTGGCAAAGGAACGCGTTGGTCGGGCAAGCTGATTGCCTTGATTCCCTGTCAATACCGGAAGGGCCGTTCAGTCTGGTACTTGTCAAGGTACCCAAGACCTCGGCATTGCTTGAAGATCAGTTAGCGCGTATTGCTCCGCAGATTGATGAACACAGTATCGTTATTGCTGCGAGTCTTGTAAGGCATCTGCACCGCACAGCATTCGCCTTGTTCGAAAAATATATCGGTGAGGTAACAACCTCGCTGGCCGTCAAGAAATCCAGGCTGGTTTTCTGTTCCACCAGAGCCGACCGCACCGTGATGCCATCACCTTATCCAGACAGCTACACCGATACACAACTCAACATCACACTACTTAATCATGCCAACGTATTCTGTCGCGACAGGGTAGATATCGGTGCGCGCTTTTTTCTCAGCCATACTGGGCAGCTACCACTTGCCGGACGTATCATCGATCTTGCCTGCGGTAACGGAATTCTTGGCATTCATGTGCAACGCTTGCAGCCGCAGGCACATCTGCATTTTATCGACGAGTCATATATGGCGGTGGCTTCCGCGCAGGCAAATTACGCCAGTACGATTTCAAGCACCAATCAGGCACCGGTATTTACGGTTGGCAATGGATTGGAAGAGGTGGAAAGCGATGCTGCCGACCTTATCCTGTGCAATCCGCCGTTTCATGTACAACACGCCATAGCCGATGATACTGCTCGTTCTTTCTTCAAGCAGGCAGCGCGTTGTTTGAGTAGGCACGGGCAACTGTGGGTCGTTGCCAACAGACATCTTCGTTACCGTGCCTATCTCAAGCGCTATTTCGAGCATTGCGAGCTTGTGCAAGGCAACAGCAAGTTTGTCCTTTTCAAGGCATGGAATTAGAATTTTCTGAAAAGGCACCTAATGAATGCAAAAAGCGATCAGACTGCTATTGATTCATCTAGCACCGAGCGTACCTGACTGAACAAATTGTATTTCGCAAACGGTTTTTGCAGGTGTGGTAAATGGCTTCTGACATGTGCGACGCGACTCGTATTGCCGGTAATGAACAGGACGGGTGTATCAGGGTGCTCCGCTGCTACGCAGTCGTAGGTGTCATAACCGTTGAGCACTGGCATGGTCACATCGAAAAGACAAAGATCAATCCTGCCCTGATACGTACGCATGATATTAACGGCATGCTGTCCATCGCGCGCCACAAGCACATTGTATCCGGCACCTTGCAACAGCGTTCTGGCCAGATCTCTGATAGCCGTTTCATCTTCAGCCAGAAGAATAGTCTCACCACGAGCAACGGGTAACGTTGGCAGTAACGGAAGAGAGTCGTCATGGGTATTGGCGTCCGCGCACACAGGAAATTCGATATACACGCGCGTGTATTTGTTGGGTTCGCTTTTGATGAAAACGGTTCCCTTGTGCTTTTGCACGGCACTGTAAACCGTCGATAGTCCCAAGCCTGTACCTTTGCCTACCGCCTTGGTTGTAAAGAAGGGTTCGAACACACGCCGGATCGTCTGT
Organism: Granulosicoccus sp.; assembly: GCA_045110475.1. GTDB lineage: Bacteria > Pseudomonadota > Gammaproteobacteria > Granulosicoccales > Granulosicoccaceae > Granulosicoccus. The sequence continues at coordinate 11,375 of JBGCGC010000019.1, forward strand.
TCATCCATACCAATACCATTGTCACTGATGAGCAGTTGCGTTCGTTCGTATCCCGCTTCACCGGTATGTCTGTTTGCCTCGTGCTTTGACAATAATCGCGACTGGATTGCAATAATGCCGTTGCCTGTTATAGCGTCTTTAGCATTGACCACCAGGTTAACTATGATCTGTTCGATCATCGGCACGTCGGCAAGAATTTTCTTGGCGTCGATATCAAGTTCCTGCATCAGACGAATGTCAGGGCCCAGTAGCCTGGACAACATCGGTGTCAGACGGGTGATAATCTCGTTCAGATCCACAGCGTCAAATTCAGGTGGCTGTCCACGGCTAAACGCCAGCAACTGATTCACAAGCGCGCCCGCGCTTTCCGCTGCTTCTTCAATCCTGTTGAGTGGCAACCGCTGCTTCAAGTCCAGATTGCCACTGGCTTTGGCAAGCTCGGTGTAGCCAAGAATGATTTGCAGATGATTGTTGAAATCGTGTGCGATACCCGAGGACAGCTGACCCAAAGCCTCCAGTCTTTCGTTGGCCTGAATACCATACTCCAGACGCTGTCCCTCGACATGACGAACCCGCAAAGCCACGTAAGTGATGAAAATGATTGGCCATAACTGCAAGTGCCCTCTAAATGGCTGCAACACAGGAGCAAGTTGGCTTGCAGGGTGATTAACAGCGAGACCCAGCATTGAATCCACAAAAAAACTGCTGAGGGCGATGAGGACAGGCCAGCGAATTTTTCTTAAGCTGCCCAGGGTCTTAAATACGGCAAATGCGAACAGCAATGTCACCGGTAAATGAGATAGCAGCGGAGCGTGTACTGACTGCAGAGCACCGCGAACCGCGTCATTGCTTATCAGGGCTACCCAGAGCGGCGACAAGTTTTGGAGGCTCGCTATGGCAATAGCGACTGCCGCAACTCTTAAATAGTTGGTCGTCAGGTCTCGCTGCCCGAGTACAATCTGTAGAAAACCTGCACTGAGTAGCAGGCGACCCGTAATACCACCAAAGTGTTCTAGCGAGGACCATAACGAGCTCACCAGAGGCGCCAAGGGCAGGGAATACCCGTCTACCATGATCAGCCTGGAAAACACGAGGCTCAATTCTGTTATGAACAGAATATTGAAACTTGTCAGCAGTAAGGAATCAGTAGGGTTGCGGCGACCGGTGTAAAGCACCACGAACACAATGCTGAGGCTGCCCCAGAAGATTGAGCCCAGAACGTGCGGTGCCAGTTGATAGAGCAATGGTCCACGGCCACCACCAAGAATCGCTATAAAATCCAGAAACAAAGTGCTGGAGTCGCTCATGAATTTGGTACGTTCTCAATTGCCGAGAGCTTGTTCGCAACAAAAACAGCGGCCCACGCTCATCGGCGGCGCAGAATGGTTTCGTGTGGTCCCAAGTCTACATTAACTACGTCACAAACTGGAATATAGCTGGCGTGGTTTTCGGCCGTTTCGGGTTGAAGCGATTGACGCATGAGGTTTTTTTGCTGATTGATAAATCAGCAAGTTACCGCGCTATATTGATGTTTTTGCCGATCGTTTAAAGAAATCTGAATTTGTGCCAGACTCCTAGCCTGAACTATTCATGAAACGCCAAATCCTTTCACCAGACCCTTTTTCTGTAGCGGATTCTGCGAAGGAGCGGAATACAGGTCGTATTTCCGACTGAGCAGGATTCGCTACAGGAAAAGGGGATGCGGAAGGATTTGGTGATTTCATGAATAGTTCAGGCTAGCCTGGACTATTCATGAAACACGGAAGAATCTGGACTGGGCGTCCCCGTGGCTTCATGAATAATCCAGGCTAAGCGTTGGATGCTTTATATGACCACTTGTTATTGACATGCGTAAAAAATCTGCTGGCCTATGCGTTTACAGGGATCCACACAAGCGCAATCTCATCCACACTGATGTCCGTTTTTTCAAGGCCGACTGTGAGCGTAGTAATGTCCATGGCTTTTTCTGACCATTCTTCCTGTATTTCAAAAAGGTCTTCGCCAAGCGCGTTTTCGAGCTCATCACGGTCTTCCAGCAATTCGTTGTAACGATTTTCTGCCGTTTTCAGGCGCTCTTCGGCCTTTGCAACCATGCGCCCCTTACTCTGGCTACGACGCAAACCACCGGTAATAATAGATCGTGTACTGCGACGCCCACCCAGCAAGCCGCCCAGCAAGCCGCCGGCGATGTCCATCACCTGACTGGTTCGCTGATCTTTTCTGCGGCTGATAGCGTCAAACTGAATCTCGCGAATCTTGTCATCTGATTTTTGAATTGAGGCATTGATACGATCAATCTTTTTCGCCAGAACACCTCTGATCTTGTCTGCATCCTTGTCTGCACGGTTATCCGCTTCGCGCTGGCAGCGTTCCTGAAAATCATTGTGTGACTCGTCAATCCGCGAATATAGTTTCAACGAGGCATTGCGAAATAATTCCACCTGCTGGTCGCGATACAGCTGATTTTTAATCGCTGACTGGGCGCTACGAAAATAGGTTTTGTTGGCGATCTTCGCATCCGGCAGACGATAGATGGCATTGTCTGGCGCGTCGCGCAGCAAATCGCGCTCATCGTAATCGACCATGATGGCAGCATCCGCATCCAATGGCCCTTGTAGTGGGGTGACAAAAGCCTCCCATTGTGTTTCATGACGCAGATTGGCACGCGTCTCATCAAACAGCAGTTTGACGGTAATGGCGACGGCTGCCTGCAGGCGAGTCCCTGATTCGGAGGCTTTTAATACGTCAAGATAGCCTGCAGCCGGATCGAGATAGCGTACGGGAATACCCTCTGCCACCTGTGGAGTCAGTTGACTTTCATCAGAGCGCAGTTCGTCAGCCGGGTCCGGAGCTGTGTCAGAAGCGTCTTGTGGGCCGGACTCAGCGCCCTGACGTTGTTCATCCGAGGTAAGTGCGCTGATTTGGTCGCGTGTTAACGGGCCGGGCAGATACGACATGGCCCAGCGGGTTGCAAAGCGTTGTGGCGTGCTGGCGCGTGTTGAATGCATAACAAACTCGCGCTTGTCGAGTGCTGAAATAGTGTCACTGATGGCGTTGATATCCACGCTGCCATCGGAGGCACCCATCCCGTCTAGCAGGCGCTGCTTGTCACGCTCGGTCTGCAGGCGTCCAATCATCCAGGTACCGGCATTGGAAATCGCCTTGTAGTCAATGTCGACCGGATTTTGCGTCGACAAGACAAGGCCTACACCAAAGGCACGTGCCTGTTTGAGAATGGTGAGAATGGGTTTCTTTGATGGTGGCATACCGACCGGAGGTACGTAGCCAAAGACTTCATCGATGTAGATCAGAGCGCGCAGATCTGAGGTGCCTGGTTGTGCTCGCATCCAGGTAACCATCTTTGACAATAACAAGGTAACAACAAATTGCCGCTCCTGTTCGTTCAGGTGAGACAGCGTCACGATGGCCGCCTGTGCCTTGCCAGAGTCACTGTAAAGAAGGTCCTGAATATCAAGGTCGCGGCCTTCACTCCAGCTGGCAAAGGAGGGTGATGCTGCCAGGCCATTGATTTTCAAAGCAAGTTTTACCCGATCGGCGAGGGGGAAAAACGTATCCAGATCGATGACACCCAGCTTGCGCATGGGGGGTTTTTGTATCATTCCAATTAGCGTGGCCAGATCCAGATCTTCATGCTTCTGCCATTTCCAGTAAATGAGATTGGCAAGAAGAATGTGCTCACGCCCACTGAGCGGGTCGCTTTCAATGCCAATGAGCGTCAGCAGCGACGAGGCAAGCCCTTCGATTTCATCCTGTAGCGTTTCGTCATCGCTCCCTTGCGCTGGTGCTTTCATTGAACCGATGATGTTCAGTGGGATGCCGGACTTTGAACCCGGTGTGTAGATCGAGAAGTCAGCACTGGCGTGTAATTGCCTGATGCGGTCGGGTTCAATGCCGGAACGTTGCAAGCCTTCCTTCCATTGGGTAGCTGTGTCCACGGCCGCCTGAACCTTGTCATCGCCAGCGTCCGAATCAGTAATCCACGGCATGAAGTCGGTGGGCAGTAACTCTGGAAAGCTGAGAAGAAGGTTGCCCATATCACCTTTCGGGTCAATGATCAGTGTGGGAGTTCCTTGCTGCAGCGCTTCCTCGAGCAGGACAATACCCAGTCCGGTTTTACCTGAACCTGTCATTCCGACAATAACACCATGGGTTGTCAGGTTGGACGAATCGAGGAACAGCGGTTGTTGGTCGTCAACCGTCTTGCCAAGATAATAGTGCTTGTCGGGAGCTTCTATACTCATGTTTTTATTCGCGGAGTTAGTCAGTTCTGGAAGACAAGCTCGCACGATTTGAAAATGCCGCCTTGAGGAGCGCACTTCTTGTCGGAGGCGTTGTCTTGTAGCAAGTATAGTGTGCGGAACGATATCGTGGCAGTAATCGCCTGATTGAACCGGTAAAGATAATGCATCAGCATCCTCAGCCAGAAGATAAGCCTATGAAAACAGATAAGGAAAACGTCCGCTTACCCATCGTATCGTGTGAATGGCTGCAAGCGCATTTGCTGAACGATAATGTTCGGGTTGTCGATGCTTCACTTCATTTGCCTGCGACCGGACGTAACGCCAGAGTGGAATTTAATCGGGCACACATTCCCAGAGCTGTATTTTTCGATATTGAGGAACATTCAGCGCCCGGAGAGTTGCCGCATATGCTCCCTGATGCTGCACAATTTGCTGATGCTGCGGGTGCACTTGGAATAGCCGCACACCATGAGATTGTTATCTACGACAGTGTTGGCCTGTATTCTGCCGCGCGCGTATGGTGGATGTTCCGGCACTTTGGTGCCGACAAGGTGTTTGTTTTGGACGGTGGTTTGCCCGCGTGGAAACAATCAGGCGGTGAATTGTGCGCCGTACCTGCTGCCGACGCCGCTACATCCGGCACGTCGTCCACCTGTTACGCACCGTGTGAATTTGCGCCTGTTCCGGGTTTCGTACCACGTCAGGTTGTCAATGCCGAAGAGGTACTGGCGAGTATTGATGATCCGGGAACAGTCATCCTTGACGCAAGATCCGCTGGACGGTTTTCTGCGGAGGTGAAAGAGGCACGTGCAGGACTGCGCAGCGGACATATTCCAGGTAGTTTGTGTGTGCCGTTTACACACATGCTGGATGAAAAGCACAGGCTGAAAAGTATTTCTGAGCTTGCCGCACTGTTTGAAGAGCTGAAGCTGGATAAGCAAGTGCGTGTCGTCACTACCTGCGGCTCAGGCGTAACGGCTGCAGTATTGGTTCTTGCGCTTGAGTGTGTCGGTTATACCAACGTAGCACTCTATGATGGCTCGTGGAGCGAGTGGGGCGCGCTTGAACAAGTCCCTGTAGCCACAGGGGCTTGAGTTGTTCTATCAGTTCCCGGGTGAGTGTTTCCCTGAAGTAGAGTTCGACGATGGTCGGGTGGCTTCCATGGCAGCATCGTCCATCAACGTCTTGTCCCACAGAGGTATGCCGCGTCGGTAAGCCGCTCGGCCGATTAAATGGGCACCGACTGGCGCTGTCAATAGTAGAAACACGATGATAAGCAAGGCCTTTGTGATTACCAGCGATGTGGCGAAGTGCACTGACACGCCCAGAACGATCAAACCAACACCCAGGGTGCCTGCTTTGGTGGATGCATGCATTCTGATCAGAACATCGGGAAGGCGTAACAAACCCAGTCCGGCAATGGCAGCAAACCCACCGCCCAGAACAATAAGGAGACTGACGATCATGTCATTCATTTTGGCTGTTCTCGCGCAGTGTTTTCGTCGTTCGGTTTCTTCCCGTAATTGGGGTCGTCCTCTCTGATCTGTTCGTTGGTTTCCAGATAGCGAGCGAACGCGACTGTTGCCAGAAACCCGACGAGCGCCAAGGCAAGCCCCAAATCGAGATAGGCTGAATTGTCCAGTTGCAAGGCAAGTAGGGAGGTGATCGCAACCAGCAGGATGGTGACAAGATCCAGTGCCACTATCCTGTCCGCAGCGGTGGGTCCTTTGAACATGCGTATACAGCCTGCAACCAGCCCCAGCGCTGTCAGGCCAACGGCGATGTTGATTGAAAGTTGAAGGTTCTCCATTAGCGCATTGCCTCCAGTACCCGTTTCTCCATACCGAGTTTGACTTCGGCCTTGTAGGCTTCCGGATCATCGACAAACATGGCATGTACCAGAAGATGGCTTCGATCGTCGCTGATATCAATCGACAGCGACCCTGGTGTCAGCGATACCATATTGGCAAGCACCGTGATTTCCGCATCGGTAGCCGCATCTAGGGGAATGGCAACAACCGCAGGCTTACTGGTGTGCATGGGTGTTAGAACATCCCAGGCAACCTTCAGGCTGGACACGATCAGCTCATAGAGGAAGTACACAACAAGCAAAGCCCCGTCAAACAGCTTGCCGCAATACCGGCTTTTTCCAAATAGCGGCTGCAGCACAAAAAGAACAAGATAGCCAATGAGAAAACCGACGACAAGGCTAGGCAAACCTATTCCGCCATTAAGTGCTGCCCACACAAAGGCCAGAATCAGGTTGATGGCAAAGGGTGTCATTTTGTCTGAGCCTCGTCAGGGTTGGTGCGAGAGGGTAAGACGGTATCGAGGTAGGCCGCTGGTGTGATTAGAGTTTGAGCGGCTGTGTCCGACATGTTGATGATCTTCCCAGGTAAAAAACCGATCAGCAGCATGATCAATGACAGGCCAAGTACTGGCACCCAGGCATAGCCGTCGGGACCCGCTTGCACCGGCACAGCCGGCTTGAGTGAGAAACTTGTATCACCGTCTTCACGTGGTGCGTTCTTGCTTGGCACTGGCGCTTGCACAGCACTCACATCGGTTAACTCCTGCATGCTGTCATCCTGTGAACTTACCGTACGAGGAGCCTGCGCATCCAGCGGTCTGGCTTTCCAGAAGGCTTCTGACCAGATACGAATGAGTGGGATGAAAGTCAGCAAACTGGCGACAACGACGAACACGATAACCACTGCGGCATCGTGGTGCAGGCCAGCATCGATAATCAATACCTTCGCCCAGAAACCGGATAAGGGTGGAATACCGATCAATGAAAGCGCTGCCAACAGAAAGACGATCGAGAAACCGGGTCGCTCCTGATACAGACCGCCGAGTCTGGACAATTCGAAACTGCCGCCCAGCTTGCCTATGATGCCAGCAATCATAAAGAGAAGCGCCTTGATAAGAATGCCGTGCACCATATAAAAAATCGCGGCACCCATGGCGATCTCCGAACCGAGTCCCAGGCCCAGCAGCATGAAGCCAATGGATCCGATGACATGAAAGGCCAGAATGCGGCGAATGTCGCTGTGTGTCATTGCGCCAAAAACCCCCAGCACCATAGTTACCAGTCCCAGACAAAGCAGCGTTGTGTTGATGGCGGCATGTTCTCCTGGAAAAATCAATGTAAACGTGCGCATCAGCGCATAGATTCCTACCTTGGTCATCAGCGCTGCAAATACGGCGGTGACGCTGACCGGGAGTGTGTGATAGGAGGCGGGTAGCCAGAAGTACAACGGAAAAACGGCAGCCTTGATACCAAAGGCGATAAGAAACAGCACCGCGACCACTGCAACCAGACCCTGATTGTCAGCCTGTGGTACACGCACCGACAGGTCTGCCATGTTGAGTGTTCCTGTCAGGCCATAGAGCAAACCAATGGCTGTCAGCAACAACACGGTGGATATCAGGTTTATGGCAACGTATTTGACGGCGCCGTCGAGCTGTACCTTATTTCCACCCAACACCAGCAAGGCAAATGTCGAGATGAGCATCACCTCGAACCAGACGTACAGATTGAACAGGTCACCGGTGAGAAAGGCGCCTACCACGCCTGCAATCAACATGTTCATGAACGTGAAGAAGCCGCCGGCCACACGCTCCTCAGATACATCGCCTATTGCGTAAATGTTGACAAAAACGGCGACGATGGCAGTCACCAGGATCAACATGGCGCTGAGCATATCGGCGATGAGCGTGATGCCCATGGGAGCTTGCCAGCCACCCATCTGATTGGACAAGGGACCACCATTGACCACTTGGTACAACAGGATGCTGGCTAGCACCAGCAAGAGCAGGGAACCGGCAACACTGATTGCGCCGCGTACCCGTAAGGTACCCGGGTAGACGTAGCTCGCAACTGCCGTGATCATCGGGATAAGGATGCACGAGATCAGCAATCCATTCATGCTGTCTCCTCCGGCTCGTGGCGCTTTTCGGCCAGCGTCATTTCATCCACGTTCATGGTGCCAATGGCCTGATAAGCCTTAAGCGCGAGTACCAGCGTGAACGAGACCAGGCCGAAGCCAATGACAATGGCGGTCAGAACCAGCGCCTGAGGCAGCGAGTTAGCGTATTGAGCGCTTCCGCCGTCGACAATCAGAGGTGGTGCACCCTTGGTGAGACCGCCGACCTTGAAAATGATGAGATTGGCCACGTTACTGATTAGCACAAGCCCAAACAGAAACTTGACCAGATTGCGGCTGAGCATCAACCACACACTCACAGACATCAATACGCCGACGAGAAGACTGAGAAGGATTTCCACTAGAGTTCCTCCTCCAGAGCGATAACCATGCCGGCGACGCCTCCCACCACCACTAGATAGACGCCTATGTCAAAGATCAGAGGGGTGCCCAGAGCAAGCCCTTTGTCTGTCTCGGTAGCGCCAATAAAAAGCCACATCCCGGTCAGAAAAGCGCTGTCCTGAAGTAGCGGCAAAATGCCAGAGACGACGGCGGTGAGTAACCCGACAAGCACGAGCGTGCGAGGATCAACGCGCAACAATTTCCTCATCAGTACGGGCCCTTCCGCCAGTCCGTAGACAATGATACCGGCAGCAGCCACCAGTCCTCCGATGAAACCACCACCGGGTTCGTTGTGTCCACGCCAGAGCAGAAACACCGAAAACAACAACATGAGTCCTACCAGAAGACGGCTGATAGTACTGAAGATCAGGGAATTCATGATTCAGGGCCTTGTGGGTGTGCGCGAACTTTCAACAATCCGATAACTGCCATGGCCGCCGTTGCAACTACGGCCACTTCGCCAAGGGTATCCAGTGCCCGAAAATCGACGAGGATGACATTGACAATATTTCTGCCATACGCCTTGGCAAGACTGTTTTCTTCGAAGAACTGGGTAACGGTCAGGTCCAGCGGTGCGAGGGATACGCCGAGAGTGATGATGGTCATCACTACACCTGCGGCAATGGCAATGCTGGCATCCCGAAACCCGCCAGCCTTACCCGGATGTTGCTGGCCGGGAAAGCGGGGCAGTTTGACCAGCACGGTGGCAATGAGTACAACGAATAGCGTCTCCACCATCAATTGGGTGATGGCTACATCAATAGCGCCGAAAATAAGGAACAGAACAGCCACGCCACTGCCGACGATCCCAAGACCGCAAATCGAAAGCAGGCGCGATTTGCTGAAGGCCACCACGATCGAAGCACTTGTCATGAGGAAGATAACCAGAGCAACCAGAGGGGTAACTGGCGTTACATTTTCAAGATTCAGCTCCACACTCTGGTACATCAGGGTTGCGGCCACGGCAATGACGAAAGCGCTGAAGACAATCGTCAGGTAATGACTCAATGAACCTGTCTGCAAGCGGTTGGTGATTGTCGACGCAATGGACTGCGCACCGTTGAGTAATGTCTCATACACACTGTCGCCGGCGACAGGCAACTTCTCAACGACACTGTTGATGGCTTTGCTGACAGCCGTGAGTTTAAAAAACATCAGAGCGCCGAGCGCAACGGTGACGATACTCAGTATCAACGGAATATTGATTCCATGCCATAGAGACAATTTGACCTCTGCCGGTGAAGCCAGAATATTGCTTACCGCAGGTTGAATCAGTGTCTTTGCAATAAGCTCGGGAAAGATGCCGGTTGCCAGTCCTGCAATCGCCAGAAATAAGGGGCCAATCCACATGAGTACAGACACTTCTTTTGGCGTACGAGTGATGGTGGATTGTCCGCCGAGGAATACGCGAAATACAAAAGTGAGTGCGATGGCTACCATCATGGCATTGGCTGAGACCGCAGCAATAACGATTAGCCAGGGTTCATCAGCAATCGCCAGCGCGCCTTCATATTTTAGCTCCTTACCGATAAAACCGAGAAATGGCGGAAAGCCTGCCATTGATAGTGCCGCCAGTGAGGCGATGATTGCCGATACCGGCATGGTGCGTACAAGTGACCCAAGTTTATGGAAATCGCGAGTACCGGTACTCTTGTCAATGTTGCCGACAATGAGGAATAGGGCACACTTGTAAAAAGCGTGAACCAAAAGAAAGGTAACGGCGGCCAAGGCGGCAATACGAAGATCGGAGGCAAGAAACATGGTTAGCGTCCCCAGTGCCATGACCGTCGTCCACGCCAGCATCAACTTCATGTCGGTTTGGCGTAAAGCCATCAGCGATGACCAGACTGCCGTAATGGCGCCGGCAATAGTCAATGTGTAGAACCATGCATCGGTGCCACCGAGCGAAGGCTGGAGACGCATCATGAGATAGATGCCAGCCTTGACCATGGTAGCCGAATGTAAATACGCACTGACAGGCGATGGCGCCGCCATTGCGTTGGGCAGCCAGAAGTGAAATGGAAACTGCGCTGACTTGGTAAATGCGCCGATGAGTATGAGCGTGAGGATTAAGGGGTACTGTGAATGCCCGGTGATGGCTGCGGGACCTGCTGCGATAATTTCGGATATCAGGTAAGTGTCAGATGCCTGCCCTAGCATGATGAGTCCCACAAGTAAGGCAAGGCCACCACCACCTGTGATAAGCAAGGCCTGCAGCGCGGAGCGTCGCGCCTTGCTGTTTTCATGGTCGAATCCCACCAGCAGGAATGAGGTGATCGTTGTTAGCTCCCAAAACACAAAGAGCAAGATGATGTTATCCGATGAGACCAGTCCGAGCATGGCAAGCATAAACGCCAACAACAACCATTGCAGCCGTGCGTGGCTCTTGTGTGTCTTGAAATAGCTAAAGGAATAGATCACGACGAATACGCCGATGCCACTGATGAGGAGGCCAAAGAGCAAACTCAGTCCATCGATATGCAAGGTAAAATCGACGCCTAGGCGAGGTATCCACGGGGCACTGAAAATCCACGGGGTTCCTGAAGAGACCGAAGAAATTTGCGAGGCAAAGGCGACGAAAAACAGGATTGCCGATGCCAGTGCGCACCCGAAGGCTGTCTTTGCAGAGCTGCTGGGTCCGTTGGCTTTCCCAGAGTCGCTGGAGGAGGTGGTTTGTAGCTTGGTTTCAGCAGACATAGTCCAATTGCAGAGTGATGCTGGCTAAGATAAAGACAGGTGTATTAGAGCGACTGGGATCGTCAAACCACCTGAAGGGTAGACAACTTCCACTGGCATAGTATGGAAACATCGAATAATCAGGTCAAGACGATCATAGCGTACTTTGGATTCGAAATATCCGATGTGTAGAATGGAGTGTGATTCTGTGTAACCAATTTATTGATTGATTCCTCACAATCTTACTTCAAGTGGACATCGTTGATCAGAACTTCTTACCTTTCGACGATGAATGCTCCGACCTTGTCGGTGCGTCAGCAGGTATTTCCTGATGATTGCTTGTTCGGTAGGCTGGGTACTGTTGGATTGCCTGTTGTTGAATTAAGTACTGCTCTCAAAAGGTCTGTTATCAACTTGTATCGACAACAATCACATGCAGTACAACTGAGTGTGTTAGTGCATCATGGGTGAGTACGGTAATGGCCTGCTTTCCCTTGCGAAAGTAGTGGATTGTCACAGGCCAGTAAGCTGGGACCCCGGGGTACAACCGACGTTTTCATGCCGAGTAATTCTTGCCGGTGTCGACGTGCCTGATTGTTTTTGATCAAATCGTGCGATCCTGTAGCACCGCTATGCGTGAAGAGTAACAGTGGCGTATACCGAAAAGATGGACTTCAGATCAGCCAAATACCGCTCGCGTTGAGACCTGGCGTCGCTGCCTGGCTAAGCCTCGTTTTCTGAGAGCGATGTGTTTTCTTCTGAGTGGCTGCAACTATGGGTTCTCTGCCTTTACTGAAACAATGCTCTTGTTGTCGATGACCGATATTCCGTTGGCAGTGACGCCCAGCAGATACTCTCTATCATCGCACTCCACAATGACAAGACGTTCGCGCCCGCTCAGCGGCACAGTGTGGGTCACTTTTACTCGCTTGCTTCTGAGCTTGTTACCGCCTGAATGTGCGATCAGTCGAATCGCAAACCAGGCTAGTATGAGCACAAGCACTAAGGCTACAGCTGTTGACAGAAAAGATACTGGAAGTGAACTCATTTGCGCTCCGAGTCTTTAGCTCCGGCTTGCCGGAATGGTCCGTTGAAAAATGAAATAACCGTTTGGGTATCGATGACAGGAACTTCTTGCAACACGGGCGATTGCTAATTGTGCTCACTCGCTGTTTTGCTACGCCAGTGACTTTTCGGTTCGGAGTCTGTGTGAATTTTTGGACGATAGGGCCTCGATAGTAAATTCTGCAAGTGCGTTCTGGTACCTTGACCAGAGGTAATATGACAGTCCGTCGGGTACCTTATACGACCCCGGGGCAGATGAAAGTCGGACTCGGTTGTGGTAATGTTTCCAAAGTTGCTATGGGTTTATCCCGTGCGTTTGCAACACACTAACCTTGTCGCGCTGTGGGTTAGGAGTCTGCGCGGCAGAAAGCGATCGAGCGAGAGTAGTCCAATTTTGAGTCAAATTTTATGCTCATTTGAGGAGTTTAGCTGGCTAAGTGACGAAAATGAGCGCAAAATTTGGCCAAAAGTGGGCTGCTCGTAGCCGATTGATTTCTGCCGCGCAGGCTCCTAGGCCACACGAATGCAGTTTGACCACGTAGTGCTCTCTGCCTCGTGTCCGCGGTTGGTTAAGGCCAGTTAAATGGAAGTTACAGGACAGGAAATCCAGCCATGAAGTTCTTATCGCAGCTGCGCGGGCTAACCGCAACCCTAATAGTCGTCTGGCTGGCAACAGGCTGTGCGCTCACATCTCCTGATGCGACAAAGCAAGCAGATGGCCTGAGTGCGCCCGATGGTTTTGACGAGCTCGTATCCCGGGATGTTGTTTCGGTTCTGCGGCAGGTCGAGCGCCTAGCACCTGCAAGCACAACGCTTGGCACCTCTGACGCCAGTTTGCAGCACGGTGCTCTCGCCAATGCCCTTAAACGGGAGTTACAATCGGCAGGTTATGCAACGCGTGCTATATCGGCCGGCGCGCAAACCCTGCAAGTAACCTTGCATCTGGAACGTCCGGATATCGGTGGTGTTGATGAGGTGTCATCTGGCGAGTCGCCAAGCCCCAGTACCGTGACGGTTACGGTCGGGGATGTGGCTGTACGCAGGAGCTATATCGCCCAAGCTGATGGCACGGTGGTGCCCACCGGTCCCATGCAGGTGCGTGGTGTAGATGCCAGTTCCCTGCAGTTGGACAACGACATATTCTCAACGCCTGCGGCGAAGGAGCCTGAGCCCGAACTTCCCGCCCCCCCCAAGACCACTATTGTGGCAGGCGAGCAAGTCGTCGATGCGAAGCCGATATCTACAACCCCTGTGCCTCCGTTAATCCCGCTGCCGGAACGGAGCAACACGCGGGTAGAGCTTCCAGCCCAGACGGATGCCGACATTGCCACGTTGCCAACGATCACTGGCAACCGGCCATTTCTTGATCTCGTTGCGCCATCTGTTGCCACCGCACAACCGCGTCAACCCATGGATGCCATGGTCGAAAGAAAAACGCAAAACATTCTGGAGCTGCAGCAATCCAACTTTGAGTCATTGTTCGCCGAAATGGGGATCGTCGATGAAAAAGTGCTCACATTTGCAAATGACTCTATTCGCATGGGTAGTGTGAACAAAGCACGCCTTTCCGAGCTGCTTCAAAACTTCGACCCTGAAAGTGACGTCTTGTCGGTTATTGGTTGTTCTTTAGGCAGGACTGCCTATTCAGGGGGGCAGCAGGCGCTTGCCCTTGGTCGAGCTGAGCGAGTACGCGAAGAATTGCTGTACGCTGGAATCCCCGACAGCAAGATTCTGGCAGAGGGCTGCTGGGCTGATGAGTCTCTAGATGCAAGGTTGCCCAGACGTGGCGTTGTCGTTGCGTTGAAACGCCCCGTCAGCTAGGAGTCTGCGCGGCCGGAGGCGGCCCCGTAGAAAGCGATCGAGCGAGAGCAGTCCGATTTTGAGTCAAATTTTGTGCTCATTTGAGGAGTTTAGCTGGCTAAGTGACGAAAATGAGCGCAAAATTTGGCCAAAAGTGGGCTGCTCGTAGCCGATCGATTTCTGCCGCGCAGGCTCCTAGGGGTGACGCGGGTAATTCGGTAACAGACATTTCGTTTCCACCGTCGTCAGATCAAGGCATAAAAGCGACGCGTATTGGGTATACGGGGAGCTTTTCTAACGCTGGGCTGGCGGCGATGGGGACGAAATGTGACGACATGTGTTGACGAATTACCCGCGTGGCCCACTAATCAACAGAACAGCCTGAAAATGACGCACGCTCCTCTCCTCGATTAACGGTTGATTCGCATGGGTTGACGCATTCCCTGTGTACTCGCCCGGATTCTAAGCTCATAGAGTGTGCCAGTTTCCTTGCCTACAAAAATGATAGCGCGTCGGGAGAACGTTTCTGTAGGATAGAACGCAACGATGTTGTCGTTTATCAATATTTCGCTACCGGGGAGTTGATTTGTTGGATCTTGCTTTTCCACAGGTTCTGGCATGATGATGGCGCGCTCGTAGCCAGTGCGCAAGTGCACTAGAATCGGATCACCGGCGAAGTCTGTTTCCCGGTATTCCAGCCATTGCCCCATCGGAGCAACTGTACCGTTGCGTAAGGCTTCTTGCGAATTGGCAACGCTGCTGAATGCCATGACGATGGCTAAAGTGCCCGCCATTGAATAGCCGTAAAACCGGCATTTTCTGATCGCAGATGTCATGCTTTCCATCGAATCAATTCTCTGTTGACTGGTTTGCAATGCCATTTCTGCCTGTGGCAAAGTCGTGCCTGTCATTCTAGCAACAATGAATGTCGCCAACCCCGTTCATATCCGTAATCAAGCGTAACCGTTTAATTTCCCAATGCAGTGAACTGATGTGCATTTAAAATCTGTCAGTGCCGTGTATATGTCTGAATCATGGTCTGCTAGAGGTTTTTCACTTACTTTTTGTGTCGCCGTCACACGAGTTATTAAGTAAATTATCAGGCTTCAAAAATCGTAGCTAAGCTCAATTTTCGCCAGCCATGCCATCTCCTGCTCGTTCTCGAAGGCATCACCAGGCTCGAACAGGCCTGCGGTGCCTTTGATGTCATAGGGCCGGTCGGGATCATAGGCCAGAACGATATCTGCGCCATAACCCAACTCAGCGCTTTCGCCAAGCGGGTCGAATTCAACATCACTTCCACGCAGTGAGTCCTCGATTTCCACCTGTGAATAGTGGTGCAGCGCGATATCCGTGCTCCAGCTTCTGGAAAGGTTAAAACCTGCGCCTACAGTCACGATCTGAATATTGGTCAGTTCAGGATCCATGACTTCACCCAGATACCTGAAAGAGTTTTTTCCGTTGAGTGCGAAATCGTTGGAATGCAAACCGCTTTGTCGGAAGCGGTCAGCTCTCGCCCCGCCAGTTGCGTGGGCAATGGCGAGCGTGTAAGTAGGCTCAAATGAGCCGCGCGTTGTCCAGTTGATGCCAACATCCAGAAGATAGCCGCCGAATTCACTTGTCTCGTCATCGATTTCTTCGCCATCCAGAATGCTGCCGTGCACCCAGTAACGGATCGGTGAATTGTCCGGCCGAACGATACCCTGTATGCCCAACCAAACCGCTTCCGCCTCAGGTATGTTTTCAAACTGTTCTGTGGCGCGATGCAGGATATAGGGCATCCACCGGGTACCTTTTTCAGGCGAGAACTGCACGGATACCATGGTGTTGGTTATCTGATCCAACCGTTCCAGTGTGCCCGCTTCAAACCAGTCTTTTCGGGTTTGCGAGATGTCCCATTCGATGCCCTCCTGTTCGTACGTCAACCTCACGCCGTCAAGATCCTCATCGATGATGGTTTCCATGGGATCATCCAGACTAAATCTGCCCGCTCTGACGCGTAAAGCTCGATCTGGATCCCATTGATAGAACAGTCGCTCTAGTTTGTAGGAGAATTCCTCATCTTCATTATTAAGCGCGTCTTGTGAAAAGCGCCGGCTGGCTAGCTGAAGACGGGCCTCGATGCTATGCGTTGGGCCGAGTTGCTGCTCGTATTCCAGAGTTAGCTGAACTTCCGCTTCGCCCGTGTTTCGCTGACGCTGCACGTCATTGTCCTGACCATCTGCCGTTTGCAGATTAAGCTCCATACTGCCTGCCAGCTCAGGTGCCTTTAGTCCTTCATCGGCATGATCCAATGAGTTGGCATTGGCCAGTGCTTCAATGGTAGGCGCTCGGGGTGCTTGAGGCATTGCTGATTGGGGTGTTTGCTGAGCCACAGCCTGACTGGTCAGCAGCGCGGCAACTCCTAGTGAGCCTAACTGTAAGCGCTTTTCGGGCAGCCGCATCGTTGCTTGCATTTTCATTGTTGTTGGTCAGTCACGGATAGTCGAGTCTTAATTGAGAACGCTCAAGAATGAACCACTGATCATCCCCTTTTTTTGTCTTACCGCCATTGTCCCTAACGAATAGCACGTCGTCGTTGACGGGAGCCAGTCCTTCCACGTCTTTAAACAGATTTTTGTCATAACTTTTGTAGCGGACAGGTTTCATATTCATGGTTGCAGCCAATGTCCAGAGTGTAGACCGATTCTTGCCGCCTGATTCCGGTTTGCTGACTATCAGGATCTGATCAGACAGATCGTCGTAAGCCATCGCTCGAATACCGTCCCCGTCGAGGTCAACGAAATGCATTGAGTCTGAGAATTCGGGTTGTTCTCCAGCCAGATAGTCAGTGGCATTGGCAAGAGAAATGACAATGGCATGATCATCAGATTTCGACAACGGCGTGCGTAAACCGATCAGCAACTGTTCTCTTTTTCGATCAAACGCCAGTGCCTCTATATTCAGCGCCCGGCGTTTACCTTTCTTGCTGCCCGCAACCGTCTTTGCAAGTTGGGGGTATTGACTGATCAATTGATCGAAAAGATCACGTCGCATGCTCGCGCTGATA
Source organism: Granulosicoccus sp. (assembly GCA_045110475.1). Taxonomy (GTDB): domain Bacteria; phylum Pseudomonadota; class Gammaproteobacteria; order Granulosicoccales; family Granulosicoccaceae; genus Granulosicoccus. The sequence goes on from JBGCGC010000019.1 coordinate 28,555, forward strand.
ATGTCATCGCCGCTGCGCGTCAGTAATACAAGTTTCTCACGAGACGGGTGCTTGCCCCGACTTGCGTTTTCGTGTGAGCCGATAATAAAAAAGCGATTGGCTGACAGACGTGCGATGCCTTCGAGGTCATCCAGAGGTGCAAGTAACTGTCGCTGGATAAATCCCTTGGCCGCTGGCTGGCTTGACTCGTGAAATCCTGCGCTGGCAGGAGAATCACCGGCATTGAGCCTCAGTCGCCACAGTGCCCTGCTTGCCTCGTCTTCGATCACCATAAGGGTTTGCGCATCCAGCGCAATCACGCCTGACGGTTCACGCAAATACGCGAATACCCCTCTGGCAACTGGTTCGCCGATTTTTTCCGCATGCTCCACCGGCTCGGCAAGTACCTGTGTCAACGTAAGCAGGACGCCAAGCAAGGTGGAATAGAGTGCGACGCTATGAGACTGCAAGATCACCTGTCAATTGCGA
>JBGCGC010000020.1:0-107294 GCA_045110475.1 Granulosicoccus sp.
TTGTCAACCGGTGCGCCCGGCAAATTGCAGAACGCCGTCAGTCCGTCATAGTGACGAATGAAGTACTGCATCGCTTTGCCCAGGTTGCTGTTCGGTTCAACAATGTTGGTGTCCAATTGCTCATGACACCATTCCAGCAAGGTTTTCATGTGTGGCAGTGAGTGTGTTTGATGATAGTCACGACGTTGTTCTGCCGATAGCGCCTCGTTGACACAATGCACCTCGTTGACCCAGGCATGCTGATACAGCTCTAGTGCGTAAACGATCTCGTCCGGATTCTGCTCGATCAGTTCGACAAACCCGCGTCTTCCATGCGCATTACATAAGCATTTGTCGAACTCGTGTCCAATAACATGATTGGCACTCAGTGCATCACTCATCAATGTGGGCGGTGCCCGGGTCGGATCTCTTGCACTTAATATCTCTTGCATGAACTCACCAGCATGGCCCACATTGGCCTGGAACAGCACCAGCCGGCGATCGTTTTCACCGATGGCCAGAACTGCCAAGGTGTAGATGCCGCTACGCAGCCGTTCACGTCCATCACGGCTCTTTTTCATCACCGGTTGCTGCTCCAGTATCCGGTTGGTGGTGTCATCAAGGTAGAACAATGTGGCGTTGGCCGCCTCACGCTTGATGGCCTTGAACACCGGGTTCAACGCATTAGCCACCTTCTCGCATTGATCAAAGATGGTGGAGGCTGCAATCGGTGCTCCCAGCAAGCCATTGATATGTTCCTGGCGATAGAAAGGACTGCCCGCAAAGTACTTACCAATACTCATGACACTGCGAGCCGAGTAGCCGTACTGCTGGTCTCGTGGGCCATCGGCAGTCACGTGCTCGGGCAGATTGGCGGTGTAGATTTCTCCACAGCCATTGCATCTCATTTGCTCTGCCAGATGCTTGTGGCAACTCAGAGGGGCGTTTCCGGTGACTCGCAGTAGCACCGCGGGGGTGTATTTGTAGAGTTTGCCAGCGCTACAACATGGACAATGATCCCCTTTACTCACCCCTTCAAGAGCATGGTTGTGTATCTGGGGCTTGGCGGCTGGCTTCTTTCTCGGCTTGCTGCGGTTCTTTTTTGTACCGCGGCTTTTATTGCTCTTGTCTGAGCCGCCGACTGGCGACGATGAATCAGTCTGAGGGACCAGATCGCGCAGCTTCTCTGACGAGCGCACCATGCCCAGAAGCTTTCTAAGCTTGTGCACACTCAGATCATTCTTCTCCAGTCGCTCCTGCATGTTTGCCAGCATCATGACCGCGCTGAACAGCAACTCGTAGTCGCCGGCACTCAGGGCCAGGTTGTGCGTCTTGGCCTGTTCAATGCGATCGAGCAAGGCATCCAGATCGCTTTCGGATAAATCCACAAACCCGGCGGATGAGCCATCATCGGTCGAGTTGTTCACTGGTGCACAATCCACACTCATCGCTGTTGTGTATGCCGGTTCCATGGATGCTAAGGAGCGTTACGACTAATCGTAGCTGATGGCATGACAGACGCAAGTGCCGCCGACGTTGTCGATGATATATTTGTCGAGCTCTCAGGCGATGCCCAGGTTGCTCCGCTGAGAATAATGCGCAGTTCCCTGGCCGTGGTTTGTGACAAGGCACGCTGCCCATCAGGCCAACCGGTGAACTTGCCACGGCTGAGTCGTTTTGTCATCTGCCAGTAACCGTTAGCGTCATAGCTCAGCGCACGGATCATAGTGCGGGCCCGATTGATGAACACGATGACGCTGCCATCGCGAGGTTGCAGTGCCAGGGTGTTTTTACACACCGCTACAAAACCATCGATTCCTTTTCGAAAATCAGCAGATTGGACACTCAAAAATATACGTGTCTCATGAGTAAGTTGAATCATGCACATGCTCCACGCTGATGCTGATGTGCAGCACTCAGTATCTGCTCCAATGTAAAATGACCGTGTACACGCAGTTGTATCGAATCGCCCAACTCGATACTCAGAGAATTAATCCTACTGGCAGATGAATCACAGTGAGCTGGCTCTATGGGTTGAGCAGTTAACTCCACCACGGCACTATTCGATGCTGGCAACAGTGGTGGTGTGGCAGGTGTCTCATGTGCCCAACGCTTGAGTGCTGAATCGTTGATCTTCAGCGCGCTGCAGACATGCGAAGCGGGGTGCGAGCCAAGCAAAGCGGCTGCCCTGCGCCGTAGACTGATCGGTGTTCGGGATCGCTTGCCACGGGTAGCTCGCCAGTGGTCGAAGGCTTGCTGGACGCTTTCAAGCGTTGGACTGAACAAAGGTGTTGCAGCTGACATCGGATATCTCCATCGAGTACGTTGTGTTCGTGGAGATAAGTTAATCAGAAAATCAGTGCAGATCTGCGCGTGCCAGCCGTAAGCTCACAATTTGTCTGTGGCTCGGAATCATGAACAATATGCCCATGTTGCTCATCGCTTCTATGATGAAAATCGAACTCGCCAATTGAGCTGATTTATGAAAAAATAAAAGTATACCGATTCTCGATTTCAGCCATGGCATGCAGTGATACCCAATAGTCTGGTTACGGTCAACGACGGTCATTAGCCAAAGTTGAAGTGATATCTCTTTAAGCCAAAGGAGTAGGCTACTCATGCCAAAAAAAAAATATATCCTTATTTTATTTTAATTGTCCTAAGTTATCTAATTTGGATGGCAGGACTCTATTTTGCAGCCGATACTCTTTATAAAGGTAACATCGGTCAGGATGGAGCCATTGTCATTCTAGGTGCAATAGCGGTTAGTTCGCTGCTTTCGATAGTTTTAATGGTCGTATGTTTACTGTTTCGCTTTGGATTTAGAAAGAATTTTTCAAGTAAGTGGTTTTATCGCTATTGGTTTCCATTGCTTCTATCGATTCCTTTCGTTGTATCAACCTATATCTCCGGTTTCCCGACCGGTTCTATATTGCGATACATTTCAGCTTATGCATAACAAATTGGTTTAATAAGATTTCTACTCAAATTTTTAAAGTAACTATTCACTCGGTCTGAACCATCGTTTGAATTGGCCAATGTGGCAGTTGTCATCCGCCACACAGTTAGACAGTAGAGAAAATATATATCGGCAAGCTCACTTAACTGACTGAACAAAGCGTCGAACCTGTCATTTGACACAAACGGAAGATCCACACGAGAGTGAATAGTGTTACGGTAACGATCAATTTACGTCAGAAAGCTGCCATTGGTAATGGGTTAGTACCAGTTATCTATTTAAAATGATGAACTTAGAAATGTTATGTTCTCTACTTGGCCCGATGCCGAATAAGCATCCTTTGGCAGCGTCAATTATAGAGTGCGATCAATTCGATGGATACGAGAGATTGAAGGTTCAGTATAATGTGGGACTCACTGAGCGCATATCAGCGTATGTCTTCATTCCAAATGGATCAGCAAAAGCTCCAGCGGTATTTTGTCATCATCAACACGCTGGAAATTTTAAAATTGGTAAAAGTGAGGTTGCAGGAATCGAGGGCGATCCAGATCAAGCTATTGGCCCAGAATTGGCAAAACTTGGTTATGTAGTACTTGCTCCAGATGCGATTGCGTTTGAGGAAAGAAACTGGAGTTTACCCACTGGCGACGCGGAGTATTTTGAACTTGTAACCAGAATTTTTCAGGGTGAAACACTGCTTTCTAAGGTGCTACATGATGTGTCAGTTGGGATTGATTATCTAAGCTCGCTCGACATCGTTGATGGCGAGCGGATCGGCTTCATTGGACATTCTTATGGAGGACGAATGGCAATATGGTCGCCTGCGTTTGATCAACGTATTAAGGCATCTGTTTCAAACTGCGGATGTGTAAACTACAAAGACTCATTAAACAAGGAAATCGGAATTCAAGCAGAATTCTGTGTACCAGGTATTATGAAATTTTGCGATGTTGAGGATATTGTGCGGCTCATTGCACCCCGCGCGTTGTATATATCTGCGACCTCAGAAGATAAGTACTCACGTGGTGCTCGTTACATTTACAAATACGCACAAGACGCGTTTCCTGCTTCGCAGCTCAAATTAAAGGTATGGGACGGTGGGCACATATTCACTGCGCAAATGCGTGAAGCCGCCTATGAATTTCTGTCATCGCGGCTGTAGTGATTTTGGCAGCAATAAGCCTCTCGTTCCTCGATTATTAAAACACCGGATAAAAATGATTGCGATTTTATGGATCGTTGTGGGGGTGGCCTCTGCAATGGTAATAGTATTAGCGACGGGGATAATTCCATTCATAGTTCCCGGGTTCGTCGTCGGCATCTGTGGAGCAATATTTCATACATTGATTGCGCACTTGGCAATTAGGGTCCCGTGGTGGCTGTCGGCCGTGATAATTACAGTGCTATCGGTATCTCTGACAATGCTATTAGTGCCGGATACTAGGTACTGGGTAATTACCAGACTAATCCTGGCATATTACTCGATTCTGACATTTTCCTTTTGCCTGATTAAATCCTTGGTAGATAAAAAATAGATTGTCTTCTAGCCCTTGAACATCTTAAAATCCCGATATGGTTTGAGGCTTGGCTTTGGTTGCTATTCTGCTATTCCACCCCTCCCGGTCTGTGCATATTTTTACTTACCGTTTTTTCTAAAATACCAGTATCCATCGCGACAGCCATCAGATGATTATCTCGCGTAGCAATCTTCAACATATGGAATCACAATGATGATATTGGCAAGGTTGTCTGATTAATAAATATCGGAAAATCAGATGTCATCGCCATTCAAGAAATAACAGAAGTGCAACGATGAGAATTCGTTGCAAACTTATCTGAAACATACCCTTACTATCATGTTAGCCAGCCTGTATATGGAGGTACAGCTGCGTTGTTTTCTAAAATTAAGTAAAACACTATTCGTGAGCTCAATTCAGGCATTGATCGTCCAGCAATTGTTGCTGATTTCGAATTGCACGGGAAGCAGGTAACCGTTGTATACGCACATTTAGATCCGAGCTTTTGGGCCTATTACCAGAAACACTGGTCCGAAATTCCAGGCAACTATTTGCAGTACATAAAAGATCAAAATGTGCAAGTGAGAACGACCATTGATGCAGTAAAACAACGAACCGGCTCTAATGCGAAAATACTTGCCTGTGATTGTAATAGTCAGGAAACAGCAAGTACAAACCGCTTGCTACGTGCACAATTCAAAGATACATTCAGATCGCTTGGTTGGCAATTAGGCCGCCCAGTCGAGGATAGCCTTAGGTATGAAAGGGATCAAAACGCGCTCATAGTCGTATAATGAGCAAGCGATAGTATTAAGAGCGATACGGTGCAAAATAATACAAAGACAAGGTTGATCAATAGCGGACGGTTAGTCTGGATATTATTCGCGGTATGCGCGTTTTCGGTCCATGCGGAAGTAGCGACCAATTTAATCTTCATGAAATTAATGCTGGTCCCCATGTTCTTTTTTGCGCTTCCCGGTGTGGCTGGGTTGTATAAAAAACCAATAAATGAGCAGCCACTTCTATCGGCCAATTTTATTGAGTATCATCTTTTGATGGGGTTCCTGCTAACCGCTTTTTTGCTGTTCGTAGTCTGGACTCCTGATGTAGAAATTCCTTTTTTAGTAAAATGGCTTTTGCTGGGTACTTTTGCAGGAATGCTGTGGGGTCTGGCCATAGCTTTGATTGAAAGAAGGCGGAACTCGTAAAACAGCAAAAATTTTCGTACCTCCCGATACTTAATGCGAAAAGCACCACGAAAAGCACCACGAAAAGCACCACAAGGGTGCCAAGTCAGCTCGTTGTACGTGCGCAGTAGCAGTATGGGCAGCGGTGTATCAACTGGATTATGGTCGAGTGATCACCGACCCCACACAAATTATCACCTGTTATTGGGTAATTCTCCCGTTCGCTTTTGTGTCAAGACTTGTTTGACGCCAACAAAGAGATCATGTATCTTTTTATCAGGCGTTGCGTAGCCTGCCGTCCACACCTTTACGGTTTGGCGAATGCGCAATCTTTCTGGATCCCCAGTCCTTTAGCTAATGGGATCGCGGCAATGTGGACACCGAACTATCCCTCAGCTACAGGAATTAATCATGTATTCACGTGATGACGCGAAAGTTCGTGCGACTAAATTGCGCACGATTTTAAAAAACCTCGGCCATGATATTAACCATGCTCATGCTCTGGAAGTAATTGCTGGTCAATATAACTACAAAAACTGGAACACATGTGCAGCAGCTCTTGATAAGCGTGCTGATATTTTCCCTGTGCCACGTGGCTGGCAAGTCAGTGGAAATTCTCAACTCGCACGCTATGAGATCGGCATAGATAAATCTCTCACGCACGTGGGAGCCCATCCAGCGGTAATTCGCTACAAGGCATCAGAACCCAGGGATGGGTCTGGGTTTGCGACTTTCATGCAGAGCTTTGATCCGGTCGGATATCGAGGCAAGCGAGTACAATTTTCGGCCACATTGATGTGTGAGGATTGCGATGGTGTCGTCACAATCTGGCTCAGAGCAGACGGGAAAAATCGTGGTTCTATAGCGTTTGACAATCTTGAAGACAAGGGAGTTGGCGAAGAGAATGGTCCTATCAGTGATACGACTACCTGGACACAGCGCACGATTGTGCTGGACATCCCAGAGGAGACGAAGAGCCTGTCGATGGGATTCTACCTGCGTGGACAGGGGGCCGGCTACGCGACAGGTTTTATGATGAACGAAGTCTCTCAGGATATGCCTCTATCTGTTGACTCGCCCAGTTATACTTCTCAAGAGCCAATGAATCTACAGTTGCGTCTCACGCAGTAGCCAGCTTATCGCAATCTTGGCGGCTTTGTCGCAGGCGTTCTCTTAATACGGATGATAGTCCATTTGGGCTATCATCCGCTCCTTGAAGAAGGGTGACCTCAATTCAGCTATGTGGCAACTGCTCTTTTGAGCTATCTAACCTTCCACGCACCATGAAACGCCGAGCCGTTGTAAGCTTGTAGGATAGAGAGGTGTCCATCCTTGAACATCAGGAAGAGCAGAAAATGAGCAATACAGGCAAGATGCGACGAGAATTGCACATGGCTGCAGGATTCTTCGTTTTGTTTTCTACTCTGTTCGCCGCTTGGCTGACTCACGTCATAAGCTGTTTTTCAGATGACAGGTGGGGCTTTCTCATTGCGGGTGCTTTGTTTTTTCCAGTAGCGGTTGTTCACGGTGTAGGGATATGGTTTGGTTCATGGTGAATTCAGTGTTGTTTGTCTTGGGTAATACTTTCTGAATGGAACTGGTAAAAACTGCGTTTCACCCTGATGTATCTCCTGCTGATATTTTACCTGCCAATGGTCTGAGGTTGCTTGTTCGGCAAGCTGCCCGGGCAATCGTCATCAAAGGGCAAAACATCTTACTCCTGTATACCCGGCGCTATCATGACTACACTCTGCCGGGTGGTGGTCTCGACGACGGAGAGAATCCGGTCACAGGCCTGATACGTGAACTAAAGGAGGAAACCGGCGCGCAGGGCGTCCGCAATGTAAAGGAATTTGTACGCTACGATGAATACCGACCCTGGTATAAATCTGATGCGGACATCATTCACATGATCTCACTTTGTTATGTCTGCGACATTGATGAGGCCTTGGGAGAAACAGCCCTCGAATCACATGAAGTCAACAATGGAATGGAACCCCGATGGATCAATATTCATGAGGCTATCGCACATAATGACGCAGTAATTAGCAATAGTGAAAAGAAGGGACTCTCAATCGATAGAGAGACTTTTTTATTGCGAATGATCGCGGATAAACTTATGACTCGATAGCCTGCTACAAATGCAAATACTGCTCTACTTGAGCTCGATTATCCGTGAAGTCATGTGCGTCGCCCTTCCAGACTATTTCACCCTTTTCGATAACAAAGTAGCGATCTGATATACGCGCAAGCTCGTCAAGATTTTTATCAATCAGCAGTATGGACAAACCGTCGCGCTTCAAACTGGCAAGCATCGTCCAGATCTCTTCACGGATCATGGGGGCCAACCCCTCGGTGGCTTCATCAAGTATCAGTACGGAGGGATTGGTCATCAGGGCGCGACCAATGGCAAGCATCTGTTGCTCGCCACCTGATAGTTGAAAGCCTGAGTTACGACGGCGCTGACCCAGCCGCGGGAAGGCCTCATAGATTCTTTCCTCACTCCAGCCATCCTGTGCTGGGCGTGCAGTTGCCCGCAGGTTTTCGCTAACACTCAGGGAAGGAAAAACGTGGCGCCCTTCTGGTACAAGCCCGATTCCCCCCTGTGCAATCTGGTAGGGAGCAGCTTCTGTCATGTCTTTTTCGCGGATGGTGATGGTTCCGGATGTGGACTTCAACAGGCCCATCAAACAACGTACTGTAGTCGTTTTTCCCATGCCGTTTCTGCCCATCAAAGTGCTGACATGGCCTTTGGTAACATCAAGGTTTACACCAAAGAGTACCTGAGCGTTGCCATAGCCTGCATGCAGATTGGTGATAGTGACAAGCGGGGTCATTGTTTGATTTCGCCAAGATAGGCTGCGCGAGCCGCAGGATCAGCACGTACCTCATCCGGTGATCCACTAACGATAATATTGCCATCAACCAGGACCGAAACGACATCGGCAAGTTTGAAGATGGCATCCATATCGTGTTCTACCAATAACATGGGCAATGTTTTCCGTAATTCCAGCAGCAGCGTGACGAGCGCTGCGCTTTCTGTGCGGCCAAGGCCAGCCATTGGTTCGTCAAGCAGCAAAAAACCGGGGGTACCTGCGAGAGCAATCCCCAGCTCCAGTAATCTGCGCTCGCCATGCGACAGATCAGCAGCAGGAACATGAGCGCGGTCGTTCAGGCCGACGCGATTCAGCGTCTCTTGTGCTGCGCTATTAAGTGATTTTTCTTTAGCGGCGTCACCAAAGAACCGCATACTGGATCCTGTTTTAGCCTGAGCAGCAATGGCCAGGTTTTCAAGAACAGTGAAACTTGGCAAGACAGACGTTATCTGAAACGTGCGCCCCAAGCCTGCTTGTACACGCCGTGGAACTGACATGCCCGATATCTCTTCACCTGCCAGTTTGATAGAACCGGAATCTGACTTTAACACCCCTGATATTTGATGAATCAGAGTCGTTTTACCAGCCCCATTGGGCCCAATTACGGCATGGCATTGATTCGCTTCGATTGTTATGCAAATGTCACGACTGACTTGAATCGCTCCAAAGCTCTTGCTCAGATTACGAATCTCAAGCATGTTTATGATGCTCCGATTTCGCGTCGTTTTGGCGTGAGTAAGTCGCTCAGTCCACCTTTAGCGTATAGGACCATCACAACGAGCAACGGCCCATAAATCAAGCGCCATTCGTGCAAAAAAGAGCCTAGCACTTCTTCGACGATAACCAGAAAAAACGCCCCGAGGATTGCCCCATTGCGCGTGGCCAGGCCACCCAGTACCACAACGACAATCAGATCGCCTGAACGTTGCCAGGTGGCCAGAGCAGGGCTGACGAATTCTGCGTGCTGTACCAGCAGTAGACCGGATACGCCAGCAATCATCGCAGCAATCACGTACGCAATTAGCCGATAGCGTGTGACTGAATAACCCATGACTTCCGTACGCTCCGGGTTGTCGCGTGCAGCCCGCAACACACGGCCAAAGCGTGAGCGGCTAATCCGGTAGACGCCCCACCATGTAGCAACAAGGGTCGCTAAAACAATGAAATACAGTCCTTCGCCATTTTGAACGACATCGCTGCCAAAGAGCGTGGCAAGAGACCATAGAGTCAGGCCATCGTCACCACCGTACGCGGCAAGTGACGTCAGAGTAAAGTAGGCCATCTGTCCGAATGCCAGTGTAATCATCAGGAAGTACACGCCGCTGGTGCGTAGCGCAAGACTACCGGTGATAAGGGCAACAGATCCGGTGAGTGCCAGCGTCAGAAACAATAAGACAAGAATATTCTCTATACCGCTTTCCAGACCGATGGCTGCAGCATATGCGCCAAGGGCGATAAAAGCGGCGTGTCCCAGGCTGACCATACCACCGTGTCCTATCAGCAGGTCCAGTGAGATGGCAGCAATCGCCAGAAGCATCGCCTTGATAATGAGCCCGCTCAGATAGCCTTGACCAATAAGAGGCAACACTGTGGGCATGGCAAGCAATAGTAGGAAAATCAAGCAGCCAAGAACCAGCGGACGATCCATTACGCTACCCCCTTTGCCGGTAGTAAGCCGCGAGGCCTGAATACCAGGATTCCTGCCATTAGTACGTAGATCAGCATGGAGGCTAAGGCTGGGCCGATCTGGTTGGCAAACGAGGGTGTAAAAACTAACGAGAGTATTTCAGTGGCAAGACTGCGTCCCAGTGTGTCGATTAATCCCACCAGTAATGCAGCAATGAACGCCCCGCCCACTGAACCAATACCACCGATAATAATGACGACAAAAGCTACGATAAGCATGTTGTCGCCCATGCCTGGCTCAATCGCGTAGATGGGTGCCGCGATAACCCCTGCGAATCCTGCAAGCATGGCCCCCACACCAAAAACAATCATGAAAAGCTGTTGAATATTGACGCCGAGCGCCGAAACCATTTCAGGTGTTGTCGCACCAGCGCGGATCAGCATACCGATACGTGTATAGCTGACCGTCAGAAACAGTGCCAATGCGACAAAGAGTCCTATGCCGATGGTCACCAGTCGGTAGATGGGGTAGCGCAGTTGTTCTGTCAGCTGAATGGAGCCTGCGAGAAATTCAGGCAGGGCTATTGACAGGGTAGCTGGCCCAAACAACACCTTGGCCAGTTCGTTGAGAAATATGATGATGCCAAACGTTGCCAACACTTGATCGAGATGTGTGCGGGTGTATAGATGACGAAAAACCACATACTCAAGTACAAGCCCAAACAACAGTGCTGCACCAAGTGAAAGCACCACTGATATCATGAAATTTCCAGTGAGTGCGGTGAATGCAAACAGCAAGTACGCACCTACCATGTACTGCACGCCGTGGGCAAGATTGATAAACCCCATGACGCCAAACACCAGCGTAAGCCCGGCTGATATCAGAAACAGCAACATGCCGTATTGCAGTCCGTTAAGGCACAGGATCAGAAGCAGGGTTGTCGACATGTCAGGGAAGTGGTTAAACCGGGCAACAGGCCAGCAGTGTCAATGCACTGCTGGCATAGGCTTACATTTTGCAATCTTGATGAAAGCTGTCTGCGTAGTCCTCTGCAACGGTACGTACAAACGATGTATGGTACTGGCCATCGTCCCGTTTAACAACGCTCAACATGTGAAAATCCTGAATTGGATAGTGGTTGTTATTGAAGGCGAAATCACCACGCAGAGAATCGAAATCAGCCTCTTTCAACGCTGTGCGAACGGCATCCTTGTCGCTCAGATCGTCTACTTTGGCAACTGCGCTATCGATAAGGCTGGCAGTTTCATAGGCCTGCATGGCATAGCTGCCCGGGATGTAGCCGTACTTCGCTTCAAAGGCAGCAACAAAGGCAGCATTTGCATCCCCCGGCATATCTGGTGCCCATGATCCCGCAGCAAGAAAGCCTACAGCAGCATCTTTTTGTCCCGGCAGGGTCGTTTCATCTGTTGTGAAGACAGACATGAACTTCATGCTCTCGGACAGACCAGCATTGGCGAACTGATTAACAAGTCGCACACCCATACCACCCGGCATGAAGGTGAAAATGGCGTCGGCTCCCGAAGTAGACATGCGCGCTAGTTCTGCTGAGAAATCCTGATGGCCTAGTGGGGTGAACACCTCGTCGGTCAACTCACCGCTGAATGTCTGCTTGAATCCATCGATGTTGTCGCGTCCGGCCTGATAGTTGGGAACCATGGCAAAGACGTTTTCGAATCCTTCTTCGTTGGCGATCAACCCACCTATCTGCGCGTTCTGATTGTTCTGGTAGGAGGTCACAAAGAAAAACGGGTTGCAGTTTTTTCCGGCAAAGGTAGATGGCCCGGCATTTGGACTGATCAGAAAGGTGTCCGACTGAACAACAGGCTTGAAAATCGCTTGCAGCATGTTAGAAAAAACGGTGCCCACAACGAAGTCCACTTGATCTTTTTCAACCAGTGACGTGGCTTTAAGCAGAGCGACGTCCGGTTTTAGCTCATCGTCTTCTATGATCAGCTCAACGTTCTGTCCACCCAGCATGCCGCCTTTTTCTTCCAGCGCAAGCTGGAACCCATCGACTATTTGCTGCCCAAGTGCTGCTGGTGGGCCGGAAAGGGTGACAACCATGCCGATCTTAAGATTCTCGGCTGTGGCTGCGCTGCTGATCAGCGTGCCTAATACAAGGCTTGCGATGACTGACTTAACGTGGTGTTTCACTGGATGACTCCTTGAATTAGTGTCGATTATCTTGAATTTCTGGCACAACCTACCGCCTGCCGGAATTGGCGCGACGGGCGGCCAATGCATTGAAAGGCTCTTGCCGCGTTTTTATGCCTGATTCCGTGCTGCAAACCCTGCCATCTTTGCATACCCTTTGACAATAGCTTGACGCTCAGCAAAGCTCAAGACTTTATCGATATCTTCAAAGCCAGCAGGGCTGAGTTTTTCTACCTCATCAATGACGCGTTCTGGTCCGCCAAGACGATTGTTGCATACCACAGCACTTGTTTTCTCCAGACGTTCCTTTTCGTAGCGGTAAAGTGCTTCACGCGGATGTTCTGCTTCAGCAAGATTGTCAGCAAGACTGCGCGCATCCAGGATGGCCTGAGCCGACCCGTTAGAACCAACCGGATACATCGGGTGCGCCGCATCACCGAGTAATGTGACACGCCCGTGCGTCCACCGGGGCAGGGGGTCACGATCAGCCATGGGGTATTCGAAAATTGCACCACTTGCCCTCACCAGGGCTTCCAGGTCGATCCCCGGCACGTGAAAACGTCTGGCATAGGGCAGCACTTTGGATAATGGCGCCGTCCGCGACCAGCTCTCGGGTGGGGGAGGCGACATACTGGCATCTGCCATACGAACATTCACAACCCAGTTCATTAACTGCGTACCGTTTTTGGCAGGGGCGATCGGGTAGAGGACCAGCTTGCCACCCAGTCCGCCGGCGATTGCCATGGTTTCTCCATCTTCCCAGATGGGCCAATCGACAGCACCCCGCCACATGACAACGCCTTGCCAGCTAGGTGGCCCCTCATTTGGGAAAAAGCGCTGCCGTCCTGCGCTGTGAATACCGTCGGCACAAATAAGGACCTCAGCTTGCGCGGTTTGCGACGAGCAGCCATCATGTGAGTCTGTGAAGTGCGCGCTCACACAGCTTTCGTTTTGAACAAAACCCGCGAGGCGCCAACCGGTTTTTACCGCGGCCGGGCCCAGGCGCTCAACCACAGCATCATAAAGAAGCTTTTGAAGTTTTCCGCGATGGATGGAAAACTGTGGGTATTCGTGACCGGCATGTGTGCCACGAAGTTCTCGCCAGACTTCCTGTCCGGTACGCGTAAGGTATCGCAACTCGCGAGTTCGCAGGCCAACGTCATCGAGGCGATCCAGTAAACCGAGTTCTGCCAGTTCTGCGATTGAGTGTGGCAAGGTATTGATTCCGACACCGACTTCGCGTACCTGGGTCGCCTGTTCGAATACCTGAACCTTGATACCACGCTGATGAAGCATCAGTGCGGTTGTGAGCCCACCAATACCTGCACCTGCGATAAGAACGGTCAAGCATCTTCTCCGGCGTCTGGAGGAGGAAGAAAATCAATGGCATGTGCAGACGAGACTGCGACTACTTGCGCAGGATCCGGGTTCTCTCCCATATTGTGGATAGCCCAAAAAAGATCATAAAGACGCAATGATGGCGTTACCCAGAACAAGGTTTTGATGGTGCGGTCGGATCTATTGAAGATGCCATGCGGTACGCCACGCGGCAGAGTTACCAGATCGCCTGGCTCTGCAATATGCTCTATGCCGTCCAGCAGAAAGTCAAATTTACCTTCAAGGATATAGAGGTACTCGTCCTGCTCGGGATGAATATGCGGTGGTACGAATGTGCCGGGTGGCAAGGTGGCATGCCATGAAAAGCAGTCGTCGCTCAGTTGCTTGGGTATGTACGTCTGGCCAAGGATGTTCCAGCGAATCTGCTCAAGGCTGTCCCGGGATTTGGTGACTCCGGCGGTTAAAATGCTTGCTTGCACAAGTTTGACTCCCGTCTTGATTCATAGAGTTAGTATCGCTCTTAAGAGAACCATATCAGAAGAATCTGCGCCGTCGACGTTGCGGCGCTCATTTCTTGACTCACTAGCTCACCCTGAATGCACGATATTGATGACTAATCAGGCTGCGGGAAATGTAATTGTGGTGCGTTGTTCTCGGCCCCGTCGTTTAGCTCAATCCAGAGGCCATCCCACAAACCAATGACATCACCTGCGCCTATTGGCTCGTAACCAGGTGTTGCAGCGTCATCATCAAAACGCCACATGGGAGGACGAACAAGCTGTGCTGTCACAGCAGTAGCTTGTGTAAAGTTGCAACCGGTGCCAGTACTGCAAGGACCGGCAGGTGCAGTGAACGTAATCGAATTTACTGGCGTCGGCGTGACCAACGGGTTGCCAATGATTTGCCACGGCGATGGTGTAAGACTGCTATCGAGCGATACCGTTACACACCCTTCGTCGCCAGAACATCCTGTAACAGCCGATGTGTCTGACCACCGTGTGCTGCCGGTGGGAAGATCAAGTGTACGGTTTGTTCCACTGGCTTGAATAAACCAGAATCCCTCACCCTGGCTGAGTTCGGTATCTGCTGTGGCCTCCGTATAGATGTTTGTGGCAGGGTCATATACGTATGCCGTCCAGTCTTGCTGAAGCACCCCAGGGACGTCATCTCCGAACAGCTCCGCAATTCCAGCCCCGTCAGCAGGTTTGCAGGGCAGGCTGAGCAAGCTCCAGATACCTGAGCGTGTGGTGATTTGAAGCGCTGGGTCAGACACGTCACAAACTTGATTAGATGGCGGATTGTCGTTCCACTGCAGACCATCTATCAGGTAGGAATCGACGTCTAACGCACCATTATTTCCCCAGTCAGATGCAAAAACTACGGCGGTAAAATCCCGGTTGACCGTTGCATGCGGCTCTTGCCAATAGTCATCGAGCACATCGGAACGATGATGTGCCAGATTGATCACGCGTCCTTCTGGTTTGAGTTCTATGGCAAATACCCGGTCATCATGCCATTGCCGAGTTAACTGATCAGGTGACACATTGTGCCTCTCACCGTATACCGATATCAGTGCCCATCCCGGTCGTTCAAAGGACTTGCCAGAGACGTGAAGCGAATTTGAAGATCCATTAAGAAAGGTTGTATAAAGAGCAATCTGGTTGGCCTCTCCGGTTTCCATCGCCTGAGTAATATCGGTGTAGTAAACATTACCCCTGCTACTTTGATAGTTGATGCTGACAAAGGCGTCGCGATTACCAGGTAACAGGGCGATGTCGCTGTGTTCTGTTGTATTGGCAAGCTTCACTTGCCTTGAAAAGTCGCGGGTGTAGGCAACAGTACCTTGAGGCGGAAACCACGAGGCCACGACATACTCACCGGTAGGGCTCATTGACACGTGATCAGGTTTTGTAACCCCTTGCTCAGCGAAATCGAAAGTCCCGACAATCGAGTCGTTAAGCCGATCCCAGACGATCATCCCTAATTCCGTAAAGTTATCGGTTTCCACAATAAAGGCCCAGAATCGTTGATCAACCGATGGCGATCCTTCAGCTCTGGTCCACACACGCGCAGCCTGTGGCCATGGCAGTCGTCCGCTGAAATCGACTACCACTGAGATCTCTCCCGAGACCACATTCAACTGCTGGATATTCAATCCACCATTGGTCGGTAGAAAGTACAGCAAATCAGGATCACTGACATGCCACTGTGGTTCTGCGGTGCCTGCTAGTGTCGGCAATATGCCAAGGTCTTCAGCAGAGGCGGTGTCTATAAGATGCCAGAAACCATTACTGGCAACGGCCAACATACGCGTGTTATCCGCGTTGAAGGTCTGGCTTCGAGAATACACATGCCGTAAGTAGGAAATCCCGGGTGTTGCAGTGTGATCTGTCAGGCGTGTTATGCAGCTACCGTGAGCTGGATCTATAGCGCTTTGCCCTAACGCGGGTCTGGTCAGATTCGGGATGGACAATACCGTACGCGCTGTAGGCAGGTCATCTACTCTGATAGCACAATTGGCTCGGTCAGCGGATAGTGCCTGTGCCCGGACGGGTTTGGCAACTGTAAAAAACAGAGACGTCAGCAGAAGAATGAGAATTCCGATTTTAACGGCAAGCGGGATTTTGCGCGAGCTGATAGCTGATATAGATTCCATCTGATTACAGCTCCTTGAAGTGGTGTTCTAACTTGACCTCATACTATCCAGTTCTTGTTGGTGGGCGGTGACACTGGGTCTTACAATCAAGACACACACAGAATCGGGCGGTACAGCTGTAAGGTTTTTTTGAACCGCATCGAGCTAGTGGGGGTCACGCGGGTAAGTCGTCAACACACTCGTCCCCACCCGCCGCCAGCCGAGCGTTAGAAAAACTCCCCGTATGCCCAATACGCGTCGCTTTTCTGTCTTGTTCTGATGACGGTGGAAACGACATGTCTGGCACCGAATTACCCGCGTGACCCACTAGTCTGTCAGTGCAGCTTGCAACTGACGACGTGCATGGAACGTGCGGGTTTTGACTGTATTCTCCGGGCACTCGACGATGGTGGCAATCTCGCCTACCGAGTATCCCAAGGCAATTAATTCCATGACTGCTCGATGATTGCTGCTAAGTGTAGACATTGCCTTCTGCACCTTGCTTACTTCCAGTTCGTTACTGGTGTGTGTTTCTGGATCTACTGCTGATGATTGCTCTGCGAGTGTTTCCAGCTCGAAGCTGGGCTCCCTGTTTTCGGTATGTCTGGCTGTCTTCCGGTAACTTTTCAGGGACCGCCTGTAGGCGATTCCCAAAATCCAGGACGACACAGCTGATTGTTCCCGGAATCCGGACGCGCTACCCCATACGGCGTATAGAGTATCGGCTGCTACTTCTTCAGCCGCAGAATGGTCCTGCAGCATTCTGATTGAAAACTTGTAGATGCGTGGATGGTATAAGCGAAAAAGTTGCTCAAAGGCCTGGCGGTCACCTTTTGCCACAGAACGTATCAATTGCACCTCTTTATCAATTGCCTGATCCAACGTTCTGGTATTTCCACAGCCTGATTCTGGCTTAAGCATAGCATTTGCTCAATGCAGTTTTTCTTAAATCGTAGCTATCCGCACTTTGTGGTGCACTTCAGAGTTAGATACTGTTTTTTCGTCTGGTTTTGGAATATATTGAATCGACAATGCTTACGCAAAAAAACCTCAATAGTCTGAGATTTGTAACGCAAACTCTTACCTGTCGTAAGGTGTTGTGCTGAAGGCTCAAGGGTAGGCCAATGCACCACTTTAGACAATTTTCTGCACAGCACTATCTGCTGTGGAGATAAAGTTGCGTCGCCAGCCTTGATCTCACTGATAAGAAACAAGAAACTGGTTGGCAGATAAAATTCCAGCTATCGCTTGACAAGATAACAATCACGGAGCGTGGATATGGCAGAGCATTCAGGTTTTTCTGAACTGGAATTTGCGCGTTTGTCTCACGATGAGATGCTGGAGAAATCAAGAGCTTTTCTGGAAAAACAAAAAACACGCCGATCGGTTCGTGACTTCAGCTCAGAAGCCGTCCCACGTGAAGTAATCGCCAATACAATACTGACGGCAGGATCTGCGCCCAGTGGTGCCAACATGCAGCCATGGCATTTCGTTGCAGTCAACGATCAGGATGTAAAAACACGAATCCGCCGGGCGGCTGAGAAAGAAGAACGTGAGCTTTACGAACATCGGGCATCGGATGAATGGCTACAGGCACTGGCCCCTTTGGGCACGGATGCAAACAAGCCATTTCTGGAGACGGCACCCTGGCTGATAGCAGTCTTCGCAAGAAAGTTTACGCTTGATAAAGATGGACGCAAGCTAAAGCACTATTACACGCCAGAGTCGGTTGGTATCGCAACGGGATTGCTGTTAGCAGCACTGCACAATGCTGGCTTGGCTACACTGACGCATACCCCAAGCCCCATGGGTTTTTTACGTGATGTTCTTGAGCGTCCTGCCCATGAGAAACCGTTCATACTCATCATTACTGGATATCCTGCAACGCACGCGAAAGTACCTAACATCAATAAACAGACGGCTGATCAGCTAATTTCCTGGTGGTAAAAGCTAGGAGTCTGCACTGGGCGTCCCCGCAGCTTCATGAATAGCGCAGAGTAGTGATGTTCGATGCATTGGTGATCGCTTTGTCAAATACGGAGCGAGTTCCGGTCTGTCGGTGGGCTTTGGCAACATGCCGCTATACTGCGGTACCTTAATTTTTTATCGCTCGCATGCAGCCTGGCAAACACGCATTTGCTTTTATCATCGTGACCCTCGTAGTCAACGCTATGGGTATTGGTCTTATTTTGCCCGTGATGCCGGACTTGCTGGCGGGTATTCAAGGTGGCACGATTGGAACTGCAGCGATCTGGGGTGGAATCCTTTCGACGACTTTCGCTGCTATGCAGTTTCTGTTTGGTCCGGTGGTGGGCGCTCTCTCTGATCGATTTGGGCGTCGGCCGATCTTGTTGGTGTCACTGCTTGTCATGTGCCTTGATTATCTGGTCATGGCAGTGGCAGGTTCTATCTGGCTGTTGTTCATTGGCAGGTTGGTGGGTGGGATTACCGCAGCGACACAATCTACAGCCGCTGCCTATATTGCTGACATTACACCCGGTGAAGACAAATCGGCGCGGTTTGGTGCCATGGGCGCAGCGTTTGGTATTGGATTTGTGCTCGGACCCGTTGTCGGTGGATTACTTGCTGAGTACGGAACCCGAATGCCGTTTGTGGCAGCTGCTGTTCTTTCAGGGGCTAACGCCTTGTTCGGATTTTTTGTTTTACCAGAAACGGTAACTGATCAGACAAGACGGGCACTGGACTGGCGACGTGCTAATCCGTTTGGTGCATTTCGGCAAATCGGCAAACTGCCAGAAGTAAAGCGCTTGCTGTTTTTGTTTTTTCTGTATGAATTTGCTTTCATGGTATACCCGGCGGTGTGGGCCTACTTTACCAAGACAAAATTTGGCTGGTCACCTTCCATAGTGGGGTATTCACTGGCACTGTTTGGAATATCCATTGCCATCGTTCAGGGTGGTCTCATTAAACATGTTTTAGCCCGTCTGGGTGAACGTGGCACCATAGTCTATGGCATTGTTGTCAACGGGCTGGTTTTCGTTTTTTTATCCATAGTCTGGAATGGTTGGGTAGCGCTGGCGTTTACTCCCGTTACCGCTATCGGAGCAGTGGTAACTCCGGTTTTGCAAGGACGAATGAGCCGTATTGCTGCGGATGATCAGCAGGGTGAGCTGCAGGGAGTCATTTCCTCCGTTCGATCATTGGCGGCCATATTCTCACCCTTGCTCATGACGCAAGTATTCTGGTTGGCAACTCCATCCGATGGCCTATCCCTGCCGGGAGCTCCGTTTCTGGTGTCTGCTGTGCTGATGGTCATTTGCCTGTTTGTCTTCTTGCGCAATGACGGCGGTAAGTCCATCATTTGATAAAGATAGTTGACACCAGACAGTGTGTTGAATCAGGTTATGGGTAGATTTTTATTGCGCGACCGGCGTACAGATCTCGACAAGGAATCCATTGATATCAGTGACGTAAGAGGTTGTTTGTCCCCATGGTTCATCTTTTACATCTTGAACCATAGTAGCGCCGCTGTCGATTGCCCGATGCAAGCAATTGCTAACGTCTGTGGTTTCAAATGCCAATTCGAACATCGGCGCAGATGGATTGGCTTTCGCAGGATTTTTTCCTGAATCAGCCATCATGGCAAGGGATGCGAATGCCAGTGTCGTGTCTCCCGTATCAAGTTCTCCGTAATCCCCGGCCTCGTGAATGAATTTTCTGGTAAATCCAAAGGCTTTTTCGTAGAAGTCCAGCGTAGCGGAAACACTCTCGACGTACAGAATGGTGTACTTGAATTTCATGGTGTTTGTGTTCCAAAGAAACCGATGATATCGTATCTACAGATTCAAGTATTGAATATGTGCGACAAACACGCGCGCAAACGTAGAGTGCTATAAAACAAACAACTCGAACACACGCCGATGGTGTAGTAGATTCTAGCCAAGTCTCTAAAATGGATGTTTTGATGCGAAAATTTACTAACGCCTCTGTCGAGGCAGTTTTTGAAAATTACCCTGAGCCAGTTAAGGCATCCCTGTTTGGGATAAGGGAGATAGTTCTGGATACAGCGGATAGTCTGGAGTTGCCAGAGGGGGTCGAGGAGACCTTGAAGTGGGGTGAACCCAGCTATTTGCCCAAAAAAGCGCGCATCGGATCAACAGTTCGGATTG
This sequence comes from Granulosicoccus sp., assembly GCA_045110475.1. Lineage (GTDB taxonomy): Bacteria > Pseudomonadota > Gammaproteobacteria > Granulosicoccales > Granulosicoccaceae > Granulosicoccus. The sequence goes on from JBGCGC010000020.1 coordinate 20,424, forward strand.
GCGAGTTTGACGACAGCCACGTTGCGCTGTACTTCAATTGTCAGACTATGCTGGTAGAGAATTTTAGAGCGATGTATGGCGACGATCTGGCTTACTCAAAGAATCGCGCTGTGCTTTTCCCTCTCGGCGAGCCACTTCCGGAAGAGGTTATAAAAGTATGTACCCGTATGGCATTGAGATACCATCTGGATAAACGCACCTGAGTTTGATCGCCCGTGTGATTTACCCCATCGCCAGATTGAGACCATCTGGTCTTTTCAGCAAAGATTAGCCTGGAACTGCCGCTTCTATAGCGAAGCGGCAGCTCCATCAAAGTTACTGAGACAGGCCTCGTAGCTGCTCCATCATTGGTTGCAAAACGGGCGATAGCACCGGGCCAACTCCCGGCCTCATCATTACGGTGTCTGCCAAGGGTGTTAGCTTTGCCATATTGTTCTGAATGACCTTGCCCAGAATTGAGCTTGTGGTATCAGGCAATGACTGGACCTCACCCGCCAACTCTCCAAGTGCAGCGCTGGCAGCTTCCAGTCTTGGCAATACCGACGTTGCTGCTGCCTCGTCGTTTGCTCGGGCGAGAGCGGCTGACGTGGTGCCAAAGACGCCGCCAATCCGGCGGCTGATGCCACTGATGTCTGATGTCTGCCGATCTATTGCTGACACGCTGGTCGTTGACGTAGTGGTGGAATCGGAATCTGCTGAAGCAGCAGCTCCGCTACTCGCCTCATCAGCGCTGTCTGCGGCATTGAATATTGTCGCACCGGTTACAGGGTCAGTAGGCAGTTTGCCAGAGGAGTCTGCTTCTGCCTGATCCTCACTGCTGGCAGACGCCGCTGCGTCTTCCGCATCTGGGCCGTCAGCTTCGGCAAAGATAGTCGCGCCTGTGACAGGGTCTGTGGGTAAGCGGTTTGACGTTTCAGTCGCTTGCGCATCGCTGCCTGCATCGTCGGTGGCAGCCGAATAAATAGTTGCACCGGTGACAGGATCAACGGGTAGTCTGTTTGAAGTGTCGCTGGATACGTCCGATTCGCTGCTTGCGTCCGTTGCTGCATCAGCATCAGCGCTTTCATAGATGGTGGCACCGGTTACAGGATCAACTGGCAGTCTACCTTCCGTTGATACAGGTTCTGCGTCTTCCTGAGGAGCAGAGGCTTCTGAGTCCATTTGCGTTTCTGCAACGACTTCTTCAGCAGGAACTTCTATCGCTACTTCGACCATACCACCATCATAGATGGTAAGGCCTGTAACAGGGTCAGTGGGGTAGCGCATCGCCATGACAACCTCTGGAGCCGTTTCGCTATCAGCGGCGTCTTGCGAATCGCTCGCAACGTCAGTCTGTGCCTCTGCCTCTGTACTCTCATCAGCAGTGCTTTCAGCTTCAATCACAATCTCGGCCGGTTCCGGTTCTGGCTCAATTATCACTTCCACCATGCCCTGATCAAATAGTGTAGCGCCAGTTGCAGGGTCTACCGGGTAGCGCATTTGTACATTCGCAGCCACGACATCGGTCGCTGTTTCAGTCGCTGCAGCCTCGCCATCACTGGCGTCTTCGGTGCTGTCAGTGGCCGCTTCTTGTGTTGTGGTTTCTGCAGAAGCGCTTTGAGTATCGTCTGTAGCTTCGGTGCTTTCTGGAGCGGACTCTGTGTCGCTTGCTTGTTCAGTACTTTCGGCAGTCGCAGTCTCCGTGTCGTCTGCCGCCTCAGTACTTTCAGCACTCGCAGTCTCCGTGTCGTCTGCCGCCTCAGTACTTTCGGCACTTGCAGTCTCCGTGTCGTCTGCCGCCTCAGTACTTTCAGCACTTGCAGTCTCCGTGTCGTCTGCCGCCTCAGTACTTTCAGCACTTGCAGTCTCCGTGTCGTCTGCCGCCTCAGTACTTTCAGCACTTGCGGTCTCCGTGTCGTCTGCCGCCTCGGTACTTTCGGCACTTGCAGTCTCCGTGTCGTCTACTGCCTCAGTACTTTCGGTACTCGCGGTTTCCGTGTCGTCTGTGCTTTCAGCGCTCGCGATTTCCGTATCGTCTGTTGTCTCGCCACCTGCGGGTTCTGCGACTGCCACTGCCCCTACAGGAGCAATGGAATCTTCAGTCGCGGTGGTATCGGGTTCTGGGGCGTCGGAGTCTGTTATCAGGTTTAATGCAATCCAGGCAAGCAGTAAGACTGCTGCTATTGGAACGATTTTCTTCCACATAGAGGTGCTCCTATCGGGTTAAGTGGTTGCAATCCATGATAAACAGATGACTTGCAATATTATCTTACCGTGCCGCTGTGTTGTTTTCTAGCCCGCCAGCACGAGCTTGGTGTATCAGACGGTCAGATTACTATGGTAACTCGAATCGCGAATAGTGATGCCCTGATTAAATACGCGATTTATCCATTTGACGTTCCGTACGTGTTTGCCGCGATTGCACCAATTGATTTTCCGCTACGTCAGTTGTGCAGGCAGGATGGATCGTCAAGGCATTTTGTTGCAGGCCAAAACTAGTCTTTAAGCCAGTTATGTTCTACGATTCGGTTTCGTCAATCGCAGCCTGCGTCAATCTTCTGGATTCCTTTGGATCCCGAAAAACCAGCTCATGCTCCACAACACGCTCGCTATCAGGCACTTGTGCTCGCATGATGGCATCGTCAACCACTGAGCGGTGCGGTGACTTGTCGCACACGGGATCGGCCGCCGCAGGATCATTGGCGAGCATGAACGCCTGGCATCGACAACCACCGAGGTCGTTTTCCGCCTCTGGGCAAGACTTGCACGGCTCTTTCATCCAGCTGGTACCGCGATAGCGATTGAACCCTTCCGAGTCATACCAGATGTGTTCGAGACTGTGCTCTTCAACTTTGGGGAATTCCAGGCCGGGTAGCATGCGAGCGGTATGGCAAGGTAGGGCCGTGCCGTCAGGTGCGATGGTGAGAAAGACATTTCCCCAACCGTTCATACATTTCTTGGGGCGGTTTTCGTAGTAGTCAGGGACCACGAAGATTATCTTCATGCGATCACCGATGCGTGCACGATATTCGTTAGTGATTCGCTCAGCGGCTTCGAGCTGTTCTCGTGATGGCAAAAGGTGATCGCGGTTAACGACGGCCCAGGAGTAGTATTGCGCGTTTGCCAGTTCTAGGTACTCCGCACCAAGCTCAAGAGCCATATCGATAATCTTGTCAATATGATCGATATTCATGCGGTGAATGACGCAGTTTAAAACCATTGGCCATTCGTGCTCTTTGATGAGCGCAGCAACGCGTTTTTTCAGATCAAAGGTTCGGGTGTTAGATAGAAAGTCGTTGGATTCTCGCGTGGAATCCTGAAAAGACAATTGAATATGCGCGAGACCGGCCTCTTTAAGCGCAAGCGCCCGTTTTTCGGTCAGGCCGACGCCTGTCGTCAACAAATTCGTATAAAAGCCAAGCGAACTGGCCTCTTTTACCAGAATTTCCAGATCGTCTCGCAGCATGGGTTCACCGCCGGAGAAGCCGCATTGAACACTGCCCATAGCCCTTGCTTCTCGCAGAACCTTTAGCCAGCCTTCGGTAGAAAGCTCCTGTTCTTGTGTGGCGAAATCCACCGGGTTAAAGCAAAAAGCGCAGTGCAAGGGGCAGCGATAAGTGACCTCAGCCAATAACCATAATGGTGGTCCCGGACGGGTTGCGTCCTGTGAGCTTGGAAGTCCGTGCCTGAGAAATTCGTTGCTCATGCGGGCTCGTTTATTTTCAGCCAGTTCTGCTGGATAGCCACATCGACAAAGCCTGTTACATCGCTTATGAGCACCTCCGACTCGAAGGCTTTTTCAAGCTCGTCGACAATCTCGGCAATACTTTTCTGGCCGTCGCACCGTTGCATGATTTCCGCGGCACTTTGGTTTAACTTCACCATCCCCTCCGGATAAAGAAGAACCCAGGAATCCTGTGCCTTTTCGAACTGAAGGCGAAACAATGGGTTCACGGCCGGTACACTGGCAGGCGAAAGTTCAGTACTCATGATGTTTCTACCGAAGCTGCTTGAGGGGCGACATGGCTGGCTTGTGCATCAGCCTCGGGGTCGGCGTTCATTGGGCGACCGACGGCTGGAGCCTGATCGGCAAGACCATAGCGTGTTGCCATGGCATCGTTCATCTGCCACAGCACATCAAGCTTGAAGTTGAGAATTTCCAGCGCGCGCTCCTGCTGATCGCGGGTCTGGAAATAATCCAGAGTGATGGTCAGTCCATGCTCGACATCCCGACGGGCTTGAGTTACCCGGTTACGAAAGTATTGCAGTCCTTCAGTATCTATCCAAGGATAGTGCTCAGGCCATGTGGCCAGGCGCTGCTTGTGAATTGCCGGGGCAAAAAGTTCGGTTAAAGAGGCGCAGACCGATTCCTGCCAGGGTCTTGTTCGCGCGAAGTTGACATAGGCTTCCACTGCAAATCGAACACCGGGCGTCACATGGCGCAAGTCGGTGATCTCCTCACGCGAAAGGCCAACAGCGATACCAAGACGAATCCAGGCATCAATGCCTCCCGGATCCGATTCCCCGTTGAGATCATCATAACCGTCATGGTCAAGCATTCGCTTGATCCATTCACGTCTGATTTCACGATCAGTGCAGTTGGACATGACGGCTGCATCCTTGATGGGGATAGCGACCTGATAGCAGAAACGGTTGGCAACCCATCCTTGTATCTGTTCTGTTGTTGCCTGGCCTGCATTGAGCATGATGTTGAACGGGTGATAAATATGATAAGCCTTGCCTTGTTCTCGCAAGCGCCGTTCAAATTCTTCTCTGGACCAGGGTTGCCGGCTGTCTTTGTTCATGTTGATGTTGTCCTTATAATTCGATTTCGAGATTGTCCATGGCAACCTCTATTCCGTGCTCTGCCAATACCTTGCGCTCGTTACTGTCTTCATCGAGTATGGGATTGGTATTGTTGATATGAATAAGAACCTTGCGTGTTGTATCAGGCAATTTATCCAGCCACTCAATCATGCCACCAGGACCACTCTGCGGCAAATGGCCCATCGAACGAGCGGTCTTCTGCGATGCGCCTCTTATGATCATCTCATCGTCAGTCCACATAGTGCCGTCAACCAGTACAATGTCAGCCTTGTTCATGGCATCCCACACGTGCGGCTCCATCTCTCCCAGTCCGGGTGCGTAGAACAACGACCTGCCGGAGTTGCGATCCGTCATCAGCATACCAATGGTATCGCCAGCGACTGGTTTGTCTCTGTGTGGAGAGTAGGGCGGGGCGTTACTTGTCAGGGGCAATGGTTTGAATACAACATCGGCAGCACCTTCCATAATTAGCTCACTGTCGCCTATGCTGATTTCACGCCAGTCGATATCGCAATAATGTGCCAGCACGTTGAACAAAGGGTTGCCGGTGCTCAGATCCTCTTTAACAGGTTGAGTACAAAACAATTTCAATGGCTGCGAGTTTTCTCTCAGCATTAACAGACCCGTAGTGTGGTCAATCTGGGCGTCCATGAGCACGACGGATGCAATGCCGGAATCGCGCAGGCTACGTGCAGGCTGCAGCACGTTACAGCGCTGAATTTGCGTGAGAATGTCCGGGCTTGCATTAAACAGAACCCAGTCAGCGCCGTCGCTACTCACCGCAATGGATGATTGTGTGCGAGCTTGTGCATTTATGGTGCCTTGTCTGACGCCATCGCACATGGGACAGTTGCAATTCCATTGGGGGTAGCCGCCACCTGCAGCCGATCCCAGAACCTTGAGCTTCACAAATGGGTTCCTCTAAATATTTCCCGAATTTCAAGGAAAAAAAAACCGGACGCTGATGGCCCGGTTTACCTATCACGAGTGAATGAAGGCAGCGAAACTGCCTTCACTCTAAAACGCGGTCTATCGGTTGGCAAAATACATAGTGATTTCAAAACCAAACCGTACATCAATGGCTACAGGTGTTTCCCATTTCATGATCGTGTTCCTCTTTATCTATCGGTTAAGGTTCAGGCATGCGCCCGTAAGGTTCACGAATGAAGTCCTGATGCTAGGCATAAGGTCTTCGTCCGTATACTCACAAGTGAGTTTACCTAGACTTTTAGCTGACGTCACGCATTTTTTGCGTCTGGATGCAAGGTAGTGGTTGCGTTGGAATCGCGTTGTTGAAAACCTTTAAGTCTATGTAATAAAACACTATTTTTAAAGGCAACAGTTTTTGGGAAACTGATTTTCACCAGGCACAGCTACCAATTACCCACATTGCCATTACCCCACAGTAACTATTTTGCAGAGACGCTTCTGAATCCCGTGTTTGCTGCGAGCTCACGGATGCTTGGCATAAATCTCAAAATCAGCAGGATCAGGGCGATCGACGCCGGTACCCAGCGTATATCAGTCTGCGTGGGCCTTTGCTGGGCATAGTTAGTCTGCATCGCTCTGCTGGCAAGCGTGCGTGTTGAATCGAGCGTCACTGATTCCAGTTTGGTCAGACGTGCCAATGTCAGCAATCGCTCGTCGTCACGCCGGGAAAACTCTTCGCCCACCGAGGAGAATTCGGACGGTACACGCTGAACCACATCCGATGCGCTCCAGAAGCCTATGGAATTGCCCTGAGCATCCGTTTTCGGGATGGGCATGGCTGTTTCACCACCGACGCCCACCAATAATCCATTGACCTCGAACTGCTCTGTTTTAGGCAAACCACGCTGTCCCTGTTCCAGTGGTGGTGCTTCCTGTCCGTCGGTGATGAGGATGATGGAAGTGGGGTCAGCGAAGTCATCGGCAGCCCGCATGATCTGGTGTATGCCTTTTCCAATACTGCTACCGTTCGACCAGCGCATGCGGCCACTCACCTCCGCAAGCGAGGCGATCAGTCCTGAGTAGTGTTCGCAAACTTCCAGTGGTGTTATGAGGGTAAGCGTGCGTCTGCCGGTAAATACACTCCAGCCAACACTTGATCCGCACGGTAGTTCTTCAACAAGTGCCTTTGCCATGCTTTTGGCATAGTCCAGACGGCTAACTGATTGGCCATCCAGACTGACATCGGTAACATTCATGCTTTGAGATATATCAAATCCAATTTGATAGGAATACACCGGCCGTTGTAGTGTCACTGGCTTTAATACCGCAGTGCTTAGCAGTAGAAGGAGCGCAACCAGAAAGGGCAGGTTGTAAATGCTGAACAAGCGCTTGATGTTAGTGGACAGTGTCACGGCAGGTCCTTTTTTTCGAACCCCGGTACGATCACGTCGACACTCTTCAGCGGTTCTATACGACCGTCGTCAAGTCTGTCGCTACCTTCTGGCGCCATACGCAACGCGCTTTCAAGGTTGTAACGCGCTGGCCAGTGCTGCGCACTTTCGCTGAGCAAATCGCGGTACCGCTGTTTTGCCAGTTCTACCATGGGAAGCGTCTGGCTAGTGGTCTCTCGGCCAGTGAGAAGTGCCTGACGCAAATAAGCGTTGGCAAGGTTGAATTGTGCTCCTGTATTAGTCTGGATATCGCTGGTGTCGCTGACAACGGAATTCAGAATGCGCTCGGCATCTTCCAGACTCCCGCCTTTGGCCAGTGCACTACCCAGAGTCACTTGCACGGCCGGGTGACTGTGCATCGGGACAGTCACGTCGACATCATCCAGGGTTTCCAGAGAATCTGGTACGGCGGCGACGGCTGCAGAGAGTTGCCTGTGTTGTTGCAGTTTGAATGCCTGTACCGCAACTGCACCGGCAAGGCCTATGCTGACTATGGCAAAAGCAAGATGTGCGTTACGACGTTTGATCACAACGTGTTTATCCTGAATGCTGATAGCACCGCCACAACCAGACATCCGGCCAGTGCAATGAAGTAGAACCAGCGACTGAAGTCCACCCGGGGTATAGGCTCAAGGTAGGTCAACGGCAGGTTTTGCTGTTGATCGATCTCCTGCACGGCTTCCTTCATCGATTCTGGATCGTTAGCTTGAAACACACGATAACTGGTGTCCAGTTGTTGGAAAAACACGTGCAGTGCTATTTCTTCCACCAGCTCTTCAGCGTCCGGGCCGACGGTTTCCAGATCGGGGCTGTTCTTGCTGCTTTGAATGTAGATGAAGTAAAGGTTAATGCGATTTCGACGCAGACCATCAGTGATGAGCGTGCGTGTTTCTTCATCCAGCCTCGCACCACCATCGGATACCAGCAAGATGGCCCGGCTACCGGTGTAGCTGCGTTCGTCAAATCTCTGAATGGCGGACACCAGCGCAAGACCCATATTGGTCTTGTTGGGACCTCTGCCGACGCCACTGGCTTCCAGCCCGGCAAGAATAAGGGCCTCGTCATCGCTGAATGGCGCAACGGGAATGGGCGAGACGTTGAACAGAGTCAAGGCGTAACGGTTGTCCGGACGTTCATCGACCAGCCATGACAGGGCTTGTCGAACAACCTGGCTTTTGGGTATGGCGGGTCCCGGTTGCTCGCCTGGCTTCATCTGGTGGCGTCTCACTTCTGCATCCATGCTGGCGCTTCGGTCCATCAAAATGGATAGTTCGGCACCGCGCCCGATTTTTTCGATATCTGTGCGAGAGCTGCCCGGTCCTGCCAGTGCAATGATCAACGCGGCAAGACAAACTACCGCCACAAGTGACAACACCTTCTGTAAGAAAGGTCCCAGGGTATCTGGTGGTAGCCAGGCCAGTGAGGGCATGCTGATTGTGTCGCGTTGTCGCTCCAGCAAGGGGAGTAAAGCCAGTGGGAGTAGGGCCAATATCCATGGCGTGGCGAAATCGAAGAGTAGGAAATCCGGCAAACTCATGGCATACCGTGAGCCGCAAGGGTTTTTTTGGGCAACTTGCTCGTGTGGCGTTTTTCAGCCTTGTATAGCCGTTTGGACAACCCGGTGATATCGAAAGATGCTGGTGGTTTGTTGTGGGCAAAAAACCGTTCTGAGGATGTTTTGTAAAAACTGCGGATATCCGGCTCGAACGGTTCAAGCCACTCGGCAGTCTGAATCAGCTTGTCAATCGAATCGTTGTTTACGCTGCGACCGCTCATCTGATCGAAGGCTCTATGCAAGGCTAGCCAGGCTGGGGCGTCATCGTTTGAACGGGTGGGTTTGTGTCGCCGGATGATCCGGTACGCATGCGCAAATGGCAAGGTTCCTGCCTCACGCAGGCCGCGTATCATCCACCACGCCAGCCACAACAAGAGCGACAGACACAAAGCTGCAGACAATAATTTAATATTGCGCCATAGTTCAGTCGCCGGTGGTATCACGGGTGTCCAGTCAGCTTGCATGAAGGGTAGTTGGTTATCGCTATCTGTCACTGCGGGTGTTAAGGGTGCAATGCTGAATGACCATTCAGGCACTTCTATAACACGACCTTGATCTGTGCTCAGCGTTAGCGCAGGCAGCGATACGAGGCGCACATCAGGCGGTGAGTTGACAATCTGATAGCGAATCGTCAGGTGCTCCCCATCCTGATGCAGTTCAACGCCTTGCCGCGTTACCCAACGCCCCTCACGCTGGGTTTCAGGAAGTGTTGTCAGAGTATGTGTGATGTCACCAGCTTGCAACCCAATGGTCTGCTCGACGATATCGCCGATAGTGTATCCGAAGGCCCGGTCTGGTTGGGTAACAGACAACGCGCCATTGTTCGCAGCCGCCACGGCATTGATAAGGCACAGGCTGACAGCCAGACTACGAACTAACAAGACTTTCACGACACGTGCTCGGTGAAGTAGCGGGAGAGTTGCTCTGCATTGAAATCATGCTCGATGAAAAACGGGGAACTGTTGTGTCTTGCGAACGTGTCAACAAGCCGCTGGCGTTGTGCCTGGACGTTGGCAAGCCATTCGCTGCGCCTGGGTTCGGTAATCCAGAGCTGACGACGCTGACCATTATTCAGGTCACGCGCAAACAGTAACTGACCTGCATCCGGGGGAATGACTTCGCTTTGATCCCAGACAACAATAGGTACCAGTGTTGCGTTGGCGAGCTTGTCGAGCAAAGGCTCCATATATTCCAGTGAAAAGTGAAAATCACTCATTAGAAACACCATTCCCGATTGTCCTTCAATACGACTGACAGCTTCTGCAAGAGCGCTCTGCTTGCCGGCTGTGGCTTCGTGTGGTGCAGGAGGTTTGGCATCCTGTACGGTTTTGGCCATATGAGCTCCGATGGCACGGCCGCGTCGCGCAGGCTGGTAAAGATCTTCTCGAAAAACAGTGTCGAACGGTAGCAGGCTGATTGCATCGCCATATGAGTGCGCGCTAATGCCAAGGCTGTTGAGAAAGTCAGCAGCTACTTGCAACTTCCCCGGCTTGCCAAAGTGCATGGAAGCGGACATGTCCAGTAACACATGGATGTTGATGGATGCCGGTTGCAAATACGTTCGCACCAGCCAGTCACCGCGAACATCACTGATGCTGGCTCTAAGGTCAAGGCGCCGCGGGTCTGGTACGTCAAATAGTCTGGCGTGCGCTGCGAAGTTCATGCCCGAGCCGCGGCTCAGGCCACGGTGTGCCCCGGGTCGAGTACCAGATGAGCTTACCGGCAAACGATAGACAAATTCTTCGTTACTTGAACTCACCGTGGTGATGCAACACGATCCATGAGTTGTCTGATGAAAGCGGGTGCAATCTCGCTTCGACGAAGCTCATAAATAGGAGAGAAAAAGACACGATGACCAAGTGCTGATGGGAGTACTGCGTGAACATCTTCAGGAACCACATAGTCGCGATTGTTAAGCCAGGCGACTACGCGTGCGGCACGCGCAAGAGCACTCATGCCACGAGGGCTGGCTCCAGCCAATACAAGTCGCTCTATATCGATGCCTTCGATAGAGACTCCGAAATCAGCAGGTTTTGAAGTTGCTCGCCACAGATCGAGCAGGTATTGCTCTATGGCACTGCTGGTTTTGACAAAGCCCTGAATTTCTGTTGCCACGTTGTTCAATTCATAGGCGTTGCAGATCCCTTCATTCAGGGTATCTATCAGGCTGTCAGCATCATGATAGATCGTATCAATCAGCAACCGTCGACGAACATCAGGATCATCGGGTGTGCCCATATTCAATTCGAACATGAATCGATCACGCGCAGCAGCGGAAAGCTCAAACGTCTCTTCTTTCTCTACTTTGTTTCTGTCTGCAAATACCGTCAGATGCGGAAACTGATACTGTTTGTTGAATGCAGATACCGTGCGCTCAGCCATCGCTCTAAGTAGCAGGGATTGAACCTGAGGGCGTGCCCGGTTTATCTCGTTGAAGAAAAAAGTGGCAAGTTGCTCGCCATGACGAAGCAACGGGCCAGGGTCGATTCTTGGCTGGCCGTCGGCGTTAACATACGTGTGGTACACAAGATCGTTTGGCATGAGATCGATGGTGCCTTCGATACGTTCGAAGTCCCCGCCCACACAGCGTGAGAACGCACGCAATACCGTTGTTTTACCAACGCCCACATCACCTTCCAGCAACACATGGCCGCGCGCAAACAGAGCGACGTTGATGAGCCGAATGACATCGGCCTGGCCGATGACGGTTTTGCCAATGGTCTCTTCCATTGCCAGCGCTTTCGAGCGCCAGTCAGCATGCTGGTTTTCAGTGAACACTGTCTGTCTTCCTGTTCCGTGATGCCATACAGCACGCAAGTTTAGGAGTAGTCATATAAAATTAAGATTAAACGATTAATTTTTACCGGGTATGAGCGATTGTGGTGCGTCGATGAACTCTATATTAGAATCGCTGATCTGTGTTGATTCCAGATTGGACAGTTCGGCAGAAGCGCCTGCGGTGGGTGCGATCTGGCCTATGACCGGCAGCCCCTTACGCAATTTGCGGGTTGCCTTGTCAACCTTGTCGTGCAAGGCAGGCGTGTACGGCAGGCGATACGCCCGTGGTTCGGTTTGCCCGAGGCCTTGCGTGAATTCGGTACCCCAGAGATAGATGTTTTGTGGTTCGTCTACATTGACTGCGTGCAGAAAAAACTGCTCTGGCAGATCACGCTCAGTCGGCCAGCCCTGAATGCCTGGCCACGAGCTGTAGACAACCCAGAAAAATCCGACGACCACCACGTTGCACAGAGTCTTTATGCTCCAGTGCCAGGATGAATGCAGATTAAGACCCAGAAGCAATACAGCAATGGCAATGTAAGCGAGGATCAGTGCATTGACGTCTAGTGTGGAGATGTCGCGCCTCCCTGGTTTGAGATTTTGTGATCGTGCTCAAACAAGTCAGGAGCTGAACCGAGTGAGAACGTGATGTTTGAGATACTGTTAATGTGCAGCACGTCTTTTCAGCCTATCTAGGAACCAGACGCGTGGGCAATTGATTAATATCGACGATATCTCCTTCACTGCTGACGCTGAAGCGAACGGCTGTTTTCTCTTCCCCCTTGGACTCAAGTGTGGTGACACCGTAGTAGGCAACAGTATACACAGGGTTGACTTTGGAGACCTTGACTGAAACCGGTACCGAACTTGATGTTGTACTCTCGTAGTAGTGCACGTTGACAATATACTCTCCAGGAACCACGCCTCTGATAGCGGCTATTTCCTGATTCAAGGGATTCAGGACTTCCTCGCCCCCGACATTTAACGTGTCATTGAGTGAGCCTCGATCATCGCGGTCGAGATGCACAAGATTACTTCCTCTGTTTCTGAACCACACCGTATTGCCATTTGGATCGCGCACCCAGGTATCTATGTCTTCAGGGCTTCCATCAGGCCAGCTTACCGTGATGATGTATTGCGCATCGATATCGACTTTTCCTGTGTCTTCTGCCGGGTTTATAAACAGAATTGCCAGAAAGAATAGAAGTATGAAGCCCAGTAAAATATTAAAGAGAAGATCGGTGAAAGGGTCCGAGCCTGAGACAGCCGCACTGCGGTAGTTTCGTCGCAGACGAATACTCACGTATTAAATGACTCGGAATTGTTGCGCAAGTGTCGTCTTATGCGCAATAACTCGGCAACCAGATGCTCACTTTGTCTGCCGAGAATGAGGTATTGAAAGCTCAGAAGACTTGCACCAACAAGACCAGTCAGCGTTGTATACAGCGCGGTGCCCATTCCACCACTCATGGCTATCAATAGATTTTTTAAATCATCACCACCGGTTATATCGATATTATCCAGCGACGCAAAAATAAGAATAAAACCAATAATGGTGCCCAACAGGCCTAGCCGTATTGCAAGGTCAACGAAGTACCAGCCCAGCTCGGCAGGTGAACGAACCGCATCGGCATGGATTTCGAGAATGGCGTCTACATCATCAGCACTCTCACGTTGTTCGGTTGCAAGGTCGTCGAGAAAACGTTGCAGAAACAAAGAGGGTGTTTTGGGCGATCTGGCCCTTTCTGCAAGCCAGCGTTGCGCACTAAGGGTACGTCTGGAGGTATGGAAAATGTGCCAGCCGCAATGAACGGACATCACCAGCACGAGCATCATTGTCAAGGACGCCATATAGCTTTTGTCCGACGTCAGAATCAGCTTAAACAGATGCAAATCCCAAGCGACATAGGCGCCGAATATCATTAGGCTTACCAGCAGAAGCCACAGTTGCGGATAAAATTCACTGCTGTCATAACCCAGCGCGGGCACGTTCTTTGATGCGCTTGGCATCTCTGCCGATTTCCCTTCAAGGCTCATAAAGGTTCTGCAGCCAGTGCATCGAGGGTGTGCCAACGATCCTTGAGGGTCGACATCTGCAGTGGGGACAGAGTGAGTTCGACCGACAATTGGCTGAGATAATAATCCGCCCACGGATTATCGGAGATTTTCGCATGGATGTACCAACCGAAGGCGCGTTCGTTGCTTTTGCGAACACCCAGCCCCTGTTTGTACAAGTGTCCGAGATTCAGTTGAGCGGCCCCATAACCTTCACTGGCCGCCTTGTGGTAGAGCTCTGCGGCCTTTTCGAAGTCCGTTTCGCCTCCCAGACCGAGGTAGTGCAGATTGGCTAGTGCTGTCTGGAACCGGGGGTTTCCCGCATCAACCTCTGGTGCCAGAAAACCTCGCGCACGCTCGTATTGTCCCGATGCCATGGCATCCATGTAGTTGCTTGTTGGCCAGCGCTCCATGGCGTGAAGCACTCCCAGCATAGCCACAAGAGCACAGAAAACGATGGCCGTAAAAAGTTGTGACATGGCTTTCATCAGCGGCCTGTGTCATCGAGGAAGTCGCAACTTTCGCCTGATGCATACGTACACTGTCGTCGCAGGGCTTGCTTTTTCATGGTGGTCGCACAACAATGAAGGGCTCACGTGACACCAGTGTCGTGTATTCGCAACAAAGGTGTCAACCACCAGCCTTGTTTGACTTGTTGGGGAATATCATGAATATCCGTTTGATAAACGTGTCCGCTGTCATGCGTTACGTCGCCGTGTTGATACTCGGCATGACTTCCTTCTGGGCCCATGCGCAGGAAAGCGAGCGCTGGCCGACGCTAAAGGAGAATTATTTCGGCGATACTCCAATAGTGGTGGGAGACTCGGTAATCAGTCTTCAGGCGCCCAAACGCGCGCATGACGCGGCTACTGTGCCTGTGGTGATCAAATCAATGGACGCAGGGCGACAGTTGAAAGAGGTGCATCTGTTTGTTGACATGAACCCTGTCCCGTTAGCGGGTATTTTCAAATTTACCGAGGAAGCCGGTTTCTGGAACACGCTGGAAACCCGCATTCGCATCAACGAGTACACGCATGTACGTGCGGTTGGGGTGCTAGGCAACGGTGAGCTGCATATGTCCGAGCGCTTCGTCAAGGCCGCCGGGGGTTGCTCGGCCCCCGCGCTGGCCGACATGGAAGCGGCAATGGCCAGAGCCGGAAAAATGAAACTGCTGCTCAACGCCATTTATGACGACGATAAATATCCTTCGTCTGAGGCGGTAATAAAGATCAGCCACCCCAATAATTCAGGTATGCAGTTTGATCAGGTGTCAAGAAATTACATTCCTGCGTACTTTGTCAACACGATAACGGCTCAGCTTGATGATGTTGATGTCTTGAATATTGAGACCAATTTTTCCATGAGCGAAAACCCGGTGGTTCGTGTCGCGTTCGGGCAAGATAATGTTGCTTCCAGTCTGAAGGTAGTAGCGAAGGATTCCAAGGGCAACGTCTACAGCCACTCAGCAGACGTGTCGCCCTGAAGGAAAACTGAGTTACTTTGATTAGTGACT
The DNA here is from genome assembly GCA_045110475.1 of Granulosicoccus sp. GTDB lineage: Bacteria > Pseudomonadota > Gammaproteobacteria > Granulosicoccales > Granulosicoccaceae > Granulosicoccus. The sequence continues at coordinate 35,512 of JBGCGC010000020.1, forward strand.
AGAAGCAACGCAATGTAGATTCGGCCTGTACTTTCTGCAGGGCCTCAACTCTCGATTTTGCCCATTTGGAATCGCGATAGAAAATGCCACGTTGCCCGCGATCCAATTGCACCTGCATAACCGTTTCAATCATTTCGTAGTCGCTGTACGGAATTCTTTCGCTAATGTAGTCAATGCTGCATGAGCATTGATGCAAGGCCTCAAAGCTGTTGCCGTTAGCTGCCATGCAGCCTAGTACATAATCGGCGATGACGGCCGTTGGATAACCGTTTGCATTTTCTGCTTTGCTCGTCTCCCCGTCAGCCGCGTAGGCGCCCTGTATGACGCTTGTTGCGAGGATCAAGACTGCGATGATTTTACGTTGCATAGTAATGATTGCTCTATGGGTCTTCGGTACGTAGGTTAACCGACTCGCCAACGACGAGAAGGTTATTTTCGGGTTGTTCGATCTTAACGATTAGTTCAACGAGAGGGTTCTTTCAAACACCTCCGCATCGCGGCTGGCTATTGCCACTATTCTGTAAACGCCACCTGGTATGTCATCGCTTAGGTCTATGCTGAATTGTGATTGTCGAACCAGGGCGTTTTCCGCTATGTGGTCGTCATCAACGAAGGGATAAAACGTAATTCTGGTAGCTGTAAATTCGTCGTCAAGGTAGGTGATTGTCTGCTCTTCCAGTTGTACATCTTCGCTTGCAAGGGCATCGCGTATTCGATTTCGGAAGTAAAGCGCGCCACCACCAGTCTGAGAGCTGATGCTCTGCGCGATATGTTCCAACATGGCAATAATCACCGGGTTACCTCTGTAACCTGAGAATGGTGGCAATGGCAGGTGTCTTTCCTCGCTGAGAAAATCTATCTCGACGTCCCGGCGACCGTCGTCATGAGTTGCCATGATTGACAAACTGGCTTTGTCACTGACCCCGGGTAGGTCATTGTCCTGCCCAGAGTAGCTGTAGCTCAGGATTTGTCCTTTCTCGGTATTAGCGAGGTGTCCGCTGTCATAGATAAGCGACTGGGCCTCGGTCAGTTTGTCGAATGCACTGGCTTGCCCTGCGAATAGGAGCGCCACAAGCAACGTCAGGATGTTGAGGTAGATTTCTGGGCGCATTACCCTTCGCATCGTGAGCATTAAAGAACACCTTTCCTGTAATTGAGGGTTCGCAATGTAGGTCTCACTGCTAAGCATTGTCAAGGTTTGTCGTTGTTTCAAGGGCAATTGTGTGGTCTGTTCAATTGTGTAGTTCATACTGACTGCATAGGGTTCTGCAAGGTATTGGAAGGTGATTTCAATGAGTCGGGCATATAATTTAATTTTTACTCTTGCCGTTACCGTGCTGTATCAGTCAATGCCTGTTAAGGCGGCTGATGGCATTGAGCTGTCGGAAGTAGCTGATGGAATCTATCTGTACGAGGGAGTTCACGAACAGATGTCTGTTGCCAACATGGGGGCCATAGGCAATGCAGGGATCATTGTTGGAGATCGCGCAGTCGCGGTAATTGATTCCGGTGGTAGTCCAGAATTTGGTGCCATTTTTAAAGAGGCTATCGCGCGCATAACCGATTTACCCATCGACTATCTGATATTGACGCACTTCCATCCCGATCATGTTGCGGGCTCGAGCGCGTTTCCATTAACAACGCACGTGGTGGCGCATGAAAACCATGCGCAAGCGATGACGCAACGTGCGCAGCTCTATCTGGATCGCTTCGATGATTTGTTGCAGGGAAGTGTGCAAGAGATATTCAGGTTGCCGACAACGGTTGTGGCGGCCGGACAGACGCTCGAAATCGATCTGGGCAGCCGAACGTTGATCATCGAAGCACATGAACTGGCTCACACAAATAACGACATTACGGTACATGATCAACAGACCAACACGTTCTGGGCGTCTGACTTGCTCTTCTCGGCACGTACGCCATCCCTCGATGGCAGCCTGAGAGGCTGGCTTGATCTGTTGTCAGAACTGGATGAGCGCCGATATGATCTTGTTGTTCCTGGTCACGGAGCTCCTGCAGCATGGTCTGACTTGATGAAACCGTTAAACGACTATCTTCTGCAACTGCGCGATCACGTCAAGGATAGACTTGATGAAGGCATGTCTCTGTCCGAGTTGCTGGCGATCCATGATGTTGGTCACACTTCAAGCTCTATGTGGGCTTTGTATGCGGCGCAACATGGAAGCAACCTTGCCAAGGCCTATACAGAATTTGAGTGGGAATAGTGCTATCCATAACACGTTGCAGAAGATTTAGTTGGGGGCGGCTGGCGGCATCGGTGTCGGCTAGAAAATGCTTGGCCTGAAGGGGTGCATGACTCAAGGGCGTGACGTACTGTCCTGTTCAGGTCTGGATAAAGTTCAGAAGCCATAAATTCCTGCCGTTTTTCGAGTGTGTATCTTCCGCATGGGCCTAAAAGCCACGACGATATTCAGTCAAAGTTCGCAAAATCGGTTGACCACAGTGAACTAATCGGAGTAAGTTGATGATCCTTAAGGCTAGGGCATAAGTCCTTGTCTTAATTCGATCGGTATGTGTGAGGGAATCTTGACGCGTTCAACTGGCTGCAAACGTGTTGCGTGTCGCTTAGGTTGTGACTTGGAAACAGCGTTTTCCAAACAAGCCTTTCATCACATGGCTATCGTGCTGCCGTGCGGCATTTCGCCGAATTTTTTCGCGCAGCGCACAAACCGGGTTTGCCAGTACGTAAGTTTCCCCGGAAGCTTGCAGGGGTGAATTCCCAAAGGTGTACGTCTAAACAAGTGGAGAGAATAATGAGGAAACCTTTCGCCAGATGTATGGTGAGCGCGGCAATCGGCACAATGGCCTTGAGTCTATCAACCGCCAACGCGAACGATGAGTTAATGGAACTGGCCGCTGACCCAGCGAATTGGGTAATGCAGACTGGTGACTATGCTAATACCCGCTACAGCAAGCTCAATGAAATTACTGCAGAAAACGCGGGTGATCTCAAGCCGGTCTGGACCTTTTCTACGGGTGTTCTCAGAGGTCATGAGGGTGGGCCACTGATTATTGGCGATACGATGTTCGTTCATACGCCATTTCCAAATCGTGTCTATTCAAAGGATCTGACCGAAGAGGGCAGAATCAACTGGATGTACGAGCCGAAGCAGGATCCTTCAGTAATACCTGTCATGTGTTGCGATACAGTTAATCGCGGTGTCGCTTATGCGGATGGAAAGGTATTCCTGCATCAGGCCGACACCACACTGGTAGCGCTTGATGAGAATACGGGTGAAGTGGTCTGGTCTGTCAAGAACGGTGATCCGGGCATTGGTGAGACGGGCACTGCTGCTCCAATGGTTTACAAGGACAAGGTCTACATCGGCATATCCGGTGGTGAGTTCGGTGTTCAGGGACACCTGACTGCCTACAACATCGCTGATGGTTCTTTGGCGTGGCGTGGATACTCAACAGGTCCGGACGACATGACGTTGATGGATCCTGAGAACACGACACATCTGGGTGAGCCGGTCGGTAAGGACTCCGGTACAGCAACATGGGAAGGGGACCAGTGGAAGATTGGTGGTGGAACAACATGGGGTTGGTTCTCATTTGATCCAGAAGCAAATCTTGTCTACTACGGTACGGGTAACCCAAGTACCTGGAACCCTGTGCAACGACCTGGTGATAACCGTTGGTCAATGACTATCTTTGCACGAGATGCCGACACAGGCATGGCTAAGTGGGTCTATCAGATGACGCCTCATGATGAGTGGGACTACGACGGCATCAATGAGATGATTCTTGTCGATCAGGAAATGGACGGTGAGATGCGCAAGACACTGGTTCATTTTGACCGAAACGGTTTCGGTTACACCATGGACCGCCTGACAGGTGAACTGCTGGTTGCAGAAAAGTATGACCCGGTTGTCAACTGGGCAACCCACGTCGATATGAAGACAGGCCGACCTCAAGTGGTTGCCGAGTACAGTACCCACCAAAACGGCGAAGATGTAAACACTACTAATGTATGCCCGGCAGCTCTGGGTACCAAAGATCAGCAGCCGGCGGCTTACTCTCCGGATACCGGTCTGTTTTACGTTCCTACCAACCACGTTTGCATGGACTACGAGCCGTTCGAAGTCGAGTACACAGCGGGCCAGCCGTACGTTGGTGCGACACTTTCCATGTTCCCTGGCGGACGTGTCAGTGGAGATGGTACAGAAAATCTGGGTAACTTCATTGCCTGGGATGCAACCAAGGGTGAGATTAAGTGGTCTATCCCTGAAGCATTCTCTGTGTGGAGTGGTGCACTGGCTACTGCCGGAAACGTCGTTTTCTACGGTACTCTGGAAGGTCACCTGAAAGCGGTCAATGCTGAAACGGGTGAAGAGCTTTATCGCTTCAAGACACCTTCGGGCATCATTGGCAACGTCACCACCTGGGAGCATCAGGGCAAGCAATACATCGGCGTGTTGTCAGGTCTGGGTGGCTGGGCTGGTATCGGCTTTGCGGCTGGTCTGACAGGTGATACTGATGGACTGGGAGCAGTAGGCGCCTATAAGTCACTATCAAGCTACACATCACTGGGTGGTGTACTGACTGTCTTCTCTCTGTAAGGAGTGATGTTGTTCAGTAAGTAGTCAGTTACAAGGTTCTACACTGTGGTTGTCGCACCCATCTTGTGCAGATGGGTGCGATTTTGTTTTATTGGCCACTAATTTTTCTGTAGGACTTTTTGTCATGATTAAACGCTTGAGTCTCCTGTCATTCGTAATTGCTGTCGGGCTGAACATGCCAGAGGCAATGTCCACCAACGTTTCGCCAAACTACGTTGTAGACGGCGGCAAGGTGGATAAGGCTACCTTCAATGGGTATCGTCGATTTCATGGAACGTGCCATGCGTGCCACGGACAGGATGCGATGGGCGGCAGTTTCGCACCGTCGCTGGTTGATTCGCTGAAAACCCTGAGTTACGACGAATTCACGACAGTGGTGCTGGAAGGGCGGCAAGTTAAAAACGCATCTGGTGGCGTGAATGCGATGCCTGCGTTTTCCAACGACAAGAACGTCACCAAACACCTCGACGATATCTACCGGTACCTGTCTGCCCGTGCTGATGGTGTTCTGGGTGGTGGTCGTCCTGAAAAATTGCCCAAGCCCTAGTGTAGTGTGACCTTCAAACGCTGTTTGAAGCGTTTGAAGGTCACACTACACTAGCGTCCGGCAGTCAACTCGCGGTAAGCTGGTGGTAGCGTTGAAATAGAGTGCCGCTCTCATCAGCCGATGTGAACCGGTACATTGTTCAGGTTTGTACTATTGCTGCAGGTTCGATAATGACGATAAAAAAATACCTGCCGATTGGTTTGATTGCCATCGCGATTGGGCTGACTCAGTCAGTACCCTCATATGCGGCTGGCTCTAACCGTCAGGCATTGACCACGGCACACCTGCGTGTGTGTGCTGATCCCGGTAACCTTCCGTTTTCCAATAAGGCTGAAGAGGGTCTTGAAAACAAGGTTATCGAGCTGCTTGCGAAAGAGCTGGGCAAGGAAGTTCGCTATACCTGGTTCCCACAGTCTGTAGGTTTTGTCAGAAATACATTGCGGTTGCGCCAATGTGATCTTATTTCGGGCATCACTACGACCAGTGAGAAGGTGCAGAACACCAACCCGTATTATCATTCAGCTTATGCGATTGTGCAGAGCGCTTCGGTGCAACCGCCCATTGAAACAATGGCTGATGAGCGCTTGCGTTCGCTGAAGCTTGGAGTGGTTGCAGGTACTCCGCCGGCTGACATACTGGCGTCCCAAGGCATGTTGGGCAATCTGAAGCCATACCATCTTGTTGCTGATACACGTCGTAGCTCCCCTGCGAGTGACGCTATTGATGATGTAGCAAGTGGCGAAACCGATGTTGCATTTATCTGGGGCCCGATAGCCGGCTATTTCACTCGGCAAAGCGAAGTGCCGCTTGTCGTTACACCCCTTCTGCAGGAAGACAGCAGAGTAAGGATGAACTATAGAGTTTCCATGGCTGTGCGTTTCAATGAAACCGACTGGAAACGCACTGTGAATGCCGCGCTGGCAAAAATTCAGCCTCAGATTGATGAAATTCTGCATTCCTATGGAGTACCGCTGCTAAATGATCGCGGAGAACTCCTGCCTGCGCCATAGAAGTTAAGTTCGTCGATGTTTCATGAATTCTCTTTCTTATGAGGCAAGCTGTAAATCCGTAAGTGATGCGAATGTCATGCATTCTGCGCACGCACACTGCCTGTTCGGTAAAACGGCATGTCCTGGCAACTACAGGAGCAGACTGGTAAGGCTGCCAATTAAGCTGATCAGCATCATTTTCGTCTTCTGGCTCCCCGTGAGCATGGCTGTGGAAGAGCCGGAAGGTTATCGACTCGACCGATATGACGATGTGGTGCCTGCAACCTTGAGCGGTGCTGTCAGGGTCTCAGCGCTTGAAGTGGCAAAGCTACAGTCGACTGCGGATGCGCTGATTGTCGATGTAATTCCGGAACATCGAAAACCGGATGATTTACCCGCAGGACAGCTATGGTTTCCAGTCGCGCATGAAGGGGTAGCAGGGGCTTTGTGGTTGCCTGATGTCGGGTATGGTGCCTTGTCGGAGGCCACGGAGGCTTACTTTAAAAAACATTTGCTGGCCTCTACAAATGGCAACCTGGAACACCCGGTTGTTTTCTATTGCCGCAGCGATTGCTGGATGTCATGGAATGCTGCCAAACGCGCACTGTCGTTTGGATACTCGCAAGTGTACTGGTTTGCTGATGGCATCAACGACTGGCAATTTGAAAACCTCGAAACGCAAAGGCTCGAGCCGGCACCCGGTGCGCGGCATTGATGTTGAGCGAACTTGCTATTTGATTATCTATCGACAAGAACGAGCCGCTCGGAAAACTGCGCTTCTATTGGACGATTACAAATCGACTTTACAAAAAGGCGTCTTACGTTGCACAATAACTTGCGTTTACATATTAACGACGCTTACGGCCTCTGCTCATGCGTCACCACTAACTTAAACTTGACTAAAAAATATGTACAGGGTATCTGCAAAATTTCTGGTTGGTGTTGTCATGCTTGCAACATCGTTCGTTGTTCAGGCTCAAGGCGGTGCAGGTCTTCTTTCAGGCGGGGCCGAAACGCTAGCGCCAATAACGTTGTCATCCGGAATGCCATTGGCGTCAGACCCCTATGTTCTAGAGTCCGGAAAATACTATGAAATAGACATCGTATGTGATGGTTCCGCGGAACTTGCACTAAGTGGCGCACAGTTTTTCAGAAACATCTGGGTTGATGAAGTTGTCATTAATGACATAGAAATTCGCCCACTAGGCCTCGATAGTCTCGAATTTGACGATGAGGGTACAGCGACAATCAAATTCATTGCTATCCGCCCTGGTCAGTATGAAATCCGGATTCCCGGAACAACCGGTGAAACGCAGAAAGCCACGTTTACCATTCAGTAGTCACCACGCTTGAGTCGAGGAACCATGTTTCAATCAGGCAGGGATATAGTGCCCATAAGCAAGTGGAGCAGGTGGCTTGTCCATCAGGGTTTCGTGTTGTCATTGTTGTGGGCGGTGGCTTCCCTGATCCCTCAGCATTCTGTTGCAGCAGATGGAAAAGCCAAACTGTCGATACCGGTCGTCTACGTTGCAAGAGAGGAAGAACCGAGGATTCCGTTGTCACTGCTTGATGTTCCTGCCGAGAGTGAAGGCTTGCTTGGTACACAACTGGCACTCAATGATAATCAGACAACCGGGGACTTCCTTGGTCATGAGTACCTGCTCTCTGAGGCAATTGTAAAAGCCGACGATAATATCGACACGGCCGTTGCTGCACTCGGCGTGCAGGATGCTTCGATTTTCGTAGCCGATCTGTTGGCAGACGATCTGCTGGCATTGTCGACAGCCTATCCGCAAAGCGTGATCATCAACATCCGGGCGACAGATGATCGATTACGTAACGCCGATTGCCAGGCCAATGTTCTGCATGTGGCTCCCAGTCGCACCATGCTGGCGGACGGGCTTGTGCAGTTTCTGGTCTGGAAGAAATGGGATGAGTTGGTGCTGGTTACCGGTAGACACCCGGAAGATGCGCTTTATGCCGAGGCCATGCGGGGTTCTGTGCAGCGATACGGGTTGGAGATGGTGGAAGAGAGACCATGGACATCTATCCCGGGTGCACGCAGAACCGATTCCGGTCATCACAATCTGCAGCAAGAAATACCAACCTTTAGTCGCTTTGATGCCCATGATGTGGTTCTTGTCGCTGACGAGGCAGATGAATTCGGTGAATATTTCTCCTATCGTACCGATGCACCGCGCCCGGTTGCCGGTACGCAGGGGCTGACGCCCACCACCTGGCATCGATCACAAGAGCAGTGGGGGGCAACCCAGATACAAAGGCGTTTTTTAAAACTCGCCAATCGATACATGACTCCTCGCGACTACAGTGGCTGGGCTGCCATGCGCAGTATTGGTGAAGCTGTTACCCAGACATCAAGTAATGCGGCTGACGATATTCGCGAGTTTTTATTATCAGACCGATTCAATCTTGCAGGTTTCAAGGGTGTGCCGTTGACATTCAGAAACTGGAATGGACAACTGCGACAGCCCATACTGGTAGTGGGACCACGAATGCTGGTAAGCGTATCACCGCAGGATGGTTTTTTGCATCCAGTCAGTATTCTGGACACCATCGGTTTCGACAAGGCGCAGTCCGGCTGCGAAAAATTTCAGTAAACCTTCAAACGAATGTACAGAATCCATGAATAGATCATATCGCCATGTGTTGCTTGGTCTGCTGTTGAGCTTAGCTGCGACACATACTTACGGCTACACCATCTATGTGTCCAACGAAAAGGACAACACAATCTCAGTCATTGATGGTGAATCCCTCGAAGTGGTGGAAACCATCGACGTCGGGCAGCGTCCGCGTGGCATAGTATTGAGTAACGACGGAAAACTGTTGTACATGTGTACCAGTGACGATAACCATGTTGAAGTCATGGATGTTGAAACCAAGGAAATTCTGCATACACTGCCCTCTGGTCCTGATCCGGAGCTCATGGCGCTTAGTCCGGATGGCAGGTACTTGTACATCGCCAATGAGGACGACAATCTGGTAACAGTCGTTGATGTTGAGGAACGATTGAAAGTGACAGAGATTCCCGTAGGAATAGAGCCCGAAGGCATCGGGCTCAGTCCAGACGGCAAATGGCTGGTCAATACCTCAGAGACCACCAACATGGCGCATTTTATCGATACTGAAACACTGGAAATCGAGGCCAATGTGCTGGTAGACACCCGTCCGCGCGTCGCTCAGTTCACCAGTGATGGAAGCGAAGTGTGGGTATCTGCAGAGATCGGTGGAACCGTTGCAGTGATTGATACTGACACCAAGGAAATAAAGACGCGGATAACGTTTGATGTTCGTGGGTTGCCGCCCGAAACCATTCAGCCTGTGGGGATCAAGCTGTCCACCGATGGCAGTAATAAGGCCTATATTGCTCTTGGACCTTCTGCTCGCGTGGCCGTGGTGGATATGACAAGTTTTGAGGTTGAGGATTACATGCTGGTTGGGCCTCGCGTCTGGAATCTTGAATTTTCGCCAGATCAGAAAAGACTGTTTACAACGAATGGGATCAGTGGTGATGTCTCTGTCATTGATCTTGAAAAACAGCGAGTCATCAAGTCAGTGAAAGTCGGCCGCCTGCCATGGGGCATAGTGGTGCGCCCATGAAAAAACTCGTCAGACGGGTCTGTGTATCGGTGAGTTACGGCATTGCTGTGCTAGCGGTCATGGTCGTTCAGGCGCAAGAGATCGATCCAGAGTGGCCATGTATTCAGCGACTGATTCCTGAGGTCTCGCCTGCCGTGATGTGGCCTGTCCCGGTTGAAGACAGCATGCGCAAACAATATCGGCAGGATACCCGGATAAGAGCACTGGCTGAGGAGCTGGGTGATATTGAATCTTTCACCGAAGCCCATCAACAATCGATCACCGATTTTGCCGATAGCGTGTCAGAGCCCGAACGGGAGTTACAGCTTACGCTGCTTGCCACTGGCGTGGTGGATGTCAGTAATCGCATTCGAAAAGATTACATCAGTGGTATCAAGCGATATACACGACAGCAAATTGCTATTTCCGAACAGATTGAAAGTTCTCTCAACGAACTCAGCTTGCTTGATGGACAGGATGGTGGCAACACAGCGGATGCGCGACTGGAAGTTCAGGAAACGCTGCGCTGGCACGAACGTGTCTATGATCAGCGTGAACGCTCAATACAGCTTTTGTGCGAGGCTCCAGTCGAACTGGAGCAGGAACTCAGCGAAGTGTTGAGATTCACTGCGCAGTATCTTCCGTAGCCTCATGTTCAAGCGTGACAGGTTGGAGGAACGCTTGAAAAATCGCCCTACACTATCGGCGTTTTGTATTATCACTGCCATTTGTTTGCCAACCATTTATCTACCAACAATAGTTCATGCGCAGGTAGCAGAAGAAGATAAGCCTCTTGATTTTTCGTTCACTCTCACCGCACCCGGAGAGAAGGTTACGATTGACGAATTTCGGCTTCACGTCAGCTGCCTGGGCTCTGGCCAGACGACGGTGCTCTTCGAGGCTGGTCTGGGTGGGAGTTCCATGGAATGGATTCCCATTCAGGAGCAAATTGCTGAGCGAGCGCGTGCGTGCGTCTACGACAGGGCAGGTTACGCATGGAGCGACCCTTCACCGCATCCAAGCGATGCACAATCTCTGTCTCGTGAAGCTGACATCATGCTCGATAGAATTGGTGCTGATGGTCCCTTGTTGCTGGTCGGGCATTCCTTCGGCGGGTTTGTCATAAGAGAACTGGCCCTGCTTCGCAAGGCTGAAATGATAGGCATGATTCTGGTCGATGCATCGCATGAAGATCAACTTCCCAGACTCGAAAAACTGGTAGGCAAGAACATGATGCCGCGGGGAACCAGTTTTTTTGTCTCACCGCCAAAGCCGCCAGAGTCCTTGCCTGAAGACCTGCAAAGGAAAATTCAGGCGTTCTCGCGCATGCGCAAGACCTATGTGGCATTGCATTCAGAAATGCAGTTCTTTCGTGAATCCGCCAGCCAGGTTCGGCGTGACCGTGTTGTGGTGGATTATCCGGTGACCGTTGTCAGTCGCGGTCAGGATTTATACACACTGCAAGAGCTGGGAGAACAGAAAACCGCAATATGGGAGGATCTCCAGAAGGACCTTGCGACGTTAAGCTCGCAATCAACAAGAATAGTTGCTACGCAGAACGGTCATCATGTGCACACGGAAAACCCTGAACTCATCATACAGGTTATTAACGACATACTTGACGGCAAACAATCTGAAGGTAAGGGCGAGGATAAGTGACGGATGAGACTGACACTGATCGCTTGCAAACCTTTGCGTTGCAGGCTCCTGGTGTCGACGAAAAATCCATGGCTGAGGAACCCGTGGGAAATGCACCACTTCCGAGACGTCAATTTTTGCACCGTGCGACGCTTGGTTTAACAACACTAAGCGCCGGTGCAGCCCTGTCCGCCACACCACATGAAAGCTGGCTTGAAGCAGGCTCCGGGTTCACCAACTACGGTCAGGCAGATACAGAGGCGAACGGCATCATTCGCTGGATTTCTGCAAACCCGGCAGTACCGGGCGAAGGTGTTAGCTGGACACCCCTGCACGAGTTGGAAGGCACGATTACGCCTAACGGGCTGCACTTCGAAAGGCATCACAATGGTATTCCAGAAGTTGATGCAAACAAGTGGACACTGTATCTACACGGTGGCGTTGATCGCGCATTGTCTTTTTCACTTGAAGCGCTGCGTCGCTACCCAATGGAATCAAGGACTGGTTTTATAGAATGTGGAGGGAACAGCAACACACTGTGGCGCGATACGCCGACACAAGCTGCTGCTGGTCACTTACACGGTTTGGTGTCATGCGCCGAATGGACAGGCGTACGTTTGTCCATTTTGCTGGAAGAGGCTGGCATTGAGGCGGATGCTCAATGGCTTATTGCTGATGGACTTGATGCATCGGGTGTCACTGTCAGTCTGCCGTTGAGCAAATGCCTTGATGATGTATTGGTTGCGCTCTACCAGAATGGAGAGCCCCTGCGTCGTGAAAACGGTTTTCCCGCCAGACTTTTTGTTCCCGGCTGGGAAGGTATTGTCAACACAAAATGGTTGCGATCATTGCAAGTGTCAACAACACCTTTGTGGTCGAAATTCGATACCGTCAGCTATACCGATTTAATGCAAGACGGTCGTGCCGATCGTATGACATTTACCATGGGGGTGAAATCCGTGATTACCTCTCCTTCTTTGGGTGACAATCTCGAGCCCGGGTTTTGCGAGATACGCGGTCTTGCCTGGAGTGGTGCGGGGTCTATCGACAGCGTGGAGGTTAGTACTGATGGCGGCCTGACATGGCGCCAGACAAAGCTGCAAACCCCCGTTCTAGACAAGTCGCTTACGCGATTTACGATTGCGTGGCAGTGGACAGGAGAGCCTTGTGTGTTAATGAGCCGCGCGTTAGATTCCGCCGGACGGGTACAACCAACTCGAAAGGCGTTGATTGGCGAAAAAGGTAGCAACGCGTACTACCACTTCAATGCGATTCTGGCGTGGGAGGTCTTTGCTGATGGAACGCTCAGGCATGTGTATAGTTGAACGAGGATTGCGAGTCGCAGGGGCTACCCTGGTCAACAGCTTGCCAACGGTCAATGGCCAGTCTGCGAATCTGAGTCGTCTCAGGCGTTTATTCGTGTTGTTGATGGCAGTTTGTATGTTTTTATTTTCAACAGCGCAAGCCGCCAACGATTCTACGGATACCTCTATCCCCAACGATATCAATCTGGGTGTTGTGTTAACTGATAGTCAACGCAACAGTCTGCCCGGACATGTGTTCACTGACGGGACGGGTTTGCCGGATGGGAAAGGTACCAGCGTTGTGGGCGAACCGCTGTATGCACAGCATTGTGCAAGTTGTCACGGCTCGGTGGGGCAAGGCGGAAAAGCTCTGGAGCTTGTGGGTGATGCCAGTTTGCTGGCAAGCGACTATCCAGATAGAGGGATAGGCGTTTACTGGCCTTACGCGTCCACGCTATACGAATACATAAACCGTTCGATGCCACCTGCCACCCCCGGGATGTTCACTGTCGATGAACTTTATTCGATTATTGCCCACTTGCTTGAACTTAATGAGCTACTTGAGCCTGGCTTTGTGTTGGACAAGCGATCGCTGAGTGGGCTGAAGCTTCCTAACCGGGATGGCTTTGATACGATTGCCCGGTAGTGGGTTGAGTTAGTATCGATGCGCTGTGCGGATGGATACGGCGCGTGCGCTGGCATCACGAGATCTTGCAGGTAACGCCCCTGTCACAGCAGGATACTCCAGTGTGACAGGGGCCGTGCCCCACTAGTAAAGTACCACGCTGCGAATGCTCTCACCCGAGTGCATCAGGTCAAAGGCCTTGTTGATATCATCAAGTGGCATGGTGTGTGTAATGAGGCTATCTATATCGATACGACCATCCATGTACATGTCAACGATCTTCGGGACATCGGTTCGGCCTCTGGCGCCACCGAAAGCGCTTCCACGCCATACTCTTCCTGTGACTAATTGAAAAGGCCGGGTGCTGATTTCCTTGCCTGCGCCAGCTACACCGATGACTACGCTCTCACCCCAACCCTTGTGGCAGCATTCGAGAGCTGCACGCATGACATCTACATTGCCGATGCATTCGAAGGAGTAATCTGCGCCACCGCCTGTGAGCTCTACCAGATGATCGACAAGGTTGTCGCCATGCTCTTTTGGATTGACGAAGTGAGTCATACCGAACTTCTCGGCAACGGCTTTTTTGTCATCATTCAGATCGACGCCAACGATTTGGCGAGCACCTATCATACGCAAGCCCTGAATAACGTTGAGTCCGATGCCGCCGAGTCCGAAAACGACGGCAGTGCAATTAGGCTCTGCCTTGGCTGTAAACATGACAGCACCGACGCCTGTGGTAACACCACAACCGATGTAGCAGATTTTTTCGAAGGAGGCGTCCTTGCGCACTTTTGCCAATGAAATTTCTGGAAGTACCGTGTGATTGGCAAACGTCGAGCAACCCATATAATGCAAAATAGGCTTGCCGTTGTAGGAAAATCGTGATGTGCCATCAGGCATGAGGCCCTGGCCTTGAGTAGAGCGAACTTTCTGGCACAGATTGGTTTTGGGATTAAGGCAGTATTCGCATTCTCGACATTCTGGTGTGTACAGGGGAATGACATGATCACCGGGCACAAGGCTGGTAACGCCCGGGCCCACTTCCAGCACGACACCGGCACCTTCATGACCGAGGATGGCGGGGAATGCACCTTCAGGGTCAGCTCCTGAGCGTGTAAATTCGTCGGTATGACAGATCCCCGTAGCCTTGATTTCGACCAGAACTTCTCCGGCCTTGGGGCCTTCAAGATCGACTTCGACAATCTCTAAGGGTTTACCTGCTTCAAAAGCTACAGCTGCGCGGGTTTTCATACTCACTCCTGTTATTGGTTTGGCACTGATGATAAACGTAAAGCCGAGTCAGTGAAAGCAGGGTTTAAACGCCAAATAGAACATCGGGTGGGTTAATGCCGGTTAATGCCCAATTAGCGCTGGTAGGGATTGTCATGTTCCGGCCCCGGCGGCTTGAATCGCTTGTGCATCCAGAAATATTGCTCAGGCTGGGATCTTACCTGAGCTTCGAACAAATCATTGACCTGTTGAGTGGCTTGCTGATCATCGTCGCTACCGATGATCAATGGCTGTCCGATAGTCAAGGTGTAACGTCCGGTGTTGCCATGACGCGTTGGTACCAGCGGCAATACGATTGCTCCGGTCATGCTGGCAATCCGCCGTGTCCCGGCGGTTGTCAGCACTGCCTGATTAAAAAATTGTGTCTCTATGCCTCCATGGCTGCGGGATACGCTCTGATCGGGTGAATACCAGACCACCTCGCCTTGCTTCAATTTACGAATCACCTGACGCATCTGCCGATTGTCTATGAGAGATTGCAAAAATCGACTGCGACGATTGGTCAGGAAAGCAGCAAACAGTGCATTCTTCGGTGGATCAAATACCGCAGATACCGGATAGCGAGGCCCGAGGATAGCGGCGTTCATTTCCAGCAAACTGAAGTGTGCCTGTAAAAGAATGACACCGCGGTTTAATGAGAGGGCTTGCTCCAGATTATCGGCGCCCTTGAGTGTAAATCGGTGATCGTAGAAACTCGTTGGCCGGAACCACAGACTGGCGCCCTCTGCAATACTCATTCCCACATGTGCGTAAACCTTGCGCGCCATCTGGACTCTTGTCTCGAGGCTTGTGTCTGGAAAACCAATGGCAAGGTTAGTCAATGTAACGCGGCGCCGAGCCGGTAGAAGATGCCAGACAAGCGAGCCGATCTGCCGGCCTATAGCAAGTTGTGTGTCGTAGGGCAGTCTGGAAAGTAGCCACAGCAGCGAAATTCCAAGCCAGGTTGGCCAGTAACGAGGCGACAGATAGGATCGCCAGTTAATGGGGTACGATGAAGAATCAGTCATCAAACTGGCTGGGGTGAAGAAAACTGGTTGATCATTGTAGTCTTGAAAGACGGATTGCGCAGGCTGAATCTGGAGGTGAGTGTCGGGAATGAGCGTCGATTGCGAATGTGTGGTTATCGGAAGCGGTGTCGTGGGTCTTGCGATAGCCGCCAATCTGGCCGCACGCGGACGTGAAGTTATCATTCTGGAGTCCGAAGCAGACTATGGCAGTGTCACCAGCGCCAGAAACTCCGAAGTCATCCATGCCGGAATTTACTACGCGGCACACAGTCTGAAGGCGCGCTACTGCGTACGTGGCAAACAGCTCCTGTACGCATATTGCAAGCAACGGCACATTCCTCATCAACGGTGTGGAAAACTGATTGTTGCTACTGATCAGGCGCAGCTTCAGCAACTTGAACAGATCAGAATGCGAGCACAGGCAAACGGCGTAAGCGATCTTGTCTTTCTGACAAAAGATAAGGCACAGTCACTGGAGCCCATGCTGGCCTGTACCGGCGCGTTGCTGTCTCCTTCAACCGGGATACTGGATAGTCACGCATTCATGGTATCGCTCTTGGGTGATGCGGAGAATCTGGGGGCCATACTTGCGCGTGGCACGCGTGTCGACAAGATTCAGTTTAGTGAAAACCATGCCTGCTATAAGTTGCTGACGAGCAGCGATCAGCAAGTGACGCTAACAGCACGGCAAGTCATCAACGCTGCTGGTCATGGTGCGTCCGCATTGGCAAATTCGATTGAGCAGATACCAGACAGACTACGGACGCAATCGGTCATGTCCAAGGGAAATTATTTCTCACTGTCAATGAAATCCCCGTTTTCACGTCTGGTCTATCCAGTGCCTGAAGAAGGCGGACTGGGTGTGCACTTGACGATCGATCTGGCAGGGCGAGCGCGTTTTGGGCCGGATGTGGAACCGGTGGTTTGTGAGGATTATGCTGTCAACCCGGCTCGCGCTGATGGCTTTGCAGTTGCGATACGCAAATACTGGCCAGAGTTGCCAGACAATGCACTGCACCCGGATTATTCAGGAATACGACCACGTGTTCGTTCTGGTGGGGAGCTGTATTCCGACTTTATTTTGCAGGGGCCAGCGCAACACGGATTGTCAGGGCTGGTTAATCTTCTGGGCATTGAGTCACCAGGCCTTACCGCAGCTCTGGCTATTGCCGAGACTGTGAGCGACATGATTGACCAGAAGCCTTACTAGTGACCCACGCGGGTGGTTTGAAATCACTTTTTAACAGGCGCCCCCAACATACATGATGCACACTGCCTAAATCCATAGTGGATAGTCTGGAGCAGGGGAAAACGATGTCGGGCAGAATAAGGCAGTCCATGAATATGCAGGACTGGTTGATGCTGATAGCGCTGTCTATCCTTTGGGGTGGCTCGTTTTTCTTTGTGGGTGTCGCGGTAAAGGCTCTGACGCCTCTAACGATTGTCTTTATTAGATTAAGTCTTGCGGCGCTGACGCTCTGGGTTATCGTTGCATTAATGAAGGTGTCGCCACCAGCCACGTTAAAGGCATGGCAAGCATTGACTGTTATGGGCATTCTGAACAATGTGATTCCTTTTTCCCTCATTGTGTGGGGGCAATCGCACATTGAATCAGGGCTTGCCTCCATATTCAACGCCATGACGCCCTTGTTCACAGTGCTGGTCGCCGGGATTTTCTTGTCTGATGAGCGCATCAGTGGCTCAAAGCTTGTGGGTGTTTTTCTGGGTATTGGTGGTGCTGCCGTCATGGTTGGTACCGATGTACTGAGCGGTCTGAGTACTGATGTGTTGGCTCAACTGGCCGTTATGGGTGCTGCGGTGTCTTACGGTTTTTCTACGGTGTGGGGGCGGCGCTTCAAGACACTTGGACTCAATCCCATTGCAATTGCAGCGGGGCAGGTCAGCATGTCGGCCATGTTGCTGGCGCCGCTGGTTTTTGTTATTGAAAAACCACTGTCCCAACCCCTGCCTGGCCTGCACGTTTGGGCTGCACTATTAGCGCTGGCGGTATTCAGTACCGCGCTTGCCTATATTCTTTTTTTCAAGGTACTGGCATCTGCCGGTGCAACCAATGTGTCTTTGGTGACGTTTCTCGTGCCAATCTCAGCCATTGTGCTGGGGTTTATTTTTCTCAATGAGCGACTGACGATCACCCATTTTATCGGGATGGCACTCATTGCATTGGGCTTGTCTGCTATCGATGGCAGGCTGTGGCGCAGGCGCTAACTCGTAGCGCTGAACTGAATGCCGGTGTCGATATCCTCACGATCGAAAATGACCAGATGATCGAGCTGTAGTCTGATACCGAATTGTTCGCCGACGTTGTGATTGTGATGGGAGGGGGCCAGACAGAGCAGGCGCGTGTTGCCCGGCATGCGCAGTGTATACAAGTGGTCGGCGCCGCGAAAATCACGGGCTATAACGGTGGCCTTGTTAGGGCTTTCGTCATCGTGAATGATGTCATCGGGTCTAACCAGTAATTCGATGAGTGTGCCGGCAGGCACTGAGGCATTCAATTCGCCGTGTATGGTGCCGAGTTCGGTCTGAATGACATTGTCTTCCAGTGTATTGCCGCACAGGAACACGCCCTCGCCTATAAAATCGGCAACAAAGCGATCAGCGGGTGTGTGATAGAGGGAGTAGGCATCGTCCCATTGACGGAGCCGTCCCCTGGACACTACACCAATGTGATCTGCTATGGCGAATGCCTCAAATTGATCGTGGGTAACCAGCACGGCTGTGATGCCGTCGCGTTTGAGAATCTCGCGAACCTCGTGTGCCAGTTGTACCCGTCGTTCGGTATCCTGGCTGCTGAATGGCTCGTCCAGCAGGAGAACCGGCGGACGTGGTGCCATGGCACGAATGAGTGCAACGCGCTGCTGCTGACCACCGGAAAGCTGGTGCGGGTAGCTGTCTGCGTAACGATGCATGCCTACCAGATCCAGCAGCTCGTTGACACGTGATGTGATGGCTTTGCGGGATTGTCCGGCTATCCCAAACGCGACGTTTTTACGCACGCTCATGTGCGGGAACAGGGCAAGGTCCTGAAATACCATGCCCACGCGGCGCTGCTCTGGAGATATCTGGCTGCTGTTACAGGCGACTTGTTTGCCGGCAATGCGTAACGCTCCCATTGACGGCTGTTGAAAACCACCGATGGCTCTCAGCAGCGTGGTCTTGCCACAGCCACTTGGACCCAAAAGGCAGCCAATATCACCGGACTCCAGCGCGAAAGACACATTATCAATGATGCGGGTGCCGTCGATATCTATCGAGATGCTGTCAAGTTCAAGCTGCAAGGTCATACCGTAATCATACCCGATGACATGCGTTCAGGCGCGCAAGGCAGTATGCTGTCGAGCGCAGTCAGGTCACAATTATTCAAAGAATTTCAGGGAGACGATTTGTGCGACGCCCATGTCCACCCGTGTTGCAAACACCACTACTTGAAGAGCAGGTGGCACATCTGCGAGACGTGCTGCGGCAACAGGATGTCCGGATTGACACAGCGAACGAAGAATCTCTGGATACATGGTTGTTGCCGGTGTGTGCGGTCAGTCCCTACATCGGCCGAACCCTGTCCCGTTTTCCCGATTTGTTACCTGCTCTGATCGCAACGGGCAGTTTGCTTGGGATGCCTGTGCGTGGTGACGAGAAGACTGACACTGCCGCGCTGCTTGTTGAGCTGGAGCACGACCTGTCGATGTCCATGAAAGACGCAACTGCGACAGATGCAGCGGGAATTGAAAGTATTCAGCAGAAGGTGCTGAGAATTTTTCGGCATCGGCATATGGTGCGCATTCTCTGGTGTGATCTGACCGGGATCAGTGCGCTTGAACAGACCTTGCATGAGCTGTCATTACTGGCCCAATGTTGCGTCAAGGCTGCTGATCAATGGACCTTCGATGCGCTTTGTGCACGCTTTGGTGTTCCGTGTGACAACGCCGGGAGACAGCTCAGGCTAATAATCATCGGCATGGGGAAACTGGGAGGGTTTGAACTCAACGTCTCATCTGACATCGATCTTATCTGCATTTATCCAGCGTCGGGAAATACCAAACCTACAGCCGAAAAACACAAGCCATTGGATAATGGTGAGTTCTTTCGCCGTTCAGTTCAGCGTGTCAGCAAACTGCTGAACAGCGTCACCGCTGAAGGGTTTGTTTACCGCGTCGATACGCGTTTGCGTCCTTTTGGTGAGAGCGGGCCTCTGGTGATGAATTTTGATGGCCTGGAAAATTACTACCTGACTCAGGCGCGTGATTGGGAGCGCTACGCAATGATCAAGGGGCGTGCGCTGTGTGGTAACGCCGAAGACATCGACGAGCTTGAGAAGCTGGTTTCACCGTTTGTCTACAGGCGTTACCTGGACTACCACGCCTTTGATTCCCTGCGCGAACTCAAGCGCAAGATCGCGTTGTCGTTACTGCAAAAGCAGATGGTCGACAATATCAAGCTGGGTTCTGGTGGTATCCGGGAAATAGAATTCATCGGTCAGGCGTTTCAGCTTGTCCGAGGCGGACGCGAGGGCCGTCTGCGTATTCGACCCATCATGCAAGTGCTGGAGCAGTTAGCGCAGCTGCAGTTGCTGCCGGACGCTGAGGTTGACGCCCTGTTGCAGGCCTATCGCTACCTGCGACGGGTAGAAAACGGTGTTCAGATGATGCGCGATGAGCAGGTACATTCGCTGCCGGTTGACGAAGAAGACCAGCAGAGATTGCTGTGCATGCTGGAAGAACCGGACTGGCAGAGCTTCAGGCAGACATTAGCCAGTCATCAAGCAAAAGTCGCAGGCTGCTTTGC
This sequence comes from Granulosicoccus sp., assembly GCA_045110475.1. Classification (GTDB taxonomy): domain Bacteria; phylum Pseudomonadota; class Gammaproteobacteria; order Granulosicoccales; family Granulosicoccaceae; genus Granulosicoccus. The sequence continues at coordinate 55,898 of JBGCGC010000020.1, forward strand.
TGAACTGTTTGAATCGCAGACGGTGGATACCGGAGAAGGGGTGAGGGCACAAGCTGACGAACTGGAGGCTGCGCGTGATATCTGGGCGGCGTTGGGTGCCGAATCAGTCACCGATGACGATCGTAAGGCTGTGTTGAGTCAAGCGGGTTATGAAGCTGACGAGTCGCTGCTGGCGAATATGGGCACGTTGGTACGCGGAAGCTTTTATCAGCGTCTGACCGCAGAAAGCCAGCAGCGGGTTGAGCGAGCACTGCCCTTGATTCTCATGATGGCAAAAGAGACGGAACAGCCTGGTGCAACACTTGATCGTATGCTCTCGCTGGTACGAGCGGTCGCAGGTCGTGGTGGCTATTTACACGTGCTTTGCGAACAACCTGATGCCTTGAAACATCTGGTAACGCTGTTTTCAAAGAGTCGCTGGCTGGCGGGTTTCGTCGCAAAACAGCCTATTGTTATCGATGAGCTTTTGGTTAATACAGCGTTGCACACCGATGCAGAATCGGTTTTCAGTGAAACGCAGGACTTTGTTGGCCCACTGCACTCCAGTGATCTCGATGTGCAGATGGATTCCTTGCGCCACTACAAACAGGCAGGTGAAATGCGCATTGCCTGTGCGCAGCTTGATGGCAGCCTCACCCTGATGCAGGTCAGCGACCAGTTAACGTGGCTGGCTGAGTCAATCATTGCTGGTGTCCTGTCACTGGTACGCAAACCACTGGTCGAGCGCTATGGCGAACCAGGCTACTGGCAGAATGATGAGCGTAAATTGTCCAATGTCGGTGTCCTTGCCTACGGTAAATTAGGTGGACTTGAACTGGGTTTCGGCTCTGATCTGGACCTGGTTTTTGTGCATGACAGTGCAGGAACGAAGCAGATGACCGATGGAGATAAACCCATTGACAATACGGTTTTTTATGCAAAGCTTGCGCAGAAACTGGTGCATTTCATGAGTACCATGACACCGGCAGGTGTGCTGTACGAAATCGATCTTCGACTACGCCCGAATGGTAATTCGGGTGTTCTGGTAACGGGTATCGATACCTTTGCAAGTTACCAGCAGAGCGATGCATGGACGTGGGAGCATCAGGCTTTGATGCGGGCACGAATGGTCTTTGGGGATGAATGCCTGCTAATGCGTTTTGACAGCATCCGGCAGCAGATACTGGCCAAAGCGCGGCCAGTGGAGGAACTGCGCCTGGCAGTAGCCAATATGCGCGAACGCATGCGTGCGGCACTGGGCAACGCAAAGCCGGGACAGATGCACCTCAAGCAGGATGCCGGTGGTGTCGCCGATATTGAGTTTATCGTTCAGTATCTGGTTTTGGCGCATTCTCGCCAGCATCCTGCGCTGTTGATGTTCACAGACAATATCCGGGTGCTGGACACAGCAGAGAAGCTGGCATTGTTACCTGCGCCGGATTGTCAGTTCCTGCGCAGAAGTTACCTTGATTTACGCGAACGCCTGCACAGGCGTGCGCTGGATCTGGAATCGGCGTTGGTGCCGCTGGACAAGCCGCTAATGGCATTGCGGGATTCCGTGACAGCGCTGCGATTGCGTATTCTTGGCGAGGCCAAATCTGATTCGGACTAGAACATCCAGCTACGCGGGCTTACATACCTTCGGTTAAGAATACCGGTAGTTGTACGTTAATTGCTCCACGCGCGGTCTATAGCCAGTAAACTGCAACGTATCTTGCTGCAAGTTAAAAAGGTCATCTCAATGGTGGATCAACCCAACGCCCAATCGATAGTAGAGGTCACTCGTGACCAGCTACCGATTCACTGCCCCACACCAGACAGTTCGCTGTGGAATAGTCACCCCCGAGTCTATATCCCGCTTGAGGATGCGCCAGAGGCCAAGTGTTCGTACTGTGGAACGGTCTATCGTCTTGTCGAGCAAAAAAGCGCAGCTTCCTGACCAGCAACGCCATTCCCCACTTCGGTAGTGGATTTCAGTCTGTGCAAATAGTTACGCAAAAAGTACCGGGCAGCGCCGGTGAGGTTGTACGCTACGTGCAGGACTCCTCCGAGCCCTTCGATCCGATTTGTCTCGACGATGTCGCCCTTGCTGAAAAAGGTCTGATACAGGGGGCGGCGTCAGCGGGCCGCGGCAATACGCTTTTTTTTAGCCTGAACGCCATGCAATTGGTACAGCGTCACTATCGTCGTGGCGGCTTGGTGCGCCATATCAGCAAAAAGCATTATCTATACACCGGATTACGCAGAACACGCGCCATGCGCGAATTTGACATTTTGATCCAGCTGCAAAAAAAGGCACTACCGGCACCGATTCCTTATGCGAGTGCCGTGAGCCGCAGAGGATTGTTGTATACCGCGGTTCTTGTCACCCATCGTCTGCCCGGACAAACTTTGGCAGAGCGCTTGTTGGACACTGCGAATTTGCCTATAGAGGGTGCAACCGACGAAAGTATTTGGCAAGGCATTGGCGAGCTGATTGCCAGATTCCATGTTGCCGGTGTTTTCCATGCTGATCTGAACGCGCACAACGTCATGCTGGACGAACATGGCGGTCCGACGCTGATCGATTTTGATCGTGGCAGAATCAGACCGTTGCCCAAAGATCCTGCGCGAAAAGGGTGGTGTGTGGCAAATATGGACAGGCTTGAACGTTCACTGATAAAAATAGCCGAATCAGCTCCAGACAATACTCTGGACGCGATTGCTTTAGCCGATGCCTTTACAGCTTGCAGGAATCAGTGGGCCAGATCACTTAATTTGCTGGCGGGTGTATAGCGTATCGACCAAACCGTTTTCAGGGTACCCACTAGGACGCCTGAACAACGGTTACTCGTCAATCAGGGAGCAGGGCGTCCAGATAGTTCTCCAGCACCCCTTCACTGATTTTGGCTTGTGTTCTGGCACGTTCTACGGTTGATGCATAAGCGTCTGGATCCTCAAGCACCTGGCATAGAAAAACAACTACCTGTTGCGCGTCTTCTGCAATCGTTAGAGCCTGATGGTCATGGAACGCTTGTACGATGTCGTCGAAATTAAAAGTGTGTGGACCAGTAACAACCGGGCAGCCCAGTCTGGCGGCTTCGAGTAAATTATGCCCCCCGCGTTTTATCAACGAACCACCAATAAACCCGGCGATAGCGTATGCGTACCAGGCTTGTAATTCGCCGAGAGTATCTGCAATGTAAACAGGATGGGTGATATCGGGGTCCTCGTTGCTACTGCGCAGGGCACTGGCAATTCCTTGCGAGTGTAATTGCTTCTGGATGGCAGCGCCTCGTTCGGGGTGACGGGGCGCGATGACAAAAATCACGCCACCAACATGATGCTCATATTGTCTACACCATTCAATTGCTAGCTGGAGTTCTTCGTCATCGTGAGTGGACGCCGCCAGAACATAAGGACGATCTATCAGGCGTTCGTGTATTTGACTATTATTGCCTGATGCAGGATTAGCGTATTTAAGGTTCCCGACAACACGGATCGACGAAGCAGCAGCGCCAAGCTGCGCATACCGTTCAGCATCGCTTCTGGAACGGCTCAGGATTTTGACTCCAGACAGGGCTTGCTGAAACGTCGTGGCAAGAAAGCCATCCGCATGTGAGCTGGTTCTGTCTGATAAACGGGCGTTGATAATACACAAGGGAATGCGCGCTGATTTTGCTCTGGCGTATAACCATGGCCATATTTCAGTTTCAACGATCCACCCCTGATCGATAGGCATTGAGTCGAAAAAACGTTGACAGGCGCCAGACAGATCGACGGGCAAGTACCGATGTTGTACATGCGGCAATGCCTCCTGTTGCAGCACTGCTGCACCGGTTGGCGTTGTAGTGGTAACCAGCAGTGGCTGTTTCAACGATTTTATCAGTGGTAATACGGTAAAGATTTCACCGACAGAGGCAGCGTGTATCCATATCAGTCCCGGCGAACGGGCAGAGCCTCGGGGCTTAGGATACAGCGCAAGTCGCTGTATCAGATAGCGTCTGCCTCCGTCCTTACCGGTACGCCAAAGCGTGTAGGCAACGATCAGTGGGCTGAGCAACCTGATAAGGCCACGATATCGCCACACCGGTTTGGACGTGTTGATCGCCAGTACTCCAGACCAGGCTAACTAGCCCGCCGGGGTTCTCATCAGCTATCGTCGGCTACTGCCAGAAACCGATTGATCGCGTACAGGTCGTCTTCAACCAGAATACCTGAAGCCGCTCTAAGGTTCAGCGTATTGATGATGTAGTCATAACGCGCACCTGCGTAGTCGGATTGCGCCCTGAACGTATCACGCAGTGCCTGAAGCACATCCACTGATGTTCTCGTACCTGCACGAAACCCGGCGTCAGTGGCCTCTGCTGACTGTTGCGTTGATACCAGCGCCTGACGCAGGGCGCGCACGCGGCTTATGGATGCTCTCACACCGCGATAGGCATCTCTTGTCTGTTGTGTGGTTGTACGTTCCTGAGCAAGCAGCTGCTGCTCGGATGCGCGCGCCTGAGCTTTGGCCTGAGCCACCTGTGAGTTGATTCTGCCACCGGTGTAGAGAGGTAGTCTGAGTTGCAAGCGGATGCTCGCAAGCTCACCGTCACGGCCAATGACTTCCTCTGTCGTCGTTGACGCAGCAGAGCCTACAAGGTCTAGCGTCGGATAGCGACTAGCGCGTTCAATAGCCACTTGAGTTCCGCTGTTTTCAGTAGCGAGCTGAGCAATCACAAGCTCCAGATTTTGCTCTTTCGCGCGCTCAACCCAGGCATCGATATTGGCAGGGTTGGGTGGCGTCAGAGGAAGATCATTGGCCAGTGGCGTAAGCAGATCTGAGTCTACACCGCTAATGCGCAGAAGAGCCTCGCGAGCTGTTGATAGCTGATTGGAGGCAGCGATCTCCTGTGCAACTGCGAGGTCATATTGAGCCTGCGCGGAGCGAACATCGGTAATAGGTACCAGACCGACATCGAAACGTCGCTCGGCCTGTTCTCGCTGGCGACTGATGGCCTGAAGCTCTGACTGGCTGAATTCCACATTCGCTTGCGCACGCAGTACATCAAAATAGGCTGTAGCCACTCGCAGTATCAGGGTTTGACCAATGGCTGCATACTGTGCCTGCGCTTGCTGCACGCCTATTTCAGCCTGATCGATCAACTTGCCGTTGGAACGATTGAAAACTGATTGGTTAAGTGTCAGCGATAGCCCTGTTTCTTCGTATGGACCCTCACCGTCGTCCGCCTTGGTCGCCAACCCCAATTCAGCGCCGAAAGTCAATTGCGGCAAGAAGGCTGATCTGGCTAATGGAACGTTCTGTTCGGCCGCCTGCAGATCAAACTGGGCAGCTTGGTAGTCAGCGTCGTAATTCTTTGCCTGCTCGTACACTGTGCGCAGGTCGGTGCCCTGTGCCGAAGCGGGCTCTTGCGCCTGCACGCAGGTGATGCCCGCTGTTGTGCTCAACGCAACGGCTAATGCCAGGTTTTTTGCACGGCCTGCTGACAAACAGGTAAAAAGTGATGACTTGAGGCTGAATTTGCCGAAACGGCGTGCACTGTAACGTTCGGTCATACGCTTGCTCTGGAGGTTCATCAGAATACGAAACTGGGTGATGCGGAATCGAAATTGACAAGAGGGTCGACGCTGGCTTCGAACAGGCTTTCCTTGCCCCATTCGTTGTCACGAATGCGTGTGACCACGACAGCTTCCATGGTCGGCTTAGTTGACTCACCGATCACGGCAAAAAGTCGGCCACCCACCTTGAGCTTGTTACGGTAATAATCAGGAATGGACGGCACGGCACCCGAAAAAGCAATGGCATTGTAACCGTCGCGAGCATCCCAAACCTGAGAGGCGTCCTGCTGCAACACCGTGACATTGGAAACGCCCCTGTCTTTCAGGCGCGCATCAGCGGACTCGGCAAGTTCCGGGATGATTTCTATGCTGTCCACGTGCGCACTTAACCTTGCCAGACAAGCCGTGAGATAACCACTGCCCGTACCGATTTCCAGAACAGTATCGGTCAACTGAAGCAGTAGAGCCTGTAATAGCCTGCCATCCAGCGTGGGTTTAAGCATATGTTGCCCATGGCCAATAGGCAGCTGAAAATCGCTGTAGGCCAGACCTTTATGTTTGTGCTCGAGAAACGATTCGCGTGGAACTTCTGCCAACACATCAAGTACTCGCTGATCAAGCACGTCCCAAGGGCGTACTTGTTGTTCGATCATGTTACTTCTAGCAAGCTGTAGGTCCATGGAGTAGCCGGTTGTTTTTGCAAAAAATGGTAGGGCGCTGAACAAAGCAATGACGCGCATCGACAGGCCTGCGAATTATAGGCCAAGCGTGCCCGGTTGACGCCAGATGGCGTACCTCGTCACACCCTATTGTACCGATTGCAGCGTGCCTTGCAGGCACAACTGGGCGGCCTGAACAGAAACACCGCCTCCAGACCGGTTTTTATGCAGTTGAGAGGACATGCCTCTTATGCCCAGGACCTATGTCGGCAGTACGTTCGTGGCTTGCAGTCCCTTGGCGCCTTGTTCAATATCGAACGTCACTTTCTGGTTTTCGCTGAGTGTCTTGAAACCCTCTGATTGGATAGCAGAAAAATGCACAAACACATCCTCGCCACCGTCATCCTGAGCCAGAAATCCAAAGCCTTTGGCCTCGTTAAACCATTTGACAGTTCCAGTTGCCATTGTTGTTACCCCGTTGCTATGAGCGTAAACGCGGCGGTGCGTGAATTCAGAAGTGTTCTCTACTCACAACCTCCGTGTAGGCAGTTTACTGCATTTTTGTGATGCGAACCTCATTTTTAATAAGGCCGCATACCGTGGTTTGCAGTGAGATAGTCTGAATTTATTCATGCGAACTGCTTCGCATCGGGGTCTGTGGCTGCGCGGACTTCCGGCTCAGTCGGTTGGCTTGTTTTCCGGGCTTGCTGATGGTTTATCACCACTGGGCTTGCGCCGCCTTCTGCGCCTTTTTTTAGCGGCGGGAGCTGCAGCGGCGTTGGTGTTTGTGCTCGTCGCCTGTTGTTTTGCTGGCGCGGCCTCCGTTGATTGGCTGGCTGCAGACGATTCGACGTTACCGGTGTCGGCGGCGTTACCAGAGTGTTCGGATGGTTTATTGTCTCGTCGTCCCTGCGTGGAACGACGACGATTGCCGGAGCTGCCTTTGCCCCGCGAAGAACCGTCTGAATGGCTGCCACGAGAGCGCCCACCGCCTTGTTTTCTACCTTGTCCCGGCTGATCTGGCCGATCACGTTCTACCCTGACCCGTGGCTTGGGTTTTACCAGCAACTCATCAGTAATCATTTCCAGAGGAATGCTCTGACCAATGTAGTCCTGAATCTCGGGTAGAGAGAACGAGTAATTTTCACAGGCAAAACTGACAGCCATGCCTTCTGTACCCGCCCGGGCTGTACGCCCGATACGGTGAACATAATCTTCAGCCTGTTGCGGCAGATCATAGTTAAAGACATGGCTGACATCATCAATATGCAAGCCGCGAGCAGCAACATCGGTGGCAATGAGAACCGGTAGCTTTCCAGCGGTGAATTCAGCGAGGATTTTTTGCCGTTTCGATTGGCGAACATCACCCGACAAGGTGCCGCATGGGACATCATTGCCCAGCAAATAGCCTTCAACCTTTTCTGCTGTTCGTTTGGTGTTGACGAAAACGATGGATCGGGGTGGGGTCAACAGATTCAGCAATCCCAAAAGAAGCGGAACTTTTTCATCGTCTGCCGGCTGATACAAAGACTGGCGGACACCTTTTGCGGTGACTCCTGTACTTTCAGTCTTGATTGGCTCCGGGTTGTCCATGTGCTCATAGGCAAGCTCCATGACTCGATGTGATAATGTCGCAGAGAAGAGCATGCTGAGACGTTCGCCGGGTTCTGGCATGCGTCGTAGCAGAAAACGAATATCAGCGATAAAGCCAAGGTCGAACATGCGGTCGGCCTCATCAAGCACTATGATCTCAAGCTTTTTCAGGTCAAATATTTTTTGCTTGAAGTAGTCGATTAATCTGCCAGGCGTGCCGATGAGTACATCGACGCCGGCTGCGAGCTGCTTGCGTTGTTTTTCGTAGTCAATGCCACCATATACAACCGCGCAGGTTAAATCGGTATGTACGCTGAGCGCATCGGCATCTTTCTTGATCTGCATGGCCAGCTCACGCGTGGGAGCAATGACCAGCATGCGGGGTTGATCTGCGCGTCTTTGTTCTGGCACATGGGTTACAAGCCTTGCGAAGCTTCCCAAGAGAAAAGCGGCAGTTTTGCCAGTGCCGGTTTGTGCCTGAGCTGCAATATCCTGGCCTTGTGATATCACTGGCAGAGAAAGACCCTGAATTTCCGTGCATTGACTGAAGCCAAGTTCGTCAGTTGCTTTCAGCAACGCATCAGGCAAGCCCAGTTCCTTGAAAGTGGGTGTGGAGGTCGCCCCGTTGGCGTCGGTCGAGTTATCTGTCATGCGATCTGTGTCTAGCGATCTGATAGAGTATCGAGGTGGAAATACTGATAAGAATTATCCTGTTGTAATGATCGCCTGCAGATTCTCTCATAGTGATAGAAACAGCAATCCTTTCGATAGTGTCTTGTTTGCTGTCAGCCTGCCCCCAAGATAGTTTTACTATCGAGGCACACCTTACTGCATATGGTGTTCCATCAGTACATTATTATTCAAAATCCCTGTATGGGCTGCAACTGGTGGGCGCCATGAGGGAAATCGTAAAATCAAGAGGCATCCATGAGCGAACACATTACTCCTGTTACAGACGCAGATTTCGAAGAGCTTGTCCTAAAATCCGATACGCCGGTACTGGTTGACTACTGGGCCGAGTGGTGCGGACCCTGTAAGGCAATTACTCCCGTACTGGAGGATGTTGCCCCCGGTTATTCCGGCAAAGTGAAAATCGTCAAGATGAATATAGACGAAAATCCCAATACGCCACCGAAATATGGTATCCGCAGTATCCCGACCCTCATGCTATTCAAGAATGGCGCGGTCGAGAGTACCAAGGTTGGTGGACTCAACAAGGCACAGCTTACGGATTTTCTTGACCAGAACGCTTGACCTGACTATCAGTTAGAGCGAGTTCACAGAATATGCATACCCTGTAGTGGTCAGGGCATTTGCGCTTCCTCTACACAGGTATGCTTATTCAAATCGAAGGTAGACAGACAAGAAACAGCGTGGTATCGTTTTTACATCGCACCATTGCAGCCCGCTCCTCCGCAGCGCGCTCCGTGCACAACTCTATACAAAATCACCTTCCTCTACTTTCCAGATATTCCGATTCTGTACTGAAATCGTACTGATCTGCCCGACATTCTTTGTCATGGGCCCACCCCCTCCTGGCGTCTGACGCCCACTCTACGCACTTACGTGTATGAACCTGACCGATCTCAAGAAAAAGAACCCCACAGAACTTATCGAGCTTGCTGAATCCATTGGCGTCGAAAGCGTCGCAAGGCAACGCAAGCAGGATATTATTTTTTCGATTCTCAAGGCCCACGCCCGCAAGGGAGAAGATATCTTCGGCGGTGGCGTGCTGGAAATTCTGCAGGATGGCTTTGGCTTTCTGCGGTCCTCCGACAGCTCCTACCTGGCGGGCCCGGACGATATCTACGTGTCTCCCAGCCAGGTGCGTCGTTTCGCCTTACGTACCGGTGACACCATCTCGGGCAAGATAAGACCTCCCAAGGAAGGTGAACGCTATTTTGCGTTACTCAAGGTTGATGAAATCAACTTCAGCCCTCCCGAGCAGGCCAAAAGCAAGGTTTTGTTCGAAAACCTGACTCCACTGCACGCCAATGAACGGATCACGATGGAGCGTGGTAATGGCAGCACAGAAGATATTACGGCTCGTATCATCGATTTTGCTGCACCGATCGGCAAAGGGCAGCGTGGTTTGATCGTCTCCCCGCCCAAAGCGGGTAAGACACTCATGCTGCAAAATATAGCGCAAAGTGTTGCTGCTAATTCACCTGATTCTCACCTCATCGTACTGCTGATAGACGAGCGGCCGGAAGAGGTCACCGAAATGCAACGCATGGTTCAGGGTGAGGTTATTTCGAGTACCTTTGATGAGCCGGCTGCGCGTCATGTGCAAGTGGCCGAAATGGTCATTGAGAAAGCCAAACGGCTGATAGAACACAAAAAGGATGTCGTTATTCTGCTCGATTCCATTACGCGTCTGGCGCGAGCCTACAATACGGTTGTGCCGTCGTCAGGTAAGGTACTGACGGGTGGTGTTGACGCCAATGCATTGCATCGACCCAAGCGCTTTTTCGGCGCTGCGCGAAACATAGAGGAAGGTGGCAGTCTGACCATCATCGCCACAGCGCTGGTTGATACTGGCTCGAAGATGGACGAAGTCATCTACGAGGAATTCAAGGGTACCGGTAATATGGAATTACATCTTGATCGGCGTATCGCTGAAAAACGTGTGTTTCCGGCTATCAATATCAACCGTTCCGGCACTCGACGTGAAGAGCTGATGATGGATCCTGAAGAGCTGCAAAAAACCTGGATTCTGCGTAAGTTCATCCATTCCATGGATGAGATAGAAGCTGTAGAGTTTTTGTTGGGGCGTCTGCAGCAGACCAAAACCAATAACGAGTTCTTTGACGCTATGAAGCGTTAGAGGCTCGTCGCCTGACAGGCAGATCGTTTTCTGCTGTCAGGTCTTAGCCATCAGTCGATAGCTCTGTGTCCAATATCAGATCGGTATCTTACCCCTTCCCAGTTTATACAGGCCGCTGATTGATCAGCTTTGGCTTTTGCTTCTTTGAGGGTTTTACCTGTAGCAGTGGCGCATAGCACACGCCCCCCGCTAGTGACTAATTGCCCGTCGAGTATTCGTGTTCCTGCATGGAATACCTTGCTGCCATTGTTTTCGGCCAGAGTAATTCCTTGTATGGGTTTATCCTTGCTGCTTCCCGTGGGGTATTCGCCAGCCGCAAGAACTACACCTAATGCATAGCCTTCGATCCAGTCGATACTTGCCTTGTCGAGTGTGCCATCCACCGCATGATCAAGTAGTGACAACAGATCACTCTGCATGCGCATCATCAATGGTTGGGTTTCAGGATCGCCAAGGCGCACGTTGAACTCGACAACGCGGGCTTGCCCCTGGGCATCTATCATCAATCCAACATAAAGATAGCCAGTAAAGGGCATACCTTCGTCCGCCAACGCATTGATAGTAGGGTGTACGATGTCTTTCATGACATGTGCATGAACGGCATCTGTCACAACGGGCGCTGGTGAATAAGCACCCATGCCTCCCGTATTAGGTCCGGTATCGCCTTCATCGCGAGCCTTGTGGTCCTGACTGCTGGCAAGTGCGATGCACTGTCGGCCAGAGGCCACAACAATGAAACTTGCTTCCTCCCCATCCAGAAACTCCTCGACGACTACCCGTGCGCCAGCAGCACCGAATTGCCCGTCAAAGATCGCGTTAACCGCAGCGAGCGCCTCCGCCACGCTCTGCGCCACAATGACCCCCTTGCCAGCAGCCAGTCCATCCGCCTTGATGACAATGGGTGCGCCTTTCTGACTGACCCATTCGTTAGCGGGGCCTGCTTCACTGAATGTTGCGTAGGTTGCGGTAGGGATCTGATATCGTGCCATGAAATCCTTGGCGAAAGCCTTGCTACCTTCCAGTTGAGCAGGTTTGCTGTGAGGGCCGAAAATTCTAAGGCCCCGCGATTCAAACTCGTCGACAATACCTGCCACGAGCGGCGCTTCGGGTCCGACAATCGTTAGATGAATCCTGTTTGTCTGCGCAAAGCTTGCGAGTTTTTCGGTGTCTGTGGCTGCGATATCCAGGCATTGAACCTTGTCTTCGCCTGCCATACCCGGATTACCAGGAGCGACACTGATACAGGTAACAACAGATGACTGAGCCAGTTTCCAGGCCATGGCGTGTTCACGCCCACCACTGCCGATCAATAGAAGGTGCATAGATTGCGGGTAGCCAGTTAAGCAAGTGAGCGCTATTCTATCGCACCCTTGTTGAGCTTTATTGCTGTATGTCAGACCCGTCCACAAACGCTGTCAATGCAAGTGCTGTGGGTAAGTCGCGTCTGTCCGATATTTCGGGCTCGGCGATCGCTATGGGCATTCTGGCAGCCGTGGTTGGCTTTACCAGCTCGTTTGCCATTGTGCTGCAAGGATTGACAGCTGCAGGTGCGACTCCTGAGCAGGCAACTTCAGGGTTGATCGCTCTGACGGTAGGGATGGGGCTATCGGGTATTGTGTTGGCCCTTTACTACCGCATGCCTATTGGCGTGGCGTGGTCAACACCTGGCGCCGCCCTGCTGATTGCATCGGGCGACACGCTCGAAAGTGTCAACGAGGCAATTGGCGTCTATATTTTCAGCTCGCTTCTGCTGGTCATTGCGGGTTGCTTTCGACCGCTGGGTCGATTGATAGAGTCAATACCGACCTCGCTTGCCAATGCTATGTTGGCCGGTGTGCTGTTGAGTCTGTGTCTGGCACCCGTGCAGGCGTTGGCGTTTGATCCGTTCATTACCGTGCCATTGCTGCTAACGTGGTGGTTGGTCGGGCTGTTCAACCGGTTCTTTGCGGTGCCATCAGCGCTCATCGTGCTTATTGTGCTGGTCGGATTTCGTATTGGACTACCGGAGAATTTTTCTGAACAGTTGCAATACAGCGTGTATCCCAGGCTGGTATGGATACCACCGGCTTTTGATGTGGGTGCGCTGATCAGTCTGGGAATTCCCTTGTTCGTGGTGACTATGGCGTCACAAAATGTTCCCGGTGTGGCGGTACTTAAAGCCGGAGGCTATTCTCCCAGGGCAGGCCCTTTGATTACCAGCACTGGCGTGTTTTCTCTGGTGGCTTCTCCTTTCGGTTCGCATGCCATCAATCTGGCAGCTATTACTGCAGCCATGTTTTCGAGTACTGACGCTCACCCGGACCCGGCTCGACGATATTGGTCAGCCGCTGTCGCGGGCATGAGTTACGTAATTATCGGACTGCTGGCCGGGGTGGCTGGATTGCTGGTCACGCTCATCCCCAGTGTGCTGGTCGAAGCCATTGCGGGTCTTGCATTACTCGGGGCATTTTCGGCATCAATTGCCGGTGCACTTGCAGATGTCAGGCATCGTGAGGCGGCTGCTATTACCTTTCTGTTTTCCGGGTCGGGTTTGGCTTTTTTTGGTGTTGGCGGGGCTTTCTGGGGATTGCTGGTGGGTGGCATGATGTACGCCGTATCAAAGTACCGTACCTGAGTTGCAACGTTCCAGATGAAACCTTTATGAGTTCGAATAGGTCGAGTGTCAGTAATTTCCGTGTGTCAGCTTAAAGAGTAAACAAGTCTTCTATTATGTCTATTGAATGTCGATCAGCGTTGTACATGCCTGCAAGTAACGAACGTGCTCTGGCTAAGGGGCCTGTGCTCAAGGCAGATGCCATAGTCATTGATCTGGAGGATTCCGTATCACCTGAGAACAAGGCAATGGCTCGCCTGCAAGCGATTAATGCTTTCCAGCAAAACGACTACGGATACCGACTGCGCGTACTTCGGGTAAATACGGCTGATACGCAGTGGCATGTAGATGACATTGAAGCGGCTTCGCAATGTCACCTTGACGCGATCGTGCTACCCAAAGTGGATACGGCAGATCATGTTGCACAGTTGTGCGATGTCATGGATAACTACTCAAGTCTGCGTAAGTGCGCGATATGGGTAATGCTGGAGTCACCGTTGGCAGTGGTTAACGCAAGTTCTATCGCCGCTTGTGCAAGGCGCTATCAACGGTTATCGATGTTTCTTGTGGGAAACAACGATATGGCGCGAGCAGCGGGTATGCCTGTGCAATCAGACCGCACCTATCTTTTGCCCTGGTTGATGTCGCTCGTAGCCGCCGCCAAGGCACATGGCTTGCAAATACTGGATGGGGTCTATAACGACTTTGCCGATGTGACAGGTTTTGAGCAAGAGTGCCTTCAGGGTGCCGAAATGGGCATGAATGGAAAGACGCTTATTCATCCTTCACAATTGGCAGCGGCGAACGTGGCTTACTCTCCATCGGAGCAAGATATAGAGTCTGCCAAAGCGACGGTGCAAGCTTTTTCTCAGCCTGAGAACGCAGGAAAAGGGGCTATTTCCATCAATGGTCGCATGACCGAACGACTGCACCTTGAAATGGCCGAGCAACTTCTGCAACGAGTGCAGCGATTAAGCCAACGCGCATGAGCACACTGGGTGTTCCTTTGATGATGCTGTTGATTGCCATTTCGGCCATAGGCCCCATGGCACTCAACGGTGTGCTGCCAGCCACCACCACCATCATGGTTGAGCTGTCGACTCGTTACGAGCTTGTGCAGATGGTACTGACCGTATTTCTGGCAGCCAATCTGTTGTCGCAACTTGTGCTGGGTCCGGCTGCGGATCGCTATGGCAGGCGACCGGTAATGCTTTTCAGCCTGGCTGTTTTTTGTATTGGCAGTATCGCCTGTGCCATGGCTCAATCCATTGAATGGCTGTTGCTGGCGCGCTTTGTTCAGGGTGTAGGTGGTGCAGTGTGTGTATTTCTTCCACGCACCGTTGTCCGGGACATATATTCTCAGGACAAGGCAGCCAGTGTCATTGGCTATGTCACAACCGCCATGATGGTTGCCCCGTTGTTCGCTCCGGCACTTGGCGGCTGGATTACAGATACATATAGCTGGCGATTCATGTATGTAGGTCTCGCCGGGCTAAGCATCGTTTTGCTCCTGATGTGCTATCGATATCAGTATGAGACGCTCGCTATTCGTGACATAACTGATAAAACGGCTGATCATCGTGACTCGTTTTTCGAATCCTCTCTGGTGCTGCTTCGCCACCCGGCGTTTATTGCCTGTTCGGTCATGCAAGCGGGTACGGTTGGTGTGTATTACAGCTTTCTGGCAGGGGCTCCCTACGTTGCTATGGAAATTCGGGGTATGAGCGCTTCGTCCTACGGCATCTGGTTTGCCGTGGTAGCGATCGGTTACCTCAGTGGCAATCTGGTTGCCGGGCGTTTCTCTGAATCACAGGGCGTGTTCCGTATGATTGTGCTGGGGGCAGGGCCGTTTGCACTGGGAGCTACCTTGTTCTGGCTGGGCATTGCCTACCAGCATCCCACAACCTTGTTTGTGCCCATGTTTTTAGTTGCATTCAGTAACGGTGTATCGCTGCCCAGTATGTTCAGTATTGCGATGAGTGTGCGTCCCGAACTGGCCGCCTCTGCATCGGGTCTGTCGGGTAGCCTGCAGACTGCATTAGGCGTGTGTCTGACGCTGTTGGTGGGTTATCTTCTGCCTTTCAGTGATCGATGGCTGTACATAATCATTTCTGCGTCGATGGTTATGTCCATGGCCGGTCTATTGTACACCTTGCGAATTGAGCGAAGGACGGGCAACACAATCACGCATTACTGAATGTCTGCCTGAATGCCGTAGAGAGCTTGCCGACGATTTCGTCGATATGAGAATCTTCTAGTATGAAGGGCGGGGCGAGCAACACGTGGTCGCCGTTTACGCCATCAATAGTTCCGCCCATGGGATAACAGATGAGTCCTGCATCAAAGGCCGCTTTCTTGAATTTTTTGTGTAGGGCCATTTCTGATGGAAACGTTTTTTTGGTCTCCACGTCCTGCACGATCTCTATGCCGCGAAACAAGCCACGCCCTCTGATATTGCCAATATGTGGATGATGACTGAATTCGCTCATCAACGATGCCTGAAGTTTTTCGCCCATCTGTGCACTACGCTTTATCAAGTCCCGGTTGATCAATTTGTTGACCACAGCCAACGCGGCGGCACAGGCGGTAGGGTGCCCTACATAGGTATGGCCGTGCTGGAAAAAACCTGAGCCTTGCTCGATGACGCTATATATCTGTGCTGAACAGAGCATGGCGCCAATGGGCTGATAACCCGCGCCCAAGCCTTTGGCGATAGTGATAATGTCGGGTCTTGTGTCGTCTTGCTCGCAAGCAAACAGGCTGCCTGTTCTGCCCATTCCGCACATAACCTCGTCAAGGATGAGAAGGATGTCGTATTGGTCGCAGATTTCGCGCACTCGCTTGAAATAGCCTTCTACTGGTGGGACTGCACCGGACGTTGCCCCAACAACAGGCTCTGCGACGAAGCCGATGACATTGTCGGCACCAAGTTCAATGATTTTTGTTTCAAGCTCATTGGCGACTCGCAGGCCGTACTCTATTTCGGTCTCGTCCGCGCGACAGTTGCGGTAGGCGTAACACGGGGAGATGTGGCTGGTTTGCATCATCAATGGTGCGAACGGCGCTCGTCTCCATGCGTTACCGCCAGTCGCCAGAGCTGCCAGTGTGTTGCCATGGTAGCTTTGCTGTCGAGCGATAAAAAATTTTCGCGCGCTTTGGCCCTGTTCCCAATAATATTGACGGGCCAGTTTAAGCGCGGCTTCGATGGCTTCTGATCCCCCGGATACAAAGTAAGCCCGATCAATACCTGAGGGGGCCAACTGCACGAGTTTGTCAGCCAAATCCTCCGCGGGCTGCGATGTCAGGAAGCTGGTATGTGCAAACGCTACGTTGTCCAGTTGGTCCTTGATGGCTTGCGTAACATCAGGATCACCATGACCGAGACAGGATACGGCAGCACCCCCGGAACCGTCGAAATACTGTTTACCTTGAGTGTCGTACAGATACACACCCTGGCCCGAAGCGACGGTGGGTAAGCTAGACCGGGTATGCCTTGGGAAGACATGGGACATCGGTGGTACTCCGTTATCTGCCTAACGCTGACCGCCATTGATTTCGACGACCTGGCCGGTAATATAACCCGATAGTTCACTGGATGCCAGAAACAAAAAAGTGGGTGCGCAGTCTGCGGGTGTCCCCAGTCTTTGTAATGGGATTTGTTGGCGGGTAGCTTCCAGTTTTTCTGCACTGGAATACCTTTGATGGAAATCTGTCTGGATAACACCGGGAGAGACTGCATTAACGCGAATGCCCAGCGGCGCAAGTTCTCGCGCCAGCCCTCGGGAATAAGTCGATACAAACGCTTTGCTGGCAGAATAAATGGATGAACCCGGACTGCCACCGGTCAATGCTGATATAGACACCGTATTGATGATACAGGCGTCGCTGGCATTCTTCAGCAGTGGCAATAGCCCCCGCGTTATGCGAACAACAGCGCTCTGGTTCAGCTCAACGATATTCTGGTACTGTTCGTCGGTAAGTGAATCTGCAGGGAACCGGCCGAACATCGTACCTGCGTTGTTGATCAGTATATCCACGGTCTGCGTGTGTCGCGCCACGAACTTGATAAACTCAATTTGTTCTTCAGGGCGGGTGAGATCGCCTGTGACGTGGGTTATATTCTCTGGCAATCCATCGCTATAGTCCGCTCGACGACCAAGGTGCGCGATGACCCTGGCACCGGCTTCGTGAAACATCAGCAGGGTTGCACGGCCAATGCCGTTACCAGCGCCCGTGATGACAACGGTGCGTCCTGCAAACAGATCGGTGGAATAGGGCTGGCTCATGAATTATCCATGTAGCAACGCCTACGATCAGACGGTTGCGTTGTAACAGTAAGCTTGAAATCTATACTACGCGACATGGCCACCACAAATCAGTTTTGTCTTCAGATCAATTGTCAGGTAGCGGGTAACGGAGTTCCTGGCCCACTCTGATTACGGTGGTACTGAGTTCGTTGACCTCAAGTAGCGCACGGACCGTTGTGGCGTATTGCTGGGCGATCAGGCTGAGGGAATCTCCTGATCTTACGGTGTGGCGGCCGTAGGGTTGTGCATCAACGACTGCCTGATTGCTGGCAGCGGTTTCGCTATCGTCTGCAACATTGATGCTGGCGGTAGGCGCCGGATCAACGATAACGACGTTGGATGGCTGGGAAGGGCTTGTCGCCAGGTTGCCTTGCGAGCCGGTGTTTGCCGTAACGGTGCCCATCGACTGCTGGCCGTTGTCTTGCTCGGTCGCTTCAATGGATACGGACGGGCGCGAACTACTCATGCTGGCATGTTCGACGTTATTCTGCCAGCGATAGAGGCCAGAGCCTAGCGCCGCCGCGGACACCAGAATAAGTACCGCATCTGATACAGCAATCATTCAACTCTCCGTCTACTGCTCGTTAACTCAATCGCGCAATGGTACTCCATCTACCGTTGACGGTTTAACAGGTAGTGCAGGCTTTTCCGCTTAAATCGAGTGTAGTTGATTAAAGTGTGCGTTTCGGCTCAAATTCTAACTCAATGATACTGACGTTCTGTTCGTAACGTTAAGTTCAAACGCGGTAAATGTACCCGTCAAATTCTGTCCAGCAATGAATAAGCTGTCATTGCCGTTGCCAGAAGCAATGGACGCAAGCTTGGACCACCGGGAAAGACAGTGCTGGGCGATTGACTGAGTACATCAAATAATGTCGTGTTTCCAGCGATACGGTCAGCAAGTGCCTTGCCATAGATACAGGCAAGGGATACACCATGGCCTGAGTAACCTCCTGCTGTGAATTGTTGAGGTGAAAATTCTGCAAGATAGGGCAGGCGGTTTGTGGTTATAGCCAGTGTGCCACCCCAGGCATAGTCGATTGATATGTCTTGCAACTGAGGAAATACACTGATCATCGCTCGGCGGACCAGTGGTGCTATAGCCTGCGGAAAGTTATACGAATAGTTTTCACCACCGCCGAAAAGCAGGCGATCTCCAGCGACGCGACGATAGTAGTTAACGACAAAGCGTGAGTCTGCGACCGCCTCGTTCTGCGGTAACAATTCTGTAGCGATAGCGCCAAGGGGTTCAGTGACAACGATGAAATTGTTTATCGGCATGAGTCTCTTGCCGACATCTTCGTTCAAAGAGTCGAGATATCCGTTTGTTGCCAGTATGACGTTCTGACACATAACGCTGCCTGAGGGTGTGACGATGCGATGTCCGTCCCGGGTAGCGTGTTTGTGAATGCTGGTTGCTTCGGTACGTTCATAAATTGTTGCACCTTTTAACTCCGCTATCTCTGCCAGAGAGTGGGCCAGCTTGAGTGGGTGGATATGTCCGGCACCATAGTCAATCGTACCACCATGGTATACGCGGCTATTAACGTGCTTGCGAATGGTTCCTGCATCTAGCGGCTGCAAGGATTCATACCCATAGTGCGTTTGCAGATAGTTGCAGTAATCATGCAAGGGTTTGACGAATCGTTTTCGGTGCAGCGCACTGACTATGCCGCTTTTATAGTCGATATTGCAACCATGGCTCTGGCAGGTGTCCAGAATCCAGCGTTTGGCTTGTTCGGCAATTTCCCACATGGCATGCGCCAATGGTTCACCCACCGACGCCTCGAGTTGCCTCTGATCCATGTTGAAACCGGTACCCAACTGACCGCCGTTGCGACCGGAGGCTCCCCAACCTACGCGATGCGCATCTAGAACGACACAGCTGATACCTTGTTTTCGAAGTTCCACTGCAGCCGACAACCCGGTGAAACCTGCACCGATAATGCAGACGTCTGTGCAAATATGGGTGCCCAAAGACGCTCGTGCTGGTGAATCGCAGCTTGAGTTATACCAGGAAGGTGCATGCTCTCCCTGACGATCATTTTTGTAGAGGAGCTTCATGGAAAATCCGTATGCTTGTCCGACTACACGTTAAGCAAAAGGTGCTCGCGCTCCCACGGGCTAATTACCTGCAGAAAGGCATCTGACTCCTGGCTTTTCACAGCGCGATACAGCGAACAGAATTCCTTGCCAAGAAGCTGCTCCAGTTCGGGAATATCATCGAACAGTTCCAGAGCCCTTGATAGATCACGTGGAATA
Source organism: Granulosicoccus sp. (assembly GCA_045110475.1). GTDB lineage: Bacteria > Pseudomonadota > Gammaproteobacteria > Granulosicoccales > Granulosicoccaceae > Granulosicoccus. The sequence goes on from JBGCGC010000020.1 coordinate 75,662, forward strand.
TCATGCGGTAACGAATAGGCGTCGCTGGTGATACAGGCACGTGGCTCGCCCTTAGCCTGCATACCGAGCAGGCCGCAAGCCAGACTCGCTGCAATCGCAAGGTAGGGATTGCAGTCCATGCCTACGACACGGTTTTCAATACGGCGACTTTGCACCTTGGACAAAGGTACCCGAATCCCTGTTGTGCGATTATCAATGCCCCATTCGAGATTGATTGGCGCGGAGTCGTCACGTCGAAAACGCCGGTAGGAGTTTACGTACGGTGCCAGTATGCACAAGACCTTAGGCAGAAGTTGCTGCTGGCCAGCAATGAATCCGTAAAACAATTCTGAAGGTTGGTCATTGTCCCTGTTGAACACATTGCGTCCGCTGACACTGTCAATCACACTTTGATGAATGTGCATTGCGCTACCGGGTTGTTCTTCCATCGGTTTGGCCATGAAGGTGGCAAAGCAATTGTTTCGCAGTGCAGCTTCTCGAATAAGCCGCTTGTAGAAGAAGACCTGGTCGGCCAGTTGTACCGGGTCGCCATGCTGGAGATTGATTTCGATTTGTCCCGCTCCACCTTCCTGAATGATGGTGTCTATTTCAAACCCCTGAGCCTCGGCAAAGTTGTAAATGTCATCAATGACAGGGCCATACTCCTCCACGGCACTCATGCTGTAGGCCTGTCGCGCAATACCCTGCCTTCCGGTACGGCCGACAGGAGGCTCCACGGGCAGGTTAGGATCAATGTTGGGCGTGGTCAGGTAAAATTCGATCTCTGGTGCAACCACGGGCCTCCAGCCATTGCGTGTGTAGGCTTCTATGACTCGCTTGAGCACGTTACGAGGTGCCATCGCATTGGGGCTGCCGTCCTGATTTTGTACATCATGAATCACCTGCAGAGTGACATCTGCCGACCATGGAACTGCCGTTGCTGCACTAAAATCCGGTACCAGTACCAGATCGGACTCAGTCCACTGATCTGGCATGTCGTCAAGATCTACGTACTCCCCCGTTATTGTCTGGTAAAAAATAGAGGTTGGCAGGTACATGGCATCAGCTCGCGCAAACTTGCGTGCCGGCATGGCTTTGCCGCGTGAAGTTCCAGCCAGGTCTGCTACTACGCACTCTACATCGTCGACTCTTCGACCGCCCAGCCATTCATGACATGCCTCTGGCAGTTGCTGCATCCACTGTTCGTGTTTTTTCATAGAATTTCAACAGCGCTGGCGCGTACCATTGTTAAATGGCTAGCCGGCATGCGCACTTTTCTGATGATCTGGTTGGCGGTTTAGAAAATCCCTCAGCGTCTGCGCTACGGGGTCTTGTGTGATGGGTTCATTCAATGTGCGCAAGGCTTGTTCGAGTATTGTCCCGGGCAGTATGTCACCGCGTGCCTCCAGAAGACCGCCGACAAACGACTTGTCAAATTCCGGATGCGGCTGAATAGTCAGAATGCGTGAGTCATAAACTATTGCTGCATGTTGACAGACCCCGCTGCTGCCTGCATTGACAGCGCCCTCGGGTAGCTCGACGACCTGATCCTGATGAAACGCCATTAGCGGGGTGCTGTCCTCCGGAATATCATTGAAGACTGATGGATCAAGCGCATAGTCAACGCGTCCGACTGACCAGCCACCTGAGTATTTCTCAACGCGTCCTCCGAGAGCCTGCGCTATGATCTGGTGTCCGAAGCAGATGCCCACCATAGGGGCGCCCTTGGCATATATCTGGCGAATCAGTTGCTCCAGCGGGGGTATCCAGCTATGCGGCTCATACGCGCCGTGTCTGGAACCGGTTATCAGCCAGACATCAGCGTCGTTGATACTCTCTGGAAAGTCATTGTCCAGAACGGCCCAATGTCGATAATCAAACGAGTCTTCGCCCAACAGATTGACAAACAACTGGTTGTAATCCGGGTAGCGATCGATGATTTCCTCAGGTGCCCGACCAGCTTGCAGGATTCCCAGTGTCTTTTTTGCAGGTGTTTCTGGCTTGGTTGAGCCTGGAGTCTGGTTCGGTGCGGTCATGGCCTGATTGTCAGAGTTCGTTGTTTGAATTAAACCCTGTTTACCATATCAGAGGCATACCATGGATATTCCCGTGTGGTTCAGGGTTTTTACATACCCACAGCATCACGCAATCCATACCACCACGACCCTACGGTAGAGTACTGTGCGCGGAATCGTTGTCCGCCCGGAAAAGGGTACCACGGCAAACTGGCAAATCGTTCGAACCGCTCGGTATTGCCGCTCACCGCCTCTGACAAAAGACGACCAAACAAGTGCGACCCGGTAACACCATGGCCACTGTATCCCATGGCAAAAAATGTGTTGTTTCCCAGTTTACCCAACTGCGGTACGCGTGAGAATGACAAGGCGAAGTTACCACTCCAGGCGTGAGTGACTTTTATCGTTTTCATTTGTGGAAAGACCTTCTCCATGTTCGGTCGTAACTTCGCTTCGACGTTCGCAGGATCAGAGCCACCGTAAACCGTACCCCCGCCGAAAAGAAGCCGTCTGTCAGCCGACAATCGGTAGTAGTCAAGAATGTATCTGACATCTTCAACGCAACTGTCGCTGGGTAGAATCTCTTGCGCGAGCTCTTCGCCTAATGGTTCAGTAGCCATGACCTGTGTTGAAACCGGCATGACTCGAGGTGCGAGTTTTGGCACGCTATTTCCCAGATAGGCATTGCCGCAAATGATAAGAGTGTTGCAGCGAACTGTGCCGTAGTCGGTGACAACCAGCGGACGGTCGTCCACTGCATCAATACGATTGACGCGACTTTGCTCATAAATGATCCCACCTTGTGTCTCCAGTGCTGCAGCTTCACCCAGTGCCAGATTTAAAGGATGCAGATGGCCTCCGGAATGATCGATCATTCCGCCACAATAAATGCCTGAACTGACATGATTTTGCAGAGAAGATGCATCCAGCATTTCATGGTCATGCATGCCGTGCTGCACCCACAGATTTTGCTTGGCCTCCAGCTCTCGCATCTGTTTTGCATTGAACGCCACATAGATATTACGTGGCTTGAGGTCGCACTGTATGTCGTACTCGGCGACGAATTCCCGAATCACGCTCGCCCCTTCCTGTACCAGTGTCCCGACGAAACTGGCAGTCTGCGCCCCGTAACGTTTGCCAATCGTCTCGAGGCTGGCATTCAGGCCGTTGACAATCTGGCCACCGTTACGCCCGGATGCCCCCCAGCCAATGCGAGCACCTTCCAGCAATGTAACGCTGCGGCCAAGCCTTGCCAGATGAAGCGCGGCGGATAACCCACTGAAGCCGCCACCCACCACGCAGACATCGGCTTCCTGATCGCCCGTCAGTGATGTTCTGTCAGGAGTTGCATTGGCTGAGTGCGCGTAGTAGCTACTGATGTGTTCCATGAGTGGTGTTGAAAATTCCGTATCGGTAGGTTTGATTTTTCAGTGAAGGGCAATGATGCCATCGTGTACGCTATCGTAAGTAGGTAATAGATTGCCTGCAGGCGCATTCTACTGTCTGACTCACAGGCGTACTGACATTCCACTGCAAGTCCTGTTACGTAACGAGCCGTGGAAGTAACCGGAAAATGTTTCGCATGACTATTCATCTATGCCTTATCAGCGTGCATGGCCTCATTCGCGCCTCCGATCTGGAATTGGGGAAAGATGCGGATACCGGTGGCCAGGTGTTGTACGTCGTAGAGCTTGCCCGGGCGCTCGCAGCCCGGCCGGAGATCGGTCGGGTTGATCTTGTCACTCGCAGGATCACTGATTCCAGTGTCGACGATACCTATTCGCAGGCCATCGAGCCGCTGTCTGACAATGCCAGTATTGTTCGGATAGAGGCCGGTGGTGACGGCTATCTGCCGAAGGAGCAACTGTGGGAGCATCTCGACAGCTTTGTGGACAATTTGTGCGAGTACTACAACTCAGTGGGCCGCAAGCCTGATGTGTTGCATAGTCATTACGCCGATGCGGGCTATGTCGGTAGCAGACTGTCTTATCTTCTGGATACGCCCCTGGTGCATACCGGTCACTCTCTGGGGCGCGTTAAACGTCGCCGACTGCTGGCCAGTGGTCTGAACGATGAGATTGTCGAGCAGCGATATAACATGGCCAGACGTCTGACTGCAGAAGAACAGACGCTAGCCAGCGCTGCAAGGGTCATCACCAGTACCCATCAGGAGATTGAAGAACAGTACGAGCTGTACGATTTCTATCGGCCGGAGGCTATGCGGGTGATTCCCCCGGGTACGGACCTGTCGCGTTTTCATCCACCGCGCGGCGATGAAGACGAGTCGGATATGTCAGCGGTGCTCAAGCGATTTTTGCGAGATCCTGAAAAACCGATGATTCTTGCGCTCTCGCGGGCAGATGCGCGCAAGAATATTGCCATGCTGGTGCACGCCTATGGTGCAGACAAGGCGTTGCAAGAACGCGCTAATCTCGTGATTGTTATGGGTAACCGAAAAGAGATTGCCAATCTGGACAGTGGTGCGCGTGAGGTGTTCACCGAGCTGCTGACGCTGATAGATACTTATGATCTCTATGGCAAGGTTGCCTATCCAAAGCAGCATGGTTCTGAAGACGTTCCGGTCTTGTACCGCTTGGCAACGCTCTCGGGTGGCGTGTTTGTCAATCCTGCGCTGACCGAACCCTTCGGATTGACATTGATAGAAGCGGCAGCCAGTGGATTGCCTGTCGTCGCAACGGAAGATGGCGGTCCTGTCGATATTGTGGGGAATTGTCGCAATGGCCTGTTGATTGATCCTCTGGAGTCAACCAGTATCTCCAGCGCCGTTAATGAAGTCATCGGTAATTGGGAACAATGGCAGACCCGATCATTGTCCGGCCTCAAGGGGGTGCGTGAGCACTATGCATGGGATGCTCATGCTCAGCAGTACATGGACATGATCAGCGATGTCATCGCCACAAACCAGGGGCCGATTGCTCAGGCAGCTAATCAGGATTTTACAGCCAGCAAGATAGATCGTGCCTTGTTTACGGATCTTAATCGCAGTTTGCTGGGTGATGAAAAGGCGTTGAAAACACTGATAGACCATGTCAGAACGCATCGCAAACGTATGAAATTCGGCATTAACACCGGTCTGCGTCTGGATGCGGCTCTTCGACTTCTGAGGCGGCATCAGATTCCCGAACCGGATTTTCTGATCACCAGTACCGGTACCGTTATCAATTACGCACCCAAACTTACCGATGACATCGCCTGGACGCGGCTCATTGAAAAGCAATGGACTCCCAAACAGGTGCGGCGCGTGATGCGGGATATACCGGGTGTCAGTCTGCGGGAAGCTGAACAACAAAGTGCATTCAAGATCAGCTACCTGCATGATGCCGGGATTGCGCCGTCGATAGACGATATTAGCGCCCGGCTCTATCAGGAAGAGCAGGCAGTCAACGTTATCTTCTCTCACGGCCAATACCTGAATATTGTGCCAATCAGAGCGTCCAAAGGTCTGGCCATGCGTTATCTGGCAGCAAAGTACGGTATCTCACTGGAAAGAACACTGGCGATTGGTGGCTCAGGTGCGGATGAAGACATGATGCGCGGCAATACGCTTGCGGCTATTGTGGGCAGCCGTAGTCATGAGGAGCTATCAAATATCGAGCAAAGCAACACGATCTACTTTGCGCAAAAGACCTTTGCAGCCGGCATACTGGAAGCCATGGAGTACTATGATTTTCTGGGCGCATGCAGGGCGCCAGAAAGGATCTCTGACCCATCTAATAACGCAGCTACCGAAGTTGCGGAGTAGTCAAGATGAAGCTTGTCTGTACTGATCTGGACAGAACCCTCTTGCCTAATGGAGAGCAGCCTGAATCACCGCATGCGCGTCCGGTTTTGTGGCATTTGCTGTCAACCCATGAAAGTGCTCTGGCGTACGTCAGCGGGCGTGATCTGTCACGTGTGCTGGATGCCATCAACGAGTATGAGCTGCGTATCCCGGATGTCATTGTCGCTGACGTGGGAACTACTCTCTATACACGTACCGGGGATAGCTGGACGTGCAGCGCCCACTGGGAATCGTTGGCTTCAAAGGGCTGGAAAGGCCATGACACTCATGGCATCAATGCTATTTTGAGCGACATCGGCGATCTGGACAATCAGGAAGAGGATCGTCAGTCCTGGCACAAGCGCAGCTATTACTTTTCTCTGGCAATCGACGAGAATCGATTGATTGAAAAGGTCAGGGCCCGCCTTGTCGAGCAGGGTATTACTGCATCCATTGTCGTTAGTCATGACCCGGAAAAGGCGGTGGGTTTGATGGATATTCTGCCGTGTTCGGCCACCAAGCGCGAGGCAGTGGCGTATCTGCAGTCGGTTTATCAGTTGCCGCGAGAAGAAGTTCTGTTTGCTGGCGACAGCGGTAACGATGTATCCGCCATTTGCGCAGAACAGTATGGTGTGCTGGTGGCAAACGCAGATACGCTAACCCGAAACGCGGTGCAAAGTGCTCTGCAAGGCTCGCCTCATTCGCAGAACACCTGTTTTGCCAGGGGCGATCTGCCTGTGACCGGATTTGAAGCGCTCAACGGTAATTATTCGGCTGGTATCGTCGAAGGGCTCATGCATTTCAGGCCCCACTGGCGCGAGTATCTTCAGGATGAAGACTGGCTTGCAGAAGCGGTTAAAAGTGCATCCCCGCCTTGATGGAGCTGACAAGCCCTATCGATGTGCCCCAGAATAAGCATTACATCAAAGTTTATAACCGAGCCTCTATCATGTCATTGCGAGATTACCCCGCCGTCTCCCTTTATGAACTCAGCCGCCTTGACGCCAGCCAGCGCGAACAACTACTCACTCGTGCAGAAGATGATCTGGAGCCGTTTATAGCGGGTGTCAAGCCCATCATTCAGGCTGTTATCAAGGAGGGCGACGAAGCCGTTGCACGTTACGGTCGTGAACTTGATGGCGCTGGTTCGCTACAGGCCGATAGTCTTGCAGCAACTCGTGCTGATATCGACAAGGCGTTTGACAAGGTGGATAAAGCCATGATCGAAACGCTTGAATATTCGGCTGATAACATTCGGCGCTTCCACGAAGCGCAGCGTCCTCCGGAAATGTGGATGAAAGAAATACGCCCCGGCGTGCTGGTTGGCGAACGCGCAACAGCCATCGACTCGGTTGCCTGTTACTCGCCGCGAGGCAAAGGCTCGTTTCCTTCTGTCACCTTGATGACGGCCATACCAGCGGCTGTTGCCGGTGTGCCAGACCCCGTCATTCTTACCCCTCCGGGTGCTGATGGTGAGGTAGATCCTGCCACGCTCATTGCAGCAAGGCTTGCTGGCGTAGAGCAAGTGTTCAAGGCAGGAGGCTCGCAGGCGGTCGCCGCTGTGGCCTATGGTACGGCCACTATCCCACGTTGCTTCAAGATCGTCGGCCCGGGAAACCCCTGGCTGGTTGCAGCCAAACGATTGCTGGCAGGACGAATTGACCCTGGTTTACCTGCCGGGCCTAGTGAAACCATCCTCCTGGCGGATGAAACAGCCAATCCGATGGTCGCCGCTCTGGACATGACCATCGAATCGGAGCACGGCGACGACAGCAGTGCCTTTCTGGTGACGTGGAGCAGAGCCGTGGCAGAGGCAGTGATAAAAGCAATTCCACAGTATTGGGATCAGCAAAGCGACAAACTGGCCGGGTACTCATCGACGGTTCTGAGCGGCCAGCGAGGCGGCGTTGTCCTGGCAGATTCTCCACAGGCCGCCTATGCCTTCATCAACGACTATGCACCTGAACATTGCCAGATTCTGTCAAAGCACCCGTATGAGCATCTGGCACACATACGCAACGCCAGCGAAATCCTGTTAGGCGAGAACGCAGCGGCATCCATTGCTAATTACATGATGGGTCCAAACTGCGTGTTGCCGACGTCCGGCGCTGCTCGTACACATTCACCGCTTGGCGTGCACGATTTCATCAAGACCTGTTCCATTGGTCACGTAACCGCAGGCGGCTATCGGGAAATGGCACCTCATACTCACCGTTTTGCCAGCTATGAAGGCTTTGACGGCCACGCCAATGCTGTTTCAGCATTGCGTGATGAGGCCATGAAGTCTTGACTCACAGGGGGCTGTGAGAAATGTGCTTTGCATTTGTTTACAGGTGGATAGCATCGACTGGTCGCGGTGCAGCTTTCCTTTTTCGTGGTTGACGCTGGACTGCCTGTACGCAGATTCCGTACCGGTATACTCTGCCTGGCAACTTCGTCCATAATATCAATCATGAAATCACTACTTCTGGTCGCCCATGGCAGTCGCCGGGCAGAATCCAACGAGGAGGTCGCTTCGCTTACCCGGCGATTAGCTGAAAAGGCGGGACACGAATTCGGCGCTATCGAACATGCGTTTCTTGAGTTGGCGGAGCCGCTGATCCCCGATGGAATCCAGAGCTGTATAGACAAGGGCGCTACCAGCGTCAGTGTTGTGCCTTACTTCCTTGCGCGAGGTATACACGTTGCCGAGGATATCCCCGAGCAAGTGGCCATAAAGCAGAATGAGCATCCGGATATGGACATTCATATAACTGACTATCTAGGTACCTCTGACGAGTTGGTTGATGTTCTGATCAAGCTTGCGCACTAAATTATTTCGTGTATTTCAATTAAATGTCTAATCTTATCGACAGCATCGCCACAGACCATGAAGGCTACCTGATGAGCCGTGCAGACTGGTCTGAGGCACTGGCTCAAGAGCTTGCAGAAGTCGACGGTATAGAATTGACAGAAGCCCACTGGGAGGTCATCCATTTTTTGCAGGAATACTACGAGAACTATGAAATTGCACCGGCTATCCGTATCCTAACCAAACAGATCGGCAAACGATTTGGTAAGGAGAAGGGCAACAGCAAGTATCTTTACGAGCTGTTTCCCAAGGGTCCCGCCAAGCAAGCCTGTCGATACGCTGGGCTACCCAAACCTACGGGCTGTGTTTGATACGGCCTTAGGTGTTGCCTATTCGGTGGCACTACTATGGTTGTTGTGCGGTACTCTTTATCGAACATCCATCTGGCTGCGTTCGCATTCACGTTTCCTGATCCCATTAGCGCCTGCGCCGCGCAGTCGCACCGGGGTCGCCGGGCGACTGATTCTTGAGTTGTTCGCGTTTCGCTCACTTGCACGTGCCAACAAGACCTCATGGCTGGCAAGCCTTGCGTTTCACTACGCCTTGTTGTGGCTGGGCATTGTTCATCTTCGTTTTGTATTTGAAACCTTGCCACTTTTTCTGATTCCGTTTATCCAGTTCAGTGGTTGGGCGAGTCTTTGTTTCATGATTGGCTTGAGTGTGCTTTTGTTCAGACGATTTGCCGTAGACAGAATCCGTTATATATCTTCGCCTAGTGACTACCTTCATCTGATGATGCTGCTTGTCATTGGGTTTACGGGTATTCTATTAAAGCGTGTCTGGCCAACGAGTCTGTACGATGTCGGCGAATTTCTTCGTGGTGCATTGACATTAAGCTGGACGGCGCTTCCAGATCATGCCGGTTTGATCGTACATTTGTTATCGGTTTTACTTTTGATGCTGATATTTCCGATCAGTAAACTCGTTCATGGCATTGGTATTGTGTTCAGCCCCACGTTCAACCAGCGTGATCGCACATGACAAGTGTAGGTTCTGATCAAACGCAGCTCGTTGGCAAGTATCGGGTCATTCCGATCATCAAGGCGGGCGCGACAAAAAACGTGACGACCGTTAAAGCAACACCTGCGGTACAACAAGCCAATGGTTTGCCGGCAAGCCTGGTGGCGGACTGGCACGATCGGGCTATCTCGCGCCTGGGAGAATTGCTGCGTGAGCGGCGTGGCTTACAGGTCTTTATGGACACGTGTACAAAGTGTGGCGCGTGTACCGACAAATGCCATTATTTTCTGGGAACAGCCGATCCCAAGAACATGCCGGTTGCCAGACAGGATCTGTTGCGTTCGGTGTACAGGCGATACTTTACCCTGGCAGGCAAGCTCGTTCCAAAACTTGTGGGAGCTCGCGACCTGGACAAGGCCATGCTGGAGGACTGGCATCGGTATTTTCATCAGTGCTCTGAGTGTCGTCGCTGCACTGTGTTCTGCCCAAAAGGGATTGATACCAGTGAGGTCACCATGGCAGGACGCGAGATTCTGGCAAGCATAGGTCTGGGGCAGCAGTATTCTCAGGAAATCATTGGCAAGGTCAACAGGATCGGAAACAACCTTGGCATGAAAAAACCGGCACTGGCAGATGTGCTGGAATCTCTGGAAGAGGACATCCTCGACGAGACCGGTATCGCCATACGTTTGCCTCTGGATGACAACAGCGCCGATATGCTGGTGGTTACACCGTCGGCAGATTTTTTTGCTGAACCCCATGTTGATGGGCTGATCGGTATGGCCAAGCTATTGCACGCAGCCAACATACGCTGGACGTTCAGTTCTGTGGCATCAGAAGCTGCCAACTTTGCCTTGTTCACGGGACAACACGATCAAATGCAGCGCATTGCCCAACGCATTAGTACGGCAGCACAAGAGCTTGGCGTTACGCGTATTGTCATGGGGGAGTGTGGTCACGCTTGGCGTGTGGCGTATAGTTTCATGGAAACTCTCGTCGCCGATTTCGACTACCTCGATCCTGTCCATCCACGACCCGAACATATCTGTGAATTGAGTTATCAGCTGTTGCAGGCAGGCTCGATCACACTGGACGCCGAGCGTAACGCTGGCAAAGTGGTGACGTTCCATGACTCGTGCAATGTGGCACGTGGAGCTGGTATGGGTGGAGTAAAAGGCGGGCAGTTCTCAATCCCGAGAGCCTTGCTCAGGGCCAGCGTGCCGCAGCTTGTGGAAATGAGCGAAGACACCATTCAACAGAAAACCTTTTGCTGCGGCGGCGGCGGTGGGCTTCTCACCGATGAGCTGATGGAGGTGAGAATCAAAGGCGCTTTGCCCAGAGCGCAAGCCTTGCAGGCGGTGGTTGACTCTCACCATGTGACGCATCTGGTGGCGATTTGTGCCATTTGTAAAACCCAGTTGTCTCAGGTGCTGCCACATCACGATCTTGCACAGGTGCAAGTGACCAGTCTGCATCATCTGCTGGGCGATGCACTGGTCCTGTGAAACCTCCAAAGGCCAAGCGCCTGGCTCACCACAATACCTTGCATGGTCATACCTGGACAGACCATTATCACTGGTTACGTGCCGACAACTGGCAAGCGTGTGTCGATGATCCTGCCACGTTACCTGATGACATCAGCTCCTATCTGAAAGCAGAGAACGCCTGGTTTGACCACTGTCTGGCAGATACGCAGAACCTGCAGGCCACGCTGGTAAGCGAGATGCGCGGTCGGATTCAGGACGTTGATCAGTCGCTACCGGATGAACAAGACAAGTGGTGCTATCTGGAGCGTTACGAGCAGGGTGATGAGCATCCCGGCTACTTTCGTTATCCACGTGGCACAAGCCCTGACGATACCTGCCAACTCCTGATTGACTTTAACCTGGAAGCAGCAGCGCATGAGTACTTTGATCCCGGTGATGTCGAGCATAGCCCGCATCACACGCATCTGGCATGGAGTGCTGACACCAAGGGATCAGAACGATACCAGCTACGTATCCGCAACCTTGCAACCGGAGTCGATGAAGATACGATTGAGGATGTCTATGGTATGACTTGGGGCAGTGCCGACTATCTGTTTTATACCCGTGTTGATGCAGACTATCGTCCCAGCCGCGTGTACAGGCATCGTCTGGGTACTTCCAGTAAAGACGATGTGTTGGTGTATGAAGAGAACGACAAGCGGTTTTACTGTTCGGTATGGACCAGCCTGTCGGGACATTACGTGTTTATCAGTGCCGACATGAATGATCAGAGTGAGGTCTGGTTCGTCAACACCCGCGATATGACAGCGCAGCCTTCGGTTATAGAGCCACGTGCAGACAATATCGAGTATAGCGTTGAGCATCAGGGGAATCGGTTTCTGATCCTGACGAATGCAGACGACGCCATGGATTTCAAAATCGTCAGTACCCCTTGCACGTCACCAGGCCGCAATCACTGGGTCGATTACGTCAGGCATCGCCCGGGCATCATGGTGCTCGATCTCTACGCGTACAAGGACTGGGTGATGTGGATGGAACGGGAAAATGCACTACCGCGTATCTGCTACTGCCACAACGCAGACTCAGCCAGTGCGGCCAAGGTGCTTGAGTTCGAAGAAGAAGCCTATGCTCTGAGTCTGGAGCCTTTGCTGGAATTTGACCAATCCGTCGTACGGGTAAGTTATGAGTCGCCATCGACACCGACCAGGACATACGGGTTTAATATGGCTGACCGCTCCCTTGATTTACTCAAGGAGGAGATCCTGCCCAGTGGACACGATAGGAGCAACTATGTTGTGAGACGCTTGTTTGCTACTGCGGAAGACGGTGAGTCAGTGCCCGTCACCTTGATGTATCACAAGAACACCGCTCTTGATGGTTCAGCTCCTTGCCTGCTAAGCGCCTACGGCGCCTATGGCTCATCACTGCCTGCCGTTTTTTCTGGTAACAGTCTGTCTCTGGTAGATCGAGGATTTGTTTACGTGCTTGCACACGTTCGCGGTGGGCAGGAAAAAGGCAGAGCGTGGTACGACGCCGCACGTGGTGCTGACAAGCAGAATACGTTTGATGATGTCGTGGCAGTTGCCCGTTTTCTGATTGACGGCAAATACTGCGGTGTTGGTAAGATTGTGTTGTCAGGTGGTTCGGCTGGCGGGCTGGTAGTCGGTGCTGTCATCAATCAATGCCAGGGACTCTGGGCCGGGGCTATCGCCGATGTACCGTTTGTTGATGCCTTGAATACCCTCATCGATGAATCACTGCCCTTGACGCCAGGGGAATGGACTCAATGGGGTAATCCATTGGCTAGTCGCTCGGCTTTCGATGCGATACGACAATACTCACCGTATGACAACGTACAGGCTCGCCCCTATCCACCCATGCTGGTGACTGCTGGTGTGTCTGATCCTCGCGTGACGTACTGGGAGCCTGCAAAGTGGGTGGCGCAACACCGACATGTCCGCTCTGACGAGGCGTTGTTGGTATTCAAGATCAATATGAGTTCCGGACACTTTGGCACATCAGGGCGCTACGCCTCATTGTGTGATGAAGCTATTGAACAGGCTTTTGCACTGAAAGTTGTCGGGCTCTGCGGCTAGTGGATACGGGGAGCTTTTCTAACGCCGGGCTGGCGGCGGTGGGGACGAAATGTGTTGACGAATTACCTGCGTGGCCCACTAGGCGTCACGCGGCGCTGTCTTTCGATTCTGTCGGCGTATGTTGCAGGCAGACCCAGCCATCGATAATCGCCACCGGGTAGGTTGGCAGATCAGTGTCTGCAGGTTCATCGAGTACCTTGCCGGTACGAACGTCGAATTCGGAGCCATGCAGAGGACAACGCAGGCGATGTTCGCACAACACGCCTAACGATAATGATATGTCTTCGTGTGTACACAGATCATTGACGGCATACACCGAGTCTTCAACACGACACAACAGGATGGCGTGATCGAGATGTTCAACCCGTCTGGTTTTTCCCACTACCAGCTCATCAAGCGGCAAAAGCCTTGTCGACTTTGATGAATTTTTCATTGACTGTGTTCCCTCATGCGTGAACTTGAAAATTGTGCGAGCTACTTCGCTATCGTCGGGATTCGAACCATGCCAGCTTGTCACGCAAACTGACAACCTCTCCCACGATGATGAGAGTGGGCGGTTTTATCTCGACCTTGCTGACGTGGCTGGGCAGACACTTCAGGGTGCCAGTAATCACCTGCTGATTGGCGCGAGTACCTTGAGCAATCAAAGCGATTGGATGTTTTTCAGGTAGGCCATGTGCTATTAACTGTTCACAGATGACGGGCAAGCCCACCAGACCCATATAAATCACCACCGTTTGATGTGGGCGGACCAGTGCTTGCCAGTCAAGATTGACCGAGTTGTCTTTCAAGTGTCCTGTGACGAACAGGCAGGCCTGTGCATAGTCCCGGTGCGTCAGGGGGATACCGGCATAACTAGAACAGCCGGTGGCAGCCGTTATGCCCGGTACCACCTGAAAGTCGACTCCTTCGGCGGCCAGTGTCTCTATTTCTTCACCGCCTCGACCGAACATGAATGGATCGCCACCTTTCAGTCGCAGTACCCGCTTGCCTTGCTGAGCCAGCTCGGCCAATTGAGCGTTAATGGACGTTTGTGGTACGGCATGAATGTGTCGTTGCTTGCCAACATATATGCGCTGTGCTGACTTACTGACAAGGGCCATGATGGCATCGGATACCAGCCGGTCATAGAGCACAACATCGCATTGTTGCATGAGTCGTAGCGCCCGAAAGCTCAACAAATCAGGATCTCCGGGGCCTGCACCAACCAGATACACTTCTCCCTGATGTTTAGGCGTGTCGTGACCCTGTAACGCCGACTCCATCTCGATGTTGGCAGTATCGTTACGTCCTTGCAATATGAGCTCACCGACGCGTCCACTGAGCAAGCGCTCCCAAAAGCGGCGCCGTTGTCGCCAGTCGGGAATATGACGTGCAATGCGTTCCTTGTATCTAATCGCAAGTTTGCCAAGTTCGCTGTAGGTATGGGGTAGAAAAGCATCGATGCGAGCGGTGAGTATTCGTGCAAGAACCGGCGAGGCTCCCGTACTGGACACAGCTACCAATAGCGGCTTGCGATCAATCAGTGAAGGTACTAGAAAGCTGCTTGCTGAGGGAACGTTGGCAACATTAACGAAGCAATTGGCTCTGTGGGCACGTTTGGCCGTGTCCTGGTTTTCCTCTGGATCATCACTGGCGGCAAACACGAAGTTGACGCGATCAAAATCCGAATCATCGAGTGCGCGAGTAAGGTGGCTATAGCCCTGTTGCAGACAGAGCGCTTCAAGCGATTGGGTAAGCTGACGTGCGACGATACAGACACTGGCACCGGAGCCTGTCAGCCGTGTGATTTTTCTGGCTGCGATGCTGCCACCACCAACAACCAGAACCCGCCGGTCCCTCAAATCCAGAAAAGCGGGGTAGGATTGATCAAAGTGTCTTTTTGAATTCATTGACTTGCCACTGTTCGGTGTCGTTTACACTAGTGGGCCAAGCGGGTAATTTGTCAACACACTCGTCCCCACCGCCGCCAGCCCGGCATTAGAAAAGCTCCCCGTATACCCAATACGCGTCGCTTTTCTGCCTTGTTCTGACGACGGTGGAAACGAAATGTCTGTTACCGAATTACCCGCGTGACCCACTAGTTGCCGCAAACCTGTATTTGGCAGGTTGCTTCTGGTCAAGTCTAAGCCATACCACCGTCACAACACGATCTATTGATATGAACCAGTCAGAATTCATGCGCGATGTTGTGCAACGTATTGCAACGGGGCCAACCCTGAGCAAGGATCTGCCACGTGACGATGCCCGGCGTGCCATGCGTATTATTCTCGATGGAGAAGCTGACGATGTACAGGCAGCCATTTTCCTCATTGCGCTGCGTATGAAGCGCGAAACAGATGAAGAACTGGCTGGAATTCTGCAGGCGATCAACAGTGGGGTAAGGCAGGTGCCACTGGCTGTAGATCATCTGGTAAGCATTGTTGATCCCTACGATGGCTATTTGCGAGGCACGCCTGCCGCCCCTTTTTTGCCTGCCGTGCTCGCTGCTTGTGGGCTGAATGTACTTAGTCATGGCGTGTTATCCATGGGGCCCAAATTTGGTGCCAGTCACGAACAGGTGCTTTTAGCTGCAGGACTTGCCTTGCCACAGACTCTGGAGAAGGCTGCAACTTGCCTTGAAGCCGCGACATGTGGCTGGGCTTATGTATCACAATCGTTGCTTGCGCCTGAACTGGCAGGTCTGTCGCAGCTACGCACCCGCATTGTAAAGCGCCCGTGCCTGACGACACTGGAAGTGGCCACCAATGTATTCACGCCAAAACTTGGCTCGCACCTTGTCACAGGGTTTGTTCACAAGCCCTATCCCCCGGTGTATGCGAAGTTGGCTGCCGAAGGCGGATTCCACAGCTCTATCATCGTGCGAGGCGTCGAAGGTGGTGTTGTGCCTTCGCTGACACAGGCATCGCGTTACTTTACGAGTAAGGATGGAGACTCATTAGCGCTTACCGAACTCGATCCGCTAGCGCTGGGCATTCAGTGCGAGGAGCGAGCGGTGCCACTGCCTGAGCATTTAAAGGGTGACTCTGTTCGCTCAGTCAAAGCGCCCTGCAATCCGTTTGCGGATGAGTTGTCACGGCACGCTGCCATTGTCGGTCTGGCAGCGCTTGATGGTGAACCTGGCTACACGCGTAACTCCCTGATGTATGCTGCTGCGCTCATTTTGCATGCTCGCGGTGCAGCAGATTCGCTAAGCAGTGCGGCAGAGCGGGTTTGTGCAGTGCTTGATGACGGATCTGCAAAAGCCAGATTTTTATCCGTGGGTACCATCAAACCAGGTTAGGAGTCTGCGCCGCCTCCGGCCGCGCAGGCTCCTAGCTACCATCGCCTTACCGTCCTGAGAGTGATATTGCCAGGCGCGCAGCTAGTGATGCATTATTGGCAATCAGCGCCTGGTTGGTCACAAGGCTTGCACCGTCAGTCAGTTCGACAATGCGTCCCAACAGCCACGGTGTGACAGCCTTGCTCGATATGCCTTGCTCGTCGGCTTCTGCAACTGCCTTCTCAATGAAACCCTTCATCGTTCCATGAGGTATCTCATGTTCTACGGGAACAGGATTGCCAACCAGAATGCCGCCGTTAATATCCAGTGATTGGCGGGCATGGATGAAGCGCGTTATTTCTTCAACCGTGTCCACTCGCAACGGGCTTGTCAGGCCGCTGTCACGCGACCAGAACGCCGGGAAGTTTGCCTGCCCGAATGTCAGCACCGGGACACCGAGCGTCTCAAGCATCTCGAGCGTTTTGGGAATGTCCAGAATGGCTTTGGCGCCGGCACAGACAACACAGACAGAGGTTCTGGAAAGCTCCTGAAGATCAGCAGAAATATCGAAGCTAAGTTCTGCACCTTTGTGTACCCCGCCAATGCCACCGGTGGCAAATACGCGGATGCCAGCCATTTTCGCGATCATCATGGTTGCGGCTACAGTGGTAGAGCCGTCCACACCGCGTGCGACAGCCATGGCAAGGTCGGCTCGGGAAAGCTTCATGGCATTGTCGGTTTGAGCAAGCCGTTCAATCGAGGCTTCTGACAAACCGACTGTCGGAATTCCCTCGAGTATGGCGATGGTGGCAGGCAACGCGCCTTCATCACGAACGGCCTGTTCAACGCGGAGCGCGGTATCACGATTGTCCGGATACGGCATACCATGAGTGATGATGGTGCTTTCCAGTGCGACCACACCCTGACCGCTTGATAGTGCATTCTGAACGTCAGGACTGATATGAAGAAGAGGAGTGGACATTGCTACATTGATCGACTGCTGTTCGCGCCAGTGTAAGGCAATACCTCTGATTTTTTGATAATTTGCAAGACCGGTTACTGACTGACTGATATTTTCCAGCTTTTGGCACCTGCTTTGACGGCTACAAGGGCAGAGGTAATCGTCGACCACTTAAAACGCCGGCAGCGAGTTCAAGACCATAGTCAGTCACCGCCTTGTGCAATGGTTTACCCATAACCCATGCGGCAATAGTTGCGCCGGCTAGTGCGTCGCCTGCGCCATTGACGTTGTGCTTGATCTGGATGGGCGGCACCGGTACCCGAGTGACAGTGTTCTTACACATGATAACAAGCGCATCCGCAGCATCGGTTACAACAAAATCCCTGAAACCCGATGTCACCAGAGCCTCGGCCAGCTCATGCAAGGACAGTTGTTCAGCAACTGATGGATCTGTCAGCCGATCTGATGCTACAACCAGAGCTTGAGCCTCGCGTCTGTTACAGAACAAAAGATCTATCTTATCGGCCAGTGGCAGCAAACGTAACGCCTTTGAGGGAGAAACGGCGAGCGCGATAACGGGCACGCATGCGTTTTGGGCGGTTTCTGCCAGTGCCGCAATACAGGCAGGCGAAAGGTTCGCATCCAGAACCAGTGTTGTCGTCATCTCAGGTTTGAGTCTGGGCAGTATCGCAGTTGCCTGCAGGCGCTCGGCAAGCTGGACATCGGCAAGCCCCAGGACC
This sequence comes from Granulosicoccus sp., assembly GCA_045110475.1. GTDB lineage: Bacteria > Pseudomonadota > Gammaproteobacteria > Granulosicoccales > Granulosicoccaceae > Granulosicoccus. The sequence goes on from JBGCGC010000020.1 coordinate 93,794, forward strand.
AGTTGCCCTGACTGATCAACAACCACGCTATATCGTCCGGTAGAGCAACCTGTGATGTATTGCGGCTCCAGTAACAGCTCGTCGCTTTGCAGACGATCAAACAAGGTCTGTCCGGCATGGTCTTCACCGAGTGCTGCGTGAAATCTGACTGATCCATTTGACGGGTTGCGTGAGAGTATGGTTTGCGCAGCTCTAGCCACGTTACAACCCACGCCACCGATATAGCGCTTCCACAGGACCGGGTTGGAGGCTGCTGGAATATACCGGCCCTGAACCGTGGCTACCTCGTCCATGTGCATTGCTCCGACCACTCGCAGCTCGGGATGTTTAAACGGTTTTAGTAGCATGTAATGAACACAGGATTTGCGTGGCAACGTGATGACAGTCTAATTCGTTACCGGGAAATACAGTCAGTTAAAAGACTCTTGCTCAGTAACGTCATTTCCTGACGTTTCTGGGAAAGCCGATGCATCCTTCGTTTGCGTATCATCCGCGACTCACCGGAGCAGACAGCACCAGCATGGATCTTGTACCTATTATCGCGATTTCTCGTCGCCTGCGTAACACACCGTTCACCTCCCGTGTGCTCCGTTATGGCGTCAAGGCGTTTACTGTCTATAACCACATGCTGTTACCCACAGAATTTCATTCGCTGGAAGAGGACTACTGGCATTTGTGTTCCTCGGTGCAGGTCTGGGATGTCAGTGTGGAGCGCCAGGTGAGTATCCGAGGCCCTGATGCTACTCGCCTGGTGCAATTGATGACGCCCCGAAAGATCACTGACATTGGGCCTAACCGATGTGTTTACGTGCCTTTGGCTGGCAAGAACGGCAAGCTCATAAACGATCCTATAGCGTTACGTCTTGAGGATGATCATTGGTGGCTTTCCATTGCTGATTCTGATGTTGCCTTGTGGGCGCAGGGTTTGGCATGGGGTGCGGGTCTTGATGTGTGTGTTGATGAGCCAGATGTTTGGCCGCTAGCCGTTCAGGGTCCCAATGCAGAGGAACTCATGGTGAGGGTATTTGGCTCTGAAGTGGCTGATATCCGATTTTTCCGTTACCGGAAAATGACATACGGGAACACAGAATTCATTGTCGCCCGGTCTGGCTGGAGCAAGCAGGGTGGGTTTGAGATTTATGTAGACGATGTTGAGATCGGCCAGCAGCTTTATGACGAGCTGTTTGTCAAAGGTCAGGATCTGAGCGTGCGCCCCGGTTGTCCTAATCTCATAGAGCGTATGGAAAGTAGCTTGCTGTCTTACGGAAACGACATGGATTCTCGGCATAGCGTGCTCGAATCCGGTCTTGGTGAGTTCATCGATCTGGACGCTGATGTCGATAGTCTGTCAATAGAGGCACTTCGCAAGGAACGCGATCAAGGCCTCAAGCGACGCCTGATGGGACTCGTGGTATTGGCACCCGACGGCGCCAGGCGTTTTTCAGAACAGCCCTTCGCCAAACAACTGGGCTTGAGCTACAGCGCGTTACACTTGCCCGAAGACATCTCTCAGCAGAGCGTCCTGCGTCACTGTCTTGGCTCACAGGTTTATTCGCCGCGCCATCGTGTGCAGCTGGCGACTGCCACCATCGATGAGCCTCTGGCCAGTGAAGACCGGTGTGAGGTTCTGATGGCTGATGGGGAAATGGTGATGGCAAAAATCTGTTCGCTGCCTTTCAAACCGGAGCACTTTATCGTCGATGGCGCTTTGTTGGAAGAACCCGCTCCGGTTGTCGAATAGAGAATAGATTTGTCTTGCTGGGACGCGATATCGTCTGAGGCGAGCTTCGCGATTGCAATTGTTGCCGATACCAGCATTTGCAAAACTGGCTCGGAGGATTGTGCCAGCCTGACAATCATGCGCCTGTTTGAATTGGAGGGTTAATTTCGATTTGCAGTGTTAAAGGCATCTGTATTCCCAGCGCTTGACTGCGTGGGAACATCGCCAGCGTTATACTCTCCCATAGGATTTTTGTCCCTGATAAGGTTTACTCGCTTTTATGTTTAAAAAAATAGCGGTTATAGGTTCCGGTACGATGGGCTCCGGGATAGCGGGTCATATTGCCAATGCCGGGCACCATGTTCTGTTACTTGATCTTCCCGGTAAAGGTGACGATAAGCCTGATGCGATCAGCGAGGGCGCGCGGCAACGGCTGATAAAATCGGATCCGCCAGCCTTGATGCACAAGGGCGCGTCAGATCTGATTTCGGTCGGCAATATTCGCGATCACTTTGATCAGCTTGCAGATGCCGACTGGATCGTTGAGGCGATTGTTGAAAGGCTGGAGATCAAGCGCGAGCTTTACCATCGTCTGGCTAAAACCATATCGTCTCAGTGCATTGTTACCTCCAACACGTCCACAATTCCTATCAGCCTGCTCGTTGAAACGCTACCCGAAGATTTTCAGCAGCGCTTTGCCATAACTCACTATTTCAATCCGGTTCGCTACATGCGCCTGCTTGAGCTTGTTCGAGGCGAGCATACCAGCGATGTCGTGATGCAGCAGTTAGCGGATTTCAACGATCGTCAGTTGGGTAAGGGGGTTGTGCAGTGCAGAGATACGCCGGGCTTTCTTGGCAACCGTGTTGGCGTTTTTGCCTTGCAGGTGGGCATTGATGAAGCAACCAGACTCAACTTGCCCATCGAGACAGCAGACGCTCTGATGGGAAGGCCTATGGGTATTCCGAAAACCGGCGTTTTTGGACTCTACGACCTCATCGGTATCGACCTGATGGCTGATGTTGTGCGCTCCTTGCGCAGCATCCTTCCGCCTGACGATGCCTTTCATGCTGTCGGTGCTGAAAACGAGATGATCAATACCATGATAGCCGGTGGATTAACGGGTAACAAAGGTGAGGGTGGTTTTTATCGGCGGGCAGAACAAGGCGGCAGGCTGGCGCGCGATCTTGCTTCTGGTAACTATTCGCCCATGGCTTCAGCTATACCCAAGCGAGCACTGATCGCGGCGCAGGCCATCGTAGATCAGCAAGAGCCGCTAGGTGATCTGATCAAGGGCGACGATACGGAGGCGCGCTTTTGTCAGAACGTACTGGCGCGTGTATTGGGTTACGCGGCAAGTTTGCTTGGCGAGGTCACAGATTCACCGCAGGATATCGACGATGCCATGAAGCTGGGTTTTAATTGGATCAGAGGCCCGTTCGAGATGATTGATGGTCTGGGTATCGGAAAGGTGCGTGAATTGATGCAAAAGCTGGATATGCCCGTGCCTGCAGTCCTGAACGATGACAGCCTCTTTTATCAGGTAAATAACGATCAAGCACAACTGGATGTCAGGCATGCCTCAGGCGAAAGGCACGCGGTAGCGCTTCCAGAAGGTGTCGTCAGGTTTCATTTGACACGTAAGACACTCGAACCCCTTGCGCAGAATCGGGCAGCCAGTCTTTATGCCATTGAAAACGACTACCGTCTCATTGAATTTCATTCCAAAGCCAATGCGTTGACTGATGAATCGATGCAGATTGTTCTGGAGGCTGCCAATAATCACGGGCGCGGCATCATGGTTCACAACGATGCGCAGCATTATTCGGCGGGTGTCGATCTGAACGCATTTCTCGCCCTGATCGATAGTGGCGACTGGACTGGAATTGATGCTTTTCTTGATCGTTTTCAGCAGTCAGTCGCTGCCTTGAAATACGCACCGGTACCTGTTGTGGGTGCGCCGTCAGGGCTTTCGCTGGGTGGCGGTTTTGAGGTGCTGATGCACTGTGATCAGCTGGTTATGCATGCCAACACGGTGTCTGGACTGGTTGAGAGTGGTGTCGGCCTGTTGCCTTCTGGTGGTGGTGTCAAGGAAACCTATCTTCGCTGGTACGGGCAAACGGGTGACTGGAACGAAGCCGCCTGGAAAGCCTGGATGAATCTGGGTTATGGCGCGACAGCCAGTTCTCCACAAACTGCCACAAAATTGCAGTATTTTCGCCCTGATCACGACGAATGGGTGATGAATCGAGATCGTCTCTATATCAGGTCGTTGAAGGCCCTCGACAAGCTCGGTTGTAACTATCATGCACCCATAGCACCCGAATTCATGCTCGCTTCTGGTGACATCCTTGAGCGCATGGGCGCTTTCATGGATGCCGGTATCGAGCGCGGTGATTTCCATGCACATGACAAGAGCGTCGCGATGCACATTGCGTCTGTCATGTGCAGTGCTGATGGTTCAGAGCAACGTGTTAGCGAAACCATGATGTACCAGCGGGAGCGTGAAGCGTTTGTCTTGTTGGCCAAAACCCCACAGACGCGTGCTCGTATTTATTCACTGCTACACGGCACGGGGCTAATTCGCAACTAGTGCACTATTACTCTGCGCTAGTTGCACTGCGCTAGTTGCACTGCGCCAGTTGCACTGCGCCAGAACACATCACTAGTCCGAACTGGTTTGCGTGTCTTCAGGCGCGTCTGCGGCCACGTTGCTTTGCGCAGAATTGTTACTCGTGTCTTGTTCTGCGCTGGTGTCATCAAGTGGGGGCAAAGGCTCTGCAATTGAGTTCTGTTGCAGGCTTTGCTGATCCGATTTTATGATGGATTCGAGGACGCCGTTGATGGACGCGAACGACTGTCTGCTTGAATTCAGGGCAGATCCTGCGACATCGGTGGGTGGTGACTTGCGCAGTTTGACGCTGCCACCGATCACATATCGGCGTGGTGCGGTGTCATCGGTGTAATGCACGCCGCTGCGGGTCAGCCAGGCAATCATGCCAAACTCACCTTCAGCGATTTCTTCTCTGCTGAGCAAGGTGGCTCGCTGAGCCACGTTAAGCGAATCGCCTCGAGCAAGGAGTGTCAGGCGGCGACCGTCGTCTGTATCACAATGGATAAGCATGCGAGAACCCTCTGCATCGACATCGGCGTCTATTACCGTCTTGCCAGGCTGCACAAATGTATTGATAGTCAGTAAACAGGAGGCGTCTGAATAGAAAGAGGCTTCCAGTGTGGCGTCTGCAACACCAATAGTATTAACTGCCTGTCCCAGAGGAGACATACCGGGCAGCAACAGCATGAACAACGCCGAAGTGACGGTTAGATTTGATCGTGTGGGGTGCTTCATCTGGGTGCGTTTCAGAAATGTCGACGTTACAAGCCGGTCGGTACAGTACGGCTGAATCTTTGAGAGAGTTAAGAGTATCTACTGTTTTGGGGACTCGTGCCACCGAGATCGGTGAACACTCAGGGTGTTTGTGACAGTTCTCTGAGTTCGTTCAATAAATTTGGTTCAGATTCTCAGCGCAGTGGAATGTCGTTGTCCGATTTACCGGTTTGATACGCGATGGAGGCGGCAGTATACCGACGCTTTATGGCGTTGACGTTTGCCATTAGATTGCTTCTATGATCGTCATGCAGCAATTGTTCTATCCAGGCGACGATATCATGGCACTGCCAGAATGCGTTGTGTTTGTTGTATTGGCCGGGCTGCAAGCCAAAGACTTCTCTAAGAATATTCAGATCGTGAGGAATAGCGAATTCGTCGCGCGAATCTTCATGGCTGAAAAAGTAGAAAAAATTGTCAAATCCACTCCAGGTAATGGCGGACAGGCACATGCTGCAAGGCTCGTGGGTGCTTAGAAAAATCAGATCACTGGCGGGAATTCTATTGTTGGCAGGTATCTCAAAATACCGCTTGAGAAGATGCATTTCACCGTGATGTAGCGGACTCTCTGCCTCGTTATTGGTTTCAGCCAGATAAGTGCTGTAGTCGAATTTTTTTAACAGGGCTGCGCCGAACACCTTGTTGCCTTTTGTGACTGACAGCTCTGTCAATGGCAGAATATCGTTGGCGAGTACGTCTAACAGACGTTCTATAAGGTTCGTGTCAGGGGTTATCGCTGGGCTCATATGAGAAAGGTAGTCCGAAGTATCCAAGAAAGCTACACTATCGCCGAGCGCGACAGAATCGTGCAAGTGCATTCAAGACAATGAACGTCTGTTTTGGTGCTTTCGTTTCTAAAAATACAATGGGTACCTGATCAGGCAGACTTTATGGACATCACCAGCGTAATTGCCAGCGGACAGATCGTCGACATCATGGTGGTGTTCGTCGTTGTAGAGGTGCTGGCCTTGATCGTGTACTGGCGACTCACCGGGCGCGGCGTACCGACGGTGCCTTTGCTAGCCAATGTGGGAGCGGGTGGTAGTCTGATGCTCGCTCTGGGAGCTACTCTCAAGGGGTTTTCGCCCGCTGTTATCGCCTTGTGTCTGGTGTCATCCCTGATCTTTCACCTGACCGATCTGGCGCTTCGATGGAGGCGCTAGTGTAGTGTGCATCTTGCACTCAGGATGCTGTCTGAACACGATGCTTGTCCAGCCTCCTGCGACGTTGCAGCATGATCTTGAACTGGTGATACAGCAATAGTCCGATGCCCAAAGTACAAGGCGTGGACCACAGGACAGGATTAAAGGCCAGCTGTGGCATCAGGTTGACGGCACCGAAGGCGAAAAATGCGGTGTAGACTGATATACCAGCGCCGACAAGACCTCGGGTGTGCTGTATCAGCCATTCATTAAACGGTGGCTCTTTCTGGAAAATGAACCGGGTATTGAGCACGGCGGACAACAGCCCGATGATAGAAATGCCGATCATCAAAGGTTGGTTTATCAGATAGCCCTGCCAGGCGCAGTTGGCAGCCGTGATAAACGTGGCAGCCTGTAGGCCAAGGTTCAACCGATGACGGTTTGCCTTGTGATTGCGCCTGTTCTGGATGCACCACATGCCGTAGCGGCTGAGCATGATGGTCAGGGTGGCCAGGTACAGCATCATCCACCCGAACAGACCGCGAATCATCGCTGCATCGTCAGAAAACGGGTGTGTAGCAAGGGGATAAAGCAGGGTGACAATGCTGATTCCTATGGCAAGGATTCCAGTGACCAGCAATGCATGCGCAAACACACGCCCCCAGCGTTTGTGAACGTTCCCGCCTTTTTTTCCAACCACAGGCACCCACATGGTCACCAGGCCGATAGTGCCCGAGATGATGTGTAAGCCGACCAGAATGTTGAATTGCCACATAGGACTGCGTCAACCCAGGTTGACAGTGTTGTATGTCACTGCATTTATACCTTTTCTGGTGACCTGCTGGCAAGTCCGACAGTGAGCGATGTCCGTCGCTCCATCCGGCAGTGGTGTCGATTATTCGATATTCCAGTCCTTGCAGAGTCTATCGGCTGCCAGTTGGCCGGATAGGGTTGCCATGGGTACGCCTGCACCCGGATGAACGCTGCCGCCGCACAGGTATAGACCCTTCAGCCGGCTTTTCGAGCCGGGCCGCTTGAATGAGCCCATCCATCCATGCGTTGGACGTCCGTACAGCGCGCCATCGCTGGCCGGGAACAACCTGCCGAACTGTCCGGGATCAGTGACGATGGTTTTACCCTGCTCATCAAGTATTTCCAGCCCTTGCGAGTTCAGTGTGTCCTGCATTTTCTCAATAGCGTCCATCCGTTGAGCCTTACTCATCGGCCGCGCGGGCGCGTTGACCAGACTGAACAGGCGCTCGTGCTGACCATCGGCCACCTGCGTGTCGGCGCTGCCACTTCGATCCTGCGCACAAACGTAGACGGTCGGTCGGTCGGCTATGCTGCCGCGTTCAAAAACGCTGTCAAACTCATCAGCGTAGTCATTGCCGAAGAAAACCGTGTGGTGTGCCAGCGTGTACCCGCTAGTCACCGCATACTGGCACCGAGTAACCGCTGATAGCGACGGCTCCGCTCTTGCCGATGCGGCGCGGGTAGCCTCATCGCCAAGCAGACCTTTGGCTAATGCCTGAGTATCACCATTAAACACCACGGCCTGCGCTGGGATAAACTCATCGTTATCCAGATGTACGCCCACGATCTGCTTGTCTTTGACTTCCATGCGCGACACGCCGCAACCGAACCTTAGCTCGCCGCCGAGAGATATCAGGGTATCTGACAGTGTGTTGGCCAGAGACTGCATGCCACCTTGCACCATCCATACACCGGCCTTTTCCACATGTGCTATGAGCATGAGAGTAGCGGGCGCCTTGAATGGTGAGCTTCCACAATACGTTGCATAGCGAGCAAATAACTGGCGTAGTCGTGGGTCTTCGAAATCTCTGGAGAGTGAATTCCACAAGCTGACAAAAGGCTGGGTGTTGGCCATATCGACCATCCCTCGCAAGCCCCCCTGAAGACTGAGGGCAATGGGATTGGGGCGTTGGGCGCGCATGAAGCTGCTATCCAGTGTGTTGAAAACCGCTTCAGTCTTGCGCGCGAATTTTCGATAGTTATCGGCGTCCTTGTCGCTGGCAAACTCGGCAATTGCCTGCATGGACTGATTCAGCGTGGCGAACAAATCCAGAGACTCGCTGTTCTGCCAACTGTGCCTTGCCAGTAGATCGGCCTTGTCCAGCCCCAGATGCTCTTCGAGTTTGAGCCCTGCGCGGGCAAACAGACTCTCGAAAACCCATCGCATGGTGAATACCGTCGGGCCGGAATCGATGCCCTGAGCGGCAACAAACACTTGTCGCATCTTGCCGCCGGGTCTCGGGTGTCGCTCAAGCAAAACAACGGGTATCTTGCGAGCGGCGAGTGATATCGCTGCTGCCAGTCCGCCCATACCTGCACCAATGACAATGACAGGATCGGTGGGCATCTCTTTGGAAGCTGATGATTTCGCCATGGAGCAAGTATACGGTGTTGAACTACGCGTGATGTCGGTGGCTGAGCTGCACCTGCACTTCAATGGCCGGACGAGTGGTCAGTCTTGCGACTGGTCGGACCGACTCGGCATTGGTACTGGAAAACCGGTAACGCTGAGCCAGTCTTGCGATGATCAATGTGGCCTCAGTAGTGGCAAATGATGCACCGATGCAAACACGAGGACCAATGCCAAAAGACAGATGGGTACCCTTGTCTTTTTTGTGGGACGGCCTTGTATCGTCTTCGCTGGTGGAGAATCTGTCTGGATCAAAGCGATCAGCGTTGTTCCAGAGTACAGCGTTGCGATGTGCCGTCCACGGCGAGATCATGATCATGGTACCGCGTTTGACACGTTTGTCAGCGATGGTTGTTGGCCTTAGGGCAACCCTGGGCAGAAAGGTGATTGGCGGATACAGCCTGAGCGCTTCTCTAAAAACATTGCGCAGATAGGGGAGTTGGCGCAGGTGCTCCATCTGTACCTCACCACCACCGGTCACGCTTTCCACATCGTCGGCGATTCTCTGGGCGACGGCCACTTGCTGTGACAGAATGAAAAACACCCAGGTAAGTACGCTGGCAGTCGTTTCGTGGCCGGCCAGAAAAAATACACCGATCTGGTCGATGAGCTCTTCACGAGTGAAGGTGTTGCCGGTGTCTGAATCACGTGCGGTAATGATGGCGGAAACGATGTCATCGCACTGCTTGTCTTGTGGTGAATTGATGCGCGGGTCCAACATGGTGCCAATGTGTCTGCGTATGCGCTGGCAAGCCTCGACAACCGGGGCTGGCTGAGTGATTTTTGCCCACGGTTTACCAAAGATAAGTTGCTTGAGGTCAACGCTTGCCACACTACGCTCAAACAACAGAAAATCGTTGAAGACATCACCTGCGATCTCCGAGCTCAAGGGTTGCGAGAAGATGGTCCTGCAGATGATATCGGCGGTCAGGTGACTCATGGCCTTGTCCAGCGAAAATGTCTTGCCTTCGCGCACATAGTCATCGAGCACATCCTGATAATCATCAACCGCCTGGGTCATGGACGCAAACGCAGTGTTAATGCGTAGCTGTGAGAATGCCGGATCGATCATCTGGCGTTGCCGACGCCAGCTTTCGCCGCTGGAGACGAACAGGGAATTGCCGACAAGCCCTTCCAGTGCGCCGACCATAAGGTCGTTCTTCGGGAAAATGCCTTCCTTGTCATGCAAAACCTGCCGGCAGATTTCGGTATCGTTGATCAATAATATTGACCGACGCGAGTAACCAAGCCAGGTCAGTTGTTTGCGGTACGCCTCCTCGGGTACGAGACTCAGAAGATCGCCGTCTCCCTGTCGTATCACTCTTAGTAACGAACGCAAGGGCGATGAGGGGGTGGGGGCCGGGGGGCGATAGAGTGGTTTCTCGGGCATGGGTTTTCAATTCGGAAGCCATCTAAGTATACACTTGAAGCTCTGCACCAAAGCTGTTACCAACGACGTGGATGCCAACCGTGAAAGTCGTACCGTTCTATTGACGCTCGGCCGCTTACCGGTTGCGCTGGAGCTTGCCCGTGCGCTGTATGCTGGCGGCTGGCGTGTGCTGGTTGCCGATCCCTACGCATGGCCTATGTGCCGCTTGTCGAATACTGTGTCTCGCAGCTTCAAGGTCACAGCTCCTGCTATCGACCAGCATCGTTACCTGCAGCAGCTACAACAGATCATCAACGATGAACAAGTCTCTCTGGTAATTCCCGTATCAGAGGAAACCCTCTACGTGTCTGCCTTGAAACATCGCGTGTCCGATGAGGTTAATGTTTTGTGTATGGATCAAGTGACACTGCTGCAATTGCACGACAAATATAATTTTCCAGCGTTTGCGCGGAATCTGGAATTACCAGTGCCGGATACGGCTCTGGCCAGTGCCGTGACAGCCAATGATGAGCTACTGTCCAGACCCTTTGTAGTCAAACCGCGGCTATCATGTTCGGGAGCCGGCGTGTGTTTTGGTTTAGCAGGGCAGGAGCTTGAGCGTTCACAGCGCAATGATCAGCACATTGTTCAGCAACGTTTACCGGGGGATTTACTGTGTAGTTTTTCTATAGCGGTAGCGGGTCAAACACTAGTGAGCGTTTGTTATCGAAGCCTGCTCGACGCCGGATCTGTTGCCGTTTGTTTTGAACACTTGCCTGTGCCAGAGGGTATTGCCCGGTTTATTGATACCGTTGTGCGCAAGACCAGCTACACCGGAATGATCGCCTTCGATTTCATGCAGAACGAGGCTGGCCAATGGTGTGCGATTGAGTGTAATCCGCGATCAACAAGTGGTTTGCATTTTATCGAGCCTGCAACTTTGTTGTCGAGCCTTGTTGATGGGCGAGCGCCAGTGCAGCAACCGGCAAGTGTTTCAGTGCGTCAACAGGAGTTCTGGTCCTGTCTGGCGCAGCTTCAAGGGGCTCTGTTAAAAGGTAGGATAAATCGCTCCGGCTGGAAAAACCTGTTCCGGAGCAAGGATATTACGTTGCGATATTCGGACATGAAACCGTTTGTATTCATGAGCTTTACCATGGCGCCACAATTGTTCAGATCATTAAGGAGCGGTGTGTCCTTGTCTGAAATCCTTATGAGCGATGTGGGTTGGCATGGGCGTAAGCCATGAATAATCGCCGCGCCGATCTATTGCTCGATGAAGGTCGCGTTAATGTTGCGCTGCAGCCGCATCATCAGCTCATTTCTTTGGTGGAAGCCACTGTCTTTGGAAGCGATGGCCTACGGTATCGACGTTTGAATGTGCAATCTCAACTGGATCGATTTTGCGCGCCGAGCTACTTCCATGCCATGGCGGATAATGAGCTGGTCGGTGTGTATGTTGTTGACAAGCGCGACTTACTATTCAACGGCAGTCCCGTGCGCGGATACTATCGGGGTGTTCTGGCGGTCGATAAGACGTTTCAGGGGATGGGTGTCGGTAAGGCACTAACCACCTCGGCGATGCAATGGATGGCGGACAACGCGCAGGGACAGCCCGCTATTTCCTTCGGGTGTATTGATCAGAGTAACCAGCGCTCTCTTGCCCTGTTGAAAACAACCGGTGCTAATGTCGGTGCGTCCTTATCTATGTACATGATGTACGGGCAATGGCCATCTGTACGCTGCAAGCTTGATGCGTTGTCGGGAGAGCTGGTCGATGAGGCGCGCGCGCTTGCAAACGACCTCTATGCGGATTGTGCTGTGCGTGATGTCAGTGCGTCCCGTCTTCCGGGATGGATCTGCCGGGATACATACGGTATCGCCATCTCCGCCAGAGTTGCCACGACGAGTTTTCAGATTACGCGGATGGGTGGCATGGCTGAGTGGAGCACACGACTTCTGGTCAAGCCATTTGCACCAGCCCGTAAACGTTTTGATCCAGACGATTTTCGCTATGTAAGCTTCAGTGATGTGGTGATAAGGCCAGGTTGCGAGAAGCTATGGCGGCAGTTTGTCAGTACGGTGCTGGCGAAGTACCAATGCCACTTTGGTGCTGTCTATGTCGATCCAGGCAGTCGCTTGTTCACGCATTTGCAGAAGGCCCAGATGTTTTCAAGTCTGTTGCACTCATCCAAAGGTAGCATCAATGTTGTCTGGCAACAATTTCATAATGCCAGCGGCGCTCACATCGAGTTGTCTGGCGAAAAGTCCATTGTTCAGCTTTGGCCAGTAGACGCCTGATTCTTTTGTTTGCGTAATGGATGTTGTGTCTGGAGCCTGGTTTTTAGTCAACGCTATCGGTCCTCCAGTTGGCTCTGCACGGCCTGTATGAGTGACTCGGGTCTGTTATGCGTATAGGCGATGGCTTTTTCAAACCCCCAGATAGGTTTCGGCCAGTTTGGATCACCTGCATTTCTGGCAACGACGTGGCAGTGCAATGCAGGCACCACATTACCCAGCATGGCGATGTTAACGCTGCGGCATCGGGTGTGGTTCTGAACAATGCTGCTTAAACGTTGAATGTCATGAAGGTAGGCCTGGCGTTGATCATCGCCAAGGTGATGAAGCTCATGGCTGTCAGAATCTCTGGGCAACACAATTAGCCAGGGCCAGCGGCTATCGTTCATCAGCCGTATGCAGGAATACGCTGTTGTATGAACGGGAAACGTATCAGCAGCAATGACTGGGTCGATGTTATGAGCCATACTCATGGACTGATACTCGCGGTTTATGTTTTTCTGGACTTTTTCAACACCAGCGCAAAACCGATCAGCAGCGTCAGAAACCCCGGTATCAGATAAAAAGCGGATTCGAACCACAAGCCGGTAAAGGACACCACTCTGACATCATCCAGACGTGTGTGATGAATACGCACCTCAATTTCTTCACCGATAGCGTTGGGTGCCGGATAACTGGACACATTGGTTTGGGCGGTTCGTCGGGTGCCTTCATCATCGACAAACTCAACGACCGAGAATACGGCTCGATTGGCGCTACTGCGTCCTAAGGTGGTCTCGGGCGCATGATCCACTACAACAGCTCGTCGCTGGGTAGACTCTTGCATGAACGTATTCTGAGCACTCAGCAATCGGGACCCGTTGGACAAAGGGAGTAGAGCGGCGAGAATCAGGCCAGCACCGATATAATGTCGACTTTTCAATTGCGTGCGGCTCTAATGGCGCGAGGTGTCTGTCTCAAACAGGGCATGAGGCATGCCACTCAAAGCAAGACAGGTCGATATAGGCTAGGAGTCTGCGCGACCGGAGGCGGCCCCGTAGAAAGCGATCGAGCGAGAGTAGTCCAATTTTGAGTCAAATTTTGTGCTCATTTGAGGAGTTTAGCTGGCTAAGTGACGAAAATGAGCGCAAAATTTGGCCAAAAG
>JBGCGC010000021.1:0-5809 GCA_045110475.1 Granulosicoccus sp.
ATGGAACCAGTCCGGACACGCCAGATAATCGCGCCAGTGCTAGTTCGGCGGTGTGATTAAGCTCTCTGTAGCAGTCAGGCGTCAGCGGTGGTCCCGCAGGGGGAAGGCCGGAAGGGACGAAAGCTTTAACTGATTCGCCTATTGTGGTTGAGGTTGAGTAACTACCGGTGACGCGGATCATGTAAAGCATTCTTTAATTAGAAGTATTTACATTAAAGCACGCTTTAATAGAGTTGGGTTGTATTAAAGATACCTTTAATATAATTTGGTTATATTAAAAACTCGGGCTCTTCGGAAAAATATGTGGGTAAAAATCAGCTTATTGGCTGATGGAAGAACCAGTACTGCTGCAGAAGGTGCACCCGGCCCCCATTTTTGAGATGATTGAAGTGCGAACAATAATCAATCAAAAAAAGAGCCGAAATGCTAGTCAAGGCTATCCTGAATCGGGAGCAAAAGTACAAGGGGTTTGTGTATAAATCAGTAATATTTAACGATCATGCCACCGAGCCGACTATCGATGTGGAGGTGGTAGAGCGTTCGAACAGTCGACCGGTGTGTTCGGGCTGCGGCAAGAAGTCGGCAGGTTACGACCGGCGTCCACAACGACGATACGAATTCATACCGTTTTGGGGAATCTAAGGTGTTTCTGGTGTACTCGGCTCGTCGTGTGAGCTGCCTTGGCTGCGGCGTTCGGGTTGAACAATTACCCTGGGCAGTTAGCAAACACCAGCTGACACAAACCTACGCCTGGTACTTGTCACGTTGGGCAAAAAGGTTAAGCTGGAAGGAGACAGCGCAGGCATTCTCAACCAGTTGGTATCACGTTTTTCATTCGGTAGAGATGGCGGTCACCTGGGGATTGGCAAATCGGAATTTGACAGGCATAGAAGCCATCGGAGTCGACGAGATTCAATGGCGTAGAGGGCATAAATACCTAACATTAGTGTATCAAATCGATTCCACATGTAAAAGACTACTATGGATCGGAGAAGCTCGAAAGGAGGCCACGTTGAATAATTTCTTCGACTGGTGTGGCGCCGACCGGTCGGCACAATTGCAGTTCGTTTGCAGTGATATGTGGAAGCCCTACCTTAACGTGATTGCAGACAGAGCAGCTCAAGCTATCCATGTATTGGATCGTTTGCATATCATGGCGCATCTGAGTAAGGCGATTGATGAGGTTCGTGCAGGTGAGGCCAGACAAATGAAAGCTGATGGTCTTGAGCCATTGCTAACCAACTCGCGCTGGCTGCTGTTGAAGAGGCCAGAGAACCTAACAGAGAAACAGGAAACCAAGCTTGGCGAATTGCTGCAATACAACCTGAAGTCGATCAGAAGTTATCTACTCAAGGACAGAAGTTATCTACTCAAGGAAGATTTTCAACAACTGTGGCAGTACACATCATCAGCCTGGGCAGGCAAGTTTATCGATAGGTGGTGTACACGAACCATGCGTTCAAAGATCGATCCGATGAAGAAGGCAGCAAAGCGAATACGTAAACACCGCGAGCTGATTCTGAATTGGTTCAAGGCTGATGGGCTATATTCCAGTGGCATTGTGGAGGGCTTTAACAACAAGGCTAAACTGACTATGAGAAAAGCCTACGGTTTCAAATCCTTCCACACCATTGAAATAGCGCTATATCACACCATCGGCGCTCTTCCAGAGCCTAAAACTACCCACAGATTTTTTTGAAGAGGCGGATTTTCATCTTTACGGTGTTCCTCTGGCTCCTTGATTATGAGAGTTGTAAAAACGCCAACCAACATAACCGCTGCCAACACGGCGAACGCTTTTTTCCACGCATCGTAACTATAGGCTGTTTCAGTAGAGCCGAAGTAGGTAGCCAGATACAAGGCACCAGCCCCCGATACAATCATCGCTATACGGTATCCAGCGACATAAGAAGATGACATGTAGGCTTGCAGTTCCGGACCGGCTGAATCGATTCTATAAGCATCAATCACCACATCTTGCGTGGCAGAAGAGAAGCCAAGCAGCACAGCGGCATACGCCATAATGGTTAAGCTGCCCAGACCCGCTGACGGATCAGTATTGGCCATCCAGAGAATCGCCGCCATGATAGCAAACTGAGATACCATAATCCAGGCACGACGACGCCCTAACCATTTAGTGAGTAACGGGGCAGGTAGCTTATCGATTAACGGCGCCCATACAAATTTAAACGAGTAACCCAACGCCGCCCAACTGAAATAGGTGACCATGGATTTCTTCACACCCGCCTCGGTCAGCCAGACGCTGGTTGAGGAAAAAATCATCAGAATGGGAATGCCCGCGGAGAAACCAAGAAACAGCATGGTGACAACGCGGGGATGTAAAAACGCTCTAACGGATTCCGCCCAGCTTTTCTCGGCATCCACCTTCGTCTCGTACATGGACTTACCGTTTTCTGAGGTCATTGTCTGTTCCCGATTAGCGACCTGCACAGTCTAGCACTGCGCACCATAGCTGACTCATTGAAAGCCCAGCAGTGTTAGCAATTGGATGCTTGATGATGCACTCAGTTACCAGCCGCAAACCACCTTCATGGGTAACACTATTGAATGTCATATTGCAACTTGACTAAAAAAAGCGCCTACTTGACATTCCCGAGCTGGTCACTTCTATAGATCGTGGCTTTGTCAGTTTCTCCCATGCTTTGACAACAGTATCGTCCGGGGGGGGGGGTAATGGCATTCACTTAGTAAAACAGGCCATTCACTTAAAAAAGTGGTTCTCGGCTGCAGCTATCTAAGCGGTTTTTAGATGTTATGCGACTGCCGGTTCCTTTGCTGCACGGGGCTGTGCATTCTTTGCAGGCTTGGGCGCTTTCCATTTGCCAATCGGTTTTCTTGAACATCGTGCATATGAGCGGTTAGGTCGCATCCTTTGGCGGCATGTACTGATGCTGACGATAATGGTACTAACGGTCTGAGCGATCAGGTGAGTTTGTTGCAACAGCAGCGCTTCAATGTTTTTGGCCACTGTCATCAGGCAGTTCTTGAAATTTGCTTTCATAATCTGCTCGTCATGGTTCTTGCCACCTTCTTCGCGCCGAGAATGAAAGTCCTCCTCGCTGTGATTGGCAAACAATCGGCACAGAGTGATGAGGTTAAAATGCGCAAACAGTTCCTGTTTGACACCGCGCTCACTCTGGCCATGAAAGTCTTCGACCTTCATCAGTTGTTTGGATATTTTATACAGCTCCTCAATCCCCCAGCGTGCATGGTAGACCTCAGACAATCGCTCAATGCTGTACTTTTTTTGATCCCACAACGTCGTGCCCAGAATGTAGTGTGTACCGCCTGCTTCATATTTGGCCAGGCGCAGCGCGAGTGGTTTGTTCTCGCACTGAAGCTGGTGTGCAGGACGATGCGCTTTGTTTGACGTGCCGGGCGAAATATGGACAACGGCATCAATGCTATCGCTGTTCCAAAAATCCTTAACCGCAGCGCACGCGGTTGCCTTGAGGCGAAAGATCGGGTGGATATGGCGTTCGATATGCGCCTGCAGCATGTCATACGAGTAATAGCCACGATCATAGACCACCACATCGGTTGCTGAGAGTTAATCCAGATGGTTCAGAGCCATCCGGCGCTCATTGCTCAGTTTGGCCAGATCAAAATCAATAGGGATTCTGGATTTTAGCTCATAGAGACAACTCACCGTACCTTGTGGGTAATGGGCATTGTCCGAGGGCGTTTTATAGCCTGCCCGAATCAGTTGTCGAGGCAGATTCATCTTCGATCCGTCTACGGCCAATTGACGATGACCGTGCCATAGCCAGTCGGGGTCAGGTTTGCCTTGCTGGAGTATCTGAGCCTGCAGATGTTTGAATATTTGTTCATCGAGTTTTGCCCGTGCATTACAAAAAGCTGATGCTGCAACGGGTGTCGGTTGCGGTAGGTCGATGCCCAGGCGGCGGCACTGCTCCCACAGCTCGGTGATGGTGATCGAATAGCCTTGTTTGTTGGTGGAAAAAACCAATCGAAAGATGAAGAGCATGATCAGCAGTGAGTTCAACACCCGTTGGCGTTTTTGCCATTGCCTGTCAAAATCATGAGCCACGTGAATCACGGTGCCGATGATGTTTTGCCACAGTTTAACAAACGGATCGGTCGAATCCAGTGGTTTGGGTGAAGGGTGTTTTTGTTGGGGTTTTGTTTTGCCGGCTTTTTTACGCAATGCTTCAGGGCCATTGATCAGAATGGATTTCGCGTTTTTCGTCAATGGAAAAACATAAATATCCTTCGCCGGCTTGCCGGGCATGTTTTTCGTGGTGGGCAGTCCTTTGGATTGGCCCAAGTGCTGCCAATTGGCCGCGCGATAACAGATGCCTTTGTATCTTGATGGATCCACGAAGGTCTCTATTAGCACAGGACGGGTATTGTAGATTGCCTGCCAGTCATCACTCAGTTGTTTGCAGGCGGTGGCCAGGCTCGTTGAGGCCAGGTGCTTTACCTTGACCCACGGCAAGAGCAAGAAGCGATTGTTGTTGAGCAGCAGATCCAAGTGTTTTTTGTGTTTCTGATCCTGCCAGCCAATCCATTGATCACGACAAGGCAATGATTTAACGGCGAAGCAGAACATCAGGCAACCCAGTTTTCGTCCGTGTCGATCAACAATGAAATAGCGCACATGCTGTCCGATCGGACTGCGGTAGCCCAGATAGTGATGCCGATCGACTAACTCATTCCACAGCGCAATATCAGGCTTATCGGTGGCCAGTTGACCGCTGATCGGTGTTAGTTGATCCAGTGAGTCGTCGATCAGCGGTTGTGGCTCTGAGTCAATGGTGTGCTTGATCGGCTTTTGCGCCCCACGCCGTGTGCTGATGTTTGTAGCGGGCAGGCAAATGATGTCGAGCGTCTCCAGCGCCTCCAGCATGTTCAGGCATGACTGGATTTGGTCTTTCCCACCTGGCGTACACCAGCGTAGGTGTTCACAGATCGTGTGCGCCAGTTCTCGACGGCTCATCGCTGGAAAATCGCGAGTGGTTTGCTGGATGCTGCAGATTTGTTTACGCGTTAATCGTTACCCACCAAAGGTGGTCGAGCGTAAATTCTCTATGCGTGTGTCCATCGCGGCATCGTCCGGATAAGGTCACACGTGGCATGCCTAACTTTGTAGAAAGAGTCAAGCTATTTTGCCGTGCGAAGACGATAATGATGAACGCCAGTGAATTCAGCGGGTTACGCTGCGCAGGGAATGAGTACACAATCTATTTGTAAAGTGAATGCCATTGGGGGGGCACTTGCCACTCTCGGTCTGGTCTCAACAACCTTGCTACTGTTTGTTTTTTATGTTGATCCAGTGGCCTGAGATTTCTATGCCACTATCATGTTGTGGTTTACGGCTTTTTCAGCACTCATTCTGGTCTGCGGGTTCAACCTGATGCCTGGGCGCTGACAGCCGTAACCTATGCGTTTTCTGCAGCAATCATGGCACCTGCCATATAAAACGAGTCCACAAATCCAAATCAACTTAACTTCGGTTAGTTGATCGTCAGCTTGATTACCTCGTTGGGTTTTCTCTGAGAAAGCTTACCTGATCAAGTTATTCAAGGAGGTGGTGATGGATCGCTACATCGCTGTGCGGCAACGACAAATACACGCTAGACTATGGCTATGCATAAGAGCCTGAAAATCGACGAAGCGACATTGGCCCGATACTGCGAGAAGCATCACATCCGCAGGCTAGCCTTATTCGGCTCGCAATTATCAGGTACAGCGGGTCCGGATAGTGACATCGATCTGCTTGTGGAATTCGAACCTGAGTATATTCCAGGCCTTATTGGTATTTCTG